>JAITSV010000031.1 GCA_031287575.1 Desulfovibrio sp.
GCACCACACCCCACCCGGACGGTAATCCGCGCCCTTCCCACCCACCCCAAATAAAAATTTTTGAAGTGGGGTGGGGGGGTGCGGGGGGAAGGGGAGAAACTTTTGCGGCAGCCGTTATGTGAGCGCTTGCGCGAACATTACGGATGGCGACCGCAGAGCGAAAAGTTTCTCCCCTTCCCCCCGCGTACTTCACATCTTCGTTTCCCTAAAACGGTACCCCGTGCTCCATCAAGTCCGCCTGCAGCAGCGTACGCAACCGGCGCGAAACCGGTCCGGGGCGGCCATCGGCCACGGGCCGGCCTTCGTAGGCCACCACGGCCACGCAGTCGGAGCTGGTGCCCAGCACCAGGATTTCGCGGGCGGCGTGCAGTTCTTCCTCGCGCACCTTGCGGAAGCTGACGGGCAGCTCGCCCTGGGCCAGTTCCACGGCGCGCAGCACGGTGGTGCCCGCCAGGGCGTTGGTGAACTCCGGCACCACCAGGGTCCCGGTCTGGTCCACCAGGGCCACGTTGGCGATGGCGGTTTCGGCCAGGCAGCCGTCGTCGTCGAACGAGAAGGGCACGTCCATGGAGCGTTCGTGCGCCTCGCGGGTCATGAGCACGTTGGGCAGGTAATTGGCGTTCTTGATGCGCGCCAGGTACCCCTGCTTGGCGGGGATGGAGCTGCGGAAGGCGGTCAGCCCCTTGTCGAACCACGCCTCTGGCTTGGGGGTGAAATGGTAGGCGGCCACGTACAGGCTGGGTTCCGGGCACTCGGCGGGGTCGATGCCGAAGCCGCCGGGGCCGCGCCCCACCAGCACGCGGATGGAACCGTCGGCCTCGCCGCCCGCCTTGGCCACCTCGATGATGATCTCGCGCAGGCGCTCCCAGGTGCACGGCGGGGCAAGGTACAGCCCGGCGGCGGAGCGGCGCATGCGCTCCAGGTGCGCGTCCAGCTGGTAGATGCGGCGGTGCAGGTACTTCATGCTCTCGAAGATGCCGTCGCCGCGATGGGCAAGGTGATCGTCGAGGGGCATGAGCATCAGGCGCGGGTTGCGGCAAATGGCGCCCACGCGGTGCTCGTAGAAAGCGATGATGCCCGCTTCGCCGGGGCGTTCGCGGGACAGCAGGCGGGTGACGTAGTCATCGGTATCAAGCACGGGGATCACGGCGTGACCACTCCTTCTTGCGGTGGGTCGCGGTGGGTGGCGATGCGTCCGCGCGCCAGCGGGAAACACCCCTGCGCCGGGCGGACGCGCGGCCATCCGTCCGGTCTGCAATGCCGGGGTCGGATGGCCGTCTGTCTAACATTTCCCTTGGGGATGGGCGAGTCGGCCCAAATCAGGATTTTCGTTCATTGGCGAGGAAAACTTGCCTGCCATAAGGGAGTATACTCTTATCGTATTTGACCGAGCCTTAGCCGTTAGGCGAGCGCGCAGCGCGAGTCTTACGGATAAGGACAGCAAAGCCATGGCAGGCAATGTTTGACCTCTTTGCGCACGATGTCCGTAAGGCTCGCAAGCTCGCCCAACGGCCACGCTTCGCGCCCTTCGGGTCGGAAGCCAATGGGCGAAAGGACGATTTGGATTAACGCAGGAACAGTTGCGGGTCACGAACCTGCAACAGGTCCCGCTCCACCAGCGCCTCGGCGATCTGCACGGCATTCAGGGCCGCGCCCTTGCGGATGTTGTCGGAAACGATCCACATGTTCAGGCCGTTGGCGATGGTCTCGTCCTCGCGGATGCGGCCCACGAAGGTTTCGTCCTCGCCCGCCGCGTCGATGGGCATGGGGTACATCTTCTGGGCGGGGTTGTCGTACACCCGCACGCCGGGGGCCTGCGCAAGGATGGCGCGGGCCTCCTTGGCCGAAAGCTTGCGCTCGGTCTCGATGTTCACCGACTCGGAATGGCCGTAGAAGACGGGCACACGCACGCAGGTGGCGGTAACCTTCACGGAGGGGTCCTCCATGATCTTCACGGTTTCCAGCACCATCTTCATTTCTTCCTTGGTGTAGTCGTTGTCCATGAAGACATCGATCTGCGGCAGGCAGTTGAAGGCGATGCGGTGCGGGTACACGGCAACGTCCGGCTCCTGCATGTTGAACATCTGCCGCACCTGCTTTTCCAGTTCGTCGATGGCCTTCTGCCCGGTGCCGGAAACGGCCTGGTAGGTGGAAACCACCACGCGGGTGATTTTGGCCGCGTCGTGCAGCGGCTTCAGCGCCACCACCATCTGGATGGTCGAGCAGTTGGGGTTGGCGATGATGCCGTTGTGCGCGGCAAGGGCGTGGGCGTTCACTTCGGGCACCACCAGCGGGCAGCGCTCGTCCATGCGCCACGCGCTGGAGTTGTCCACCACCACGCACCCGGCCTGCACGGCATGGGGGGCGAATTTCTCGGAGGTGGAACCACCCGCCGAGAACAGGGCGATGTCCACGCCCCGGAAGGATTCTTCGGTCAGTTCGCGCACGGTCAGTTCGCCGCCCATGAAGGGCACCTTGTTGCCCGCGGAACGGGCCGAGGCGAAGGGGATGACCTCCGCCGCGGGAAATTCGCGCTGTTCCAGCGTGTTCAGCATTTCGCGGCCCACCGCCCCGGTGGCCCCGCACACGGCGACGACAAGTCTTTCCTTGGACATGATGCACTCCTTGCGCTTGGAGTCGGGCAACGGCCCGTCCTCTTTCGCCTTCCCTCGACTTCCCTGGACTTCCCTACCTCGGCGCGGCCCGCGCCGGGGCGCCGTTCATGGCGACCGCCCGCCATGTCGGCAACGGATGCAGCAACCCGCCGCATGGGCCTTCCCCCTCGGAAAAGGCCCGGCAACCCCTGCCATCACCCTGCCGGAATGCTTGCACCTGCCGCGCGCTACCCCTTGCGGAATCTGCCTCGCAGCCGGAATTGCCCACCATATGCCGACGCGCGGCGGAACGCAATTGACCCTGCGGGGCCGTTTGCGGGAGTTTATCCTCAGCTAGAACCGGCGTACCAGAAACACCCCCACGGCCACCAACACCAGCCCGGCAAAGCGCAACAACCCCAGCGGACGCTCCGGGTAGCCCAGCAGGCCGAAGTGGTCCAGCGTCACCGATGCCGCCATCTGCCCGGCCAGCACCAGCGCGATCATGGCCGTGGCCCCCAGGCGCGGCGCCAGGAAGGTGACCACGGTGACGAAGAACGCGCCCAGCAGGCCGCCCGTCCACTGCCAAGCCGACGACGTGGACACCGAAGGAAACGGAATGCGCGCGGCCAGCACGTACAGGGCCAGCGCCGCCGTGCCCACGGTGAACGAAATCAGCGAGGCCAGGGCCGGATGCCGCGCCCAGCTGGCCTGCAATGCCGCGTTGATGCCCGCCTGCGTGGGCAGGGTTGCCCCGGCCAGCAAGGCCAGCACGATCCACAGTATTTGTCCCATACGCCCTCCCGGCGTGTCTTCACCTGATGTAACCCCGATGGCGCGAGCGCGTCGCACGCCGCCATCCCCGATAGACCCGACACCCCCGAAAGCCTTGGGAGCGCCCCCATGTTACCATAAAACCCTCTAAAAGGGACTTCGGGGGAGCAGTACATTCCGCTCCCCCGAAAAATATCGTTTCCCCCGGCCCGATTCCGGCCCCGCTCGACCTGAACAGGTATGAACTGGGCATGGACAGGACATGAGCAGGGCTGAATCGGCCCACCGCCCGCCCCCGCTCCACCCCGGCCCGCCGCTCTATCCCGGCCCGCCGCTCTATCCCGGTCTGTCGCTCTATCCCAATCCGCCGTCCTACGCCGGCCCGTCCCGCAGGTCGGCCACCAGCGGCAGGTCCGCCTCCAGAAACGGCAGGCGCATGGCCTCGTCCCAGGTCAACCACGCGAAGCGGTGGCCTTCCAACGCGGTGACCGTGCCGGTGAACCCCGTCACGTGAAAGAAGTGCAGCTCCACCGACAGGTGCGGATAGTCGTGCCGCACGGTGCGCCAGAAGGCGGCCCGCACCGGGGTCACGCCCAGTTCCTCGCGCAGCTCGCGGGCCAGGGCGTCCGCCGGGGTCTCGCCCGGCTCTATCTTGCCGCCGGGAAATTCCCAGAACCCCGCCTGCGGCTTGCCTTCCGGGCGCTCCACGGCCAGGAACCGCTGGCCATCCCACAGGATGCCCGCCACCACGGCGATGCGCCGGGCGGGGGATGGTGCAGGGCAGTTCCCGGCATCTTCCACCGGGGCATCGCCTGCCGCCTTCAACGGCTCCATGCTCATCTTACGTGCCCTCCACGGTCAACGCCGCCCGCCGCGTTTCCAGATCGGCAATCACCGCCTCAAGCTCGCTCATCTTTTCGAACAGTTCCTCGCCCTGCCGCTGCAATTCGCCAAACCGCTTCAGCAGTTCCGTGGTCCGGGCGGAATCGGCGTACACCGCCGGGTCGGCCAGGGTCTGTTCCACCTCGGCCTGTTCGGCCAGCGACGTTTCCAACTGCTTTTCCAGCTTGGCGTAGGCGTCCTGCCGGGGCTTCAGTTCCTTGTACAGGGCGTTGCGCTGCTCGGCCTGCTCGCGCTTGATGCGCTTCATGTCGTCGCGCGACAGCGAGGGCGCATCGCGCCGGGCCTCGCCCGCGCCGGACGCCAGGCTGCCGGTGTCGCCCTGCTGGCGGCGCGCCGCGTCGTATTCGTCGAACCCGCCCTCGTACACCGTGATGCCGCCGGGCGACAGCGCCCATATCTCGTCGGCCACGCTGGACAGCAGGTGCCGGTCGTGGGCCACCATCAGGATGGTGCCCTCGTAGCTCTGCAAGGCCTCCACCAGCGCCTCGCGGCTTTCCAGGTCCAGGTGGTTGGTGGGTTCGTCCAGCACCAGGAAATTGCACCGGGCCAGGAACAGCGTGGCCAGGATCAGGCGGCTCTTTTCACCGCCGGAAAGCTCGCCCACCACGCGATCGAAATAGTTCTGCCCGAGCAGGAACAGCCCGAGCACGCTCATCAGTTCCTCTTCCGTGGTGCGCGGGTCGGACAGACGGCGGATTTCGCTCAGCACCGTGCCGGACGGGTTCAGCGTCTCCAACTGGTGCTGGCTGAAAAAGCCCATGCGCACCAGCGTGCCCATGACCACCGTGCCGCCGCTCTTTTCCAGCTTGCCGCCGATGACCTTCAGCAGCGTGGACTTGCCGCACCCGTTGGGACCGGCCAGCGCGATCTTCTGGCCCCGGTAGATATTGTAGGTCAGGCTGGGCCACAGACCCGTGCCGTCCGGAAAGGCGTATTCCAGGTCCACCACGCTGAGGATGGTCTTTTCCGCCCGCGCCGGTTCCGGCCACGAAAAGTCCAGTTCGCGCCGCTTCTGCTCCGGCCGGTAGTTTTCCAGTTCCTTTTCCAGCTTCTTGGCCATCTTCTGGCGCGAACCGGCCTGCCGCGCCTTGGTGGCCTTGGCCCGGAACCGCCGCACGAAATCCATCTTGCGGGCTATTTCCTCTTGCAGGCGCTGGGCCTCGCGCTCGCGCTGGCCCTCCACCTCATCCTGCAAGGCCACGAACTGGCTGAACGTGCCGCGCCGGTACAGGGGCTTGCTGGCCCCCAGATACAGGACGTGCGTGCCCACCTTGTCCATGAACACCCGGTCGTGCGCCACGAACACCAGCGCGCCCTTGTAGTCCATCAGGAAGGCTTCCAGCCATTCCACGGCTTCCAGGTCCAGGTGGTTGGTGGGTTCGTCCAGCAGCAGCACGTCCGCCCCCGCCGTCAGCACGCGGGCCAGCTTGGCGCGCTCGCGCCAGCCGCCCGACAGCTTGCGGATGGGCAGGCTCCACTTGCGCTCGGCAAACCCCAGGCCCGACAGCACCGCCCGCGCCCGGTGTTCCGGGTTGTACCCGTACACCTGCTCAAGCTCGGCCTGCTTCACGCCCAGCCTGCGGATGGCTGCCTCGTCCCCGGCATGGGTCGCCGCCTCCCACTCCGCCCAGAAGTCGTGCCATGCGGGCAGCACGTCCAGCACCCAGTCCAGCAGCGGGCGGTCCAGCACGTCGTCGCCCAGTTCCTGCTGCACGTAGCCGAGCCGACAACCCTTGGGCAGCAGCACCTTGCCGCTGTCCGCCGATTCCACGCCAGCAATGATGCGCAGCAACGTGGACTTGCCGCAGCCGTTGGGGCCGCACACGCACAGCCGCACGCCCGACTGCACCTCGAGCGAGAAGTCGGCCAGGATATCCTGGCCGTTGTAGGACTTGCTGAGACTCTGGATGGTGAAGTTCATGACGGTTCCGACATAAAATTTATG
>JAITSV010000024.1 GCA_031287575.1 Desulfovibrio sp.
GTCGCGCAGGTCCAGGCTGAAATCGTTCACGAAGGTGCGGATGTGGCTGTTGGTGACCTCGTCGGACATTTCCTGGGCGTGTTCGCGTATCCACCCGCGCGAGACCGCCGGGTTGGCGTTGGCATATTCCAGGCTGCGCCGGATGGCGTCCTGCACGGCAAGGATGGTGGCCTCGCCCAGATCGCGCCGCGCGGCAATGGCCCCCAGCGGCAGGGGCAGCCCGTAGGCGGATTCCCACCACTGGCCCAGGTCCAGCACGCAATGCAGGCCATGGACGCCGTAGGTGAAGCGCCCCTCGTGGATGACCAGCCCGCAGTCCGCCCTGCCGGAGGCCACGGCGGGCATGACCTGGTCGAACACCATTTCCTCGCGCGGGCCGTGCAGCACGCCGTGCAGGGAAAGCAGCAGGTTGGCCGTGGTCATGCGGCCCGGAATGGCCACCCGCGCCCCGGCCAGGTCGGCGGGCGACAGCGGCTCGCGCGCCACCAGCAGCGGCCCGCAGCCGCGCCCCAGCGCCGCCCCGGCATTGAGCAGCACGTACTCGTCCAGCACGTGGGCCATGGCCGCCAGCGACAGCTTGGTCACGTCCAGCGACCCCTCGCGCGCGCGGCCATTGAGCACCTCCACGTCGGCCATGAACAGGTCGAACCCGCAGGGCAGCGGAATGCACCCCTTGGCCAGGGCGTGGAAGATGAAGGTGTCGTTGGGGCAGGGCGAAATACCCAGCGACAAGGTGCGCACCGGGGTACGCGATGGGATGCGCGATGGGGACAGGGTACCTGCCGGAGCGTGCTGGTTCTGGGAAGACATGGAAGCGACCTTGCTGCGCCGCCCGGATGCCGGACGGGTGGAAATGAGGGGGAATGCCGGTGGGGCGGATGTGCTGCATGACGGGGCGAAATGGCCGGGCGCACTGCGCGGAAAAATGGGCCACGGCGGTGCGACGGGCAGTCGCCCTGTCTCGCGGGCGGTGTTGACACGGGGGCACGGCGGGTCGATACTCCGCCTTCCGTCAGCGGGACGCAAGCCCCCATCGGGTCCTGTCCGACCAGATCCGACCAGTTCAGGCCCTCTCAGGCTCGACCAGCCCGAAAACGCCGTCCCGCGCCATCCGCAAGACATTTCAGTCCCGCCACACCGGAGGACACATGCTCGACGCTGCCCATTACGCCCGCCTGGGCCTTGGGACCGCCTATGAAAAAGTGATGCAGGGCGCGCGCCTTTCGCCAGAAGAAGGCCTGGCGCTGTTCCACTGCCCGGACATCACCGCCGTGGGGGCCCTGGCCCACCACGCGCGCACCCGCCTGCACGGCGACAGAACCTATTACGTGCTCAACCGGCACGTCAATTACACCAACATCTGCGTCAACGGCTGCCTGTTCTGCGCCTTTCAGCGCGAACGCGGGCAGGCCGGTTCCTTCGCCCTGACGCCCGACGACATCCTGCACCGCGTGCTGGACGACCGGGGCACCCCGTTCTCCGAGGTGCACATCGTGGGCGGCTGCCACCCGGACCTTGGCCTGGCCTGGTTCGAGGACGTCATCCGGCGCATTCGCGCAGCCCGTCCCCAGAGCATCGTCAAGGCGTTCACCGGCGTGGAAATCGCCCACTTCGCCGCCATGGAAGGCATCTCCACGCTGGATGTGCTGCGCCGCCTGCAGGACGCGGGCCTGGCCATGATGCCCGGCGGCGGCGCCGAAATCTTCGCGCCGGAAGTGCGCGCCAGAATCTGCCCGCGCAAGGCCACGGCGGACGAATGGCTGCGCGTGGCGGGCGAGGCGCATTCCCTCGGCATCCGCACCAACTGTTCCATGCTGTACGGGCACATCGAAACCTTCGAGCACCGCGTGGACCATCTGTGCCGCCTGCGCGAACAGCAGGACAGGTCCGGCGGGTTCACCTGCTTCATCCCCCTGCCCTTCCTGACGGAAAACAGCCTGCTCAAGCTGCCGCCCGAACGGGTGGGCGAGCACGTGGGCCTGGACCGGCTGCGCACCGTGGCCGTCAGCCGCCTGATGCTGGACAACATCCCCCACGTGAAGGCCTACTGGGTGATGATGGGCGTGAAAATGGCCCAGACCGCCCTGTACTTCGGGGCCGACGACCTGGACGGCACCATCGTCGAGGAACGCATCGGGCACGACGCCGGGGCCGATTCCGCCCAGTCGCTCACCGTGCCCGAACTGGAACTGATGATCCGCCGCTCCGGCTTCACCCCGGTGCGCCGCGACTCGCACTTCAACCCCGTGGCCGACCCCGACGCCATCCGGAACGATGCCGGGCATGCCTCCGAATGCGATACGAACCACGCCGACTCACCGGAGGTCCGGGCATGAGCGCCGCCGCTTCCACCGCCACCAACGCCCCCATCATGCCGGGCGGCTCGTCCCTTGGTGAACCCGCCGACGTGCGCGCCGTGGCAGCCAAGGTTCTGGAAGGCCAGCGCCTTACCCGTGCCGACGCCGACCTGCTGTACGACCGCGCCGGGTTGCACACCCTGGGGCATCTGGCCCACGCCGTGCGCCTGCGCAAGCATCCGCGGCCCGTGGTCACCTACGTGGCCGACCGCAACATCAACTATTCCAACGTCTGCGTGTGCGCCTGCCGCTTCTGCGCCTTTTTCCGCGCCCCCGGCCACCCCGAGGGCTACGTGCTGACCCGCGAGGAACTGGGTAAAAAGATAGAAGAAACCCTGGCCCTTGGCGGCACCCAGATCCTGCTGCAAGGCGGCCACCACCCCGACCTGCCCCTGTCGTTCTACGAGGGCATGATCGGCTGGATTCGCGACACCTACCCCGCCATCCACATCCACGCCTTTTCGCCGCCTGAAATCGTCTTTTTCGCGGAGCTTGAAAAGATCACCGTGGCCGAGGTCATCACCCGGCTGCGCGCCGCCGGGCTGCATTCCATCCCCGGCGGCGGCGCGGAAATCCTGGTGGACGAGGTGCGCACCCAGGTTTCGCCCAACAAGTGTTCCGCCGCACGCTGGCTGGGGGTCATGGAAGAAGCCCACACCCAGGGGCTGCGCACCACCGCCACCATGATGTTCGGCCACGAGGAACAGCCCCGCCACCGCCTGGACCACCTGTTCGCCGTGCGCGAGGTGCAGGACCGCACCGGCGGGTTCACCGCGTTCATCCCGTGGACCTTCCAGCCCGCGCACACCAATATTCACCGCGACCCGGAACCCGCGCCCGCCTACCTGCGCCTGCTGGCCCTGTCGCGCCTGGTGCTGGACAACGTGGACAACGTGCAGGCCTCGTGGGTGACCATGGGGCCGCAGGTGGCCCAGCTGGCCCTGTACTTCGGCGCCAACGACTTCGGCTCGCTGATGATCGAGGAAAACGTGGTGGCCGCCGCAGGCGTCAGCTTCAGCCTTTCGCGCCGCGAAATCCACAACTGCATCCGCGCCGCCGGGTTCACCCCCGTGCAGCGCACCATGAACTACACCCCCGTGTCGCCCCAGCCCGTGGTGGAAGGGGAAATACAGGGATAAGAAATTACATAAGAAAATCGGGGGAAGGGACCCTTTGGAAAGGGTCTCCTTCCCCCGTACCCCCATCCCCCCAAACTTTTTAATCTGGGGGATGGGGGTACGGAACCACCTCTTTATCAAAAAATGCCCCAAGCCCCCCAATATGGGGGTGCAGGGGGCAAAGCCCCCTGCCCGCCGGAGGCACAAGAACAACCGAACCGGCAGGGGATACAAACGTGATACATGCCATGAACAACGCCACCACCACACCATCGTCATGCGCGCGCCCGCTGCGTCTGGGCCGCATCGGGTATCTGAACGTGCTGCCCATCTACCACCCGCTGGAGTCGGGCATCATCCCGCACGAGTACGAACTGGTGGCCGGGCCGCCTGCCGTGCTGAACAACATGATGGCCCGCGGCGACCTGCACGTGTCGGCCAATTCGTCGGTGGAGTACGCGCACCGCTGGAAGAACTACCTGCTGGTGCCCGATCTCGCCATCGGCAGCCGGGGGCCGGTGCAGAGCGTGCTGCTGCTGTCGCGCCGTCCGGTGGAAGACCTGGCCGACCAGCCGGTACTGGTCAGCGCCGAGACGCACACCTCTGCCGCGCTGCTGCGCCTGCTGTTCAGCGACTACTACAAGTTTCCGGTGCGTTACGAGGTGGGGTCGGCCACCGGGCGCATCGCGTCGGGCAACCCGCCAGAGGCGTTCCTGGCCATCGGCGACGAGGCCCTGCGCCTGCGCAACCACCCGGAGTTCCCCTACCGGCTGGACCTGGGCGAGGCGTGGCGGCAGTGGACCGGCCTGCCCTTCGTGTTCGGGGTGTGGGTGGTCAGCCGGGCGGCGGCGGCTTCGGGATGCTTCACCAGCGACCCGTGCGAGCTGTTGCAGCGCGCCCGCAACTGGGGCGAACGGCACATGGACGTGATCCTTGACCTGACCTTGCAGGGCTGCCCCCTGACCCGCGAGGAACTGCGCCAGTACTATCAGGGCCTGGTCTTCCACATGGGCTTTCCGGAAATGGAAGGCCTGCGCCTGTTCTACCACCGGCTGGCCGAGGCGGGCGAAATCCCCGCCGCGCCGGAACTGGAATTCTTCAGCATGTAGCGCAAGGCGGCCCCGCGAACAGGATGCGGGGCCGCCTTGCATTTGCGACCAGCCATGCACACCCGCGAAAACCCCGCACCTCCCGACAGCCACGGCGCGCCCGCAGCGGCGGCCAGCCAGAGCGCTCCAACAGCGCCCGACAGCCAAGACGCGCCCGCAGCGCTGCACCAGGCCCGCACCTTGCCGGTGCGGATACTGGGCCTGGACGTCACGGCCACGCCCGGCCCGCGCAAGCCGCTGACCCTGGCGGTATGCGACCTTGCGCCGGGGGAAGGGTGCGCGTCTGACAGCGACACGGCTGGCGCACCACCCGTGCTCACCCTGCACGAACTGCGTGAACTGCACACCCTGGACGACCTGGACCGGCTGTTCGGCGGGCAGTTGGATGCGGGATTCGCGGGGGGCCATATGGCGCCCGACGCGGGCTGGGTGCTGGGCATCGACGCCGCGCTGGCCCAGCCGCTGGAACTGGTGGAGCAACTGGCTGAACAAGTGAGCTGGCCGCGCGACTGGGCCGGATATGCCACCCTGTGCGGCGCCATGGACCGCGCCACGTTCCGCGAACTGCTGCGTGGCGTGTCCGCCGCCCGGCCCGCCGGGCAGAAATACCTGTACCGCGCCTGCTGCCGCAGCGCCGGGGCCGCCAGCCCCATGAACACGGTGCGCCCGCCCGTGGCCCTGATGTTCCACGCCGTGGCACCCCGTCTGGCCGCGCATGCTGTGCACATTCCCCTCTTGCGCCCATTGCCGCGCGCGGGCCGCGTGGCGCTGGAAACCTACCCCGGCTGGCTGGCCCGCCAGTTGATCGGGCGCGCCCCCTACAAGGGCGGTGGCGCAACGGACCGGGCCGCCCGGCGCGCCATGCGCGCCAGCCTGTTGCGCGGACTGGCGGAACTGGCCAACCCGACGAGTCCAACCTGCCCGTCGAACCCCGCCTGCACGGCGCCCCCCACCGGCCTGTCCGCCCACCCGTCATCCGCCCTGCCCGGCCTCCTGCCCACCCTGACCATCCGCTGGAACGCGGAACATGCCGCCCGCATGCTGGACGACCCGGAAGCGGACCTGCTGGATGCGCTGCTGTGCGCCGTGCTGGCCGCCACTTCCGCCCTGCGGCCCGGCTACGGCCTGCCGGAGCGGGCGGCCCCGCCGCGCGGCATCACCGCCGCGCGACTGGACGTGGAGGGCTGGATCGCCGGATTGCCGCCGGAGGAATAGCCGCTCCGCCCCCGCCCCCCTCAATCCGGCCAAGCATGCACCCGGCTCCTGCCGCCTCCAGCTTGCCTTCCGCCCGCAGCCAGCCTGGCAAACGAAACGGCGCGCGACGGTCATCCGTCACGCGCCGTACCTGCGCACTGCATGAGCTGCTTTCGCTGGCGACGTCAGCCGCCAGTCTCCCCTGACGCGGCCTGCCGCCGTCTCACCGACGGCAGCCTGCGTCCGCTACCAGCCCGCCCCGCCGGTGAACAGAAAGGACAGCATGGACCACGTGGCCCCCAGCAGGGCCAGCAACAGCAGGCCCAGAAACAGGCGCAGCACGCACCCGGCGGCGGCCAGCAGCCCGCGCAGCAACAGCCAGCCGATCACCCCGGCCACGGCGGCCACGAATATCAGGCCCAATATCTTCATCGTCATCCCCCCGTCCGGTTGCGGCGCCGTGCGCCCTGATTGTCGTCCATCCTCATGCGGCGCCGGAATCCCTGTCCGAGCCGCCATGGCCTTGTTGTCCGGCCGGTCTCGCATCCGGGCTCGCATCCGGGACCATGGCATCGGAAACCGCCATGTCCGACGGTGCCCCGCCAGGGGCGTTCTCCACCTCGCCCGGACGGCATACCCGCGCGCCCGAACCGCCCGACGCGCCCGACGCGCCCGACAGGCCCATCCAGATGGCGAACAGCGAAACTCCGGCCCCGGCCATGCCCCAGCCGTCCGTGGGCCGGTCGAACAGCAGGATGTCCCACACGAACGCCAGCGCGGGCTGCACCACCATCACCAGACCAGCCAGCGAGGCGGGCAGGCGCGGCAGCCCGGTGGACAGCAACACCCACCCTGCCGCCTGGCACAGCACTCCGTAGACGGCGAGATAGCCGAAGCTGGGCATGTCGCCGATGCCGAAGCCATCGCCCCGCGCCAGGATGCCCGCCCCGATCACCACCGCGCAGACCAGCGAGATGAGGGCCATGTTGGGCACTGGCGTGAGCATGCCGCCCATGCCCTGCGAATGCCGCAGCAGCAGGATGAATCCGGTATAGAACAGCGCCGTGGCGAAGCCGTAGGCCACCCCGGCCAGTGCGTCGCCGACCATCAGCCCTCCGTCCGCGGCCACGGGCAGCAGGTCGGACGGGCGCACGCCCAACAGCAGCCACAGCCCGCCCAGTGCCAGCGGAATGGCCATCATGTGCCGGGCGGAAAGCCGTTCGCGCAGCAGCAGCGCCCCGGCAATGGCGATGAAGAATACCTGGAAGTTTCCGATGATGGTGGCCAGCCCCGGCCCGATGAGCAGGATGCTGCGGTGCCAGCATTCCAGGTCCAGCGCGAAGAACACGGCAGCCGCCACCATCACCGCCCACACGCCGCGCCGGGCCCGCAGCCGCTCGCGCCGGGCCAGGGCCACGCACAACAGCGTAACCCCGCCGAAGAACATGCGGTAGAAGGCCGACTGGCTGGGCCCCACGTGCGCCAGCTTCACGAACAGGCCGGAAAAGCTGATCAGCACGCCGCCCCCGGCGACGCGCAGCAGCCCTCCCACATCCAGACAGGAGGTGCGGTGTGTACTCATGCGGCCCCCCATACTGCGAAGCCGCGGGAAGCGCAAATGATGCCGGCCTGCGGACACGTCTCCGCACAGGCCACCGAATCGCTTCCGAACCGCGACCGGACCATGCCCAGGCCGCAGTTGGGCCGCATCCGAACCGCGACCGGGCCGCGACCGGGCCGCGACCGGGCCGCATCCGGCCAACAACGCGAAGGCGGCGCGCCCCGCCGGGGGACGCGCCGCCTGATGTCCGCGCAACGTGTCGCCGCTATTCCGGACGGCTTACCGTGACCTTGGCGGGCCGCAGCAGGCGTTCCTTCAACCGGTAGCCGCGCTGCATCAGCGCGCACACGGTATTTTCCGGCAGGTCGGGGCGTACTTCGGCGCCGATGGCCTCGTGGATTTCCGGGCTGAACGGTTCGCCCGCCTCGCCCACGGGTTCCAGGCCGTGGCGCTTCAGCGCGTCCAGCAAGAGCTTCTGGGTCATTTCCACGCCGATCAGCATGTCCTTGCAGGCCGCGTTGCCGCGCCCGTATTGCAGGGCCAGATCCAGATTGTCCAGGGTGGGCAGCAGGTCCGCCAGCACCACTTCCGCGGCGTAGCGCACCTGGTCGTCCTTTTCGCGCTGCAACCGCTTCTTGAAGTTGTCCATTTCCGCCAGGGCGCGCAGGCGCTGCTCGTCGGCCTCGGCCCGTTCGGGACATTCCGGACACAGCCGGGCGGCGCACTGCTCGCGCAGGGCGTCATCGTCAATCACCACGACGGAACCCGCACCGGCGGCCTGATTGGCCTCGGTACGCAGGGCCTCTGCCTCGGGGCTGATCTCCACATTGTCCTTGAACACATTGCTGGGGGGCATGTTCCTGAATCTCCTTGAAATCCTGAAGCGTGACGTCGTCGTTGAAATATCCCGCCGGGGCGGGTCGCATGTATCCTGCAATGACCGGAAAATGGCCGGATTACGGCAGCCGGGAAGGCGCGGCGGCAAACCGTTCGCGGAACAGCTGGGTAAGCGCCCGCGAAACGCACTGCACCACCGGAACGATCTTGGCGTAGTCCATGCGCAGCGGACCCACCACGCTGACCACGCCGCGCGGCGCGTCCCCTCCGTACGAGGCGCTGATCACGCTGCACCCGCGCAGCCCGTCGGGCGCGCCATCGGTCACGTCCTGACAGAAGGTGATGCGCACGTCGCGCTCGGACAGGGTGCGATCCAGCAGTTCCAGCAGGCGCGAGCGTTCCTCTATGGCGGCCAGCAGGTCGCGCATGCGGCCCACGTCGGTGAATTCGGCGTGGTCCAGCATGTTCAGCGTGCCGTTGACGATAAGTTCACGGTCGTCGCCCATGTGTTCGACGGCGCGGCGCGACAGGGCCAGGGCACGCATGCACATCTCTTCCAGCCGCGACCCCGCGCGGGCCAGTTCGTGGCCGATGCGGTCGCGTGCCTCGGACAGGGACAGGCCCCGGAAATGGTCGTTGAGATAGTTGCCGAAGCGCACCAGTTCGTCCTGCCCGTAGCGCTCGTCCACGCGCACGGTGCGGGTGCGCACCAGGCCGCCTTCCAGCATCAGCACGGCCAGCACCAGCCCCTCGGCGGCCGGGGCGAATTCGATGCTGCGCCAGCGGGCCTCGTCCTCGCTGGGGGCCACCACCATGCCCAGTTGCCGGGCATGCCCGGACAACAGGTTGGCGGCGCGGCGCAGGATGCCGGAAATCTCCAGTTCCTGCCGCGAAAGCTCGTCGGAGATGGCCTCCCGCTCGGCACTGCCCAGCGGCAACGGCCGCAGCAGGCTGTCCACGTACAGCCGGAAGGCGCGCGCCGTAGGCACCCTGCCCGCGGACGTGTGCGGCTGCTCCAGGTAACCGAGGTCGGTCAGGTCGGACATGGTGGCGCGCATGCTGGCCGGGGAGAGGTGCAAGCCCGAATGCTCGGCCACGGCGCGAGACCCCACGGGCGAGGCCGAGGCGATGTAGCTTTCGATGATGGTGGCGAGCACCTGGGTTTCGCGCTGTCCGAGGCTGGGCATGAAGGCTCCGGCATCATGAGGATGCAGTTCTTGCAGTAGCACAAACGGGTAACAACGGGGGTGGGGGCTGTCAAGGTTGACGGGGATATGCCTGATCTGTTGCACCAAATGGGGTACCGCACGGGCTCGCCGGAACGGGCGGCTCCCGTGTGCCAGACGCGCTGCATGCGCCCTTTCGGATCGAAACGGTCAACCATTTGTGATTAAACTCACATACACTTCGGGGAAGAGTCCACAAAATAACATAAAACCGTGTAATTTCGGTGCACTGGCAAAAACAACCGGCCGCGCCCATTTTCCGCTTTCCGCGCAACACCCCACTGTATGCGGCATGTTGTGCCCACTCACACTTAGTGCATTATTTCACATGCATTGACACACCTCCGACAACACACTACAGTACCTCCAGTCATTGAGGGAGTGGAAATGCATTACTGCATGCATCACGCCCCTTGCCCCACATAGCACCCCCCATACGGCCCGTAGTGCGCCCATTCTGCCGGGCACGTTGCGGCTGGTGAGCAACTGTTTACACGCTCACTCGTAGGGGGCTGTAATGCTTGCCGAAAAAACACCCACGCCTGCCTTGAATTTTTCATGACATTGTGGCATCTTGTGCCTCGTCCGCATGTCTGGAACCCGGAAAAACCCGCGCGATTCGGTTCTCCGGTACCCGTGGCCGCACCCTTCGGGCGCGTACGGGTTCACCGGCGAAGGCCCCTGCAAGAGGTCCTCGTTGACACGCCGGGTGGCTGCGGTTTATCCAGCGGGCAGAATCTGCCCTGGGGCGACCATCATTCGGATAGAGGCAGCGGATCGCTGCTTATCATCGGCCGGCGCATCGCCGCACGATGCGAAGGTCAGGCGTTTGTCGTGCATCCCTTTCACTGCCAAGAACCTGTCCAAGGAGGACACGCATGGCTGAAGTCACTTACAAGGGCAAGAGCTTCGAAGTCGATGAAGACGGCTTCCTTCTTCGCTTTGATGACTGGAGCACCGAGTGGGTTGAATTCGTGAAGGAATCCGAAGGTATCGCGGACATCACCCCCGATCACCAGAAGATCATCGACTTCCTGCAGGACTACTACAAGAAGAACGGCATCGCCCCGATGGTTCGTATCCTCTCCAAGAACACCGGCTTCAAGCTGAAGGAGATCTACGAACTGTTCCCCTCCGGCCCCGGCAAGGGCGCCTGCAAGATGGCCGGCCTGCCCAAGCCCACCGGCTGCGTGTAGTCCATACGGCCCATTGTTCACGAAAGGGCGGGAGCGCAAGCTCCCGCCCTTCTCTTTTTCCGCCATCGGCAGGCCGATGCAGCCACGCCGCAAAGGGCGGAAGCTTGCGCTCCCGAACCTTGTGCAGGATGGCCCCGATGCGGGGCAAAGACACGCCGACACCGGAGCTGGTCAGCGGCAGTCAATGCCGCTGGCTCCGGCGCCGCGGCATGTCGCACCGCCTGTCGGCGATTGCGCCACGCCGCAAAGGGCGGGAGCTTGCGCTCCCGCCCCTTGCGGTTTTCAATGGCACGCCCGGCCAGTTCAGGCGCGCCGGTTGCGGGCTTCGTTCTGCGAAGCGTGGTTGCTGATGGGAAGGACGACCGGAATCAATGCTCCGTGCCGTCCTCAGCGGCGTCGAACAACGTGTTCAACGCCTCTTCGCGGCACAGGACGCTCGACGCCATGGCGATGCTGAACGTCGAGTGGGCCTTCCTCCACAGGGAAAGTATCTGCTGCACGGAATGAACCATGGACAGCAGCACCGATGCGGGTACGATGTACGCGCCATCCGGCGTGCGTTCCAGCCCGTCCAGCGATACGGAAAGGCCCGTCAGTTCCTTGCCCACGTTACCCAGTAGGCCGTCGATGTCATGCTTCACGTTGCGAACCCCATTCTGCGAACTTGGCGCCGTGCGCGGCTGGCATCGGCACCCATACTGGTCTAGCAGGGGCGCCCCGGGCCGGTCATTTATATTTTCCCCCGTGGCGCACGGTGCGCGGCCGCACATGCTTGACGCGGTCCATACCGCACAATACACCGGGGAATACGCCATGTTCGATTACACCAACGCCACCACCGATGCCATGTCCTGGCTTGCCTCCCTCTCGCCCCTGAGCGAGCAGGACCTGTGCGACCTGTGCCTGGCCTTGCGCACGCGCGGCCCCGGCCAGCGTTTTTGCTGTACCCAGGACGCCAGCCTGCTGCTGCTCGAGGCGCAGGGAGCGGACACCCCCCTGCTGCTGCTGTCGGACAGGGCGGCGCGCAACCTGCTGGACTATCTGGTGACGGGCTACCTGCGCGACAAGCCGCGCGGGCTGCGCGCCTGGCATGCGCGCGAGTACGGCGGACACGACTAGGCCCCCTTCCCACCGTCCTCCCAGCCTCTCCCGTTCGCGGGGGTCTCCCCAGCTCCCGCCAGCCTCCCATCGACCTTGCCCCGGTCTCATCCGGCCCTATTCGGCCTGGCGCGACATGACGCGACATGACGTGGCAGGGCGCGCCCCCAACCAGCCTGCCTTTTCCCATCCTTCAGCGCATCCGCCTCCACGCACTCCGTGCAGCCCACGGCCCCGTATGCAAAAGGGCCGCCTCCCTTCGGAAGCGGCCCCCGCATTGCGTCATGTCGGCACCATCCGGCCCCGAAGCCGGGGCCGGAACCGGCGGGCTACCTGCGCAGCACCTCGGCGTCCCAGCCGCGTTCCAGGGCCTCCAGCCAGTCGGCGGGAATCTCGGGCACGGCCCGCCTGGCCAGCGCGTCGGGCGGCAGGGTGGCCTCGCCCATCTTCATGGCGGCGAAGCGCGCGCGCCATTCTTCGGGCAGCCGCCCCACCTCGATGGCCGGAAAGTCGCCCCACCAGGCCGGGTCCATCTTGGCCAGCTGCGCCTCGGGCGACAGCAGGAAGTTGGCGACCACCATGGCCCCCGCCTTGTTGGGCGCGTTGAAGGGAATGGCCACGAAATGTGTGTTGAAGATGGACCCGTCGTCCATGGCCACGGTGCGCACCGTGGCCGGGTAGGTGCCGTCATCGATCAGCGCCTGGGCGTGGGCCGGGTGGTACGAGACGGAAAAATCCACCTCGCCCCGCGCGAACAGCGCATCCAGCGCGGCGGCGTCGCGTGGGTAGGCGCGCCCGGCCTGCCACAGGTGCGGGGCGAGATCGCGCAGCCAGGCCCACAGGGCCGGAGCGTTGCGGCCCAGCAGGTTCCTGTCCAGCGGGCGCATGTACTGCGCGTGGCCCCCGGTAAGGGCGTAGAAGGCCTGCCGGATGAAGGCCGACCCGGTGAAGTCCGGCGGCTGGGGATAGGTGAACCGGCCCGGATGGGCCTTCACCCACTGGCCCAGTTGCGCCATGGTGCGCGGAGGTTCGGGGGTGCGGGCGGTGTCGTACTCCAGCACCAGCTGCGCGCGCCCGTAGGGCGATTCATAGCCGTCCACGGGATAGCCGAAGTCGGTGGCGCCCTGCACCGGGTCGGTCAGGACCATGTTGGGCAGGGCCGGGGCATACGGCCCCCACAGCACGCCCCCCAGCCGGGCATTGCGAAAGTTTTCGCCGTTGATCCACAACAGGTCCATGCTGCCCGTGGCTCGGTCCGCCGACTTTTCCGCCAGCAGCCGGTTGACGAATACCGGAGCCTCCATGGGCACGCGCACCAACGTGATGCCGTGACGGCGCGCCAGTTCCGGCGCCACGAAGCCGTCCACGTAGCGGTTGGCCGTGGCCATGCCGCCGTACATGTGAAAACGCACCGTGGTGCCGCGCGCGGCGGCTTCCACCTCTGCCCACGGTTGCGACGCGGGCTTGGGCAAGGCCGCCTCTTCGGCCACGGCTGGCCGCCCCGGGCACAGCACCGCCAGCAGCATCAGCAGGGACAGCAGGGGCAGGGGCGCCATGCGGAACAGATTGACGGAAGGGAACGGGCAACGTGGGGTGGCCGGACGAACAGAAGGCAAACGGAACGGATGCATGTACCCTCCCTGTGGGTGGCCGACGGTGTCTTGCTATCGTGCGGAAGGCAAGCAGTAAGGCGGGGTTGGCGCCCCGGCGCCGGGCAACTGGCGTGTACATTGGCTTGCGGTGTGGCGGCATGGCCTGTCCGCACCCCGTCCGACACCGTGTCCGGTTCCATGCCGGGCCCGAAGCACCCTACTTCGGCGGGCTCTGCTCCGCCTGCCACGCCGCCGTCCTGGCGATTTCGTACAGCGTGGGGTCCACCCCCACGAAATCCACCACCTCGCGTTCGCCAAGGCGCAGCCGTTCGCGCCAACGGCGCAGCACGGCATCGTCGGGCACGGCGAACACCAGCCCCTGGGTGCGCAGCGCCTCGCGGGCCTCGGTCTGGGCCTCGGCGGCCTGGGCGCGCGCCTCGTCCACGTGGTCTTCCCAGGCATCGCGCAGCACGTCGCGCATGTCCTCGGGCAGGCGCTCCCAGAACGTCCGGCTGACCAGCGGCACGTACATGGCGAAGTAGGCGCGGTCCTCGAACACGTGGGTCACCCCGTAGCGCCACAACTGGCCGGACACCGCCGTCTCGTGGGTGGTCATCAGCCCGTCCAGGTTGCCGCCCTGCAGCCAGTGCGGCAGGTCGGGCCAGGGCACCACCAGGGGTCGTGCGCCCATGGCCGCCAGGCGCAACTCGTTGGTCGGGCCGCCCGCCACGCGAATGCGCAGGCCCGCGAGGTCCTCGTGCCGCCGCACGGCGTGGTCCACCAGATACAGGTTGGCGTGGCCCAGTTCCAGCCAGCGGCCCAGCACGGTGACGCGCAGGTTGCGCTCGATGCGCGAATCGATGATGCGCCCCGGCGGGCCGTCGGCCACGGCCAGGCTGGCGCGGGCCGGGGCACCGTAGAAGGCGGGCAGCATGAACACGCCGCAGTCGGGCACCACGGAATGCAACACCCATGTACCCGGCAGGGCCATTTCCACCCGGCCAAGGTTCAGCGCCTGCAACACGTCGCGGTCGCGGTACAGGCTGGCGCTGTCGTACACCTCCACCCGCAGCCGCCCGGCCAGGCGTTGCCGGACGTCCTCCGCGAAGCGGCGCAGGGCCTTGACCTGAAAGTGCGTGGGGCCGTTGTCCACGGAAATGCGCAGCACCGGCACACCGGCCTCGGGACGGGCGGCTGACGGTGATTCGTCGGATGGATCGGCCCCGGGGGCCTCGGAACCCGGCGATTCGGCGGCTGCCGTGGCAGCCTGCGCCCGTGCATGCGGCACGGCGGCAACCAGCAGCGCGCACAGGGCCGCAACGGCCAGCCAAACGGACGGCACCGCGCCGCGCCGCGCGGACAAGCGATACGCGGGCAAAAGGTGCCCGGAACGCGCCGGGTACCGGCGGCCCGGCGGGATTCGCGGAACAAGGTCGGTCATGCAGCCTCCCCCAAGGCGATGTCGAAACGATGCTGGCGTGTCGGCGAGTATGCCACAACAGACTGTGTCAGTACACCTTTCTGCGGGCAAACTGGCCGCCGAGCACGGTGAAGGTGTTTTCCACGATGAACAGCGCCTCGGGGTCCACGGTGAACACCAGTTCCTCCATGCGTTTCAGCTGCACGTTGTTGGTCACGGTCATGACGATTTCCCGGTCGTCGCCGGAATACCCGCCCCGCCCCTGCAGAAAGGTGGCCCCCTGCCCCAGTTCCGAAACCAGGTCGTGCCCGATGCGCCTGCTGTGCTCGGAGATGATGAACACCACCTTGCGCTGGTTGAACAGGGCCAGCACGTATTCCAGCGTCACCGCCGCGATGAACACCTGGATCAGCGAGGCGATCACCGTATCCACGGGCATGGAGACAAGGCTGGCGGTGAACAGCACCGCGTTGAAACCGAAGCCGAACCGCCCGATGCCGAGGCCGGAGCGCTTGTGCAGGATGATGGCCGCCACGTCCAGCCCGCCGCCGGACCCCAGCGAGCGCAGCATGATGCCGCCGCCCGCCCCGCAGATGACCCCGGAGGCCACGGCGGCGTACAACTGGTCGTGCACGCCGAGGTCCACGTTCCGGAACACCTCCGCGAACAGCGAGGTGGCCAGCATGCCGTACAGGCTGTAGAGCAGGAACCGCCGCCCCACGTGCAGCCAGCCCAGCGCGAACAGCGGGATGTTGCACAGCAGGTACCACGCCGCCGGCGTCAGCAGATGGGTGTGGTACCACGCAAGCAGCGCGATGCCGTAGATGCCGCCGGTGAGAAACCCGTGCCTGGCCACGATGCCCTGCGCCCCAAGGGCGAACAGCGCCGAGCCCACGGTGAGCAGCAGCAGGTTCCAGCGGACGGAATAGGCCAGTTCCTTGCGGGTGGACATGCAAACCTCCCTGCCTGGCCCGGTGCCCGGACACCCGTGGCCGACATGAAAAAAAACGGGGGCCCGCCCCGCCATGCGGCAGGCGCGTCCAGCCCCGCCCGAATCACCGCGTCCCGCCGTTGCCGTGAAGCCGGGGGCGCGTTGGCCGTGCCTCTACCCCGGATGCGGCGCGCGGGCAAGGGCAACGGCGGGGCGGAATGCGGCGGACACGCAGCCCGCGACCACGGACCGCGCATCACGCATCGCAATAAACGCGGATGGATTCAGCATGTTGCGGCACAAGAGCGCCCCGACGGCAGCCGCCGCCCTGGCACGGGAAGATCATGGGCGCACTGGCACGGGCGAAAGATATAACTCCCGATGCTGCATCGGGAAACGGAGATGCAACGCCGGGAAGACGGAAAACAGGGAGGGGGGGGGGAGTCCGGGTGAATCGGCGTGACCGGATATCAGGGCCGGTCGCAGTCGGGCCAGACCAGGCCGGGCACTTCGGTGCGCAGGGTGCGGCACAGGGTGCGGCCATGCTCGGCCATGAACAGCGCCTCGTTTTCCAGGCGCAGGCGAAAGCCCGTGGAGTCGATGCGGGCGTCACCCCCCTGGCGGCATATGGCCCCGGTGCCGTCCAGGGCATGTTCCAGCCGCGAGGCGGATTCGTTGGCCCGGCGGAACGCACTGCGCAGCATTTCCTGCTTGGGATCGTTTTCCACCAGCAGCAGCCGCTTCATGGCCGCCTCGGACCCCATGCGCGCGCCCTTCACCGTGTCCATGTCCCGGTCGATGCGACTGCACACGGGACCTGCGCCATAGGCATCGGCAAGCTGCGCGCCGGTGCGGATGAACTGCTGTACGGCGTCGGCATCCTGCCCCAGGGTACTGCCCGCCGCGCGGACCGCGGGGCCGGGCAGCAGCAGGCACGCGGCCAATGCGCACGCGGCCAGCAGGCTCGCGCCCGAAACATGCGGCACAGGCACCTGCGGGGGGAGCACGTGCAGGCCAGGCAACTGCGTCGCCCTGCCGCGCCCCCCTGCCAAGCCGGGAGCCATGCCGGACACACGACCCGTACCATCACGGGACGAATGTAAAGTTTTGTAAGGATGCGTGGGCATTCAGCCCCTCTATATGCCCCGCCCGGCGAATGCAACCCCCCGCTCCGCCAGTCCCGCCTGCTTCGCCCGTTCCGCCCCATTCCGCCCCATTCCGTCAGTCCCGCCAGCTTCGCCTGCCCGCCGTATGGAAACACGCGGCGGAAGGACCGGGGGCCGCAAACGCAGCAGCCCCCGGCGTAGGGGCGCCGGGGGCCGTGCGTGAGAAGACCTTCGGTAGGGGAGAGAACCGTCTACAAGAGGCCTGTCAGCATTTTCGTTGCCATGACGATGAGCAGCACGGCGAAGATGCGCTTGAGCTTGGTCACCGGCAGGCTGTGCGCCAGCCGGGCGCCAAGGGGGGCCGTGAGCACGCTGGCGCAGACGATGCCGACCAGGGCGGGGAGGTAAACGAATCCGAAGGTGTTCGCGGGCAGGCCCTGGGTAGCCAGCCCGTTAACTATGTACCCCACGGTGCCGGACACCGCGATGGGAAAGCCGATGGCGGCGGAGGTGCCGATGGCCGTGTGCATGGCCACGTTGCACCACGCCATGAACGGCACCGACAGCGAGCCGCCGCCGATGCCCACCAGGCTGGACACCACGCCGATGACGTTGCCCATGCCGAACATGCCTGCGGTACCGGGCAGCTCGCGCGAGGGCTTGGGCTTGAGGTTCAGCAGCATCTGCGCCGCCACCCAGTACAGGAAGCAGACGAAGAAGCCCTTGAGAAAATTGGTGGAAAGCTGGGCCACCACCCACGTGCCGACGAGCGTGCCGGTGATGATGCCGGGGGTGATGCGCCACACCACGCTCCACAGTACCGCCCCGCGCTTGTGGTGCGCCCGGAAGCTGGAGATGGAGGTGAACATGATGCTGGCCATGGACGTGCCCAGCGCCAAGTGCTGCAGGTATTCGCCCGGAATGGCCTGCAACGCGAAGGCGAAGTTGAGCATGGGCACGATGACCAGCCCGCCGCCCACGCCGAGCAGCCCGGCCAGGATGCCCGCGATGGTGCCGACGAGAAGGTAGAGCGCGAGGGTGAGAATCATGAAAGGCTCTCCGCGTTGCGGGCGGTGCGCGGCCCGCGTGGTTCCGGCCATGGCGCGCGGCGTGCCGCCGGGCACCGGGTTGCCGGGCATCGGGTTGCCGAACACCGGGGTTGATGGACCGGCGGCCGCCTGCGCGGGCAGCCGCCGGACCGGATATCCGTCACGTTGCAAATGCGGATTTTCTCCTGCTGGCGCGGCCAGCAGGCGAAACGGCCATTTGCAATCACATGCGCAGGGCGTGGCGGCCTATGGACGCCACATCGGCGCTGCCGGTCAGCACCATGGCCTGCACCAGCTGGCCCTTGATGGCATCCACCAGCATGGTCACCCCGTCCTTCAGGCCGCCCACGGCGGCGATGGAGAAGGGGCGGCCCAGCAGCACGGCGTCGGCCCCCAGGGCCAGCATCTTGAACACGTCCACGCCGTCGCGCACGCCGCCGTCGGCCAGGATGGCGATGCGCCCCTTCACCGCGTCGGCGATTTCGGGCAGCACCTCGGCGGTGCCGGGGGCATGGTCGAGCACGCGGCCCCCGTGGTTGGACACCACGATGCCGTCGGCGCCCACCTCGACCGCCAGGCTGGCGTCGATGGTGGTCATGATGCCCTTGAGGATGAACGCCATGCCCCTGGCCTTGACCTTGGACACGATGCGCGAAAGTTCCGCCGGGGTCTTGGGGCCCACGGGGCGGCCCATCTTGCGCAGGGTGACGAGGCCGGCGGCGTCGATGTCCATGCCGATGGCCGGGCAGCCCAGTTCCAGCGCGCGGTCCAGCTTTTCGTCCAGTTCCGCGCCGTCCCACGGCTTGATGAACGGGATGCCCCGCCCGCCCGCGCCGGTGATGGCCGCGAAGCCCGCGTCGATGATGAACGGGGGCACGCCGTCGCCGGTGCAGCCGATGATGCCGCGCTCGGCGCAGCCGCCCACCACGGCGGCCGCGTAGTCTTCCTCGCTCACGCCGCCGCCCATGTTGAAGGACACGCCGCCGATGGGCGCCGCCAGCACGGGCATGTCCAGGGCGATGCCGCACACGGTGGTGGAGGTATCGGGCTCCTTCACGTCGTGCACCAGGCGCATGTTCAGGCGCACGGCGGCCAGGGCGTCAAGGTTGGCGCCGAAGGTGGCGCCGGTGCCCAGGCCGCCCATGCCGGGCACCTCGCCCGAGCAGGCCTTGCCGTTGCACACCGGACAGACCCGACAGTAGCCCTTCATCAGCTGACGTGCCTTGTCGCGAACTTCCTTCATCATGTCCCTCCGTTGCCAGGCGAACATGGGCGGCGCGGGCCGTGCCCGCACCGGGCGTGGATCGCCCTGGGCGTCGTTGGCGTGGGGCGCTCCGGGCATTCCGGCGGTGCCGGATGCGCCGGGGCGCGCGGTGAGTGGTCTTGCCGCCTGAGTGGTCATGCGTGGTTGCCCATGGGGGTCATTCCCCCGACCATTCGAGGGCTATTTCCTCGACGTGCAGAATATGTTCGTGCATGGCGCGAAAGGCCGCCTGGGGGTCGCGCGCCTCCATGGCGGCGAGGATGTTGGCGTGGGTCTCGACGGCCCACTGGCGGCGGTCTTCGGTCTGCAAGGTGAAATCGCGGCTGTCGGTAAGAATGTCGTGCAGGCGGGTCAGCACTTCCTGCACCACCGTGTTGCGGGTGGCGCGGGCGATGATCATGTGGAATTCCACGTCGGCGTCGGACCCGGTGTTGCCACCGCCGATCTCGGCGATCTGGGCATCCAGGGCGCGGCGCAGGGCCGCGAGGTCGCCGTCGCTGACGTGGGCCGCCGCCAGCGCGGCGATTTGCGGTTCAAGCAGACGGCGGAATTCCAGCACCTCGCGCAGTTTGGCGCGGCGCTGCTCGATGATGGCGGCCAGCGGCTCGATGAGCGTTTCTTCCGTGTCGTCCAGCACGTAGGTGCCGTCGCCAAGGCGGCTGGTGACGATGCGCTGCTGCTCCAGCGAGCGGATGGCCTCGCGCACGCAATGGCGCGAAACCCCGAACAACTCGGCCAGGCGGCGTTCGGGGGGCAGCTTGTCGCCGGATTTCAGTTCGCCCTTCTCGATGAGGTCGCGGATCTGCCCCACGATTTCCTCGTGCAGGCGGATGCGGCGCGCGGGCTTGAAGGCGGGGGTCATCTGCGCTTTCACGCAACGGCCCTCCCAGGCAGTGGGATGTGCGAACGGGTGCAGAATTGGTACAACCATTCACTGGTTGAACCAATTCACCCGAACACCCTCCCCCTGTCAACGAAAATCCGCGCCGGATGTGGTCCGGCGGGCAATTCCGCCGGTCGGGCAATGCAACCGGTCGGGCGCCATGAGCGGACAAAAAAACGCGCGGCCCCGAAGGACCGCGCGTCACCCAATACATAGTTCCTGTTTCAGACACAAAAATGCAAAAGAGCACCCCGCGGCGCAAGAGGGATTTTTGCTCTCTGGCAAGGAAAAACGATTTTTTCATGAAGGGAACGCGGCAGCCGTTACATGAGCGCGCAGCGCGAATGTTACGGCTGGCGACAGCAACGCGTACTCTTTGGTACGTGACTGGAAGGAAAAGACGTTTTGAAGAAACCAGAAGCAAAAAGCCCCTTGCGACGCCCGCTACTTCGCGCCGCCAATGACCCGCCCTTCGGTAATGAACGAAATGCCCTGCGACGACACGGTACCGATCATCACCCCTTGGGCCAGAGGCTGCGATACCTGCGCCGCCGCGCGCCACACCACGATGAACGCGGGGCCGGAACCGCCCAGGGTGTCCGATTCCTCCACCACGAACTGGGCGGAACCCAACGGCGGCAACTGGCGCGGCTCTTCCAGATAGCTGCGCACCGTCTTGCCGTGCTCGTCCACGTAGCGCACCTCCATGAGGGTGATGGGCAGACGCTGGTCGGTGTTGCGCACCGAGAGCATGGTGGTGATGTTCAGGGTGCGGCCCCGGTTGCCGTAGACCACCGAGGAATACACCGGCACGTAGATGGTCTGGCCCACGGGCATTTCCGCGCGGGCCTCGCCAGGCAGGACGGACAGCACGGACAGCACGGGCAGAGCAGGCAAAAGCGACGGGGCGGACGCCGCCCTGTACTGCGTGGGTACGGGCAGCGCGGCAAGGCCGCAGCACAGCGCAAGGCAGGCGGCCATGCGCAGGGCAATCCCGCGCGCGCGAGCGGCCATGGGCCGGGACAGGCGAGACAGGCGGGACAGGCGAGACAGGCGAGACAGGCGAGACATGGAAACGCTCCTTGCGCCGCCGGTCAGCGGCTTTCCTGCACGTGGTCCAGCGCCTGGCGGAACAGGTGCCGCACGTGGTCGTCGTCCAGGGAGTAGAAGGCGTTCTTGCCGTCGCGGCGCACCCGCACCAGCTTGGCCGCGCGCAGCAGGCGCAACTGGTGCGAAACGGCGGACTGGCTGTGCCCCACCACGGCGGCCAGGTCGCACACGCACAGTTCGTCACCGGCCAACGCCTCGAGAATGCGCACCCTGGTACGGTCGCCCAGCAGCCGGAAGGTGGCGGCCAGTTCGGCCATGTCCTCGTCCGGGGCCATGCGGGCGCGCACCCGCGCGATGACGTCGGCATCTTCGCAATGCTGCTGGCACACCGGGGCCTCGGCAAGGTCAAGGCCACCCCTGGCCGGCGCGCATTCGGCCTTGCGGGCACGGGCGCGCCCGGAATGGGGTGCGGCGCCGGGGCTGGCGGATTGCATGGCGTCTGTGGTGCCTGGGGCGTCTGGGGCGTCTGGGGCGCTCACCGGTTGCGGACTCCTGCGGCGGCATGCCGCCCGTTGCGGGCCGGGTCCGCAGCGCAAGAAATCGCGGCAGGCAACGGCCAGTGTGCGCAAGGCTACCCCGGAACACCGGGGCGATGCAAGGCCCGGCGGCACGGCGCGAAAACGGGCCGGACGCATGCGCCCGGCCCGTTGCGGATGTTGTGTATGCTGCATACGCGGCGTGCCCGCGTGTTACGCGGGCGAGCCTTCGCCGCCAGCCAGCGCGGCGGCGGGCATGCCGCCGTCGCCCGCCAGGGGCACGCTGCCGATGGCGGCCCCGGTGGCCGCCAGTTCTTCCACCGAGAAGATGCGGTTGCCGTCCAGGATGATCACGAAGCCGTCGTTGCGGTGGCCCATGCCCTTGATGAAGTCCTGCCGCACGGCGGTACCCATGCGCGGGGCGGGTTCTATGGCGTCGGACGGAATCTCGATGACCTCGCGCACCGAATCCACCAACGTGCCGATGACGGCGGCCTCGCCCTCGAGTTCGGCTTCCACGATGATGATGCAGGTGTTCACGGTGTCGGTCGTCGGGTCCATGCCGAACTTGCGGCGCAACTCCAGCACGGGCACGGCGCGCCCGCGCAGGTTGATGACCCCGCGCATGAACTCCGGCGTGCGGGGAATGCGCGTGATGGCGGTCAGTTCAAGCACCTCGCGCACGGTGCCGATGTCCAGCGCGAACACCTCTTCGCCCAGGGTGAAGGTCAGATACTGGCTGGTTTCGTACATGCTGCCTCCCGAAGCTGGCCGACGCTAGAAGCGTTCGAACTCACTGTCATCCGCATCGCCATCCATGTCCAGCGCGATGTTGCCGCCCTTGCCGGTCACCGCCTTGCGCGGGGCCTGGCCCGCAACGGCGCGGGGCGCCGCCTTGGGCTGTGCCCGGCGTGGGGTACGCGCCAGGCCGTCGTCCAGCGCCGCCACGCGGAAGCGCGAGACGGTGGCCTGCAACTGTTCGGCCTGGCTGGACAGTTCTTCGGACGTGGACGCCATTTCCTCCGAGGCGGAGGCATTCTGCTGGATGACCTGGTCGAGTTGGGCAATGGCCTTGTTGACCTGTTCCGCGCCCACGTTCTGCTCGTTGCTGGCGGCGGCGATTTCCTGCACCAGTTCGGCGGTGCGGCGGATGCCCGGCACCATCTTGGTCAGCATTTCACCGGCATGCTCGGCCACGGCCACGCTGGACGACGACAGTTCGCTGATCTCGGCGGCGGCCTGGCCGCTGCGTTCCGCCAGCTTGCGCACTTCCGCCGCCACCACGGCAAACCCCTTGCCGTGTTCACCGGCGCGGGCCGCCTCGATGGCCGCGTTCAGGGCCAGCAGGTTGGTCTGGCGGGCGATTTCCTCGATGATGGAAATCTTGGCCGCGATTTCGCGCATGGCGCCCACGGTGTCGCCCACGGCCTTGCCGCCGCCTTCCGCGTCCGTGGCGGCCTGCATGGCGATGGTTTCCGTCTGGCGGGCGTTTTCCATGTTCTGGCGAATGTTGGCCGCCATTTCTTCCATGGAAGAGGATATCTCTTCAATGGACGCCGCCTGTTCGGTGGCCCCCTGCGACAGGGTTTCGGCCGAGGCGGAAAGCTCCTCGCTGCCGGAGGCCACGTTTTCGGCACCGGAGCGCACCTCGGTGATCACCGAGACAAGGCCGTCCGTCATGTCCTTCATGTCGGCGTACACGCCGCGCAGTTTGCCGCTGGCCGCGTTGAACGACACGTCCAGGTCGCCCGCGGCGATGCGCCGGGTGATGGCGGCAAGGGCCGCCGGGTCGGCGCCCAACTGGGCCATGACCACCCGGATCAGCAGCCAGGCGATGGCAACGCCCGCCAGCACCGCCGCAAGGGCAATGGCCCCGGTCAGCATCTGGGCCTGATCGTTGGCTGCCTGCACGCGCGGCCCGATCTCGCGCTGTTCCGCCTCGTAGCTGTTCTGGATGGCGTCGCAGGCCTGGCCGATGGCCGGGCCGAGCTTGCTCAGGCGCTCGTTGAACACCGCGTCGCGCTTCAGGGCCGCGGCGGACATGCGCTCGAACGCGGAAAAATAGTCGGTGCGCTGCTGGTACAACTCCCTCGCCCGGTCACGTAGCGCGGGGTTGCGCACGTCCGCCACCAGCCGGTTGAAGGCCTCGCCCACCAGCACCGCGTCCTGCTTGGCCTGTTCCAGCCATTTCACGTCGGTGTCGGCCATCATCTTGACCACGGCCAGGCGCAGTTCCAGCATGGCACGGATGACCGCTTCGGCCCGGGCGGCCCCCACCACATCGCCTTCGCGCTGGGCCGCATCCGCCAATTGGGCGATGGCCTGAATGCGTTGCGGGCCCATGGTGTTCAGGCCGTTGATTTCGGCCAGGCGCGCCTGATCGTGCTTGCGCAGTTCGACCACGCCGTCGGTGTACTGGGTGAGCGCATCGGCCACCGTGGCCAGATGCTTGCGGCGGTCGGGGTTCTTGATGTTCTTGTCGGCCTCGTCCAGCCCCTTGGCCAGTTCCGCGCGGGCTTCCTCATAGGTGCGCAACGCGGCCTCGGACGAGGTATTCATGTAGCTGAGCACACCCAGGCGCATCCGCAGCATGTCCGCCAGAATGCCCCCGCTCATGAGCGAGCCGCGCGCCGTGCGCCGGTAGTCCGCGAAACCGAACGTGGCGTCCGACAAGGCCTTGTAGGAAATGCCTCCCATTGCAACCAGCAGTACGAGCACAAGGCCGAAACCCAGAATCAGTTTTTTGGCGAGCGTCATGTGTTTCTCCCGTCCGGAACGTTGACGTCACGACATCGTGGGGTGGCCGTACCACCGCCCGGAACGCCGTCGGGCCGGGATCGCCCGAACGCACCCGCCCGAATGCATCAGCGGGTGCCCCGTGGGGACGCACCCGGCAAACGCCTTAGGCAAACGCCTTCGAACACGGCGATCCCCCATCCGGCCCCTTGTCCAACCCAACCCCGCTCTGGTCAGGCGGCACCATGCTGCCCGACCAGCCTAGTCATGCCCCCGCATGCGCGACATGATTTTCATGTTGCCGTCAGGCCGGCGTGGTGCCGCACAACCTGACCGCAAGCCGCACTGCCCGTTCATCGTCGGGCGTTGCCAGCAGTTCTTCGAACAGTTCACCCGGCAGCACCGCCGGATCGTAGTCCAGCGTGAGCGTGGAGGTGAACACGTCAAACCGCGTCCCGCGCAGCCCCGGCCACGTTTCCGGCGTCAGGGCGCGCAATTGCGCGGCGGCCGGGTGCCGCAGCACGGCAAGGTCCACCTTGAGGCGCAACCGGCCGGGAATATGATCGGCAACTTTCAGAAATTTCCTAAGGTCCGCAAGTACACGAGGGTTCATATTTCGTTGCGTTCTCCTGTGCTGCACGGCGATACGGGGCACCACACCCTACGCCGCGGACTTCGCAGATGCAAGCAAATGCAAGAGAACATGTATGCCCGCCGCCATTTGCAAGCCTATACCCTCGTGCGACGCAGTGCCATCCGTGCGGCAACGCATCGGCATCCGGACCGCACACCACAACAGGCCGGTGCGGCTGCGTCCTGCCATGGCAGCATCGCACCAGCATGCCCCTGCAAGCCTTCACGGTGCCGGAGCGGCATGGTCGGCGCACATCGTACTGTCAGGACGCATCCCGCGAACCGGGCGCGCCACGCTCCGCCAACGGCGACGCCAGGGGAGCCAGGCGGCGGCGCTGTGCCACGGAGGCCACCTTGCGCAACATGGAATCCATGTCGAAGGGGATCAGGATGTCATCATCGATACCGCGCTTCATGCATTGAATGGACAGCCGCACCTGGTCGGGGCGGACCATCAGGATCATCCCCATGTGCGGGGCCAGCCGCCGCGCCGAATCCAGCAACCCCAGCGGACAGGGCGGGCCTTCGGCGCAGCCGAACAGGAACACGCTGAAGCCGCCGGTGGCCAGCAGGCGGCGGGCGTCGTCGGGCTCCGCCGCCACCACGCAGGCGCTGCCGCCGCCGCCCAGCAGTTCGGCCACGTGCCGGGCGAAGGACGTATCGGTATCGAACACCAGCACCGAGGTCATCCACATGATGCACCGGCCCCTGTCTCGTTAACCCGTTGGTATGTTGACTGTTGTCGCGCCGGCCCGTTGCCGCGCCGAGCTGTCCCGTCCGGAATGCAGGCTTCGGGCGTCCCGTTCAGGCCCGTTCAGGCGGTTCAGACCCATTCAGGCCTGTTCGCCGTTCTGGCCTGTTCTGGCCTGTTCAGACCGGACGATGTCCGTACCGGGTGGAGAGGGACGCCCGAGGACAGTACTCACCCACGCTGACGGCAGCATTTCGTGAAATTCATAGCAATGTCCGTTCCAGCAATAGTTGCCTCATGGTTGCGGCATGTTGACGAATGGGCGCACCGAAGCCTCTTGCCCAAGAACAATCGTGGGATGTGACGATGCATACCCCATGCACCATAATGGAACATTTTGCATCGCAATAACGGGCCGTAGCGAAGGGATTTGAAACGGGCAAAGGCGCCCGCCACGGCCGACGCCCGCCGGACACCGGGCAGCAATGCAGCCACCGTGCTGAGGAAAGGCGGGAAAGAACAGGCAGACAGGCGACAGCGCGGAAAAGAATAAAACCAGCGCCCGCCCCACCTGCGCCCCACCGGCAAGCGAGGTCTGGCGGGACGCAGGCCGCTACACCCCACCCAGCACGGCATCGGCCTTCAGGGTACCGGCCAGCAGCGCCCCGATGACCGCATCACGCCCCCCCACCACGCCATCCAGCACGGTGATGCGCTTCCAGGTGAGGTAGTCGTAGAATTCCTGCTCGATGCCGCAACAGACCACCACGGCGACGTTCTCCGTCAGGATGATCCGGCACAGTTCCTCCGCGGAGGCGTTGGCCAGCACCATGGTGCGCGACCGTGCCAGGCCGCCCTCGCTGTCGATGCGGCCCAGCCACGCCTCGGTGGCCCGGTCGAAGCGGGGTGCCACCGCATCGCGGTGCAGGGCCACCAGCACGTTGCCGCGCGTACCCCCACCGGACCTGCCCGTCCTGGACGCCACCATGCCGTTGTCGTTGCTGCTCATCGATCCAACCCGTACTGGCGCATCTTGCGCCACAATGTCGTTCGCGCCCAGCCCAGCGCCATGGCCGCCGCGCCGCGCCGCCCGCGTGCCCGCACCAACGCCTCCATGATCAGGCGGCGTTCCGCCTCGGCCCACGTGGCATCACCCTGGGGCGCCCCGGCGGGGGGCACGCCTTGACCGGAATGACCAGAATGACCGGAATGACCGGAATGGCCAGACCGGCCCGCGCCCGCGCCCGCGACGCCTGCATCCGCTCCGGCCGCACCGGCCTCAGGCCATTCCGCACCCGCCGGTCCGGGGACGCCAGCCCCGGCGCCAGTCCCCCAGCCAGTCCTGCCCGGCATTCCACCGGACACCGACATGCGGACAGGTCCGACGGGGCCATCCGCCGTCCCCACGCCGCCGCCCGGCGGGGCCTGCGCCCCGGCTGCCGCCCCGCCCTGCCCCGTCCCCGGGCCGACGCTCGGGCCGCCCCTCCCATCGTGCGCCTCCGCCTCTCCGCTTTCCTCCAGCAGATAGCGGGGCAGGTGCGGCAGGTCCACGTGGGTGTCCTGGCACACGTTGACGCAATACTCCACGATGTTGCGCAATTCCCGTACGTTGCCGGGGTAGGCGTGGTGCAGCAGCACACGTTCCGCCGCCGGGGTGAACCCCGCCAGCCGCTTGCCGAACATGCCCGCATACACCTTGAGGTAGTGCGCCAGAAACAGGGACACGTCGTCACCGCGCTCGCGCAGGGGCGGCAGGTGAAAGCGCACCACGTTCAGGCGGTACAGCAGATCCTCGCGAAAGCGCCCCTCGCGCACCATGCGCCGCAGGTCGCGGTGGGTGGCGGCCATGATGCGCACGTCCACGTGCACCCCGCGCGTGGAACCCAGCGGATGGATGATCTTATCGTCCAGGAAGGTCAGCAGCTTGACCTGCAACGGCAGGGGCAGGTCGCCCACCTCGGTGAGAAACAGCGTGCCGTTGTGGGCCAGCCGGAAGCGGCCCGGCTTGTTTTCCGACGCCCCGGTAAAGGCGCCCTTCTGATGGCCGAACAGCTCCGATTCCAGCAGGCTTTCCGGCAGGGCGCCGCAATTCACCTTGACGAACGGCCCCTTGGCACGGTTGGAGGCATTGTGCAGCGCCTCGGCCAACAGATCCTTGCCGGTGCCCGTTTCTCCGGTGACCAGCACGGAGGAGTCCGTCTGGGCGATGCCCGGCAGCAGCCGGAACACCCGCTCCATCTCCGGGCTGTGCCCCAGCATGTCGCCGAAGCCCTGCGGCCACTCGGGCCGGGCCTCCGCCGGGCGGAACAGGCGCAGATCCTCCAGCGTTTCGAAGTAGCCCACCCGGCTGCCGTCGGGGGCCGTCAGCGCGCCGCAGGTGACCCGCACGGGAATGCGCGCCCGGTCGGCGTTGACGATGTCCGCCTCGCGCGCCACGGGGGCCATGGCCGCCGTGGGCGACTTGTCCACCACCTCCAGCGGACAGCCGCCGGTGCACAGGCTGCATCGGAACACGTAGCGGCACGGCAGGTTCTGGGCTCGCTCGCGTGACATGGCCGTGAGGGCGCAGGCCGCCTGGTTCAGGAACACCACCCGCCGCTCGGCGGAAACCAGCGCCAGCGGCAGGGGGATGCGGTCCAGCAGGGTGCGCGCCACCACCGGCTGTTCGAACAGCCCTTGCAGCAGCGGCCCCAGGGCCGTGTCCATGTCCCGTGTCGTCCCTTCGGCCATGCTCTCCCCCCTGCCCGGCGTGTCCGGCGTGGCCGACATCTCCGGCATGTCCGGTTTGCCGGGCACGCACGGGGGCTGCCCCGCCGCCCTGCCCGGTTGCGGTCCGCTCAGCGCACCGTGCGACAGTGCGCAACACGTACGATGCAAAACGTTGCAAAACTTTTCACAAGGCTATCCCATTCCCCGGCCCGGAGCAAGCAACCCCTCGTACATGTCAAATAACATGTTGAAGCAACAGGAAATAAATATCATGTGAATTATGGAACGAAGCTTGCTGATTCCATGAACCTGAACCGGCGCAGCGCGAGCGCACACCACAGGGGACCGTGTCACCGCCGCCGTCGTTTCCCAAAGGGGAGCATCTTCATGGGGATCAAAACCAGACTGTATCTGCTGCTCGCTTCCGTTCTCGTGGCCCTGGCCGCCATCGTGACCGCCAGTTGGGTGGGTTCGGCCAAGGTCGAACGGGCCCTGGAACTGCGCGCCCTGGCCGTGGACGCCAACACGGAGTTGTTGCAGGCCCGCCGCCAGGAAAAGAACTTTCTCATGCGCAAGGAACAGCAGTGGGCCGACAAGACCCGCAAGCACATCGGCACCGTGGATGCGCTGCTGCAACGCATCGCGGCGGCGGACCCCGGCAATGCCGCCATGTGCGACAAGGGCCGCTCCACCCTTTCCCGCTACAACGCCTCGCTGGACGAGGTGTTCCGCACGGTGGCCGAAACCGACGCCATGATCCAGGCGGGCCGCGCCGTGGAACCGGCGCTGGCCGAGGTCCGCAAGGCGTATGAAGACAAGGCCGATGAAATCTCGGACCTGGTCAAGACGGTGAATACGGTCATTGAGATGGGCATGGGCGTGCTGATCACCCTGTTCGTGCTGGCCGTTATTTCGGGCATCACCCGTTCGCTGGCCGCGTTGCAGGCCTTCTCGCGCGAGGTGGCGGCAGGCAGGCTGGACGCCACGGCCAGCGGCAGCATGGCGGGCGAATTCGGCCTGCTGCGCGACGACCTGACGGCCATGGTCGGCAGGCTGAAGGAAACCCTGACCGATTGCTCCACCAAGGGCGACGAGGCCCGCCACCAGGCCGAACAGGCCAGCGCCGCCATGCAGGCGGCCACCACGCGCGAGCAGGAAGTGAACGCACTGGTGGAAACCATGCGCCGCGTGGCCGCCGATGCCGCCGCCATCGTGGGCGACCTTACCGACGCCTCGCAGGAACTGGCCGCCCAGACCCAGCAGGTCAGCGCCGGGGCCGAGGTGCAGCGCGCCCGCATGGCCGAGACGGCCACCGCCATGGACCAGATGAACGCCACGGTCATGGAGATCGCCCGCAACGCCACCCTGGCCGCAGACGCATCCAGGTCCACCCGTGAAGAAGCCCAGAAGGGGGCGCAGGTGGTGGAGAACGCCGGGCAATCCATCTCGCGGGTGCACGAAATCGCCACCCGCCTGCGCACCGACATGCAGTCGCTGGGGCGCGACGCCGAATCCATCGGCGAGGTCATCAACGTCATCAACGAAATAGCCGACCAGACCAACCTGCTGGCGCTGAACGCCGCCATCGAGGCGGCCCGTGCCGGCGACGCCGGGCGCGGCTTCGCCGTGGTGGCCGACGAGGTGCGCAAGCTGGCCGAAAAGACCACCAACGCCACCAAGGAAGTGGAAACGCGCATCTCGGCCATCCAGACGGCGGCCCAGCGCAACGTGAACAACATGGATACGGCAACCCAGGCCGTGGCCGACGCCACGGGCCTTGCCGACGAATCCGGCGGGGCGCTGCGGCGCATCGTGCAGTTCGCGGACAACACCGCCGGGCAGGTGCAGTCCATCGCCGCCGCCAGCGAAGAACAGTCGGCAGCGTCGGACCAGATCAGCCGGGCCGTCACCGAGGTCAACGACGTGGCCGCCGAATCGGCACGGGGCATGGAGGCGGCCAGCGATGCCGTGCGGGCCCTGGCGCAGATGGCCCAGCGGCTGCGGTCGATCATCCAGCAGATGGACGGCGGCAAGCGCTGACCGCCACGGTTTCGCGCCTTTTGCATGCGCTCGGGGCATGGCCGGAAACGCCCGGCCATGCCCCGTTCATTTTGCGGCGTACGCGCCTGCCGCATACGCCCCGCGTACCCGCAGGTTCGCCGTCATCCCCCCGCGTTCCCGCCCTTGCGGCCCCTACCCCACGGGCAGGGAGGCATACGGGGCGGGAAGCCAGGAATACCCCCCGTCCCTGGCCCGCACCCGCCCGATGCCCGGAAACGGCAGGTGCGCCCCGGCCACCCAGTGCCGCTCACGGGCGGCGCGGGCCAGAACCTTTTCCCGCGCGGGAAAGGCCTTGCCCTGGTCCGCGTCGAAGTCGATGGTCACCCCCGGGCGGGGAAGCTGCACATCCATGCAGTGCACCACGTCGCCCCAGCACAGCAGGCTGGCGCCGCCCGAATCGACGCGGAACCCGTAGTGTCCCGGCGTGTGCCCGAGGATGGGTTCCGCCGCCACGCCGGGCACCGTTTCCTCGCCAGCCTTGAAGGGGCGCAGCGACCCGGCGGCGCGGTACGGCTCCACGGCGGCGCGCAACGCGGGCAACACGGCGCGCTGCCCTTCGGTGACGCGGTTCTCCGCGCCGGGGCCGAGCCAGTAGGCCACTTCCGCCTCGTGCACGCGCACCTCGGCCCCGGTGAACAGCGGCGTGCCCGCCCCGTCCACCAATCCCAGGGCATGGTCGGAATGCAGGTGGGTGAGCAGCACGGTGTCCACCTGTTCGAGGCGGTACCCGGCCTCGGCCAGGCTCTGCGGCAGCAGCCCGGCCTTGTCGCCGAAGTAGGTGCCCACCCCGGTATCGACAAGGATCAGGTTACGCCCGGTGTTGACGAGAAACGCGTTGATGGACGTGGGGATACCCGCCTGCGGATCGGCGTACGCGTCATCCAGCAGCCGGTTCACCTCGGTCTCCGGCGCGCCGTGCAGCAGCCTGGGAGAAATGGGCACCCCGCCGTCGTACAGCGCGGTAACCTCCACGTCGCCCAGCAGCATGCGGAAATAGCCGGGGGCCTGCCGCCCCACCCTGGGCACGGGCGCCGCCGTGGCCGGGGGCACGGCCTTGCCCAGCACCGTACCCGCCACCGCCAGCATCGCCCCCTGCATGAACCTGCGTCTGCCCAGCATTTCCCTGCCTCCTGTTCGCCATGGTTGCCCTGCCCGGAACGGGCGCCGCCGGGCCGTCGCGTGGCGATGACGCGGGCCGACGGGCATGTACAGGACGAAATAGCAGCTGACGCATTCCACTCAAGTACGCACAATTTTGTTTCATTGTATGCAGAAGGATACCAAGGCACCTGATCCATACCGCCACCGCCGCACCGCGTGCCGACCGGAAACGAATGCGGGGCGGCATGGAGAGCGGCGGCACGCGGTACCGCAAGGGGCCTGATGCAACCGGATGACGCCGGATGGGGACAATGTCGGAAGTCTGGGAAGGGAACGGGGGGACAGGAAAAGGCAACAGGCCCGGTGCACGGGGCACCGGGCCTGTCCTGCGTCGTCTCGCCTGTTCCGCCGGGGCGGAACCGGGAAGCGGCGGACGCGCACCGCCTGTCGCGTTTCGGACCGGGACTGCCGACATACCGGACCGTGCGAGGGCGGATTCGCCGTGTGGAGGCAGGCGATGTGGAAATTCGCGCCGCTCACGAAAGGGACGGCGGGGAGGAGAGGGTGGGGCCAGGGGTGTGGGCGTCCCTGGCCCCGCAGGGCAAGAGGGAGAACCGAACAGGCATGATCGGCGGGGCCGGGAGCATTGGCCCCGTTGTTCTCGTCTCTCAAATCGCCCCCGGCAGGGCGGCGGCCCGCCGTTGGGGACGTGGGTACTCTCGTCTCTCCATCATGGGACGCCGTGGCGGCAATGCCCATGTCGTGGTCACCGTGGCGCCACCCGCCCCGGCTCGCGGCCAAGTATGGGGGCGGGACCGTCGCGGCGGCGTGCATCCGGCCGGCTCGCAAACTGAGCAACCAACCAGACACAATTCCTGCTTAGTCGAGTTCCCGGCAGGAGTCCAGCATTTCGCCCCAGGTTTTTGTGATTTTTTTAGCGAACGATCATGCACCATTAGAGCACATAAGCCACTGCCCTGCACAAGAGTGGCCACATGCTTTTCCGCCAATTCCTACTCCGCAAGGCGGATGACCACTTCCGCCCCCGGCGAATAGCCCTTCAGTTCCGCCAGCATGCCCTTCAGCGCGCCGGAAACGATGCGCGCCACGAAGGGATTCAGTCCCAGCTGATGCCCGTTCACCGCCACCGAAAGCGGCCCGCCCACGGAGCAACAGTCGCCCGGCACGGCCTGATGGGCCACCACCATGCGGGCGAACCCGGCACAGTCCTGCTGCCCGCAGGCGCCGCAGTCCAGCCCCGGCAGCACGAAGCCGCGCTCCGCCACCAGTTCCGCCAACGCGTCCACGCTGGACGCATCGAACCGGGGCAATCCTTCCGCGCCCACCGCGCCGAAGGTGGCCAGCGCCAACCCCCGGTCCAGGGCCTGGGCCTCGCCCGCCTCGCGCAGGCACAGCACGCGCGGCAGCCAGCCCAGGCTCTTGCCGCCCTCCACCAGCAGCACGTCGGCGCGCACCAGCGGCAGCAGGTCGGCCAGATGCCGCCGGGTGGACCAGAACACCGCGCACTCGCCCTCGGCAATGCCGATCACCGTGCGGCCCGGCTTCATCAGCCGGGCGGTGTCCGTTTCCGCCTTGTCCAGGTTGTGGTGGGTATGCTTGGCCACGGCCACGGTCAGGCCGCGCGCCTCCAGCGCGTCGGCCAGCAGCGCGGTGCAGGTGGTCTTGCCCGAATTCTTGAACCCGATGATGCTCACTGCCTTCACGGCGTCCTCCGTATGGCTGGTGCGGCATGTGCGCACGCTCTCGCGCGCTGTCCGCGTGGCGTCCCTTTGCGTTCCATCCTAGCGTCGCCCCGGTTCCGGCACAAGCCGGGGCGGGAAAAAGGAGCGCCGCCCGCGCGCGCCTTTCCCGACACGGGAACGCGGACGCACGGACGGCGCGGGGTACCGCCTTGCGCGCTGCCCGGCACCCTGTACATGGCCGATCGCCACATGCACGGTGACCGCGGGCATCGCTGGCACGGAGCAGGCGGGAAACCGCCCCGCGCCCAAGGAGGCAGGGATGATGGGAAAACACCGGCCCACCGCGCGCTGTCGAAAACGCGGCGCGGCGGGCCGGGTTGCATTGTGCCTGCGCTACGCGCGCGCCCGGAACAGCCTGGCGAACAGCTGCTTGCGGGTAAGCGGGCCGGATTCCAGTTCCGCCACCGCGTGCGTGAAGTAGCTCTTGGGGTCGCGCTGGAACAGATACACCACGCGCACGTCGTTGGGGTCGCCCAGGACGGCGTTGGGGTGCTTCTTCTTCACCTCGGCCAGGCGCTTTTCCGCCATGGCCGTGATGTCCGCCTCGTCGCCGAAGTTCATGCACCCGGTGGGGCAGGTCTTCACGCAGGCGGGCAGCAGGCCGTTCTGCACGCGGTCGTTGCACATGTCGCACTTGGACAGCAGGCCGGTGGCCTCGTCCTTGCGCGGGATGTCGTACGGACAGGCGGAACGCACCATCTCGCCGTCCACCTTGGCGGTGAGTTCGGTGAAGATGACCGCCCCGGTCGCCTCGTCCTTCAGCACCGCGCCTTCCAGGTCCACGTCCGCCTGGCCCTTGCAGGGGGGCTCGACGCAATGGCGGCACTGTTCCGGAAAGAACAGCCAGTCCATCTTCTTGTCGAACACGCCTTCCTCGAAGCGCACCGTCTTCAGGGTGACGTACGAGAGGTCCGGCGGATTCTGGTGCGATCCGGTGTTGCGGGTTTCCTCGGCGGGCAGATTCTTCCACTGCTTGCAGGCTATCTGGCAGCCACGGCAGCCGGTGCACCGGGTAAGGTCGATGAAGAACATCTTTCCCATGGCTACTTACCTCCCACCTTGCGGATATCGACCATGAACGCCTTGGTCTCGGGGATGCCGGTGTTCGGGTCACCCGCCGACGGCGTGAGCAGGTTGGCCGTGTCGCCGCCGTTCCTGGGCACCATCCAGCCGTAATGCCAGGGCAGGCCCACCATGTGGATTTCCGCGCCCATGACCTTGTACGGCTTGATGCGCTCGGTGACGATGGCCACGGCTTCCAGCGAGCCGCGCAGGCTCGAAACCTTGACACGGTCGCCGTTCTTGATGCCGCGCAGCTTGGCCAGTTCCTTGCTGACTTCCGCGAAGATCTCGGGCTCCGCCTCCACCAGCCAGGCACAGCGGCGGGTCATCAGGCCGGTCTGCCAGTGTTCGGTGACGCGGTAGGTGGTGCCGATGAAGGGGAACTTCGGATCGCACACCGCCGCCTTTTCGCCCTCGATCTTGAAGGCCACCGGGTTGTGCAGCTGCTTCGAGAACGGGTTCTTGGAAACCGGGCACTCCAGCGGTTCGTAGTGCTCGGGGAAGGGACCTTCCTCGCGCCCCGGCCCGTACAGCGCGCCGAAGCCGTGCGTCTGCATGATGAACGGGTGCTTGGTGCCGGGGTCGCCGCCGCCGTCCACCACGTCGCCCACCCACTTGCCGTCCTTCCATTCGATGACGGCCTTGTCGGGGTTCCAGGGCTTGCCGGTCTTGTCCACCGAGGCGCGGTTGTAGATGATGCGCCGGTTCACCGGCCAGCAGAACGACCAGTTGGGATACAGGCCGATGCGCGCCTGTTCCGGGGTCTGCGCGGTGTCGCGGCGGGCCATCATGTTGCCTGCGTCGGTGAACGACCCGGCATGCAGCCAGTTGCCGGAACAGGTGGAGCCGTCCGCCGTCAGGAAGGCGAACGAGGGCACCTGCTGCCCGGCCTTGAACTGCTTGCCGCCCACTTCCACGTCTTTCAGGAAGTAGCCGTTCATCAGCTTGGCGGTCTTGGCCGGGGAGAACTCGTTGTGTTCTTCCCAGTCCTTGACGTTCAGCTTCAGGATGGGGTCGGCGTGCACGCCGCCTTCCTTGGCGTACAGGTCGCGGATCTTGTGCATCATTTCCAGCATGATGTCGCCGTCGGGCTTGGTCTGACCCCACGGCTTCGGCCCGCGATAGCGCCACTGCATCCAGCGGCCGGAGTTGGCGACGGAACCTTCCTTCTCGATGGACACGGCGCACGGCAGGAAGAACACTTCCGTGCCGATTTCCTCCGGCTTCATGCCGGGACCCTTCCAGAACGACGAGGTTTCGTTCTCGAAGATGTTGACGTTGACCAGCCAGTCCAGCTTGCCCAGCGCACGCCGGTTCTTGTTGGCGTTGGCGCCGCCGCAGGCCGGGTTCATGCCCCACGCGAAGCAGCCCTTCACGTCGCCCTTGTCCATCTTGTCGAAGATGTTCAGCCAGAAGTAGTAGGTGGCGGGCTTGGACGCATCGAGCCTGGGCATGATGTCGTAGGCATCAGCCGGGGCCATGTCCGGGTACAGGGCTTTCAGGTAGCTGGCCATGTACTTGGGCCGGTTCTGCCACCAGTTCACGCTCATGGGGTCCTTGGACTGCGGGGTGGCCGCATTGTAGGCGTCGAGCGTGGTCTGCTTGCTGTTGGGCGTCGGGTTGTAGGCGGGCCAGATGTGGGCCAGCAGGCCCTGGTCGGTGGAACCCTGCACGTTGGATTCGCCGCGCAGCGCGTTGACGCCGCCGCCCGCCACGCCGATGTTGCCCAGCAGAAGCTGGATCATGCACATGGCGCGGATGTTCTGTACGCCCACGGAATGCTGCGTCCAGCCCATGGCGTACATGATGGTGCCCGCCTTGTCCGGCTTGCCCGTGGCCGCGTAGGCCTTGTAGACCTTCAGGATGAGGTCCTTGGGCGTGCCGGTGATGTCGGCCACCTTGTCCACGGTGTAGCGCTCGTAGTGCTTCTTCAGCAGGTTGAGCACGCACCGGGGGTGCTGCAACGAGGGGTCGCGCTTCGGTACGCCGTTCTCGTCAAGCTCGAAGGCCCACTGCGACTTGTCGTACTTGCGCTTGTCCGCGTCGTAGCCGCTGAACAGGCCGTCCTTGAACGCAAACTTTTCGCCCACGATGCACGCGGCGTTGGTGTATTCGCGCACGTACTCGTCAAAATACAGCTTGTTTTCCAGGATGTACTTGATGAGGCCGCCAAGGAAGGGGATGTCCGCGCCCGACCGGATGGGGGCGTAGATGTCGCACTTGGCGGAAGTACGCGTGAAGCGCGGGTCCACGTGAATCAGCGTGGCGCCCTTGTCCTGCGCGCGCAGCACCCACTTGAAGGAAATGGGGTGGTTTTCGGCAGCGTTGCTGCCCATGATCAGCACACAATCACTGTTCGCAAGATCGTTCCAGTGATTCGTCATCGCACCTCGACCGAACGACTCTGCCAGAGCCGGTACAGTGGGGCTGTGTCAGATCCGCGCCTGGTGTTCGATGAACACCAGGCCGAGGCTTCTGAGGATGACCTGGTAGGCCCAGCATTCCTCGTTATCCATGGCGGCGGAACCGAAGGAGGCGATGGCTTCCGTCCGGTTCACCTTCTCACCGGCGGCGTTGGCCAGTTGGAAGGATTCGTCGCGGGTCTTCTTGACGCGCCTGGCGATTTCGGTCAGCGCCCAGTCCCATTCCACTTCCTTCCACTCGCCGCTGTTGGGCGCGCGGTACAGGGGCTTGGGCGAACGGGCGTTGTTTTCGCCCAGCTGGAAGATGGACGCGCCCTTGGGACACAGGGAGCCTTCGTTGATGGGATGGTCCGGGTCGCCTTCCACGTTGACGGCACGGCCTTCGCCATTCTTGGCGGTGTGGACGATGAGCCCGCAGCCCACCGCGCAGTAGCAGCAGACCGAGGTGGTCTGCTTTGCCCACTGAAGTTTCTGGAGTTCGGCCCGCGCCACCGAGGGCGCAAGGCTGATCCCCAGCCCGCCGAACGCGCTTGCCAGGGTGGCCCCCGCGCTCAGCTTGAGAAATTGCCTGCGATTGACAGTCATCATGCCTCCTTGCGTACCGGTTGCACCGTTGCCGCAGGGCGCCGTGATGCGGATGCGCCGGTGGCGCCCCGCCGTCAGCGCCCCCTGATTTCCCGTCCCTGTTCCACCAGCAGCGCGTAGCCCGCGCGGCGAGCCGCGCGATCCACGTCGCGCCGCCACGCCGCAAGCGGCCGGACATCGCGCGGCCGCCGCACGGGAATCCATGCCAGCAGTCGGGCGCGCGACGCCACGGGCGCCAGGTTGTGTCCCAGGCCCGAGAACGGCAACGGGGTTTCCCCCGGCACATCATGTGTTGCAGGGTATGCGAACATGGTCGTCCCCTTTCCCTGTAAAGGTCCGGCGGCATGCCGGGCCCCTGCCCCCTCCGCGCCGTTCCCGGCGGCGCAAACGAGACATCTTTCCTGTTACGGCAGGGTGTTAGACGTGACCACGCAAGGCGGCAACGGGTGTTTTCCTGCGCACGGTCCTGCACTGGTGCCGGTTTTTTTGTGCCATCATTCGCACCCGTTACATGATGTCAAAAAGCATATAATTACGCTTTGACACCAAGCCGCACCGCTCCCGGCAACAGTAACACTCTCGCAACATGCCGGAATACAAAAGAGAAGGCCCGCCCCCGAAAAAACGGGCACGGGCCGAATAATCACGAACCGGGTGTAAAACAGTGACGAATTGTCAGAGGAGGGATCCGCGAGGGAAAGCTCAGTCCAAGCATTTCCGGGGGGGGGTGTTTCTGGATTAGGATTTTCGTTCATTGGCAAGGAAAACGAGCCTGCCATGAGGGAGTATACTCTTATCGTATTCGACCGATATGGCAGGCGAAGTTTGACGAAGCCAATGGACGAAAAGACAATCCAGAAACACCCCCCTACGGGCGGGATTCATCCAACTCCGGCACATCGGGCACCATGTCGCACAGGTAGCGCACCAGCGTGGCGAACAGGTTCTCGCGCCGGTGGTTGAAGCGGAACTCCAGTTCCTTGAGGTACAGCGGAAAGCGCTGGGGCGACACGCCCTTGAAGGCGCGCAGCCGCCCCCCGGCGAACTTCCAGAACTCGCTTTTCGGTTCCGCCTGGCCGTCGGCCCGCCGCCGGATGTATTCGTAGGGCAGCGAATCGTCGCCGCACAGCACCAGCGCGTCGTAGTGGCGGTAGGGCGCGGTGTGCACCAGGTTGCCCGACCGCTCGATGCGCAGGTGGAAATTGTGGTTGAAGTGGAACACCGTCTCGGCGGACAGGCCGGAAACAAGGTCGATGAACACCCACCCGTTGCGCTCCAGGATGCCGAACACGGGAATGGGCACCTGCCCTCCCCCGCCCCTGGGTTCGCCGGTCAGCTTCTTGCCCTTCAGATAGCTGCCAAGGCCGGTTTCCGGCCCCAGCAACTGGCGGGCGTCGGGGGCGTGGGCCAGGATGGCGAAGCGCGCCGTGGTTACCGCCTTGTAGGCGGCGTTGTACGAAAGGCCCAGTTCGGCGGCCAGGGTGTGCACGGTGGCCTCGCCCGCATACATGTGCAGCAGGCGCAGCCAGGTCAGCGGCGTAAGATTGCCGTTGTTGATCCAGCGCCCGGAAAAGGGATGGAAGGTATACTTGCACCCCGCGCAGCGCCAGCGCCCGGCGGACAGTTCGTACAGCCGCCCGCCGCCGCAACGGGGGCAAAAGCTGCGCCCGCCCGGCCAGCAGTGTTCCAGCAGGTGGGCCAGGGCCGCCTCTTCCGAGGCAAGGCACGGCTCTTCGGGGGCAAGATGCGGCTCTTCGGGCAACGATTCCATGTCGTTCTGGTAGCCCAAGTCACCCCGTGCACGCAATGCGCCTTCTCCCCGTTCAACCCGGCTCACCTTGTCGCGCACCTTGTCGCGCAGCCTGTCCCGTCCCACATTGCTCATTGCAGCGGCCCCGCCGCCGCCAGCACACGGTCCAGGAATGCCGACGGAGTGCCGGAAAGCGCCCCGGCATGGGTGAACAGCACCCGGAACCCGTCGGACTCGCGCCGCAACACCCAGGTGAACGGCACCGGCAGGCCGCCAAGCTGGCCGTGCAGCGTCAGTTCCGGATCGGCGAACAGGGGAAAGGCCAGCCCGTGCCGCTGGCGAAAGGCCTGCACCAGATTCCAGTCGTCACCGACGGCAATGCCCACCAGCCGCACCCGTCCGGCCAATTCGGCCAGTTCGCCCTGCCCGCCCGATGCACCATGACCGCCTGATTCACCGCGACCGCCTGACACGATCCGCGCGTGCAGGGCGCGCAGGGCCGGGGCTTCTTCCTGGCAGGGGGCACAGAACCAGCTGTACAGATTCACGATGAACACCTGTCCGTGCAGGTCGGAAAGGCGGGCGGGCGGCCCTTCGCGGTCACCGGGCGCGCGGGCGGGCATGGCCACGTCCGGGCCGCCTTCCGGGCCACCAGTCCAACCGGAATCCGGCGAAGGAGCGCCGAGGGCGATGTCCGGAAAGCATGCGCCCGCCGGCCAGGCGGCCGATGCATCGCCCGCAACCGCCCCGGCCTGCCCCATCGGCACGGCAGACTGCCCCGCCTGGGCCACGGGGACCGAAGGCACGGCAAGCGCCAGCAGGCACGCAACCATCAATACGCCGCAACGCAACAGCCCGAACAGCGGGACAGGTCCCGCCTCGGGCATGGCGCACCGCCGGGCCCCACCGTACGTGTACAGTCCGCGTTTCCCATGCACCCGCAGGACGTTGCGCGAAAAAACCGATGCCATCAGCACTCCCGTATACGACGCGGCAGATGGTGCGTGGTGCCGGGCCGCGTTTCGTGGCACCGTCAAAAAGTGTAGCCACGCTCCAGGATTCTGACAACAGGGCAGCGCGGTGCAGCGCCCGCCAACCGGCCAGCCGCGCCGTTTCCCAGCCATTCCCGAAGGTTCCGCGTCGCACGGCGTGGCTGCGCGGGCTCCTTTCCGGGGTTCGCGCACCCTTGAACTTTCCGCCATCGTCAGGCTACAGTCCGCACGGCGCGGCACCGTCGCGCGCATCCGCCCCGGATTCCACCCCGGACTCCGCCGGGCAACGCCCGAGAGCAGGGAGAGCAAGTGTGACCACGCGCACCGCAGCATCGCGCGCCGCCGCCCGGCATCCGGCCCCCTCGGGCCGGGCCTGGGGGATTTGCCGGTCCGGCGCGTCCGGCGCGTCCGGCACATCTGGCGCGTCCGGCGCATCCGGCGCGTCTGGCGCGTCTGGCGCTTCCGCCCCTGCCGCGCCACAACGCCTCGTACCGAAGCCCGCGCCGTCACGCGCCTCCCGCCGCGTCCAGTGTCATGCCGCCCGAAGCCGCCAGTTGGCGCTGTTCCCCCTGTTCCCCCTGTTCCCCCTGTTCCCTTTGTTCCCTTTGTTCCCCCTGCTGCTTCTGCTGGCGTTATCCCCCCTGCTGGCCGCCTGCAACGCGGACAGCCCCCGCCATCAGGAAGACGCCGCCGCGCCGGGCGTCACCGACGACGCCATCCACCTTGCCTCGTCCCTGGCCCTTACCGGGCATGCCAGCTACCTTGGCGTGCAGACCCTGCGCGGCGCGCTGTCGTACATCCACCACGTCAACGACACCGGCGGGGTGCACGGGCGGCGCATCCTGCTCACCGCCGTGGACGACGGCTACGACCCGCCCCGCTGCCTGGCCAACACCCAGCGTTTTCTCATCGAGGGCGACGTGTTCGCCCTGTTCAGCTACGTGGGCACGCCCACCACCATGCGGGTGCTGCCGCTGGTGGAAGAGGCGCGCATCCCGCTGGTGGGCATGTTCACCGGGGCCAACGGCCTGCGCGAGCCGTTCAACCGCTACGTGTTCAACGTGCGCGCCTCGTACTACCAGGAAACCAAGGCCGCCGTGCGCCATCTGGTGCGCGACCTGGGGCTGACGCGCATCGCCGTGTTCTACCAGTACGACGCCTACGGCTTCGACGGGCTGACCGGCACGGAAATAGCCCTGCGCGAACTGGGCCTGGCCCCGGTGGCGCGCGGCTCGTACGTGCGCGGCACCACCAAGGTGGAGGAAGGACTGCGCCGCATCCTGGCCGCCGACGCCCAGGCCGTGGTCATGGTGGGCACCTACGAGCCCTCGGCCCGGTTCATCCGCCTGGCGGAACAGGCGGGCCTGCGCGCGGTGTTCCACTGCCTGTCGTTCACCGGGGCGGAAGAACTGGCCCGGTTGCTGGGCAATGCGCCGGTGAACCCGGTGACCATGTCGCAGGTGGTGCCGCCCCCGCGCGCCAAGGAAACCCCCGACCTGCTGGCCGCCGCCGCCGACTACGTGCAGCTGCTGCGCCGCTACTTTCCCGACGAGACGCCCAACACCATCGGGCTTGAAGGCTACGTCAACGCGCGCATCCTGGTGGAGGGGCTGCGCCGCGCGGGCCGCGACCTGACCCGCGCAAGCTTCGTGCAGGCCCTGGAATCGCTGCGCGACTACCCGCTGGGCGGCAGCACCTACGTGTCCTTTTCGCCGGAAAGCAGGCAGGGCATGAACCAGGTGTACTTCACCCGGCTGCACGACGGGCAGTTCGAGCTGATCCGCGACTTCCGCGAGGTACACCCCCTGCCCGCACCAGCCCCCGTGGCCGGGCAGGCTGCCCCGACCGGACAGGACAGCACGGCTGGGCAGGACAGCGTGCCGGGGCCATCCCCGGAGTCGGCCCCGGATTCCGCGTCCGCCCCGAACCCCGGGCGGACGCCCACGCTCTCCGGGGCGGAGCAGTCCCCCCGGACCGATGCCACTCCCGCGTTGTCGCCCGCATTTCCCGCATTCCCCTCCGCATCTTCCCCCACCCCCGGCAGCGCGGAGGCACGGTCATGATCCTGCGCCGCTTCCAGCGCCTGGGGCTGCAACAGAAGTTCTTCATCACCATCCTGTTGGTGATCATGGCCATCAGCGGCACCATCGCCCTGCTGGCCCGGTGGATCCTGGTGTCCGGCCTGACGGCGGAACTGGAACTGCGCGGCGCGGCCATCGCCCACAGCGTGGCCGCGCGCGGGGCGGGCTACATCCTGGACAACGACGTGCCGCAACTGGTGGGGCTGATCTTCGACGAGGCCCAACTGCGCGAGCGGCACCAGTTCATCGCCTACATCTTCGTCACCGACCCGCAGGGCACCGTGCTGGCCCACACCTTCATCAAGCCCTTTCCCGAATACCTGCGCATGGCCAACCCCCTGCCCGACGGCGCGGCCAAGAGCGTGGAACTGGTGGACGTGATGGGCATGTCGGCCTACGACATCGCCGTGCCGGTGAAGGAGGGGCTGTACCGCATCGGCGACGTGCACGTGGGCCTCAGCAAGGACCACATGGACAGCCTGGTGGGCAAGTTGCGGGTGACCTTTCTGGGGTTCATCACGGCGGTGGTGGTGATCACCTTCTTCATCAGCCACTACCTCGCCCGGTACATCACCGCGCCTGTGACGCGCCTGACGCGCATTTCCGACGATCTTTCGCGCGGCAACTTCAACACCGCCGTGGACCTCGACGTGCCCGACGCGGGGTGGGACATCCACGACTGCCCCGCCTACAGCAACACCGACCTGCCCTGCTGGCACTTCGACGAGCAGCGCCGGGGGCCGCGCCAGGCGCCGGAAAGGCTGCACAGCTGCCCCACCTGCGTGTTCTACCGCAAGCGCGGCGGCGACGAGGTGATCCAGCTGGCCGACTCGTTCCGCAACATGGTGTGGTCCATCCGGCTGTACCGCAAGCGGTTGCAGGAATCGGAGGGCAAGTACCGCTCGCTGTTCGACAGCGGGCCGGACCCCATCTTCGTGGTGGACTGCACCGACCTGCGCATTCTGGACGCCAACCCGCGCGCCGTGGAGATGTACGGCTACACCCGCGAGGAACTGCACGGCCTGCCGCTCACCGCGCTGGGCGGCGACGTGATGCGCGAATGCAGCGCCGTGTTCGACACCGTGTTCGACCCCACATCCGAAGGGGGCGACGCGGCGGGCGGCTGCCTGAACATCCCCAAGGCCATGCAGGTGCGCAAGGACGGCAGCGTGTTCCACGTCAACCTGCACGCCTGCCCCATCAGCTATCGCGGGCGGCCCGCCATCATCGTGTCCACCACCGACATCTCCGAAATGATGGACAAGGACGCCCAGATCATCCAGGCGGCCAAGATGAAGTCGCTGGGCGAAATGTCCGCCGGGGTGGCCCACGAACTGAACCAGCCGCTCAACGCCATCCGCATGGGCAGCGACTTTCTGTCGCTGGTCATCGAGCAGGGGCTGCCGGTGCCGCAGTCGCGCCTGCACGAGGTGGCGCGCGACATCTGCACCCAGGTGGACCGCGCCACGGAAATCATCAACACCCTGCGTTCGTTCGGCCGCAAGTCCGATGCGGTCATCGAGCCGCTGGACATCAACCGGCCCACCCGCGCCGTGCTGCCGCTGGTGGAGCGCCAGTTCCTGCTCCAGAACGTGGAGGTGAAGCTGGACCTGGCCGAGGGCCTGCCCCCGGTGCGCGCCCACGAAAACCGCTTGCAGCAGGTGTTCTTCAACCTGGTGACCAACGCCCGCGACGCCATCCTGGACCGCGCCCGCACCGACGGCGGCCTGCGCGGGGTGATCACCATCGCCACGCGGGCCGAGGCCGACGGCAACACCGTGGTGGCCACCGTGACCGACAACGGCGCCGGCATTCCCGAGACGCTGCGCGAGCAGATCTTCCAGCCGTTCTTCACCACCAAGGTCACGGGCCAGGGCATGGGCCTTGGGCTGTCCATCGTGTACGGCATCGTGCGCGACTACGGCGGCGACATCCGCATCGAAAGTACGGAAGGCAAGGGCACCGCGTTCCACGTGCGCCTGCCCGCCCACCGCGATACCCCGCCCCACGGCGGCAAAAAGGACGACAGCCATGCGCATCCTGGTGATTGACGACGAGGTGCCCACCCTGAAGATGTTCGGCCTGCTGCTGGAAGCGCTGGGGCACGAGCCGCTGGCGGCGGAATCGGGCGAGGAGGGGCTGATCCGCTTCGACCGCGAACGCCCGGACGTGGTGCTGACCGACATCAAGATGCCCGGCATCGACGGCATGGACGTGCTGCGCGCCCTGAAGGAGGCCGACCCGCGCAGCGAGGTCATCGTCATCACCGGCCACGGCGACACGGAACTGGCCATCGAGGCGCTGCACCTGGACGCCACCGACTTCATCAACAAGCCGGTGCGGCGCGAGGCGCTGGAACACGCCCTTGCCCGGGCCGAGGAACGCATCCGCCTGAAGCGCGCCAAGGAAGAGGAAATCCGCCTGGTGGCCGGGCCGGGGGTGGCGCAAACCGGCACTACCGAGACGGACGCGACGCACGACGGCGCCGCCGTGGTGCGCATACGCGGCACGGTGAACAGCCCGGCGGAACCGGTGCTGCGCCACGTGTTCGAAGAGGCGCTGCTGACCGGCGCGCCCACCGTGGTGCTGGACTTCGAGCCGTCCGTTTCGGTGAACGGCGCGGGTATCGCCGTGCTGGCGGAACTGGTGCGCCATGCCCGTGGCCTGGGCCGCGCGGTGCGCATCAGCGGGGTGTCGCCCAACCTTTCCACCGTGTTCGACGTGGTGGGCATTGCCCACAACGCCACGGTGGAGGTGGCGGCGACGGCGGAATAGGCGCAGCCCGCCACCGCCACAAACACATCTTTTTCCGCGCGGGCCGCTCTGGCTCGCGCGGCCTGCTTTCAGGCCCTGCCCGCCCCTCTGGACAACGCACCCCGCCCCCACTGGACAGGCCCCCTGCCCGGCGCTAGATAGGCGCAAGGGGCTGCCGCCAGCGCGCCGCGCGCACTGTCGGGTACTGCCGGGTACTGGCGGGTACTGGCGTTGCGTACGGCACGGCCTGATGGGCCAGCACGCCCCACACGCCCCAGTGGTCCTCTTTCAGGAACAGCCCGTCCCCACGGAAAGGCACTTCCATGACCATCCGCGCCCTCATCGTCGATGACGAACGCCCCGCCAGGGACGAACTGGCCTACCTGCTCTCGGCCTATCCGGACGTGGAGGCCGCCGAGGCGGCATCGGCCAGCGAAGCGTTGCGCAAGCTGGCGGACGAAAAGTTCGACCTGGTTTTCCAGGACATCCAGATGCCGGGGCACGACGGCTTCCACGTACAGCGAGAGGCGCAGACGCAGGCCCAGGCCCAGTCAGGCGAAGCCGGGCCGCTGTTCGTTTTCGTCACCGCCTTCGACGAGCACGCCATCCGCGCCTTCGAGGAAAACGCCCTCGACTACCTACTGAAACCCGTGGCCCCGGCCCGGCTGGCCCGCTGCCTGGACCGGGTGCGCGGCCGACTGGCCACCGACGGGACGCGGCCCTTTCAGAACGCCATGGCCACCCTGCTGGGCGCGCTGGGGCACTCCAAGCCGGTGGAACGCCTGGCCATTGAGCACGGCGGGCGCATCAGCCTCATCCCCACGCGCGACGTGGTGATGATAGAGGCCGAGGAAAAGCGCATCGTGGCCGTCACCAACGAAGGGCGCCTGCCCTGCCACAACATGAACACCCTGGCCCGGGCGGAAGAACGCCTGGCCGGGCTGTCGTTCTTTCGGGTGAACCGCGCCGTGCTGGTGAACCTGGAGCGCATTGCCGAATTTTCACCGTGGATCAACGGCAAGTACCACCTGGTCATGAACGATCCGGAACGCACCGAGGTCACCGTCAGCCGCAACCGGGCGCGCGACTTTCGCGCCCGGCTGGGCGTCTAGGGCATCGCAGCGGCAAAGGCCGCGCAATGCCGCAAGGTTTTGCCTGAAAGACCTTGCCGCGCCGCAACCGCCGCAGGCCGCCCTGCCCGCCGTGCCGCGGCGAATGCACGCGTAACATGTTCCAAGAGAGGGCCGCATGGACCCGATACTTTCCCCCCACGTTCCCGAACTGTTCATCACCCTGACCCAGCGCTTCGGCCTGCTGCTGGCCGGGGGGTTCGCCATCATGACCTTCGCCCCGCTGGACAAGGTGGGGCCGGGCCGCTCGCGCCCGTTGTGGGCCACGGCCCTGCTGGTGGTCATGTTCGGCCTGTTCGGCATTCTCGGCACCTACACCGGCAACTTCGTGTTCCAGTCCTTCGCCAACCTGCGGGCCATGGGCGTGATCACCGCCGGGCTGTTCGGCGGGCCGGTGGTGGGCGCGGGGGCGGGCCTTATCGCCGCCGGGCACCGCTACCTCATCGACGTGGGCGGGTTCAGCGCGCTGCCGTGCGGCCTTGCCACGCTCAGCGAGGGGATACTGGCCGGGCTGGTGGCGTGGCGCTTTCCGGAACGGCGGCTGGACTGGGCCACGGCCCTGACCCTGGGTCTGGTGGGCGAAACCTACCACATGGGCCTCGTGCTGTGGCTGGCCGAACCGTTCACCGAGGCCGTGGAACTGGTGCGGGTGATCAGCCTGCCCATGATCCTCATCAATGCCATGGGCGCGGCGCTGTTCGTGCAGGCCCTGCGCCTGCAACTGCACTTCCGCGACCTGCGCGACTCCACCCAGGCCCGGCAGATCCTGTCCATCGCCAACCGGACGCTGTCGCACCTGCGCTCCGGCCTGACGCGCGCATCCGCCCAGGCCACGGCGGAAATCATCCTGGACGAGACCCACGTGGCCGCCGTGGCCCTGACCGGGGGCAACCTGGTGCTGGCCCACGTGGGCGCCGGTGACGACCACCACCTGCCCGGATTTCAGGTGTGCACCATGGCCACCCGCAAGGTGGCGGAAACGGGCGAGCCGCTGTTCGTGCGCGACCGCGATTCCATCGGCTGCCGCCAGCCCGGTTGCCCGCTGACCGACGCCATCATCGTGCCGCTGCGCAAGGGCGGCCAGATTCTGGGGTGCCTCAAGCTGTACGGAACCAAGAACCGCCCGCTGGACCAGACCCGCTTCGAACTGGCCAAGGGGCTGGCCGACCTGTTCTCCACCCAGATCGAACTGGAGGAGATCGGCATCAAGAACCAGCTCATCGCCCGCGCCGAAATCCGGCGCCTGCAGGCACAGATCAACCCGCACTTCCTGTTCAACTCGCTGAACACGGTGGCTTCGTTCTGCCGCACCGCCCCGGGCCAGGCCCGCGACCTGCTCCTGGACCTGGCCCGGTACATGCGCCGCAACCTCGATTCCAGCCGGGGGGCCATCCGCCTGTCCGAGGAACTGGAGCAGGTGCGCTCGTACCTGGTCATCGAGCAGGCCCGCTTCGGCGACCGCATCCGCGCCGACATCGACCTGGCCCCCGGCACCGCCGACTGGCTGATCCCCCCGCTGCTCATCCAGCCGCTGGTGGAGAACAGCGTGCGCCACGGCATCCTGGCCCGCGAGGAAGGAGGACTGGTGCGCCTGTCCGCCCACGCCGACGGCGACCATCTGCTGGTGACCGTGGAGGACGACGGCGCGGGCATGGACGACGACACCCGCAACGCCATCCTGGCCCCGGACGCCAGCGACCTTTCGCCCCACCTGGTCTCCGACATCCAGCCAGACCCGCACGCCAGCCAGACCTGCGCCGACACCATGGGCGAAAGCCTGAACGACGGCATCGGCGCGCGCAACTGCAACCAGAGGCTGATGCAGATGTACGGCCCCTCGTATGCCATGCGCATAGACAGCGAACCCGGCCGGGGCACGCGCGTCTCGTTCCGCATCCCCCGCCAGCAGTTGCAGTAGCCCCCATCCTTCGCCGCCATCCGCCCTGAAAGCGCGGAAACGTCTGCCCGCTTCACGCATATCGCCTGGAGCGGGCAGGCTCTTTTGCGCGCCACGATGCCCCCGCGTGCGTGCGCTTCGACCCTCCGGCCAGCATCCTGTCCGGCCTCCTGCCCGGCTTCCACCCGGCATCCTGTCCGGCATCCTGTCCGGCATCCGCCCGGCATCGCCGCGCCCCGGTCCGGCACCCTGTCCGCCCGCCCTGCATTTCGGAACCGTTTTCCTACCGCTCGCTCCGCAAAAGGTACCCGTTGCCGCAACCCGCATTGCAACACGCCGGTTTTCTCCGAATATGGGGCCAGGCGCGGGGACTGCGCGCCCGACAACACCACGGGATATCAGCCACGGGCGCCACGGGCGCCTCAGGCAAACCAACCGCATCACACGGAGGAACTGATGAACGCTTTGACGCTGGTCTTCGCGGCTCTATGCGTCTTCGCCATCGCCTACCGCTTCTACGGGCTGTTCCTGACCCGTACGGTCCTGGGCGTTAAGCCCGGCCGGCCGACCCCGGCGGTACGCATGGCCGATGGCCACGACTACGTGGAAACCAACAAGTACGTGCTCTTCGGACACCATTTCGCGGCCATCGCGGCGGCAGGCCCGCTGCTTGGCCCGGTGCTGGCCGCGCAGTTCGGCTATCTGCCCGGCACCCTGTGGATCCTCGTCGGCTGCGTGGTGGCGGGTGCGGTGCATGACACCGTGGTGCTGTTCGCCTCGGTGCGCCACAAGGGCCAGAGCCTCGCCTACATCGCCTCCAAGGAAATCGACAAGTTCACCGGCTCGGTGGCCTCGTTCGCGGTGCTGTTCATCCTCATCCTGACCCTGGCGGGCCTGTCCATCGCCGTGGTCAACGCCATGCACGACAGCGCCTGGGGCACCTTCACCGTGTTCGCCACCATCCCCATCGCGCTGCTGATGGGCGTGTACCTGCATGTGTGGCGCGACGGCGACGTGAAGGGCGCCTCCATCATCGGCGTGGTGCTGCTGGCCCTGGCCATCCTGGCCGGTCCGTACGTGGTGGAACACCCGGTGTTGTCGTCGTGGTTCAACATGTCGCGCCACACCATCGCGCTGTCCATCCCGGTGTACGGCTTCGCCGCGTCGGTGCTGCCGGTGTGGCTGCTGCTGTGCCCGCGCGACTACCTGTCCACCTATCTGAAGATCGGCACCATCGCGGCGCTGGCCATCGGCATCTTCTGGGTGCACCCCACCCTGCAGATGGAAGCCATCACCCCGTTCGTGAACGGCGGCGGCCCCATCATCCCCGGCGCGGTGTTCCCGTTCCTGTTCATCACCATCGCCTGTGGCGCGCTGTCCGGCTTCCATGCCATCATCGCCACCGGCACCACCCCCAAGATGATCGGCAGTGAACGCGACCTGCTGTTCGTGGGCTACGGCGCCATGCTCACCGAAGGCTTCGTGGCCATCATGGCCCTGATCGCCGCCTGCGTGCTGGTGCCCGCCGACTACTTCGCCATCAACTCCGCCCCGGCCGTGTACGCCAAGCTGGGCATGACCCCCGTGGACCTGCCCCACCTGGCCCAGGCCGTGGGTGAAAACATCCAGGGCCGCCCCGGCGGCGCGGTGTCGCTGGCCGTGGGCATGGCGCACATCTTCTCGTCCATCCCGTTCATGGAACACCTGATGTCGTACTGGTACCACTTCGCCATCATGTTCGAAGCGGTGTTCATCCTCACCGCCGTGGACACCGGCACCCGCGTGGGCCGCTTCTTCCTGCAGGAAATGATCGGCGTGGTGGTTCCCAAGTTCGCCGAAAAGCGCTGGATGCCCGGCATCCTGATCACCAGCGGCATCTTCACCGCATCGTGGGGCTATCTGGTGTACACCGGGGACATCTCGACCATCTGGCCCCTGTTCGGCATGTCCAACCAGTTGCTGGCCGCCGTGGGCCTGCTGATCGGCACCACCATGATCATCCGCATGAACAAGGCCAAGTACGCGTGGATGACCGCCGTGCCCGGCCTGTCCATGGTGGGCATCACCTTCTGGGCCGGATACCTGAACGTGATGAACAACTACCTGCCCAAGGGGCTGTACCTGCTCTCCTCGCTGGCCATCATCGTCATGTGCCTGATGGCCGTGGTCATCGTGGGCACGGTGAAGCGCTGGATGCAACTGCTGGCCATCCAGAAGACCGTCACAGATGAAGACGGCGACGAGGTGCTGGAAGTGGTGACGGAATAATTGCCCGAACGGAGCGGCGCGCGGGACCACCCGCGCTCCGTGCCCCGCCCCGGCCCGCACCCGCCGGGGCGGAAGGGGACCGGAAACGGTCCGACGACGAGAAGAGGCCGGAACCCTGCTGGTTCCGGCCTCGCTTCGTTGCGGCGGAAAACGATGACGCCCAAAAGAAGATACGCTCCGGCAGCGCCTGGAGCCTGTTTCCACCACGAGTTTTTTGTTCTCCGCCAAGAAAGAATGTTTTTTTCTGGCGCAGGCAGAGGGCAAAAGGACCGTGGTGGGAGCAGGCTCTACCCCCCGATGGCGCTCATGCGGCGGTTAGCCACGGCGGTGCCGCCCTCGCACGGGGCGTTGGGCAGCGCCTGTCCCGCGCCCCGCAATTCGGCCAGTTGGCCCGCGCGCACCCTGGCCAGCAACTGGTAGCCCAGGGGCTTGCGGCGGTTGGCCAGGCGCAGCACCTTGCGCACCGCGTCCATGCCCAGTTTCGGATGGCGCAGCAGCGGGCGCAGCCGGTATTCGCGGTCGGAGAACAGGCAGGTGCGCAGCCGCCCGTCGGGGGTCACGCGCAGACGGTTGCAGTCGCCGCAGAAGTGGTCGGACAGGGGGGTGATGAGCCCGAAGCGGCCCAGCCCCCCGGCGATGCCCCACAGCTTGGCCGGGCCCTTGCGCCGTTCGCCGGGGGCCAGGGGGACGAGTTCCGCCAGCCGTTCCGCCGCCGCCAGGATGTCCGGCGCGCCCCAGAACTGGTCTTCCGTCCAGCTGGTGCCGCCGCCCATGGGCATGAATTCGATGAAGCGCACGTCCACAGGATGGGTTCGTGCAAAATCGAGAAAGGTGGCCAGTTCGTCGTCGTTGACGCCCTTCAGGGCCACGGCGTTGATCTTCACGGCCAGGCCCGCGTCCAGCGCGGCGTGGATGCCGTCCAGCACCTGGGGCAGCATGTCGCGCCCGGTGGTGGCGGCAAAACGGTCGCGCCGGAAGGTATCCAGCGAGATGTTCACCGTGCTCACGCCAAGGCCGCGCAACGCGGCAACGTGCGGGGCCAGCAGGGTGCCGTTGGTGGTGATGCGGATGTCCAGCGCCGGATGGCGCCGGTGCAGCATGTCCAGAAAACCGGTCAGTCCCTTGCGCACGAAGGGCTCGCCCCCGGTCAGGCGTACCTTTTCCACGCCCTCTTCCACGGCCACGTCCACGATGCGCGCCATTTCCTCGTAGCGCAGCACGTCGTCGTGGGGGATGAAGCGCATTTCCGTGCAGCCCCAACAGTACGAACAGCGCAGGTTGCAGCGGTCGGTGACGGACAGGCGCAGGTAGCGCACCTTGCGGCCGTGGGCGTCGGTCAGGGTGGCTCCGTCGGGCGCGGTGCCCGCTGCCATGCCGGGCACCGCACGGGTTCCGGCATCCCCTTCCGGGGCAACTCCATCTCTGGCAAGGACGACGGTTCTGGTCATGGCATTTCCGCGAAGCCGGTTCGGGGGCTTCTGCCCGTGCGGCGCGCCTGCTACAGCGCGCCGATGATCCGCCTGGCCATCTCGAGGTCGGCGGGATAGTTGATGTTGAAGAACGGCAGGGCTTCGCGCACCGTGTAGGGAATGTGCTCGCGCAGGTCCGGCGGCACCACCCGGCTCAGCTTGCGTTCTCCGTCCTCCAGCGCCTGCCAGAACAGCGGCAGGGCCTCGAATTCGTAGACGGCCACCAGCGATTCGATGAAGCCGGTCTCCACCTGCCGGAAGGTGGTCATCACCGTGCCCGGCCCGCGTGCGGCCCGGTGGGCCAGCAGCCGTTCCAGCACGGCCTGTTCCATGAACGGCAGGTCGCACGACAGCACCAGCACCGGCCCCTGCGCCACGCGCAGGGCGGTGATCACCCCGCCGAACGGCCCCATGCCCTCCACCTCGTCGTTCAGGCGGTAGTAGGGTCCGTCAACGCCCGTCTCGGACACCGGACAGGGGCGATTGCCCCGGCAGGATATCCAGACCTCGCCGGTGACCGCGTGCAGCAGCGCCGCCGTGCGGGCCAGCATGCCCGGCGCGGCATCGCCGTGCAGGTGCAGCCGGGTCTTGTCCTGTCCCAGCCGGGTGGACAACCCGCCCGCCAGCACCACGCCGACGATGCCGTGCGCGTGGTCACGGCCCGGCGAGCCGTCAGGGACCGGCGAGCCTTCCGGCGCGGGGGCCACCGCCACGGCGGCATCAGCGCCGGGGCCGGTGTCCGCCCCGTCTTCGGGCATGCTTCCCGCGTGCTCCGTGCCCCGGCGACGGCTCATTCCAGTACCCTGCCCCCGGCATCGGCAAACACGGTAAAGCGTTCCTCGCGGTCCCGCGCGAAGCCCACCAGGGTCACGCCCTGTTCCGTGGCCATGTCCACCGAACCCGTGGTCACGGCGGAACGGCTGACGATAAACGAAAAACCCGCCCGGCGCGCCTTGGCGAACAGGCTGGCCGTCACCCGCGCGGAAACCAGCAGCAGCCGGGGGGCCAGATCCACCCCTTCGCGCGCGGCCCAACCGGCCAGACGGTCGATGCAGTTGTGGCGGCCAATGTCCTCGGCCCGGCGCAGCAGGCGGCCCTGCACGGGGTCGTACACGCCCGCGCGGTGGAAGCAGCCGGTGCCGTCCCACAGCCCTTCCTCGCCCATGAAGGCGCGCATGGCGTCCAGCAGGACGGCGGCCCGCATGGGTGCGGGCGGTTGCGGCGCGCCCGTGCCCGGTGCTGCGCGCAGGCTCACGGCAAAGGCAAGGTTGTCGCCTTCGCCCGCGTCCCGGCTCATATCGGTCACCGTGCCCGCGTGGCGGATGCCCCACGCCCCCGGCTCCTGTCCGGTCACGGCGGGGTGCACCCGGTCCAGCAGCACGTGGCCAAGGGCCAGGTCGGCCAGGCCGTGCGGCCAGGCCCACAGCCGGGTGGCCCCGGCGACAATTCCCACTGTGCCCGCTGTGCCCGCGCCTCCGGGTTCCGGCCCCCACTCCACGCGCACCGGCACTTCGCGGCTCAGCACGTCGTCCACGTCGCCCCAGGCCGCGTCCTTGTAACGGCGCACGGAAACCGGGCGCGGGATGGCCCCTGCCGGCAATCCGGTCGTGTCCCGCCCGGCCATCAGAACCCCCAGGCCGACGGAGTGGGCCGCGCGTAGCCTTGCTGGCGCGCCACGATATCCAGCGCCAGCGACTCCAGGTCGTCCAGCACCGGGATGGAGATACGGTCGAATTCGCGGAAATCCGCCACCTTGATGTACCCCTTGCACGACGTGCAGACGTGCACCTGGAAGCCGGGCTCGCCGTCGGCGGTGAAGTATTCGAGGTTCTTCGATTCTCCTTCCAGGCAGAACGGGCACTGCAACCGCTTGGCGCGGTATTCGTGGCGGCAGAACGAACAGGTATGATGCAGCGCCCCTTCCTTGCCCACCAGGCGGCCCACCAGCGGCGCGCTGCCGCACACCGGACAGTGGCCGTGCTGCCAGACCACCGGAGTGGCGCCCGGCTGGTCCGCGCCGGTGCGGCGGGCGTGTTCCGCCGCCACCGCCTGGGCCAGCACCTCCACAGAGGGCACCACGCTGCCCATGGCCAGAAAGCGCACCAGGCTGGGGGCGTCGTTCAGACGCAGGGCCCAGGCGTCGAACCAGGCCGCATCGTCGCGCAGGGCCGCGTCGCAGGCGTCCTCCACGGCAAGCTCGCCCTTTTCCATGGCTTCTCGCACCACCTCGGCGGCGGCGCCAAGGCTGCCGCCTGCGGCGCGCATCATGGCCAGCAGCCGACCGAAGGTGGCCGCCGTGCGCGCCCGGTCATAGGTGAAGGCATCGCGCGGGAGCAGCGGCGCGCCCTGGGCGTGGGCCTCGGGCGTGGCCAGTTCCGGCAGCGGGACCGCTGGCTCGGCGGCACGCGCCTCCAGTTGAATGGCGGCGGTGCGCGCCACGATTTCCAGCAGGGCGTCGGGAATGTATTCCTTGCTGCGCAGGGCTTTCAGTTTGCCTTCAAGGCGTTGCAGCTCGCGTTCGGAATCGAAGGTCATGCGTTCTCCTGAGTGGAACGTGGATGGGATGCGGCCTTGGCAGGCGAACGTGCCGGTCACGGATTTCCGCCAGACCGTGCCTGCCGAAGGCACACCCTGACAAATACCCTACAGCCCTTGGCGGACCCGTTCAATGGCGGGGGCTCCTGCGCAAGGTCTTGCACCGGAACGGCTCCGCATCGGGCGGTTCGTCTCCGGTCCGGGATGTTACGGTAACCATGTTCCGCGCTCCTGTGAACCATGCTGACGCATTTCCCTCCCGGCCAGCCGCCGGTCTGGCCCGCCCCGTCTGGCCGTCCACTTCGCCGCCCTGCCTGACGCGAGCGCCCGCCTTGACACAGCCCCCACAGGCTCTACCTGTTTCGAAGAGGCCCGCCCCGTTCGGAAATGCCCCGGCAAAACGCGTGGGACCGGGGCAGGGACCAGGGCCGGGCGGCGCAGAAACGCCGCCGGGAGGCACCCATGTATGATGCACACGCCACGGCACGTTCCGCCCGCCGTTATCCTGGTGTTCTACCGCGCCTGTTCTCGCGCGTTGCCGCCCGCCTGCCGCGCGCCCCGCGCCATCGCCCCGGCCGGGAACCGGCGGACGCCGCCGCGTCTCGCCCCGCCCTTCGTCGTATCCGCATGCGAGAAGGGCTGCCCGACCTGCTCTGGCTGTTGCTGGCCGTATTGCTGTTCGCCCTGCTGGCCGGTCAGCCGGGCGTGGCGGCGCAACAGCCCCCATCGGCATCGGGCATGGCCGCATCCGATGCCGCCCCCCTTCCGACACGCCCCCCGAACGTCACGCATGACGTCACTCGTGACGCCGTGCAGGACGCGTCCGGGGCCAAGGGAGACATTCCCATGACCACACCCGCACCATGGCAGCGCTTTTCCAAGCCCACGGACAAGGAGCTGCGCACCCGCCTCACCCCCCTGCAATACGAGGTCACCCAGAAGGAAGGCACCGAACGTGCCTTCCACAACGAATACTGGGACGAGAAACGCCAGGGCATCTACGTGGACGTGGTGTCGGGCGAACCGCTGTTCCTTTCGTCCGACAAGTACGATTCGGGCACCGGCTGGCCCAGCTTCACCCGGCCCGTGGCATCCGATGCGGTGACCGAGCACGTGGACCGCACCCTGTGGATGGTGCGCACCGAGGTGCGCAGCCGCATTGCCGGGTCGCATCTGGGGCACGTGTTCCCCGACGGACCGGCCCCCACGGGCCTGCGCTACTGCATGAACTCGGCCGCGCTACGCTTTGTCCCGCGAGAGGCCATGCAGGCCGAAGGATACGGGGATTTCCTCGGGATGCTGCCGTAATCACCCGGCAAAATACACACTTGCCGCACTCTTCCGGCTCTGCTACACGGGCCGGATGAAGCACACCATCCGTCCGCTCGTCCGTCCGTTCGTCCGTCCGTTCGCCTTGGCCGCGCTGCTGTCCCTGACCCTGCCCTGCGCCGCCATGGCGTGGGACGGCTTCGACACCGAATCGGGCCATCTCGTGGAAGTCGACGTGGATGCCGTGCCCATGCGCGGCGAGATCGTCGACGTGTTCGACTGCGACACCAAGGAGACGGCCACACTGATGGTGGACGCCGTGAAGAACAACGCCCGCACCGTGGAGATCACCGTGCGCGAGTCCGACACCGGACGCACGCGCATCCTGGTGATGGAAGCCCGCTAGGGCCTTTTCCGGCTGCATGGCCGGACCGCCCGTGCGTTCAAGAGGCTGGGTGCCCGTGCCCGGCCTTTGGTGTCGTATCGTCCCGCATGGGTTGCCCCCTTCCCCGCCAATCCGCTCCGTTACCCACTTTCCCCGAACGATGAAAAGGCCCGCCGCTTGCGCGACGGGCCTTTTTTGCTGCATCCGGGGCCGGACACGCGCCTACGGGCGCACGGGAACCGTGGACACGGAGTTGTAGGGCGATCCGTCAATGATCTTGCGGCTTACCGCCAGGTAGACCAGGGTGTTGCGGTTCTTGTCCCACAGCCGGGTGACCCGGGTGGCCTTGAAGAACACCGAGGTCGATTCCTTGAACACGTTTTCCTTGGCGGGCAGCTTGTCCGGAATGCTGATGGGACCGGTCTGGCTGCACGAGATCGAGAAGTTGGACGGGTCTTCGGCCAGCCCCAGGCTGCCGCTGATGCCGCCGGTCTTGGCCTGGCTGATGAAACACGACACGCCGGGAATGCGCGGGTCCTGGAAGGCGAAGACGCACACCTGGTGGTTGGCGCCCAGCAACTTCCATTCGGTGGTCACGCAGCCCACCTCGCCGTCGTCGGCGCGCGCGGGCGTGGCCAAAGCCGACATGCCCAGCATGGCAAGCAGCAGAAGCAGGACGACGGAGGCCAGCAGGACAGCGAAAAAGGTGTCGTCGCGAGTGGCGGCAAGGGCCACGGCGCGGGGGCGGGCGGTGCGGGTACGGGGATGCATGGCGAGGCTCCTTGGGCTTCGTGACGTCGGATGAACACAACCGGTTTTCAGGATAACGCATCGCGCGGACGATGCAAGGCCGGGGACATGGCTCGGCGGAAGTCACGAACGCGCAGAGGCCGTTTCCGGACGGGAAATCATCTCCAGGGGCTGTTTCTAACTTAGGATTTTCGTTCGTTGGCAAGGAAAACAAGCCTGCCATGAGGGAGTGCGGCGGCCGTTATGCGAGTCTTCGAGCATTACGGATGGCGACCGCAGAGCGCCTCAGCCGTTGGGCGAGCTTGCGAGCCCTTCGGGTCGGACGCCAACGGTCGAAAGGACGAGTTAGAAACAGCCCTTACCGCCAGCGCACCAGCCCCAGCGCATACCGCTCCACCGGGGCGAATTCATCGGTCAGCGGGGGCACGGCGCCGCTGGCCGGCAATTCCAGCCGATGGGCCAGCATCTCGCGCACCTCGGGCGGCAGGGCGGCGGCTGGTGTTTCCGACAGCCCCGTCACGGGCCGGGCCACCAGCATCAGGTTCTGCACGTAGTCCACGGAATCCGCGGTGGCCACGGCATACACCCGCACGTCCGCGAACGAGGCGGCGAACGCCGCGCGGATGGCCCGGAACAGCCGCCCGTCCTCGCCCCCGGCGGCGGAGATGATGTTCATGACCACGGCCCCGTCGTCGGCCAGCAGCGCGCGCATGCGGCGGGCCGCCTCCACGGTGCCCACATGGAAGGGCACGGAATAGTACGAGTTGAAGATGTCGGTGAAGATCAGGTCGTAGCGGCCCGTCTCGTCCTCTCTCCCGGTGGTGCTGGCATCGGCGGCGGCGACCGCACCGGCGCTCCCGGCACCCAGCGCCGCCTGCGCCTGCGCCCGCCGGTTCAGGAAGGCCCGCGCGTCCTCGTGAAAGATGCGCAGCCGCGCGTCGTCCGCCAGGCCGAAGTGGCGACGGGCCACCCCGGTCATGCCGGGGTCCAGTTCCACCACGTCCACCCGCAAGGTCTCCGCGTTCAGCCCGGCCCGTCCGGAAAGCAGCCACTTGGGCACGGAATACCCGCCGCCGCCCAGCATGAGCACCCGACGCGCGCCGGGCACCAGCGCCGGACCCAGGGCGTAGAAACGGGTGTACGGCAGGGCCAGCTCGGCCATGTCGTCGGGATAGGCGGCGGACTGGTAGCGGCCCGGATCGGTGGCCAGCAGACGCAGGGGCCGCCCGGCCTGGGTGGCGTCGTAGACCCGGATGTGGTTGTACGGCGTCTCGGTCACCCGCACCCCGTAGTAGCGTTCCGCAAAGGCGGCATAGGCGTGCGAGGCCCAGGCCAGCGCGCCCACCCCGGCCAGCAGGGCCAGCCGGGCCAGCGGCGCGCGGGGGTGCGCCAGCAGCGAGGCCCCCAGCAGGCAGGCCGCCACCCCGTGCAGGATCAGCGTGCTGCCGAACCACGAAACCAGCACCATGCCGCCCAGAAAGGTACCCAGGATGCTGCCCGTGGTGGACACGGCGTACAGCCGCCCCACCACCGCGCCGGAGGTGTCCATGTCCGACAGGGCCAGACGCACCACGTAGGGCGACACCATGCCGCACAGCACGCCCGGCACGGCGAACAGCAGCACGGCGGCCACCACGGCGGCGAGGTAGAGCGAATCCAGCCCTCCGGCCACCCAGCCCACCACCCGGCCATGCGCCAGGGCCACGGCCAGCACGGACAGGGCGGCCCCGGCCAGGATGCGCGACAGGGTGCGCCGCGACAGGGTGCGGTCGGCCAGGCGTCCGCCCAGCCAGTAGCCCGCGCTCAGGCTGGCCAGCACCACGCCGATGAGGCTGGTCCAGACGATGACCGAGGTGCCCAGGTGCGGGGCCAGCAGGCGCGCCCCCACCATTTCGAGCACCATGACCATGGTGCCGGACAGGAACATGATCGCGTCGAGCATGGGGCCTCCTGGATGAGCGGGGAATGGGGAGGGAGAAAATGCGCGGGAATGCCGTGTCGTTGCTGTAGCAGGGGGCGGGGCTGCGAGGCAACGGGAAGGCGGGTGAAAGGCCGGGACGGGGAGTGGGGGACGGGGGGCGAAATTCCGCGAAGCGCGAAAAAAGAGGGGCGTTGGGTGTTCCGCGCACGCAAAAGGGGCTCCGCCACTGCGGAGCCCCCTTGTCAAAACACCATGGGCCGGGCCTGCGCCCCGCGCTCTTCGCGCGCGGACATGCAGTGCACGCAGCGGGTGGTGGTGGGCACGGCCAGCAGTCGCGCGGCGGGAATCTCGTTGCCGCAGTCGTCGCAGTAGCCGAAGTCCTCGTCGTCCAGCCGTTCCAGCGTGGCGCGCAGCACCTGCAAGCGGGCCTCGGTGCGCTGCTTCCACGAACGGTAGGTCATGCCTTCCACGTCGGGCAGTCCTTCGGGGTCGCCCGCGTCCTCCACGCCCTGCAGGCCGCGCCAGCGGTCCAGGGCCGCGCGCAGATCGCGGATTTCCTGCTTCAGTCGGCGCCGTACCACGGCAATGGTTTCTTCGCGCATGTCGTTCCTCCTTCGGCGCGGCCTCGGCCCTGCCCGCGCGGTGCGCGGGGGGCGGCCAGGCGCCGGGTGCCCCTTGGGGCAAGTTTGTCGGGTGGGGTGAAAAGAAAAGGCCCCGTCTACCAGGGTGGTGGACGGGGCCGCGTGTTGCGTGTGCCTGCGGAATGCCGCTATGCGCCCCCTCCCGTCCCGGTGGCGCGTTCACCACGGGCAAAGAACCGGTCGGAACCGGTGAATGCGGTGGCGCGGGCGGAAAGGGTAATGAAACGCATGGGAGATTCCTTGTTCGGCGGCTGCGGGTAAATCTGGCGTGCTTCACGAAAGAACTGTTTCGGACGCAACGGCCTTATCATACATCATCCTGCGGCCAATGCAAGCCCTGCTGCGTCACCTTTTCCGCGCCTTGCGCCGCGCTGCACACACACTGCACAACACCATGAATTATCTTGCGTTCGGCGCGGGCAGCACGTCGCCTGTGGAGCTCCCCCCGCATGTCCGGACGGACCGTCGGGGCGGACCTTATGTCGGGACGGGCCACGGCAGTAGTCGCCAGCATTCGGCGCGTTCGTGCTGGTGAAACGAGCCGCCGGGGAATTGGGGGCCGGATGCCCAAAAACGGAACGCGCCGACCAGCCCGAAGACTGGTCGGCGCGCGCGTCCGGCGTGGAACGCCGATTGGATCAGCGGTCCTGCGTTGCTTCAAGGGGCGCGGATGCTCCGGCATCGCGCGCGACCTCGTTCTGCGCATGGACGAAAGTGAACAGGGCCGAAGTGAGAATGATGATGGCCAGCAACAAGTACCTCATCGAACGGACATCCTTCTGCGACGGTTGAAGGTGGCGAGGTGCGGCGCTCTGGGCGCCTGCCAGCACAATGCGGTCCCCGTTGCATGCGCTATAGTCCGGGATGCTCCGTCGCGCAAGCCAAAATGTGTTTCTTTTCCGCACGGTGCAAAACATTGCGCAACTACGTGACACCCGCGCGTCACCCCGTTGCCGAATGCCCTGCCCCGTGCGGCGGGCGGGCACACCATGCCGCAATGAGTTCGGCACACCACCAGGCTGCCGCGTTGCTTCCGCGCCGCCATCCTGCTAGATTGCGAACATCGAAAAGCGTGCCCGTCCGGCAACGGCCACCAACGCGCGGCCGGCGCGCGGTTTCGCACCGCTTCACCCCATGTGACACCATCCGACGTAAAATGACGGGAGAACGTTCATGTCCGGCTACATGCTTTGGGGCGGCTTCAACCTTTTCGTGCTCGTCCTGCTGGCCTTCGACCTTGGCGTGCTGCACCGCAAGGACAAGGAGATGTCCCTGTCCGGCGCGCTGTGGATGAGCCTTGCCTACTTCGTGCTGGCACTGGCCTTCGGCGGCGGCGTGTTCGTGTTCATGGGCGAGCAGAAGGGGCTGGAATACATCACCGGCTACCTCATCGAAAAAAGCCTCAGCGTGGACAACATCTTCGTGTTCGTGCTGGTGTTCACCCATTTCGCGGTGCCCGCCGCCTTGCAATACCGGGTGCTGTTCTGGGGCATTCTGGGGGCGCTGGCCATGCGCGCCGGGCTTATCCTGGCCGGGGCGGCCATCCTGAGCGCCTTCCACTGGGTGATCTACGTGTTCGGCGGATTTCTGGTGGTCACCGGCATCAAGATGCTGCTGGCCGCCGACAGCGAGCCCGACCTTTCCGGCAACCGGGTGGTGCGGCTGTTCCGCCGCCACTTCCGGCTGACGGAAGGCTACGAGGACGGGCACTTCGTGGTGCGCAGGAACGGCCTGCTGCACGCCACCCCGCTGCTGGTGGTGCTGGTGATCATCGAATTCTCCGACCTGGTCTTCGCGCTGGATTCCATTCCCGCCATCTTCGCCGTGTCCACCGACCCGTTCATCGTCTACACGTCCAACGTGTTCGCCATCCTGGGCCTGCGGGCGCTGTATTTCGCGCTGGCGGGGGTCATCCACCGCTTCCGCTACCTCAAGTACGGCCTGTCGCTGGTGCTGGTGTTCATCGGCGCCAAGATGATCGTCAACGCCGCCTTCGACGCCAAGATCATTTCCACCGGCGTGGCCTTGCTGGTGACCTTCGGCATCATCGCCGGGTCCATGCTGGTTTCGGTGGTGAAGACGCGCGGCGCGGGCGCGGATACACGGGCCGCCCCGCCCCTGGGCTGGGTGCCGGGCACCCCGCGCAAGGGCGAAGGCCCCACCGACGGCACCGGCAAGCCCCCGCGTTGACACCCCTTGCGCCCCGGAATATCTTTTATCCGGAAACAACCGCTCTCCCGACTGCCCCCCCCAGTTGCGGACAGTTGGGCCAGTTGCACCCCGTTGCCCGCCAGTCGGCCCGCAACAGGTCTCGACTGACGGGGCAGCCGTGGCTGCCCGCAACGGGGCACGACTGATCGCAACTGGCCGCAACGGGCCACGACGACGCCTCACCACAACCGCCCCGGCTCCGGAACGCACCGGCACCCCATGGATACCCGCACCCGCCTCGCCACCCTGCTGGAACGCCTGCGCGACAACGGGCACCGGCTCACCCCCCAGCGGGTGGCCATCGTCCGCGCCCTGGTCGAACACGACGGCCATCCCACGGTGGAACAACTGCACCAGTCCATCCTGCCGGACTTTCCCACCACCAGCCTGGCCACGGTGTACAAGACCATCGCCCTGCTGAAGGAAGACGGCGAGGTGCTGGAACTGGGCTTTGGCGAATTGGGCAGCCGCTACGACGGCAGGCACCCGGAACCGCACCCCCACCTTATCTGCACCCGCTGCGGGGCCATCGCCGACTATTCGTTGCAGGGCCTGGACGAACTGGTGGCGCGCATGGCCGCCGAAACAGGCTTTGCCGTGGACAGCCACCGGTTCGACATGTTCGGGCTGTGCCCGGCCTGCCGGAAGGTGGCCCAAAGCCCCCAGGCTGGCGCCCAGGCCGACGCGCCTGCCGGCACACAATCCGCCCCCGCCCGCGGCACGGCGCACCGCAAGGACTGATCGAATTGGCCGAACTGGCCGCCCCCACACACAGCCGCATCGAACCACACAGTTTTACAGGATATATCTCCAGACGCCAGGCCCGGTCCCGCCGGGCCTTTTCCTTTTTCGTTGACAGCTGTTCCTGTCTGTGGATAATAATTATTACAAAGGTATTTTTATCATCTGTTATAACGCCCGTCTCTCCAGGCTGGCCCCCGACCGACATCCAACTGTCACCCCCAACAGGAGGAACCCATGACGAAGCACAAGCTCACCACCAACGCAGGCGCCCCGGTACCCGACAACCAGAACGCCATGACCGCCGGGCCGCGCGGCCCCATGTTGCTGCAGGACGTGTGG
>JAITSV010000045.1 GCA_031287575.1 Desulfovibrio sp.
TTCCCTGCGGCGCTGGCGCGCCTCGGGCGATCTGTCCGGCTGAATGCGCATGCGCGTGAGACTCTCGCAGGCATGGCGGAGCGAGGGTGCCTTTACAGCAGGCATCCTGCACCGCATTCCTTGCCGGGCAGCTTCCCTCGGTCAAAGCACCTTCGGGTGATCTGCCCGGCGGAATGCGATGTGCGCGTGGCTCTCGGAGGCTGGGCGATGCATGGGTGTCTCGACCGGCGATATCCTCACAGCATTCCCTGCCGGGCGCTTCCCTCGGCCAATGTCGGTGACACACCCTTCTACACGCGGCACGTTTTCCTTGGACGTTAGTAGGAGGGGAAGACGGACTGTCCTCTCAATCTCGTTTGAGCACGCAAGAGCGTTGGGAGGGTGAGGTACATGGCAGGGGACATTACCCCTTCAGCACCACCAGCGGGCGAAAATGGTCGATGATCCGCACCAGCACGCCGTCCTGCGCTGCCAGCACTTCCGTGATGGGTTTGTAGGCGTCGGGGGCCTCGTCCAGCACCCCCTTGTCGGCGCGGCAGATGATGCCGCGCATCTGCGACCGGAATCTTTCCAGCGAGATGGAGCGTTGTGCCTCGTTGCGGGACATGCGGCGGCCCGCGCCGTGCGAGGCCGAGGACAGGTATTCCGCGTTGCCCAGCCCTTCCGTCACGTACACCCCATCCCGCTGGTTGGCGGGAATGATGCCGGGCTGGCCCGCGTCCGCCGGGGTTGCGCCTTTACGATGCAGTACCAGCGGTGCGCCTGATGGGCCGGCCTGGCTCTGGACCACGGCGTGGTTGTGGTTTTTGTTGATCATGCGGCCCAGCAGCAGGGAAATTTCCTGTTCGGACAGGGGCGGCTGGGTGAGGGCCGCCGGGGGTGTGGCGAAGCCGTGCGATGATGGGGGAGAGGTGGGGGAGGTAGAGGGCGGGAAGGCTGCCGAGGTGGCAGGGGCCGGGGAAGCCGTGGCATGCGGGGGAACGGTGTGGCCGTTGAGGTCTGTGTCCCCGGTGGCCCCGGCGGGCTTGGCGGGGCGGGCAGGGCGCTTGTGTGTGGTCCGGGCCAGTTGCCGATGCACGTCGGCCAGCGCGCGCAGGGCGTGTTCCAGCATCAGGCGGCGGTTCAGCAGGGCATAGTCCAGCGCCCAGTCCATGTCCTGTCGGTAGGCGCGTCCAAGGCGCGAATCCAACGGGAACAGCCGCCCCTGCTTCATGTACCACGCACCAATGTCCCAGCCGGAGCGGCGCGAGCCGGAATGCACGGTGACGCCTATCTCGCCCCGTTTGTTCACCCCCACTTCGATGAAGTGGTTCCCGCCGCCCAGGGTGGCCAACTGGATGGACTGGCGCGTGTTGACGGCATCGGCAAGTTGCGCGTCGCCGCTGGCGCTGGTGAAGCGCGGCAGGTCGTACTCGCCGGGCGCACGTGTGGCCGTGCCCACGGGAATGGCCAGCCGCAGCCGGTCGAACAGCAGTTGTCGCGCGGCTTCGTCGGGCAGCACCTCGTCCACGGGCAGGCCGGTATTCACGTGGCACATGCCGCAGCCGATGTCGTAGCCCACGAAGCTGGGGCTGATGTGCCCGTCCAGCAGGGCCACCCCGCCGATGCACAGGTCGTAGCCCGCGTGGGCGTCGGGCATGACGGCCAGATGCACCATGCAGGGCAGGGCCAGCGCGCTTTCGATCTGGTCCCATGTGGCGGCGTCGAGGCGGTCCGGCGGGATGGTCAGGGACAGGCGCGGCGGCGCATGGCGCACCCCGGTGCAGGTGGCGTAGGCCATGCGCCCGGCAGGGGCGGCGTCGGATGCGCGCCGCTGGACGCGTTCCCGGCGGGAATCGTCGGCGGGTGGCTGCGCGCCCCGCTTGACGGTGTGTTTTTTGTGTGGAGTGCGTCCGTTGCGCCCGTCGCGTGTGGTGTGTGCCTTGCGTCCCATGCCCCATCCATAGGGCAGGCGAGGCGGGCGGGCAAGGCGTGAGCGTCCGGGGGCGCTGGTGCCGTTGCGGATACCGTGGCCGTCAGCGTGGGGCGACGCCGAGCAACCCGTAGCAGATGGCCAGCAGCAGGCACAGCGGTGTGTACAGTCGGGCGTCCCAGCGGGCGAAGGTGGTGGAACGGATGCGCCGGAACAGGCCGCAGTACCGGAAGTCGCCAATGGCCCGCACCACGAAGACGAACGCCGCGCCAAGGCACAGCGTGGGAGCCACGCGGGGCGGCGGCAGGGGCAGCCAGCCCAGGGTCAGCCCCGGCAGCAGCGCCAGCAGGGCAAAGGCCAGGGTGACCACGCCGGTGAGTCCGCGCGAGGGTGCGAACAGGGGGCGGCCGCCCACGGAATCGGGCGTGCGGGGAATGACCCTGTCGAGCCACAGGGTGGAGCCCAGAACCCACGCCCCGTGCAGCAGGGTGATGGCGGCAAGGCAGACTGTGGCGACGAAGGCGGCGACGGCGGAGAGCAGGGTGATGATGGTCATGGGGCGTGCATAGCACGGACGCGGCGGCGCGTCATGCCTTTGGGGCGGCGGTGGAATGACGTCTGGACTTCGCATGCGGCATGGCGCATCCCTTGCCGGATGCACATGAAAGGCCCCGGACATGTCAGTGACACGTCCGGGGCCTTTGTCTGCAATTGCGATGTATTCCTGCGGGCTAGTCACCCATCTGGAAATCGACCTTGATCTTGAACAGCTTGGTGGCGGGCAGGTTCAGGATGGGGATGCCCGTCTTTTCGGTGATTTCGGCCAGGGTGGCGCACACGCTGTCCCACGAGGGGCCGATGCAGGTGAACCAGATGTTGTATTCGTGGTCGCGCAGGTAGTTGTGGGTGACGCCCACATGGCGGTTCACCTCGGCCACGAATCCGTCCATGGCGTCGTCGGGCACCTTGGCCGCGCACAGCGTGGAGCGAAAGCCCAGCTTGGCCGACTGGAAGTTGGCCCCCATGCGGCGGATGAGCCTGCGTTCCTTCATGGCGCGCACGCGGGCCAGCGCCTCGGCCTCGGTAATGCCGCACTTTTCGCCGATGGTGGCGTAGGGGCGCGATTCCAGCGGAAAGTCCGACTGGATCACGTCCAGGATGCGCTTGTCGGTCTGGTCCAGCGTGTCGGTGACAGTGTCAGTGTCTGGGGCAGCGGTGGGGGCAGTGCAGCTTTCGGCGTGGGATGCGGTCATGATGCCTCCGTCAGCGGCACGCGCCGGTGCGCCTGGGGGTGTACGAGCACAGCGGTTCCTCGGCCATGTGGTCGCCGCTCATGTTGTAGGCGCGCGCGCGGCAGCCGCCGCACACCTTGTGGTATTCGCAGGGGCCGCACTTGCCGGTGTAGGCTTCCTGGTCGCGGAATTGCTTGAAGTGGTGCGTGTTGCGCCAGATTTCCGGGAACGGCGTTTCGCGCACGTTGCCGCAGTCCAGTTCCAGGTAGCCGCACGGCTGCACCTGGCCCACGTGGCTGATGAAGCAGAACCCGATGCCGCCAAGGCAGCCGCGCGTCATGGCGTCCATGCCGAAGGTGTCGGGCGTTACGGCCACGCCTTCTTCCTTGGCCCGCTGGCGCATGATGCGGTAGTAGTGCGGCGCGCAGGTGGCCTTCAGGTGCATGGAGGTGGTCTTGCGGAAGTCGTAGAACCAGTTCAGCACGTCCTCGTATTCCGTGGCGGAGATGACCTGGTCGCCCAGGCCCGCCGCGCGCCCGGTGGGCACCAGCAGGAAGATGTGCCACGCCGCCGCGCCGATGCGCTCGCACAGCTTGAAGATGTCCTTGAAGCTGCCGAGGTTGTCGCGGGTGACGGTGGTGTTGATCTGGAATTCGATGCCCGCCTGCTTCAGGTATTCGATGCCCCGCAAGGAGGCGTCGAAGGCGCCGGGCACGCCCCGGAAGGCGTCGTGGCTGGCGGCGTCCGGCCCGTCGATGGAGATGGAACAGCGCTGTACGCCGGATTCCTTCATCTTGCGGGCCGTTTCCGGCGTGATCAGGGTGCCGTTGGGCGACATGACGCAGCGCAGGCCAAGGCCGGTGGCGTACGCGATAAGCTCGTACACGTCGGCCCGCATCATGGGGTCGCCCCCGGTGAAGATGATGATGGGGTTGCCCACCTGCGGAAAGGTGTCGATGAGGGCCTTGGCCTCTTCGGTGGAGAATTCGCCGGGGTAGGGCTCCTCGTGCGCTTCGGCCCGGCAGTGCTTGCAGGCCAGGTTGCACGAGCGGGTTACTTCCCACGCGATGAGCTTGCAGGTGGGGGTGCCGTCGGGCAGGGTGCGCGGCATCTGCGGCATGCCTACTCCGGTGGGGTGGCTGCCCATGCTGGCCGGATGGCCGCCGCCCGGATGCCCTGCGGGATGCCCGCCCATGCTGGCCGGATGCCCGTGCGGATGGCCGCCCTGCGGGCTGGCGGGATGACCGGCCTTGCGTTCGTCGCCGGGGTGTTGCGGATGGCTCATGCTAGTTCACCAGCCCTTTGCGCAGCAGGTCTTCGGTAAAGTACGTGATGATCAGCCCGGCTCCGGCGCGCTTGATGCCCAGCAGCGACTCCATGACCACGGCGTCCTCGTTGATCCAGCCATTCAGCCCGGCGGCGCGGATCATGGAGTATTCGCCGCTCACCTGATAGGCGGCCACGGGCACGTCGAAGCGGTCGCGCACGTCGCGGATGATGTCCATATACGGCCCGGCGGGCTTGACGATGAGCATGTCCGCGCCCTCGGCAATGTCCGCCGCCGCCTCGCGCATGGCCTCCACCCGGTTGGCGGGGTCCATCTGGTAGGTCTTGCGGTCGCCGAACTGGGGGGTGGATTCCGCCGCCTCGCGGAACGGGCCGTAGAAGCTGGAGGCGTACTTCACCGCGTAGGACATGACCGGAATGTGGGTGAACCCGTTCTGGTCCAGCGCTCGGCGGATGGCCTGCACCCTGCCGTCCATCATGTCCGACGGGGCCACCATGTCCGCGCCCGCCTCGGCATGGCTGATGGCGGTCTTGGCCAGCAGTGACAGGGTGGGGTCGTTGTGCACCTCGCCGGACGTGTCGCCCTGGCGCACCAGACCGCAGTGGCCGTGGTCGGTGTATTCACACAGGCACACGTCGGTGCACACCACAAGGTTCGGCCAGCGCTTCTTCAGCAGGCGCACGGCCTGCTGGACGATGCCGTCCTTGTTGTAGGCCTCGCTGCCGCGATAGTCCTTTTCCCTGGGGATGCCGAACAGGATGCAACTGCGCAGGCCCGTGGCCACGGCGGCTTCCACCTGCTTTTCCAGTTCCTGCAACGAAAGCTGGTACTGGCCGGGCATGGCCCCGATTTCCTTGCGGAAGGCGGGGTCGTCGGTTTCCACCACGAAGTAGGCCATCATCAGGTCCGCCGCGTGCAGCGCGGTTTCGCGCACGATTTCACGCAGGGCGGCGGTGCGGCGCAGTCTGCGCCCCCGGAAGAAGTCCCCGAATTCGGACATGCCGTCTCCTGGAGTAGGCAGGGTTGAAACGCTGCGCGCCGGGCTTGCGGCCAGCCGTGGCCCGTCGCCACCAGTGCCGCCAGTGGCGGCCAGCCGGGTGCCGTCACGTGGTGTCCGTGGCGGCCGCATGCGGCGGCGGTGCGGGCGGTCCCCCGTGGGGGCGGGGTGGCGGCGCCGTGGGTGCAGCGCGCACCCGGACGGCGCGGGGCCGTCCGGGTACCGTCATGGCAGGTATGGTTCCGGCGTGGGCGAACCTACGCGCGGATTTCGTCGTCGCTCAGGTAGCAGGCGGGGTCCTGCGCCCAGATGTCGCCGTAGTAGGCTTCGGCGCGGGCGCGGAAGTTGCCGCCGCAGATGTTCAGGAAGCGGCAGGTGGCGCAACGGCCGCCCACATGCTGCTTCTTGTCCTTCAGCTTGTGCAGCAGTTCGATGTTCGGATCGTCCCAGATCTGCGAGAAGGGGCGTTCCAGAACATTGCCCATCACGTGCTGGCGCCAGAACTGATCGGGGTGCACCTTGCCGTCCCACGAGATGCAGCCGATGCCGCGCCCGGAGTTGTTGCCCTCGTTGTACTGGAGCAGCTCGAACACCTCGGCGGCGCGCTTGGGGTCTTCCTTCAGCATGCGCATCCACACGTAGGGGCCGTCGGCGTGGTTGTCCACGGTCAGCACTTCCTTGGGCAGCCCGACGTCGAACAGTTCGCGGGTCTTGTCCATGATCAGGTCGACCATGGCGCGGGTTTCCGCGTGGTCCAGGTCTTCCTTGATCAGTTCGGACCCACGGCCCGAGTAGACCAGGTGGTAGAAGCAGATGCGCGGCACTTCAAGGTCGCGCAGCAGCTGGAACAGCTTGGGCACTTCGCCCTGGTTGCGCTTGTTGATGGTGAAGCGCAGGCCCACCTTCAGCCCTTCGGCCTTGCAGTTTTCGATGCCTTCCAGCGCGCGGCGGTAGGAACCGGGCACGGCGCGGAACTTGTCGTGCACCTCTTCGCCGCCGTCCAGCGAAATGCCCACGTAGGACAGGCCCACTTCCTTCAGTTCGCGGGCCTTCTGCTTGGTGATCAGGGTGCCGTTGGTGGAGATGACCGCGCGCATGCCCTTGGTGGTGGCGTGCTTGGCCAGTTCCACCAGGTCCTGGCGCACCAGCGGTTCGCCGCCGGAAAAGAGCATCACCGGGGCGCCGTAGCTGGCCAGGTCGTCGATGATGGCCTTGCCCTGTTCGGTGGAAATTTCGTCCTTGCCGTCGGGGTCCACGGCCTGGGCGTAACAGTGCACGCACTTCAGATTGCAACGGCGGGTCATGTTCCAGACCACAACCGGTTTCTTGTCCTTGGAGAACTGGAGCAGGTGGGAGGGAAGCTGGCCCGAATGACGCCCGTAGCGAAGGGCGTCGGAGGGTTCGACCTGACCACAGTAAAGCTTGGAGATGCCGATCATTCTCACTCCTGTTGGCTGGCCGCCGGGCGCGCTGACAAGAGAGGCCCCGGCCTTCTGGCACGGGGCGTAGCGCGGCGGGCTGGCACCGGAAAAACGTCCTCACGCCCTAGCATAAATCGTGGCGGAGGGAAAGCAACCCGGCCCGGCGGGAGTGAAAGCCGGAGCGTGCCGGAGCGCGCGGGGACGGAATGCGGCCAACCCCGTGCCGGGCATGGAAAAGCGGCGCCCCCGCACGCAGGTACGGGAGCACCGGAGATGCCGGAAGCAATCAGGACGCGGCGGGGCCTGCCCCGCGGGCAATCGGGCATGTGCACCGGAAGGTTCTAGAACGCCGGTTCCTTGGACAGCCCCTTGGGCGCGGGCGGGTCGATCCACAGCTTGACTTCCTGCGCCATGTCCCACGAAACGGTCTGGGTGATGGCCCACATGGGGTCGCTGGGCATGCGCGCCTTGGCGGAGAACAGGATGAAATCGTTGGCGAACTGATGTTCCATGACTCCGGCGTGCCCCATGGCCCAGATCATCTGGCCGGTGTTCACGTCCCATATCTCCAGCGACACCGACAGCTTGGAATCTCCGGAAGTGCCGCCGTTGACGTAGTGGGTGACGTAGCCGCCGATGAGCAACTGCGCCCCGCGCAGGGCGGCCATCTGCATGGCCAGGTCGCGGCGGTAGGGGGTGGCGTTCTCCGCGAACTCGATGACCGGAAAGACCTTTTCGGACAGCCACGTCTGCCAGATCTGGCGCGATACCTCCAGGCCCACAACGCCGGGCTTTTCCATCTGCTGGGTGACCCGGAAGGGCACGAACAGCGCGGTCAGCCTGCGGTTGGGCGGCGTGGCCGGACGCACGCTGACCTGCGGATTGCCGCGCCGCACCCAGTCGTCCATGTAGAAGATGGGCTGGCTGCCCAGGTCGAGATACACGCCGGCCTTGGGCGGGCCGGAGCAGGAGATGGCCAGCGGCAGAAGCAGCAGGCACAACGCCAGCAGCGGCAGACGCAGGGTCGAGCGGACGCATCGGCCACGGAGGGCGGCAGAAGCGGCGGAAGATTCGGCTGGGGATGCCGGGCGGGGCATGTAGGGCATGGACAACGCTCCGGGAATGGCCGCGCGCCTGCCGTTGCCTTGACGGGTGAGGGAGGACGCACGGGGGTGATGTCGGAAAGCCGTCGCGTGGACGGGTGTGCCCATGCCTCAGCAAGAATGGTGCCGGATGCATGTGGGACGGATGCCGGGGAGGGGAGACGCGAAAGGGCGCGGGAACGCTTCGGGAGGATGTCTGAAGCCGCGTGTGGGCCTGGGGGGCCTGGGCGTGGCGGCGGAGCGTGATGGGGAGCGGCCTATTGCAGGCGCGGGGTGGGCGTGGGCGCGGCCTGGGCAGATTCCAGAATCTGTTCGCGGGTGCGCTGGATGCCGTTGTGCAGGTCCAGCCTGCGCTGGGCGGGGATGCGGTGGAATTCCGGGCGGCGGGTAAGGTCCATCAGGTCGTTCATTTCGTGACGGATGCGCCGCAGGCGCACCAGCGTCGCGGCGTCCACCGGGGCCACCCGCTCGGCGATCTCGGCCAGTTCGCGCAGTTCGGCGGCCAGATCGCGGATGGTGCGCGGCGCTATCTCGCGGGAATGCCTGCGTCGTTCGCGCAGTTCGTTCCACAGGGCGCGCAGTTTCCTGAACATGGCCGCCTCCCCGGTTACCCGGCCGGGCCCCCGCCCGGTGGCCGTTTCCGCGTGCATCCAGAACGGGGCCGGTGCCCCGCATCCGCCATCCCCTATTCCGTGTGTTCCGCGTGTCCCGCATCCCCCGTTCGCGCTGATCCTGCCGTGCCGTCTTTCATCGCCCCCGCACGGCGCGCGGACCGCATCGACTACATGGGGGCCGCCTACATGGGCGCCGAGGACATGAACATGCGCAGCAGCTGCACCGTCAGCGCGAAGCCCAGCCCCAGCAGCGGGCCGATGGCCAGCGCCGTGCGCGACCAGGGCAGCCGGTGGGCGTACTTCACCCCCACGAACGTACATACCACGAACCACAGCGAACCCACCACCGGCCCCACCAGCGGCACCACGCTGAGCACCGTGGGCGCCGCGCTGTACGAGATGACCCGCACCGTGGTGGGCAGGTCGGCCGCGCGCGGTTCCACCAGCCGGATCATGAGGTGGTACAGGCCGGACAGCACGGCCAGTTGCAGCAGCAGGGTGAAGGGCGAGATCAGCAGGGTCATGGGCAGGCTCATGTCGTGGGTGACGCTGCCCATCCAGGCGTGCAGCTGCGGGTCTTCGATGAAGCCGCCGAAGGCGCGCATGCTCATGAGGTACCACAGCCGCTCGGTGAGCGCCTGAAAGATGCCGATGAGCAGGTAGAACGCCACCGGCCGCTTGAGCGAGCCCGAGGAGCGCACCCCGGAGAAGAAGCGCGGCGCCGCCAGCATCACCCGCAGGATGGTCTGGTACAGGCCGGGGAAAAAGCCCACCCGGTCCAGGTTTTCCCACGGCACCTCGCTGCGGGCCGAGGCGGCCCACGGCGGCAGGGGGGCGTCCCGTTCGCCGGGGTGCCCGCCGTCGCGCGGGGGATGGGAATCGTCGTGGTTTCCGGCGTTCCACCCGCCGGGAGCACTGTTCGGAGCGCCGTCCCGGTCGTTTTCGCCACCGTTACCGGGCCGCGTGCGGGATTCGGACTGCTTGCGCCAGCGGTCGCCCACCGAGGCCACGGCATCCCAGATGTCGCGGGGTGAGCCGGGGCGGCGCTGGCCCCCGCCGGGCCCAACGGCATCGTTACGTCCGTTGGGGGCATCGTGCCCGTCGTCGTGCCCGTCATCGTGCACGTTGTCGTGGGCGGGGGCGCTGCTCCGGCCGGGAATCACCGCGCCGGGGGGCAGCGGGTCGTCGCCGGGGCGGGAAAGGTCGGTGTGCCCGTGGGCGGTGCGGGATGTGTCCGCGTCGGAAGGCGTGGTGCCGGACGGGTAGGGGGCGGTGCGGGATGCGTCCGGATCAGCCGTGCGCGGCGTGTCGGTACCGGAAACGGGGCGGGGTTCACCCACGTGATCGTCCTCACCGGCGTAGGCGTCTTCCGTGCCGGAGGAGCCAGCCGTGCCAGACATGCCGGGCGCCGGGGGCGGCGACGTGGCGGAAGGGCCGCGGCGGAACGCGGCGGGAAGGTCGTCGGCCTCGTCATGGTCCATGGCGGGTCCGGCATGGGGCATGGTGCCAGGCACCGCATCATCCGGCGCACGGCGGGAGACCATGTCCCCAGCCTGTGGGGCATGTGGGGCCTGAGCGGCCCGCGCGGCGTGTCCGGCGGAAGGGACGTCCGGATTCTCATCGGGTGCCAGGGCGCGGAAACGGAAACGGTGACGGCACTTGGGACAGGTGGCGATGGCGGCCGAGGACGGAATCTTGCTGCTGTCGATGCTCCGTTCGAACTGGCATTCCGGGCAGCGTATAATCATGGGAAATCCTTTGCTTCCTTGCATATGCCCAGTGTAGGGCATCGGGCAGCGCAAATCAAGGTGGGCCCCGTTTCGTCCCGTTCCGCCCCGTCCCGTGCCGTCCCGCACGGGGTAGGGAGGCGGTTTGCGGTTGGTTTGCCGCTGGTCCCGAAGGCCGGAGCCGGGGTGCCACACTCAGGGTGACAGGGGCAGGCGCAGGGCCAGATGGCGGCAGGGCGCGCCCGGCTCCGTGCCGTGGCGTTCCGCGTTGCCCCTGGCCGTCCGTGCGTTGCCGCCGGAGACCAGCCCGGCATCGGCGAACAGGCACCGGGGCAGGGCCGGGTATTCCGTGCTCAGCCGGTGCAGTCCGCCCGATGGGGGCGGGGCGGCCTGGCCGGACCCCGCCGCATTGAACACCCGCAGGCGCTCGACCAGCGCGCCCCGGTCCTTGGCGGTCCAGCTCAGGTGGTCGATCCAGGCATCGGCCAGCAGGCAGGTGTGGCCATGCACCCCAACCACCCGTTCGTGCACCGCACCCCGGAAGCATACCCCGGGCATGCGGCGGAACAGCCGCAACTGCACGTCGGGCCACAGGCCGTAGCCCACGCGCAGGTGGTCCGCGTCGGGGTAGGCCGTGGCGCGGGGCAGCAGCCAGGCCCCGGTACCGGGCACGGCCATCAGGCGGGGCAGCAGCGCCCAGGTGCGGGGCGCCAGCCGTTCGTCGGCATCGAGGTACAGGCACCATTCCGTGGACAGCAACCCCAGCATGGCGTTGCGCTGGGCGGAAAAGTCGCCCCCCAGCGGGCGCACCGCCTGGCGGAGCGGCACGGGGCACAGGGGGACCGGGTCGAAAGCGGGCGGCGCGCCATCCCAGACCACGGCCATCTCGCGCACCCAGCCGGGAACCTGAGCGAAAAAGGCGGGCAGGTCCGGTTCTTCGGGGTGCAGGATGGCCCCCACGCCCAGGTCGGGAGGATGGCTCGCTTCTGCGCGGGCGTCCACGTGCGCGTCTTCGCCCGGGTCTTGCTTCGCGTCTTGGTTCGCATGGGGCAGCGTCACGGGCACGCACCCGGCGAACAGGCGGCGCCAGTTGTGCAGAGCCGTGGCCTCGGCATCCGGCAGGAACGGGTTGGGGAACAGGGTGGCGGTTTCCGGCGTGATGCCGGTGGCCCGCAACAGCAGCAGCAGCGCCCACGGCGAGGTGTCGGCCAGCAGGCGAGGAGCGTCCGGCAGCGGCGCCGGGGCGGTGAAATCCTTCAGGTGGCCGCAAGCCAGCGCGGCGCGCATCCGGTCCGGCGCGAGGTCGCACAGGGTCAGGCGCGGCACGGTGGGCGGCGCGGCCTGTCCGGAGTTGGTCGGGGCTGCGCTGGCGGCAGCGGCAAGGGCGGCGCAAACCGCCTCGGGCAGGGAGCCGTCGCCAGTGCCCAGCAACACCAGATGCGGTCGCCCGCTGCGCAGGGCAAGGCGCACCGCCTTGTCCGCCGCCTGCCGGAGGGCATCCACACCGGGCTTTGGCAGGCCGGGAACGTCGTTCCCCGGTTCCTTCTGTCCGGCGCCGCCCAGTCGGAACCCCAGGATCGTGGAGGTATACGCGGCCAGCAGGGCGTCTGTGGCATCTGTCACGTCAGCGACGTCGGGGCGGGCAGTTCCGCGGGGCGTACGGGGCGCGCCGCTCATGGGGCCTCTCCGCACGCCATCTCCGGCGGGCACACGTCGTCGTACAACGTTTCCAGCGCGCGGGCCTGCATGTCGGCGTCGAACAGCGCGGCGGCCTTGCGCCGTCCGGCCTCGCCCATGCGCCGGGCCGCGCCGGGGTGACGCAGCAGGTGCAGTACGGCCCCGGCGTAGTCGTCTGACGTTTCGGCCACCAGCCCGGTGACGCCGTGCTCCACCAGTTCCAGTTGGGCGTTGTCGCGCAGGTCGGGGCAGGGGTGGGTGACTACGGGCAGGCCGGCGGCCATGGCCTCCGCGATGGCCAGGCCGAAGCTTTCGCCGGTGTCGTTGGCGTGGGCCAGCAGGGAAAGTTCGTTGAAGAAGCCGGCCAGTTCCGTGTCGTCGCGCAGCGGCGGCAGAAAGCGCACGTTGTCCGACAGGCCGTGCTCGCGCACGTAGCGTTCCGCATCCGGGGTGCCGCCGACGACGTCGTAGCGGAAGTGGGGCAGTTCGCGGCGCAGCACGGGAAGGATGTGCAGGGCCAGCGGCGACCACTTGCCGGGGTCGGGCCGGGACAGGCGGCCCAGCACGGGGCGGGTGTAGTCGCGCTCGGCGGGCGGCGGGGTCAGCCGGGCGAACAGGGCGGTGTCCACGGGGTTGTACAGCACCCGCCAGCGCGGGGGCACGGCGGTGATGCCCTGCACCCGGGCGAAGCGTTCGGCGCAGAAGCGCGAGACGAACAGGGTAACGTCGATGAACTGGCCCGAGGGAGAAGGGTCGTGCCGCCCGAAGACGTTGGTTTCCACGATGGCGGGCAGGCGCCGGGGGGTAGTGCCGGCGCTCGCGTCCGGAGAACGCGCGGCGGGGGGCGCCTGGCGAAAGGCCATGCGCAGGGGGCGCAACAGCTCCGGCTGGGGCCAGCCCGCGCGGTGCACGTGCACGATGTGGGGAAGAAAGCGGGCGGCCACGCTGCCCAGGTCGCCCCCGATGAAGGTGGTCACCCCCGCCTCGCGCAGGGGGGCGGCGCGGGGGCCGTCGGCGGGGCTCCACACCGCGCGCCGGAAGCGGGACGGGTCCAGCCGGGTGAGCAGCAGTTGCATGACCTTTTCGGTGCCGCCAAGCCCCAGCGAGGAAACCACGTGCAGCACCCGGCGCGGCGCACAGGGCGCCTGCGGGCAGGAATGGCCCGACGGGGCGGGCTCTGCTGCTTCGGCGGGGCCTCGGGAGCCGGGAGAGCCGGGAGGGCCGGTGGCGTGGGATGCGGCGGTGACCATGGGCCGTGTTCTAGCCCAGCGGCGCGGGCATGGGAAGGGTGTCTCCGTCTGGCGTTCGTCCTAGCCCTGCGCGAACTTGCGGTACAGGCTGGCAGCAGTCATGCGGCTGGGGGCAAAGCCCTTCCCCGGCTGCGTACCGGGTACATCGGGTGCGTCGGGCGCGCCAGATGCGTTTGACGCGCCAAGTGCGTTTGGCTCGTCGGCAGTGGCCGGAGGCGTCGGAGCTTCGACGCCCAGCGCGGGTGCGGTGGACGGCACGCCAGCCGACGCGGACACGGACGGCTGCGCCGGGGCCACGGGTGCGGCGGCCTGTGCAGGGGCGGCGGTCTGAGGGGCGGCTTCGGCCGCCGGGGCCTGCTGGCCGTAAGCCTGGGCATGGGCGCGACCGAACTGCGCGGGCTTGCCCAGCGGGGGCATCTGCGCGGTGGGCAGCGGCACGCGCGAAGGCGCGGCGTTGGCGGGCGTGCGGCTGGCCGCCATGCTGGCCCCCACGGCCATGGCCTCGGGGGTATTGACGATCTGGCCGTAGGCGCCGCGCAGGCCAGCCAGGATCTTGATCACCTCGTCGATGAACGCCACGTCCATCTTCAGATTGGCGTTGAGCAGGCGGGTGGAGCAATAGAAGTACAGCTTGTGCAGGTTCTCCGCCAGTTCGCCGCCCTTTTCCAGGTTCAGGCTGGCGTCCAGTTCGTTGACGATGTCCAGGGCCTTGGAGATCAGGATGCCCTTGCCCGCGTAGTCGCGTTCGGCGATTTTTTCCTTGGCCTGGTTCAGGAACTTGATGGCCCCGTCATACAGCAGGAGCAACAGCTCGCCCTGGGTGGTCGTGGTGACCTGGGTCTGTAGGTAGGCGTGTGCGGCCTTCTGCATTGCATTCTCCCGGTGTATGCGCCCGCGTGCCGATGCGGTGAATGTGTCGCGGGTTGTGGTCGTTTCCCGCGTGATGGCGGGTGATGTTGGCCTAGTGCGCGGCGGTGGCGGTTGCGTCGGTCGTCGGACTTACGAAGACGTGGAGGACGATAGTGACTTGATCTGGCTTTCCACGGACTTGCCCAGTGCGTCGTAGCGGGCCAGGGTTGCCTCCAGCCGCGAATAGCGCAGCCGCTCGCGCCGTTCCCACTGGGTGACGCGGTCCACTTCCTTGTCGATCTTGGTCTGTATGTCGTCCATGATGTCCTGGTAGTTGTCTTCCAGGATCTTCAGCGCGCCGTCGCTGCCCAGCATGTCGCCCAGTTGGTCGCTGAGGCCGCTGAGCTTGCCTTCCTTGATGCGCATGCGGCTGGAGTAGCTGCCCTGCGAAAGGTTGTCGACTTGCAGCGCCAAGCCTCGGGCGTCGCCCTCGATGGCGGTGATCTGCTTGTTCACGTTGTCGACGTTGGCGCGCTTGCCACCCACGTAGGCGTTGACGATGTTGCCCGAGGCGTCCACGTCGTAGGTCACGTCGTAGATGCCCGCCTTGGTCACGCCCTTGACGTGCGAGTAGTAGCTGAAGTCGGACGAGTCGGACTGGGGCAGCCCGCTGGCGGCGAACAGTTCCGCCACGGCCTCGGGATTGTCGCGCAGGGCCTTGTCCAGCGAGGGCAGGCCGTCCCCCAGGTCTTCCACCCGGATTTCCAGAAGACCCGAATTGGGGCTGTTGGTTTCGGCAATGGTCAGGATGCCGATGTGCGCCAGCGACGAATACACGTCACCCCGCAGCAGGTTGCCGTCCTTGTACTGGTACTCGAAGCCCGCGGCCTTGTCCGCCGTGGCCGTCTTGAGCTGGGTGGCAAGCAGTTGCACGCCGTAGTTGCCGGTAAGGACGGAGCCCTTCTGCATGGAGTACAGCGACGCGGCATCGTCGGGGCTGTCCACGTCCTTGGAACTGTTGACGGCGGTCAGTTCCTTGATCTTCGTCCGCACGGCGTTCATGGCATCGACGAAGCCGACGATGTTTTCCTTGATCTTGTCGATGTCGGTGACCACCGAAATCTGCGAGGTGCCCACGTCCCGCAGCGTGATGTTCATGCCCTCCACCGCGCCGCTCAGCGTGTTGGAGGTCGATTCCAGCCACGTGGTGGCGGGCCAGCCGTTGACCCGGTACTTGGCGTTCTGGTTGGCCTGCACGGTCCAGTTGGCCGCATCGCTGGGCAAACCGCTGACGGTGGTGCCCGCGCCCACCGACAGCGTGGCGTTGGACCCCATGTCCATGCCCCGGAACTGGAAGGTGTAGCCGGTGCCGTTCTGCACCAGCATGGCCTTTACCCCGGGGTTCTGGGGGTCGTTGTTGATCATGTTCTTGAGCCCGTCGATGGTGGTGCCGCTGGGCACCGTGATCGTGCGCGTCTTGCCCATGTAGGTATAGACGAACTGCTGGTCGCTGCCGGAGTCGTTGACCTTGGTTTTCTTGTCGGCGAAGGCGGTGTTGAAGGTCCAGATGGAACTGGAGGCCAGTTGCCCCACCTCGATCTTGTAGGTGCCTTCAAGGACGCTGGAATCGGTGGTGGCGCTGGCCACGGTCTCGTTGGAGCTGGTCGGCGTCTTCACCATGAATTTTTCCATGGTGTTCATGGAATCCACGATGTCCTTGAGCGAGGCGATTTCCGTACGCAACTCGCCAAAGGCGTCCTGACGGGTCTGCCAGTCGGCCTTCCACAGGGTAAGGCGCTTCTGCGGGATCTGCTCGATGGACTTCAACTGGTCGATGACCTTGGAGAAGTCCGTGCCGTTGCCAAGCCCGGAAAAGTATACGCCGCCGGATGCCAGATCGACCATGATGCACCTCTTCGTCGGAAGAAATTTCCCGATGGGGGTCTCCCGCCGTGGGGGCTGCAAGGCTGGTGCCAGAATGGCGCCGCCTGTCCCTCATGAACCTTATCGGCGGGGGAACGGAGGGCTTTAGGCTGGGATGCGGAGCGCGTGGTTGCACAGGCCGCGCGAGGTGCAAGGCGGGGGACGAAAGGCGAGGGGGCGCGTGGCGGTGGGGAAAACCTGTCGGACGGCGGAGAAGGCGGGACGTTGCTACACGCCGGTCCGTGGGATGCTGGCCGGGGGGATGCTGGTCGGGGGGACGTCAGCCGGGGGAGTGGCGGCCAGCGATGCGCTGGTCAGCCGGGCCAGTTCCTGCCGGGCCAGTTCCGGGTCCATGCCGCGCGCGGCGGCCAGGGCGGGCAGGTTTTCCTCCGCGTCGCAGGGGCGCACGTACAGCGGCTGGACATCATCGGGGCCGTAGGCGGCAGCGGCGGCCAGGGGCAGCAGCAGGGCGGGGGCGGGGTGGTCGAACCGGCTGGGCAGAAAGCGCGCCCGAGGCAGCAACTCCGCCAAAGCCCGGGCCAGGACGGCCCGGTTGCGGGTGGCCCCGCTGCCCATCAGGCAGACGGCGGGGGCGGGGGAATCCTCGCACCCGGACCGGTTTGTGGGCATCGTCTGTTTTTGGACGCCTCCGGCGGCCAAGGAGCTATCGCCCCTTGGAACCCCATGGTCGTACATGTCAGCAGTCTGTGCCGCCGCCGCCCCGGTTGCAGGATGCACATTGCCGCATTGAAGCGCCACTATCCGGGCCACGGCGGCGTCAAGCGTCGCCACCTCCACCGGGGTTACGGCTTCAGGCAGGAGGGTGGTAGCGGTAGCGGCGTCGGTAACACCGGCGCTGGCGGCGTCCTGCGTCTCGCCGGGCATGCGGAAGGCCTGCATGTGCACCAGCCCGCGCCGGGCGTGCGTCAGCACCCACAGCACCGTGCCGCGCGGCAGCAGCGGGCCGCAGGCCAGCAACTGGGTGTACGAAAGCCCGGCCTGCTGCGCGCCCAGCGCACGGGCCATGCCCGCCGCCGTGGACAGCACCAGGCGCAGCCCGGTGAAGCTGCCGGGGCCCTGCACGCAGGCGATGCGCCGCACGTCGGCCAGCGAAAGGCGCATCCGCCCGAAGGCGTCCGCCAGGGCCGGGGCCAGCAGTTCCGTACCTTGCGAGGGCACGTGCCATTCCTGCGCGAACAGGGCTTCGCCGTCGCGCAGGGCTGCAACCTGCACGCGCGATTCCGCCGCGTTCAGGGCAAGGGTGATGGCCCCTGTCGCTTCTGCCCCCGCCGTCATCCCGGCCATCAGGGTCACTGCAGGTTCCGCACGATGTCGTTGTAGGTGGCCAGCAGCATCAGGGCCAGCAGGAAGGCCAGGCCGATACGGGTGGTCACCTCGCGCAGGCGGGCGTTGACCGGGCGGCGCATGACCATTTCCATGGCCAGGAAGATGATGTGCCCGCCGTCCAGCACCGGTATGGGCAGCAGGTTCAGCAGGCCCAGGTTGATGCTGATCAGCGCGGTGAGGGCCAGCACGCTGTCCAGCCCCTGGCGCGACTGCTCGCTGACCATCTGGGCGATCATGATCGGCCCGCCCACTGAATCCAGCGGCACCACCCGCTCGAAGATCTTCTGCACGCTCTGGCCGGTGATGACGATCATCCGCCAGGTCTGGTCCAGCCCGGCCTTCATGGCCGAGGTGCCGTCCAGCGGCACGGACACGGTGCGCCCCGATGCCTGGATGCCGATGAGCCAGGTGTGTTCGTCCTCGCCGAAGATGGTCTTGCGGGAGCGCACCTCCGGCTTCACGTCCAGGGTCAGGGCCGTGCCGTTGCGGTCGATGGCGATGGTCAGTTCGCGGCCCTCGCTGGCCACGATGGACCCGGCCACGTCGTCCCACCACTGCACCGGCTTGCCGCCGATGGACACGATGCGGTCGCCGGGGGCCACGCCCGCGATGGCGGCGGGACTTTCCGGTTGCACCCGGCCCACTTCCGGGGCCAGCTGGAACTGGCCGTGCGCCCAGAACAGCCCCCAGTAGATGAACCACGCCAGCAGCAGGTTGAACACCGGCCCGGCGGCAATGACCAGCAACCGCTGCCACGCCGGGCGCAGGGTGAAGCTGTGGCGTTTTTCGAAGCCTTCGGGCAGTTCGGCCTCTTCGCTTTCGCCCACCAGCGACACGTAGCCGCCCAGCGGCACCAGCGACAGCCGGTAGTCGGTCTGGCCGCCGCGCCAGCCGAACAGGCGCGGGCCGAAGCCCAGCGAAAAGGTCTGCACGCCGATGCCAAACAGCCGGGCGATCAGGAAGTGCCCGAGTTCGTGGAAGAATATCAGGCCGCCAAGGACCAGGAGTACCGAAAGGAAGCTGCTCATGCGTTGCCCGTTCCTTGCGTGCCTGCCGCGTCTGCCCAGTGGCGTACGCGGCGGCGGGTTGCGGCGTCGAGCGCCTCTATGTGGTCGATGTCGTGCATCAGGATGGAATCGTCGTCATGCGCGTTGTCGAAAGTTTTCGCACCCGTGGAGTCCGCCGCTTCGGCACCCGGCGCCGCGGTTTCCGGCGCGTGCGTTTCATGGGCGTCCAGCGCCCGTTCGATGAGCGCGGGAATGTCCATGAACCCGATGCGCCCGTACAGGAAAAGGTCTACCGCCGCCTCGTTGGCGGCATTGAGCACCACGGGCAGGCCCGCGCCACCGGGGGTGTGGGCCTCTGCCGCAAGCACGCGCCGCGCCAGCGCAAGACACGGGAAAGAGGATAAGTCGGGGGCCTCGAAGGTCAAGTTGCCCGCCCGCACCAGGTCCAGCGGGGCCACCCCGGTGTCCACGCAGCGCGGCCAGGCCATGCAGTAGGCGATGGCGATGCGCATGTCCGGCATGCCCAGGTGGGCGATCTGCGAGCCGTCCGCGTATTCCACCAGCGAATGCACGATGGACTGCGGGTGCACCACCACCTCGATGGCCTCCGGGGCCACCCCGTACAGGTGGTAGGCCTCGATGACTTCCAGCCCCTTGTTCATCAGGGTGGCGGAATCGATGGTGATCTTGGCGCCCATGGACCAGTTGGGATGATTCAGGGCCTGCTCGCGGGTGACCGAGGACAGAAAGGCCCGGTCGCGTCCCCGGAACGGGCCGCCCGACGCGGTAAGGATGACCCGCCGCACGGCATCGGGCGCGCGGCCCCCGTCCTGCAAGGTATCGTGCACGCGCAGGGCCTGGAACACGGCGTTGTGTTCGGAATCCACGGGCAGCACCACCGCGCCCGTTTCGGCGCAAATCTGCCGGATCAGCGCGCCCGCCAGCACCAGCGATTCCTTGTTGGCGAGGCAGATCACCTTGCCCGCCCGCGCCGCCGCCACCGTGGCCCGCAGTCCGGCGGCGCCCACCTGGGCGGACAGCACCGTGGAGGCATCCGGCAGGGCGGCCAGAGCGGCGTACCCTTCCGGCCCCACGTGGATGTCCGGCGCGTACCCGGCGGGCAACAGCGCTCGCAGTTCCGCCGCGCCCGCCGCGTCCAGCACGCCAAGGTGCGCGGGGCGGTGACGGGCGGCCTGTTCGGCCAGCAGGCGCACGTTGCGCGCACCGGCCAGCGCGACCACCCGGAACAGGCCGGGATGCGCCTCGACCACCTTCAGCGCGCTGGTGCCGATGGAGCCGGTGCTGCCCAGCAGGGCCACCGTGCGCGGCGTGGCGTCTTCCCATGCCCGGTCCGGCATGCGCGAAATGTAGCGGATCATGCCCGTGTTCTTCCCTTTCCGCCGTGCACCGGCGGGTCTAAACCTGCGGGGTCTGCGTGATCTGCGGAGCCTGGGGGGCTTGCGGGGGCTGCTGAGCCTGGGGGCCTTGCGGCCCCTGGGCCGCCAGTTCGCGGCCAAGCGTGGTCATGAGGTCGAACAGCAGGCGGATGTCGGCCTCGGAGGTGCGGTGGTTGGCCACGCACAGGCGCACCCCGGCCCGACCGCGCACCATGGCCGGGGTCAGGAACCCTTCGCCCGATGCCTCCAGCCGTTCCAGCAGGCGCACCTGCAAGCGGTCCACCTGTTCCTCGGTCCAGCCGTCTCCCTGCGGCACGTAGCGCGCGCAGGCGATGGACAGTTGCACCGGGGCCAGCACCCGCCATTCCGGCGAGGCGGCGCACAGGTCGCGGAAGTGCCGGGCCAGTTCCATGTTGCGCGTCACGATGCGCCGCAGCCGCTCGCGCCCGTAGGTACGGAAGGCGAACCACACCTTCAGCGCGCGGTTGGCGCGGCTGAGGATGAAGGTGGTGTTCTTGAGGTCGTGCGGATTCTCCTCCCCCAGGTACGAGGCGCGCGCCCGGAACGTGGCGATCTGCCGCGCCTTGCTGCGGAACAGCGTCACCCCGCATTCCAGCGGAATGAAGAACCACTTGTGCGGATCCACGCAGATGGAGTCCGCCCGGTCGATGCCCGCCAGCAGCGCGCGGCCCTCTTCCGTCAGCATGGCCGCGCCGCCGTAGGCCGCGTCCACGTGGAACCACAGCCCTTCGTCCGCGCACGCGTCGGCGATCTCCGGCAGCGGGTCCACCGCCCCGGTGGTCACCGAGCCCGCCTGGGCCACCACGCAGAATGGGGCAAGGCCCGCCGCCCTGTCCGCGGTAATGGCCGCGCGCAGGGCCGCCACATTCATGCGGTTGTCCGCATCGGAAGGGATGGCGCGCACGTTGTCCGCGCCCAGGCCCAGCAGCACCGCCGAACGTTCGATGGACATGTGCCCCTGGTCGGAAACATACAGCACCGGGGTACGCCCGATGCCCGCAAGGCCTTTGCTTGCCGCCTCCGGAAAATGCGCGTGGCGCGCCACGGTCAGGCCCATCAGGTTGGCCATGGTGCCGCCGGACACGATGGTGCCGCCCGGGCCTTCCGTATCCGTGCCATCCGGACCCGCGCCAGCCTCCGGCAGGCCGAACAGCCGGGCCAGCCAGCCGATGACCACGTGTTCCAGCACCGTGGCCGCCGGGCCGCCCTTGAACGACAGCGGCGCCTGGTTCAGCCCCGTACACACGATGTCGCCCAGCGTACCCGCCGGGGCCGGGCTGGTGGTTATCCAGGCCAGAAAGCGTGGGTGCCCGATGCGCGTGGCGTACGGCTCTATGCACCGCGCCACGTCGTCCAGCACCGCGTGCGCCCCCTCCCCCGCCTCCGGCCAGTCGGACGGAATCAGCGCCGCCAGTTCGTCGAACGTGGCCGGGTGCACCACCGGACCCTCCGCGCACGGGCCAATGCGCTCCACCCGGTCCGCGATCATGGTCGCCGCCCGGTGCAGCAGGGCTTCGAAATCTTCCAGGTCGAGTGTCTCGTGTCGTTGCATGGGGTGTGTCGCGATGTTGATCCGTCTGGTCATTATGAAAGAGTTTGCGGGGGAGAGGAAGGAAACTTTTGGAAAAGTTTCCCTCGCCTCCCCCGCGTTAACTCCGTCTACTCTTCACCCTCGACCACTTCGCGTTCGTCGATGCGGTCAAAGCCGACCACGAGGGCGCCTTCGTCCAGGCGCACCAGGCGCACGCCCTGGGTGGCGCGGCCCACGCTGCGCACGTCCTTGAGGCCCATGCGCAGGATCTTGTTGGTGGAGGTGAGCAGGACCAGGGCGTCGTCGTCGCGCACGGGCATGGCGCCGATGACGTCACCGGTCTTGGGGGTGACCTTGAAGTTCTTGACCCCCACGCCGCCGCGCGACTGCACGCGGTACAGGTCGGCGTTGGTGCGCTTGCCGAAGCCGTTGGCGGACACGGACATGATCATGGAGGTGGTGTCTTCTTCGGCCAGAATGACGCAGGCCACCACGCGGTCCTTGCCGCGCAGGGCGATGCCCTTGACCCCGGTGGCGCTGCGGCCCATGGGCCGGACGTCCTCGCACTGGAAGCGGATGGCCATGCCGTCGTTGGTGGTGAGCACGATGTGGCAATGCTCGTCCACCTCGCGCACCATGATCAGTTCATCCTCGGGGCGCAGGCCCACGGCGATGAGGCCGGTCTTGCGGCACTTGGCGTACAGCGAGGCGCTGGAGCGCTTGACCATGCCGCGCCGGGTCACGAACAGGAAGTACCGGTCCTCGGCGAACTCGCGCACGGTGAGCACGTTGGTGACCAGTTCGTCCTTGTCCAGTTGCACCAGGTTGGCGATGTGCACGCCCTTGGCCGTGCGGCTGCCTTCGGGCACGCGGTGCACCTTGATCTGGTGCATGCGGCCGTGGTTGGTGAACAGCAGCAGGTACTGGTGGTTGGTGGTGGTCAGGAAGTCCTGCACGAAGTCGTCTTCAGAGGTGTGCACCCCGGCGATGCCCTTCCCGCCCCGGCGCTGCTGCTGGTAGTTGTCCAGCGTGGTGCGCTTGATGTAGCCGCGCCGCGACAGGGTGATGACCACGTCCTCGTCGGGGATCAGGTCTTCGATGTCGATGCCGTCCAGCTCTTCTTCCAGCACCTCGGTGCGGCGTTTCGTCGCAAAGGTATCGCGCAGTTCGCCGATTTCCTCGCGGATGACCGAGCGCAGCACCTCGGGGTTTTCCAGCACCGACTTGAAGAATTCGATCTTCTTGAGCAGTTCGTTGTATTCCTCGATCAACTTTTCGTGTTCGAGGTTGGTCAGGCGCTGCAGGCGCATGTCCAGGATGGCCTGGGCCTGGGCCTCGGACAGCTCGAAGCGGCCCATCAAGGCGTCCTTGGCGTCCTGCGGCGTCTTGGACGCGCGGATCAGGGCCACCACCTCGTCGATGTTGTCGAGGGCGATGCGCAGGCCTTCCAGGATGTGGGCGCGCGCCTCTGCCTTGCGCAGGTCGTAGCGGGTGCGGCGGATGATCACCTCGCGCCGGTGCTCGAGGAAGATTTCCAGCGCCTGCTTCAGGTTCAGCAGCTGCGGGCGGTTGCCCACCACGGCCAGCATGTTGATGCCGAACGAGCTTTCCAGCGGCGTGTACTTGTACAGGGCGTTGACCACGATGTCGGGGATGGTGCCGCGCTTGAGATCGATGACCACGCGGATGCCCTTGCGGTCCGATTCGTCGCGCAGGTCGGCCACGCCGTCGATCTTGCGCTCGTTGACCAGCGCCGCGATCTTCTCCACCAGGCTCGACTTGTTGAGCGCGAAGGGAATTTCCCGAATGACGATGGCCTGCAGGCCCTTCTTGCGCTCTTCGATCTCCACCTTGCCGCGCACCTTCACGGTGCCGCGCCCGGTGGTGTAGGCGTCGTACAGGCCCTGCCCGGCGTAGACGAAGCCCGCCGTGGGGAAGTCCGGACCCTTCACATGGTCCATCAGGTCTTCCACGGTGCAGCCCGGCTCGTCCACGATGTGCAGCAGCGCGCCGCACAGCTCGCCCAGGTTGTGGGGCGGGATGTTGGTGGCCATGCCCACCGCGATGCCCGACGAACCGTTCAACAGAAGGTTCGGCACCTTGGTGGGCAGCACCGAAGGTTCGAGCAGGGTGTTGTCGTAGTTGGGCCGGAAGTCCACCGTCTCCTTGTCGATGTCGGCAAGGAATTCGCCCGCCAGGCGGGACATGCGCACTTCGGTGTATCGCATGGCCGCCGCGGCGTCGCCGTCGATGGAGCCGAAGTTGCCCTGCCCGTCCACCAACGGATCGCGCATGGAGAAATCCTGCGCCATGCGGACCAGGGCGTCGTACACGGCGGAATCGCCATGCGGGTGGTATTTACCGATGACGTCACCGACCACGCGCGCCGATTTCTTGGGCGGGCGGGTGTAGCCGTTGCCCAACTCGTGCTGGGCGAACATGATGCGCCGGTGCACCGGCTTCAGGCCGTCGCGCGCATCCGGGATGGCACGGCCAATGATCACGCTCAGGGAGTACTCAAGGTACGACTTCCTGAGCTCTTTTTCTATGCTGACCTGTTGCGACACTGGTTTGCCTCGCTTCTCGATGGGCGATGTTTCTACGCTTCCGGCAGCCGGGCAACGGCCGTGGAGGAGAGATATTTTTTACGCCTCCGGCGGGCAGGGGACGTTGTCCCCTGCACC
>JAITSV010000077.1 GCA_031287575.1 Desulfovibrio sp.
GGTGTGCACGTGGGTGTGGGGGGTATGGGTGGCGATGCGGACGTTGCCGTCCCGCACGCTGAGGAAGCTGTCGCAGGTCTGGGCCAGAAAGTCCCAGTCGTGCGAGATGATCAGGTGGGTAGGGCTGTGCGCGGCCAGGATGGCGATGAGCCGGTCACGGGTGCGCGGGTCGAGGTCGTTGGTGGGTTCGTCCAGCAGCAGGGCCTGCGGCTGCATGGCCAGCACGGCGGCCAGGGCGATCATCTTCTTTTCTCCGCCGGACAGGCGGTGGGTGACCCGGCCGCCGAACCCGGCAAAGCCCAGGCGCTCAAGGGTGGCCTGGGCCACGTCGCGGGCCTCGGCGGGGGATGCGCCGTGGTTCAGCGGGCCGAAGGCCACGTCTTCGAGCACGGTGGGGCAGAACAACTGGTCGTCGGAGTTCTGGAACAGGAACCCCACCTCGCGGCGCAGCGGGGCGAAGTCGGCCTCGCGGGTCAGGGGCACGCCGCGATGCAGCACCTGGCCCGACTGGGGCCGCAACAGCCCCATGAGCAGGTGCAGCAGGGTGGACTTGCCGCTGCCGTTGTGTCCCAGAAGGCCGATGCGCCGCCCCGGACGCAAGGCCAGCGAGGCGCCGCGCAAGACGGGGTCCGCGCTGCCGGGATAGGTGAAGTGGATGTCCTGCACGGCCGCCAGCGGTGGGGTGGTGTCGGTGTCGGGATGAGGATGCGGATGGTCGTGGCCGTGCTCCCCCCCGTGCGCGTGCTCGTCGTCATGGTCATGCTCGTGGCTGGGCACATGACTGGAGGCGATGGGGCTGGGCTGGCCGCTCTCGGACAGTGCGCTGTCGGGCGGGGTGGTGGCGGTGGTCATGGCAGTGCGGTGAAGGGCTGAAGGATGTCGGCGGCCAGCAGCGCGACCGCGCACAGGATGACGGCGGCGGCCAGCAGGCGGTCGCCGGGGCGCCCGGCAGGCTCGGCCAGCATGTGGAAGCGTCCGGCAAAGCCGCGCAGGCGCATGGCCTGGCCCACGCGCTCGGCCCGGTCGAAGCTGCGCACCAGCACCATGCCCGCCAGATTGGCGTAGGTGCGGTAGGTGTGCAGGTTGGTGCCGGGGATGAAGCCGCGCACCTTGGAGGCCGTGCGCAGGCGGTGGTATTCCTGGGCCACCACGTGCAGTTGCCGCCAGGTGAACAGCAGCAGCAGGGCCAGCTTGTCCGGCAGGCCCAGTCCGGCCACGGCATGGCCCACGGCGGTGATGTCCGAGGTGCCCGCCAGGGCGATGAAGGCCAGCACGATGGCGTTGGATTTCAGGGTGACCAGCACGGCTTGGGCCACGCCCGCGTTGGTGGCCGTAAGGGCCAGCCAGTCCGGCAGGCCGGGAAAGGGACCGATGCGCAGCAGCGGCGTGCCGGGCAGCGAAAAGGGCAGGAATACCCACAGGAAGGCCACGAACACGTTCACGGCGGCCAGCCGACGTAGCAGGCGGGGCAGGGGCAGGCGGGCCCAGGCGCACAGCACCGCGCCCAGCAGCAGGGCCAGGGCGGCCGGGCCGGGCGAGCGCAGCAGGGCGACGCACACGGCAACGGCCAGTGCCGCCGCCAGCTTGCAGCGCGGGTCGGCCAGATGCAGGCGCGAAGCGCCCCGGCTGAAGGGTTCATCCAGCACGGAGCGCCGCTAGCCGTGCGCCGTGGAGGTGAAGACCAGCATTTCGGGCCGCACCCGCGCGATGAACGACACCACCAGCGCGGTCACCACGCCTTCCGCGATCATGACCGGGATGTGCGCCAGCATCAGCGCCCGCGCGGCGGGGATGAACGCCTCGCCGGACAGCCCCAGGGACATGGCGGTGAGCAGGGCGGACGCGCCCACGGACAGGAAGCCGCAGGCAAAGGCCGCACCCCCGCGCAGGCGGGACGGGCCGGTCAGCATGGGGCGGAAGGCGTAGAAGCACAACACCGGCGGCAGGGCCATGTTGAAGGTGTTCACCCCCAGCACGGTAAGCCCGCCGAACTGGAACAGCAGCGCCTGCAACGCCAGCGCCACGAAGATGGCGGGAAAGGCGGCCCAGCCCAGCATGACGCCCAGCAGCCCGTTGAGCACGAGATGGGCGCTGGAAGGGCCGATGGGGACGTGGATCAGCGAGGCCACGAAAAAGGCGGAGGACAGGATGGCCACGGTCATCAGGCGATCGTAGTCCAGGCGTTTCAGGCCCGCCGTGACGCCAAGGGCGGCCAGCGCCGCGCCCGCGCCGAGCACCGCCGGGGAAAGTACCCCTTCCGAAATGTGCATGCATGCCTCGCGCTGTCTGCGCGCCCGTCGCGGCGCGCGGAAAATCCGGCGTCACGGGCGTGCCGAAAGGGGTAGCAGATGGCACATGCAGCGTCAACGTGCCACGAATTCGCAAGGCGTGCCGGGGCCGCGTCCGGTCCCTGCGTCACCCCGGGCGGGTGGCCCAAACCTTCGTCTCGGCCGTTAACGCGGCAGTTCGTCCGTTCACCCGTCCGTTCGTCCATCCATTTGCCCATCCGTTTGCCCGCCCACCTGCCGGACGCGCCGGGCTTCGCGCCATCCCGCTGGCAGGGCCGGGCAAGCAAGCCGCCCCCGCACGCGCGGGGCATGCGGGGGCGGCATCGTCCGGCAATGCGGTGCGCGGCGCTATAGGAAGAAGATCAGCGTCACCAGAATGAACGAGGGCACCAGTATCCCGCACGACCAGGCCATGTAGCCGAAGAAGCTGGGCATCTTCACGCCCTGTTCCTCGGCTATGGAACGCACCATGAAATTGGGCGCGTTGCCGATGTAGGTGTTGGCCCCCATGAACACCGACCCGGCGGAGATGGCCAGCAGCGTGCGGGGCAACTCGTGCATCAGGTGCATGGCGTCGCCGCCCGCGGTGTTGAAGAACACCAGGTAGGTGGGCGCGTTGTCCAGGAAGCTGGACAACAGGCCAGACAGCCAGAAGTACATCATGTCCACCGGCTGCCCGTCGTGGGTCACCATCTGGATCACCGGGCGCAGCGCGCCGTTCTCGCCCGCCTTCAGGATGGCGATGGCCGGAATCATGCTGACGAAGATGCCGCCGAACAGCTTGGCCACCTCAAGGATGGGGCCCCAGCTGAAATCGTTTTCGAGGCGCGAGCGGGGATCGGTGAGTTGCAGCGACAGCCCGGCGATGCCCAGCAGAAGGACGTCGCGCACGATGTTCTGCAACTCCACGCCCACGTGGTATACGGTGAATTCCACGTTCGGCTTCCAGAAGCCGCTCAGCAGCACCGCGCCCACCACGCCCGTCAGCAGCAGCAGGTTCACCCCGCCTTCGATGCCCAGCCGCGCATCGCCGTCGTGGGAGGGCGGGACGGGCTTTCCTTCCCTGGCGTACAGCACGGTGTCCAGCGCAAGGAACACGGCCAGCAGCAGGCCGGACACCAGCAGCATCAGCGGCAGCATGTGCGTCGTGGTCCAGAAGAACGAAACACCCTTGAGGAAGCCGAGAAACAGCGGCGGATCGCCCAGCGGCGTCAGCGAGCCGCCCACGTTTGCCACGAGAAAGATGAAGAACACCACCGAATGCACCTTGTACCTGCGGTGGGCGTTGGCGCGCAGCAGCGGGCGGATCAGCAGCATGGCCGCGCCGGTGGTGCCCATCCAGCTCGCCAGTACCGTGCCGATGCCCAGCAACAGGGTGTTGACCCCGGGCGTGCCCACCAGCGAACCGGTCAGACGCACGCCGCCCGCCACGGTGAACAGGGCCAGCAACAGGATGATGAACGGGACGTATTCCTGCAGTACGGTGTGCAGCACCTCGTAGACGGCCAGCTCCATGCCGAAGCGCATGGCGAAGGGCACCAGGAAGGCCAATGCCCAGAAGGCGGCTACCTTGCCGAAGTGATGGTGCCAGAAGTGGGGGGCCAGCAGGGGCAGGATGGCGATGGACAGCAGCATGCAGGCGAAGGGAGCGGCCCACAGCCCGCCCAGCACGGCGCCGTCGAAATGGGGGGCGCCGCCCTGCGAGGCAAGGGCAACTCCGGGCAGCAGCGTGACCGCCACAGTTACCACAGTCGCCAGAATCGCCACGGTCGTGGAAACGGGCGTGGCAATATCGAGGGAACGTTTCACCGGTGGGCCTCCTGGATTCGCATGGAATGGCCGTCATCTTCCTCCACCGGGCGCCGGTGGCGGAGGCGGTCGGGTTTGTCGATACGGCACGGCCCCGGTATCATGGACAGGGGCAGGGCGGAACCGTGCGCTATCGAACGGGCAGCGTGTATCGGGCATCCCGTTGCGGGGGGTGCGGCCGTCTTGCCTTCACTGCCCGTCCGGATGCATGCGCTGATCATTTTCTGCAACCTGCCGTTCTTGTTCGTCAAGGGCGAAGATGACATTTTGGCGGAACGAAGGTACACAGGTGCCCCGCGCCACGGCGCCCACGGCAACCGCCACGAACCCCCCACCGGCCCGCAGCATGGGCCGGACAGCACAGCACGGATACCCATGGCATCACAGATAACCCCCCGGCGCATGGAACGCATCCGCCGCGTTCTCGGCTGGCGGCAGAAGGACCTGACCCTTGTGCTGGCCAACATCCACGACCCGCACAACGTTTCGGCCATCTACCGCAGTTGCGACGCCTTCGGCGTGGCCCAGGTGCACCTGTACTACACCGACACCGCCTTTCCCGTGCTGGGCCGCAAGTCGTCGGCATCGGCCCGCAAGTGGGTGGACACGGTGCGCCACTCCGACGCCCAGAGCCTGATGCGCACCCTGAAGGAAAGCGGGCACCGCGTGCTGGCCACCAGTTGCACTCCCGCAGCCAAACCGCTGGGCGACTACGACATGACCCGGCCCACCGCCATCATCATGGGCAACGAGCATTCCGGCGTGGCCCCGGAACTGGTGGAACTGGTGGACGGCGAAGTGTACATCCCCATGTACGGCATGATCCAGAGCTTCAACGTGTCGGTGGCGGCGGCGGTGCTGCTGGCCGAGGCCTCGCGTCAGCGCGTGCTGGCGGGCATGTACGACCGGCCCTCCTGGCCCGAAGAGGAACTGGAGGCCCGCATCGCGGACTGGACGGAGAAATAGCGGACAGGGGCAATACCCTGAAAAAGCGCGACGGCGGCGTATCCGGATGGTTCCGGGTACGCCGCCGTCGTGCTTGGCGGGCAGGGCGGAGATGGGCGGGCAGCCGCCGGGGATGGTGGCGGTGTCCGTCAGTGGTCCCGCCCGGCAGGCCGTCCGCGTCATTTGCCTGCGTCGTCGGGGCATCATTCGCCCGCGCCGTCCGCGCTACTCGTCGGGTTCATCGGAGGCGTCGCCTTCCAGCGGCAGGCCAAGGTCGGCCAGCCAGCCTTCGTACAGCGCGCCCACCTCGCGCTCGCCCGCGCGCCGTGCCCAGCGGGCCAGCCCGCGTGCCTTGCGTATCAGCGGTTCCGGGTCTTCCAGCAGGCCGGTGACGTGCTCGATCTTGCGGGCCGCCTGCTCGGCCAGGTCCGGGTTGCCCGCCTGCGCCGCCACCAGGGCAAGGCGGCGGTACCCCGGCAGGGTGGGGAAGAAGTAGCAGTGCAGCAGCCGCACGCCGGAAGCTTCCAGATGCCTGCCGTGGCCTTCCAGGAACGCGGCCAGCAGTTCGTAGCCGGACTGCCACAGCGGGTCGGCCTGCAAGGCCTGCCAGCATCCGCCGGGTTCGAAGTCGGCGTGTTCCGCC
>JAITSV010000003.1 GCA_031287575.1 Desulfovibrio sp.
AGGGGACCTTTTGAAAAAGGTCTCCCTCCCAGGACCCCTCCCCCCAAAACTTTTTGGTTGGGGTGTATTTTCAGCGCCGCTATGTGCAACGCACCAGGCGGCGTTTCTGTTTGATCCACAATTCAAGAGGTGCAGGGGACAACGTCCCCTGCCCGCCGGAGGCGTAAAAAAAAGATACGGCCTGCTGCCAGAGGCATATATACAGCCCCCGGAACGGAGATGCGCCATCGGTTGCGGGGCATGCGCGATGAGGCTAGGGTGTCGGCCTATGCGAGGGAAACGGGAACGCCTGTTGCGCGAGATGTACGCGGCCATGCACGCCAGGCTGGGGCCGAGCGGCTGGTGGCCGGGCGAGACGCCGCTGGAAATTTGCGTGGGCGCGGTGCTGACCCAGAACACCGCGTGGACCAACGTGGAAAAGGCCATCGTGCGCCTGCGGGATGCGGGCGTGCTGGCCAGCGGCCAGACGCTGCTGTCCCTGCCGGAAGCGGAACTGTCGGAACTGATCCGCCCGGCGGGGTTCTTTCGGCTGAAGGCGGTGCGGCTGCGCAACCTGCTGCGCTTTCTGGACGATGCCTGCGGTTTCGACTTCGGCGTGCTTGCCGGGCAGGATATCGACGACCTGCGCCCCCGCCTGCTCAAGGTGTCGGGTGTCGGGCCGGAAACGGCGGATTCCGTCCTGCTGTACGCCGTGGGGTTGCCCACCTTCGTGGTGGACGCCTACACCCGGCGCATCCTGCACCGGCACGCCATGGTGCCGGACGACGTCCCCTACCACGAACTGCGCGACGTGTTCATGGACGTGCTGGAACCGGACGTGCCCCTGTACAACGAATACCACGCCCTTATCGTGCGGGTGGCCAAGGACTGGTGCCGCGCCCGCGCGCCGCGCTGCGCCGACTGCCCCCTGTGCCCCTTCCTCGACGGCGGGGTGGCCTGAGCCATGCGCCTGTTCCGGCTTCCGTTCCTGCCGTTCCGTGCGGCTGCCGCCGGGACAGGGCGGGCTCCGGGACGGCCTCCCGGCCGTTTGGGCGCGGCGGCGTGCTGCCTGCTGTGCCTTGCGCTTGCGCTGGCCGGGTGGCTGGCCGTGCGGCCGGAGCCGCTGCTGGCGGCCACCTCCGGTTCCATCGGCAAGGCGGGGCCGATCAGGCCCGCTCCGGATGACGATGACGGCGACGATGCCCCCGCCCCGTCCGGCCCGTCCGCCCCGTCGGGCAAGGGGGCAAAGGGCGCTCCGCAGCGCCAGGAGGCGCGCGGCAAGGCCGCGCCCGTGGGGCAGCTGACCACGGAAGAAGACATCCGCAAGGCGCTGGAGGCCCAGCAGGCCCGCCTGCGTGCCCGGCAGGAGAGCATCACCAAGCTTTCGGTGCAGGAGCGCGCCCTGAACACCGACCTGGCCATGGCCGAGGACCGCATCACCGCGCTGGAGGCCAAGGTGGCCCGGCAGGAACAGGAACTTTCCCAACTGGAAGCCGCCGCCACCGACGTGCGCGCCGCCTACGAGCGGCTGGCCGCCGAGCGGTCCCGCACGGAAGCTTCGCTCTCCGGGCTGCTGCAACTGCTGTGGCCGCTGTACGTGCGCCAGAAGGGAGTAGGCGCGCGCGACCTGACCGACTGGCGCATGGCCGAGCGCGACTACGCCTGGACGCAGGAACTCTACAAGGTCATCGGCGAACGGCAGCAGGAACTGCACGTTCAGGAAACCGCCATGGCGGATGCCCTGACCCGGCGCGAGGCCCTGTCCGAGCAGGTGCGCAAGCAGGTGGAGGCGCTGGGGGCGGACCGTTCGAAGCTGCTGGCCGACAAGCAGCGCTTCCGCCAGTCGTTGTCGTCGGTGCGCCAGCAGCGCGAGGACGCCGAGGCGGAACTGGCCGATCTTTTCGAGATGATCCAGACCCTCAATGCCCGGCTGGAGCAGGCCCTGTCGCGCGGCGACATGGAGAAGCAGAAGGGCCGCCTGCCGTGGCCCGCCAAGGGCCGGGTGGTGCGCCGCTACGCGCCGGATGCCAAGCCCCCCGTGCGCGGGCTGGGCATTTCGGTGGGGCAGGGCGAGCCGGTGCGCGCCGTGGCCTATGGCCGCGTGGTGCACAACGATACCATGCGCGGGTTTGGCCGCGTCGTCATCCTGATGCACGGACAGGCGTATTATACGCTGTACGCCTTCCTGGCCGACAGCCCGTTGCGGCTGGGGCAGGAGGTGGGCGGCGGCCAGCAGGTGGGCACCGCCGGATTCTATCCGGACGCCAATGGCCCCGGAGTCTATTTCGAATTGCGTTTTCACCAAAAAGCCATTAACCCTGATGCGTGGCTTCTTTCAGCAAATTAGCCTCTTTTCAGGCTTTCGGAGGTTTCATTATGCGTGTGACGCTGTGGACGGCCACGCTGCTCATTCTCGGCGTGCTCGCCATTTCCGGCGGGGCGGCGCTGGTGCCCGGCACCGTCGGTGCGGCGAGTGAGGAAGGCAAATACGACTCGCTGAAGCGTTTCAGCCAGGTGCTCGACCTGGTGGAGCGCTATTACGTGCGCGACGTGCCCCGCAAGGACCTGATCAACGGCGCCGTCAAGGGCATGCTGCAAGGGCTGGACCCCCATTCGACCTTCCTGTCGGTGGAGGAATTCAAGGAGATGCAGGAAAGCACCTCCGGCGAATTCTTCGGCATCGGCATCGAAATTTCCAGCGAGAACGGCCAGCTCATCGTGGTGGCCCCCATCGAGGACACTCCCGCCCACAAGGCGGGCCTGAAGAGCGGCGACATCATCCTTGCCGTGGACGGCGTGCCCACCCAGGACATGACCACCCAGGAAGCGGTCAGCCGCATCCGTGGCGCCAAGGGCACCGAGGTGGAACTGTCCATCCTGCACCGCGACGCCAAGGCGCCGGAAGTTGTGCGCCTGGTGCGCGACGCCATCCCGCTCATCAGCGTCAAGTCCAAGATGCTTGAAGACGGCTACCACTGGGTGCGCCTGACCCGCTTCAGCGAACGCACCACCGGCGAACTGGTGGACGCGCTGAAGGAAGCGGGCAAGAAGGGCATGAAGGGCATCATCCTCGACCTGCGCAACAACCCCGGCGGGTTGCTGGACCAGGCCGTGAGCGTGTCCGACACCTTCCTGAAGGACGGGGTCATCGTGTCCATCCGTGGCCGCATGGAAGACGCCAGCCGCGAATACCGCGCCAAGGCCCAACCCGGCGACGTGACCGTGCCCATGGTGGTGCTGGTCAACGCCGGTTCCGCCTCGGCCTCGGAAATCGTGGCTGGTGCCCTGCGCGACCACAACCGGGCGCTCATCCTGGGCGAACGCACCTTCGGCAAGGGCTCCGTGCAGAACGTCATTCCGCTGTCCGACGGCGCGGGCCTGAAGCTGACCGTGGCCCTGTACTACACGCCCAATGGCCGCTCCATCCAGGCCGAGGGCGTGGAGCCCGATTTCGAAGTACCCTTCGAACTGCCGCGCGAGGAAGAAAAGGCCCACCGCCTGAACATGGTGCGCGAAAAGGACCTGAACCGCCACCTCGAGAACGGTTCCTCCGGCAAGGATGCGCGTCCTTCTGCCAAGTCCGCGGACGACGTGAAGCAGGCCCTGGAAAAGGACAACCAGCTGCGCATGGCGTTGCAGTTCGTCAAGCGCCTGCCCCGCCTCAAGGACATCCAGTAGGCGTACCGCCGCGCAGGCGGCGGGCTGCCGATGCTGTTGTAACGCTACACGATGAAAACCAGGGGCGCGGGAGACCGCGCCCCTGTCATGTCGGGACATGTCGGTTGCGTCAGGGCATGACGCAGGCCGGACGCCGCCGGGCGGCGCGGCATGATCCGGGCATGGAGCAGGAGAATGCATGGCAGGGGAGAAGACCCCCGGAAAGAAGCCCCCCCGCAAGGATGACGCCAAGGGGGGCGCGGGACGCAAGCCCGCCCAATCGGGCAAATCGGGCCAATCGGATACGTCAGGCAAATCGGGCAAATCGGGCAAGCCGTCGGGAACATCCGGAACGCGGCGTTCCGGCGGCAAGCGCGGCAAACCCACCCTGACGCCGCTGGTGGCGCGGGCCGTGCTGGCCATTTGCGTGGCCGCCACGCTGCTGGTGCTGCTGTTGTTCGTGTTCGGCTCGCCCGTGAAACACTTCACGGACAGCGGCGCGCGCAAGCCGACCGTGGCGGAGAGGGCCGACAAGAAACCCCAGTCGCCCCAGTCGCCCCAGTCGCAGCAGTCGCAGCAGAAGCCGCAGAAGGGCGATGCGAAGCGCGGGGAACAGGCCGAACTGCCCCAGCTTCCCCAGTTTCCGCAACTGCCCCAAACCCCGGTGGGCGATGTTCCCACGGGTGAGATTTCAACCGATGCGGCAACGGGTGACGCGGCGGAGGGCACCGGGGCCGATGCACCACGGCCTGCCCAGCCCGAACGCGCGGCCAGCGGCAAGCCCGTTCCCGCCGAGGCGCGCGAGACCGATGGCGAAGTGCGCCAGCCGGTGACCCCCGGCAACCTGCCCTACGAGGAAACCCTGGACGCCCCCGTGGAGGCGGGCGTGAAGCAGGTGGACTACGCCCTGGTCCAGACCGTGACGCGCCTGGGCCTCGGACGTGACCGGCTGCGCCTGGCCTCCATCGAAAACCGTCAGGCCAAGGGCCAGACCTTCCACTTCCAGCGCATGGAAATGCGCCTGGACGGGGCGCCCGACCGCTTCGTGCAGACCCTGAGGGAAACGCTGGCCGCCTGGTCCGACACCGCCAACGTCGAGCAGCGGGCCGACGATCTGCTCATCGTCACGGTGGACGGCCTGCCCACCCACGAGATCGCGCTGCTGCTCTACGAGGGCACGCCGCCCCCCGTGCCCGTGGCGCCGGGCGGGGCGCGTCTGGCCATCGTCATCGACGACATCGGCGAAAGCATGTCCGCCGCGCGCGACCTGGCCGCGCTGGACTACCCGGTGACCTTCTCCGTCTGGCCGCGCAGTACCCACGCCCGCGAGGCGGCGGAGCTTGCCCACAAGGCCGGGCGCGAGGTGATGATCCACCTGCCCATGGAGCCGATACGCTACCCGCAGGTAAAGCCCGGCCCCGGCGCCATCCTGTCCGGCCAGCAGCCCCAGGAAATGGCCGCGCTGGTGCGCGATGCCGTGCGCCGCGTGCCCCATGCCGTGGGGCTGAACAACCACATGGGCTCGCGCGCCACCCAGAACGCGGCGGCCATGCGCACCGTGTGCGAAGCCCTTGACGGCACTGGCATGTTCGTGCTCGACAGCATGACGCATCCTGCATCGAAACTGTACTTCGAGGCGAAGCGCGCGGGGCTGCCCGCCTACAAGCGGAACGTGTTCCTCGACGTCATCGCCGACAAGCGCAACATCATGTTCCAGTTGGACAAGGCGGCCCGCATCGCGCAGGCCGAGGGGCAGGCCATCGCCATCGGCCACCCCCTGCCGGAAACCGTGGCCGCCCTGAAGGAGTGGGCGCGGACGCGGGATCGCAGTGTTAGCATTGTGACCGTCCGGCAACTCGTCCACTGATCACGCTGCGTTCTTTCGCCCTCCGGCGTCGTCGGACGTCGCCTTTTACTCCGGTCACGTACGCCTCAGTACGCTCCCTTCGTAAAAGGCTTGTCCTCCTTGCCGGAGAACGAAATCTCCGCAGCGTGGCTGGTGCGTGTCACATGTGCTGGAAGCCGTATGTGAGTGATACGGCGTTCAGTGCAGTCACGCACCTGATGGCATGTCCCCTGTACGGGCGCGGGTGAACCGTTCCGTTGCCGCCCGCGCCGCAACCGCAACCCTTGCAGTATCCGGAGGAAATGAATGGCCGAGCGCACCTTTTCGATCATCAAGCCCGACGCCGTGGAACGCAATCTGTCCGGCGCCATCCTGAAGATGATTCAGGACAGCGGGCTGAAGGTCGTCGCCATGAAGATGATCCACCTCACCCGCAGCCAGGCCGAAGGCTTCTACGCCGTGCACCGCGAGCGTCCCTTCTTCGACAGCCTGGTCACCTACATGTGCTCCGGCCCGGTGGTCTGCTCCGTGCTGGAAGGCGACAACGCCATCCAGCGCTACCGCGACCTGATGGGCGCCACCAATCCGGCCAACGCGGCCGAAGGCACCATCCGCAAGACCCACGCCGTCAGCATCGAGGCCAATTCCGTGCACGGTTCCGACGCGCCCGAAACGGCGGCGTACGAAATCGCGTACTTCTTCAACGCTCTGGAGATGGTAGGGTAGCGACATGAGCACTGGGGGCACCGTTCTCGGCTGCATCGGCTGCGGCAACATGGGGGCCGCCATCCTGCGCGGTCTTTCCGGCCGCCAGGGGCTTTCCCTGCTGGGGTACAATCCCACGCCCGCCAAGGTGCTTGCGCTGGCCGACGCCGGCGTGCGCGCCATGCCCGACGCCGCCGCGCTGGCCGCACAGGCCGACGTGGTGCTGCTGGGGGTGAAGCCATATCTGGTGCCCGACGTGCTGCGCGCCATCGCGCCGTCGCTCACGCCGGACAAGGTGGTGGTGTCCATCGCCTCCGGCGTGTCCATAGCGGCCATGAAGGCCGCCATCGCGGAAGCGGGCGGCCCCGAATGTGCTGTGGTGCGCGTCATGCCCAACACCCCCGCCATGGTGGGCAAGGGCGTGTACGCGCTGTGCTTCGAAGACCCGGCACTGGATGCGCCCCGGCGCGATCTGGTGCGCGGGCTGTTCGAATCCATCGGCACGGCCATCGTGCTGCCGGAAGCCAGGTTCACCGCCTTCACGGCGGTGGTGGGCTGCGGCCCTGCCTACGTCTTCTACTTCATGGAGGCGGTGACCGAGGTGGCCGTAACGCTGGGGTTCACCCGGCAGGACGCCACGGAACTGGTCAAGGGCCTGTTCTCCGGCTCGGTGGCCCTGGCGGAGCAGTCCGGCACGCACCTTTCGGTGCTGCGCGAACAGGTCTGCTCGCCCGCTGGCAACACCATTGCCGCCATGAACCAGCTGGACCGCGAGGCCGTGCGGGGCCGCATCATGGATGCGGTATTGGCGGCCTACAAGCGCGGGCTGGAAATGGAGAAGTAGCGGGGCATCCGGCCCCGTACTTGCCCAGACTCCTCGGCTTTCCCGGCCTTGTGCCGTGGAAGGGCCATGGAACGCACGATCCCCCGTCGCGGCAACGCGGCGGGGGATTTCTGCGTTTGGAGAATGGCGTAGCGGCGGGCTGTCAGAACGTGGGGTGCCCTGCACCTTGGGGCGACACGCGGCAGGGGACAACCCGAACGGAGCGGACAGGCCCGACATGGCTCATTCGTCGCCGTTGCCGTCGGGCACGCTCCAGCGGCGCAGCCACGCAGCCAGCGCCTCTTGCGGCACGTCGCCCCGGCCCAGCCGTTCGAAGACCAGAATCCTGTCGCGCGGCGGGGCGTGGCAGATCTTGCCGTGCAGGCGCAGGAACAGCATGGTGGTGACGTAAGCGGTGCGCTTGTTGCCGTCCACGAACGGGTGGTTGCGCGCAAGGCCAAAGGCATAGGCGGCGGCAAGCCCGAAAATGTCCGGCGCGTCATAGTTTGCCAGTTGCCGGGGGCGGGACAGGGCGCTTTCCAGAAGCCCCGTGTCGCGCACGCCGGTGGCGCCGCCGTGTTCATCTATCTGCCGGTCGTGGATGGCCAGCACCACGTCGGCGGGTATCCACCGGATCATCGTTTGGCCAGTTCGCGCAGGATGTTCCGGTCTTCGCGCATGATGTCGTCGGCCAAGCCGATCTGTTCGGCGAATTCTTCGTTGACCGGGGTAAGCCGAAACCCGCCGTCCGGAGCTTCCGTGAGGTAGATGGTGTCACCTTCGCGCACGTTCATGCGGGCCACGGCTTCCTTCGGCAGGACCATGCCCAGCGAATTCCCCACCTTGCGTACCTTGACGGTTTGCATATGCACCTCCGTTATTACGAATGTACTAACAATGCAGGGCGACGCAGGCAAGCGGATGTGGCCGGATGCGGCCGGATGCGGCCGGATGCTGAAAGTCGGGATGCGAGCCGACGCAGTGGCCGCCCGGCGCACCGCCCCTACAGGAACAGGTCGGCGTCCGTGGGCGTGCGGTCCCACTGGATCTTGCCGCGCGACTTCTTGTACTTGCGCAGCAGCACGTACAGCGCGCCCGCGCCGCCGTGGGCGGGCTGGGCCGTGCAGAAGGCCAGCACCACCCGCTTGAACGGGTCGTGGGTCAGCCAGGCCTGCACCTTTTCACGCAGTACCCCCATGCCGTCGGGCGAGTTCCTGCCCCGGCCCGGTATGACCAGCACTGTGCGCATGCCCTTGTGGTAGGCGGCGCGCATGAAGCCGATCATGGCCTCGTAGGCTTGCAGGGCGTTCATGCCGTGCAGGTCCAGGTGTCCTTCCGGGCTGTACTGTCCGGCGCGCAGCTTGCCCACGGTCAGCGCGTCCAGCCCCACCACGTGGCCTTCCAGGTATTCGTCGGTGAACTCCAGCGCGAATTCCACCGTGCCGTCCATGAAGTCCTGCAACGGGTGCCCCACGGCGGGGGCGGCGGCCTCGCGCGGGGCGGTTTCCGGCGGCACCTCGCGCCCTTTGCCCGCCAGCGTGCGTACGCCGGACATGGCCTTGCTGAACAGGTTGTCCTCGTCGGGGGGCGGGGTGTGGTCGTGCTCGGCCACGGCCTGCCGCGAACGCTGGCGCACCGTTGCCTTGCGTTCGGAAGCGGTGACAGGCACGGCATCGGGTTTGCCGGTGGGGGTCGTGGCAGAAGCGGCTGGCGAAGGGGCGTCAGGATGCTTTCCGGCGGGAGGCGGCCCGGAACTCTCAGGCGCATCAGCCGCCTGCTCCAGCAGCCGCCGGAACCCCGGCTGATCCTGCAACGCAAAGCCGTTGCGGCCCGTATCCGCGTCCAGCCGGGCAGCCGTGCCGGGGGCCAGTTTGTCGCGTTCTGCGGCGCGCACCGTGGATGCGGGCGTGGCGGTTCGCGCGGGCTGCGTTGCGCCGGGTATGACTTCCGGGGCTGCCGGGGGAGTTGTTGTCCTGTTCGCCGCCGGGCCGGATGTTTCGGCGGGTTGTCCCGCCATCCGCCTGTCTGCCCGGTCGGTGGCCTGGGCATGTGGCTTGCCCTTTGCGGGCTTCTTCGGCGCGTCCAGCCGCTGCACGGCGCCCATGGCGAACAGGAACGTCTCGGCGTCCTCGGAGGAAAGGGTTTCGTCCGGCTGCTTCAGGCCGCCGCCATGGCGTGCCCCGGCCTTGGGCGCGGAAGGGGCGGGCTGGGCGCTGGGCTTGGGCGCGCGGGCGTCGCGGAAGGCGCGCTTGTTCAGCGAGCGGAACGGGTTGGCGCTGTCGAAATCGTCGTCAGGGGTATCAGCCATGGAGCGTCTCCGGGATATGTGGGCGGGGCGGGCTGGCGCGTCCGGGGATGGGGGGGGAGGGGGGCGCGCCGCCGTCCCCGATGGAATACGG
>JAITSV010000058.1 GCA_031287575.1 Desulfovibrio sp.
CGCCCGCGTTCGTCATGAAGCTGTAGAGGGGGAACGGATTGCCGGAAAGGAAGAGTTTCCGGGGTGGGGACCTTTTTAAAATGGTCTCCCTCCCCGGACCCCTCCCCCCAAAACTTTCATCATGGACGAATAGTCCACAATGAAGGGGGGTGCAGGGGGCGCAAGCCCCCTGCCCGCCGGAGGCGTACAAAAACGGTACGCTCCACACCCGCCTCCAAGGAGGAAGAACAGAATGGCATCGATCTTCCGCACCATCGCCGACCTGTGGAGCCTTGTGGTGGGCCTTGGCATCACCGGCAGGGAATTCTGCAAGCCCGGCGTCACCGTGCACTATCCCCGGGCAGAGGTAACGCCGGAAGCGGCCGCCTCGTTCCGGGGGCCCATAGAACTCATCGGGCTGGACAGGGAACCGTCAAAGCCCAAGTGCATCGCCTGCATGCTGTGCGTGTCGGCCTGCCCCAGCAACTGCATATCCGTCACCCGCGCTCCCACCCCAAAGCCCACGCCCGAGGAACTGAAGGCCATGGCAGAGGCGGAAGCGCGCGGCGAAAAGCCCAAGAAGCCCGCGCCGCCCAAGGCGCCCGGCACCTGGATTTACGACTTCTCGCTGTGCAGCCTGTGCGGCAGCTGCGTGGAGGCGTGCCCGGTGGATTCCATCGGCTTCTCCCACGACATCTACATGGTGGGGACCAAACGCGAGGACTTCGTGTTCGACCAGTTGGCGCGCCTTGCCCGCAAGGCGGCGGCCCGCAAGCCGGAACCGAAGCCCGCCGCGAAGGCCGCGCCCGAGGCGGCCACGGCACCGGCCGCGCCCGTCGCCGCGCCCTCCGAACCCGGCACCGCAACCCCCGCAAGCGAGGCGTGACATGGAAACATTGGCAATCCTCGCCTTCGGTTTCTACTTCCTGGTCATCGTGGTCGGCTGTTTCATGGCCGTGGGCTGCGCCAGCCTGGTGCGGGCCCTGGTGGGCCTTGTGGCCACGCTGCTGGGCGTGGCGGGCATGTACCTGCTGCTCAACGCGCCGTTCATGGCCTTCATGCAGATCCTCATCTACGTGGGCGCCATCTGCGTGCTGATCTTCTTCGCGCTGATGCTGGCCCGGGCCGACGCGGACGGCGACGAGGCGGACCCCGCCCCTGCCGCGCGCACCTTCAAGGGCGTGCTGGCGGCCATGCTGCCCGGCGCGCTGCTGGCCCCCATCCTGATGCTGCACCCCACGGCATCAAGGCTGGTTCCGGCAGAGGTTCCGTTGGCCGAGCTTGGCCGCAGGCTGATGGAGGACTACGTGCTGCCCTTCGAACTGATCTCGGTGGTCCTGCTCATCTCCATGGCCGGGGCCGTGCTGCTCGTCTGGGAAAGGAGGGACAAGTGAAACCGCTCGTGCTCTACCAACTGGCCTCCCTCGTGCTGCTGGGCGCGGGCCTGGCGGGGCTGGTCAAGCGGCGCACCCTGGTGGGCATGCTCATTGCCGTGGAGCTGATGCTCAACGGCGCGGGGCTGTCCATCGTGGCCGCCACCCAGCTCACCGGGGCCGACGCCACCCTCGGACAACTGGCTACGCTGCTGGTCATGGGCCTTGCCGCCGCTGAAGCCACCGTGGCCCTGGCCGCCATCGTCGTGGTGTTCCGCCGTTTCGGCACCACCCGCACCGACGCCCTGGCAACCCTGAGGGAGCAGCAGTGATGACCGTGCCCAACACCATAGAATCCGCAAGCCTGCTCATTCCGCTGCTGATCACCCTGGTCGCGCCCTTCGCCATCATGCTGGCGCGCGGCAACGCCAACCGGCGCGAGGCCGTGTCGTTCATCGCCGCCGCGCTCACCTTCGTTTCGGTGCTGCAACTGGCGCCGGGGGTGCTTTCCGGGGTCATCTACACCTACACCGTCACCACCATCCTGCCCGGCGTCAGCCTGACCCTGTGCGCCGACGGCCTGGGCATGATCTTCGCGCTCATCGCCACCTTCCTGTGGGGCTTCGCCACCAGCTACAACATCGGGTACATGCGCGGGCTGAACGAACACGCCCAGACGCGCTACTACACCTGTTTCGCGGTGGCCATCTTCGGCGCGGTGGGCGTGGCCTTTTCGGCCACGGTATTCACCCTGTACCTGTTCTACGAGGTGATCACCGTCTTCACCTACCCGCTCGTCGCGCACCACCAGGACGCGGAGGGCTTTGCCGGGGCGCGCAAGTACCTCGTGTACCTCATGGGCACCTCGAAGCTGTTCCTGCTGCCCGCCATGATCCTGACCTACGTGCTTACCGGCACGCTGGACATGCGCCTTGGCGACGTGCTGAACGGCATGTTCCCGCCCGACGTCATCGCCGCGCATCCCAACCTGGTGCGGGTGACCTACGTGCTGTACATCGCGGGCCTGGCCAAGGCGGCCCTGGCCCCGTTCCACAACTGGCTGCCCTCGGCCATGGTGGCCCCCACCCCGGTCTCGGCCCTGCTGCACGCGGTGGCCGTGGTCAAGGCGGGGGTGTTCTCCGTGAGCCGGATCATCCTTTCCGGCTTCGGGGTGCAGGCCATGGACACGCTGGGCCTTGGCCTGCCCACGGCGTGGCTGGCGGCCTTCACCATCATCGGGGCCTCGCTCATCGCCCTGACCAAGGACGACATCAAGGCCCGGCTGGCCTATTCCACGGTCAGCCAGCTCTCGTACGTGATCATCGGGGTGGCCCTGCTGACGCCGTCCGCCGTGCAGGGCGGGCTGATGCACATCCCCCACCACGCCTTCTCCAAGATCACCCTGTTCTTCGGCGCCGGGGCCATCTACGTGGCCACGCACATCAAGAAGATCAGCCAGATGAACGGCCTTGGCCGCCGCATGCCGTGGACCTTTGGGGCGTTTGCCCTGGCGTCCCTTTCCATGATCGGCATGCCGCCGGTGTGCGGCTTCGTCTCCAAATGGTACATCGTCAACGGTTCGCTCCAGGCCGGGCAGACCGCCCTGCTGGTGGCCCTCTTGCTGTCCACCCTGCTCAACGCGGGCTACTTCGTGCCCATCTTCTACCGGGCGTTCATGCTGCCGCCCGCTCCGGATGCCAACATCGAACAGTACAGCGAAGCCCCCGCAACCATGGTCATACCGCTGTGCCTGACCGGGGCCATATCGCTGCTGCTGGGCCTGTACCCGCAGGTGTTCCTGAACTTCATCCAGGCGTTCGGCCACTTCTAGGAGCGCACCATGAACGGACTCGGAGCATTCCTTGAACGCCAGCGCGAACTGCGCGGCGCATGGCTGAAGGCGCTGTACGGGGTGCTGGCTGTCCTCGTGCTGCTGAACCTGTTCGTCGGCCCGCACGAACCGCACTTCGGCCTTGATGCCTACCCCGGCTTCTGGGCGCTGTTCGGCCTTGTGGTGGGCGTGCTGATGGTGGTGATCATGAAGCGCGTGGTGCAGCCCGTCATCGTGCGCAGGGAGGACCACTATGGAGACATCTAGCTTCATCCACCCCGCCATAGGGTTCCTGGCCCTGGCGGCGGTGCTGCCCTTCCTGCGGGGCAAATGGTGGAACTGGCTGCTGCCCGCGCCTGCGGTGCTGGCCGTGTTTGCCGTGTTCACCATGACGCCGGGCGACCACCTGACCCTGAACTGGCTGGGGCAAACCCTGCTGCTGGGCCGCGTGGACAAGCTGTCGCTGGTCTTCGCCCAGGTATTCGCCGTCATGTCGGTGGCGGGCATGCTGTACGCCATGCACGTCAAGGACCGGGGGCAGCACATTGCCGCCGCCCTGTACGTGTCGGGCGGCTTCGGCTGCGTGTTCGCGGGCGACTACCTGACCCTGTTCGTATTCTGGGAACTGATGTCCATCGGCTCCACCTTCCTCGTGCTGCTGAACCGCACGCGCGAGTCGGTGCTGGCGGGCTTTCGCTACTTTCTCTACCACACCGCCGGGGGCCTGCTGCTGCTGGCGGGGCTGCTGATCCGCTACAAGGCCCTGGGCACGTGGGAATTCACGCCCATGGCACCCGGCAGCGCCCACCTGTACGAATGGCTGATCCTGGCCGGGTTCTGCGTCAACGCCGCCGTGGTGCCGCTGCACGCATGGCTGCCCGACGCCTACCCGCGCGGGACGGTGACCGGCTCCGTATTCATGTGCGCCTACACCACCAAGACGGCGGTGTACGTGCTGGCGCGCGGCTTTGCCGGGTGGGAGATCCTGGCGGCCGCGGGCACGGTGATGGCGGTGTACGGCGTGCTGTACGCGTGCATAGAGAACAATGCCCGGCGCATCCTGTCGTACCACATCGTTTCGCAGGTGGGGTACATGGTGGCGGGCATCGGCGTGGGCACGGCCATGACGCTGAACGGCGCGGTGGCCCATGCCTACGCGCACATCCTGTACAAGGGCCTCCTGTTCATGGGCACCGGCTGCCTGCTGTACGCGGCGGGCACGGCCAAGCTGGACAAGCTGGGCGGCCTGGCCGCGCGGCTGCCGTGGGTCATGGTGCTGTACATGGTGGCGGCCCTGTCCATCTCGGGCATGCCGGTGTTCAACGGGTTCATCTCCAAGACCATGACCATCACCGGCGCGGCGGAAGCACACCAGACGCTGGTGGCCCTGGGCCTTGAAATCGCGGCCGTGGGCACGTTCATCTCGGTGGGCATCAAGCTGCCCTACTTCGCCTTCTGGGGCGGCAAGCCCACGGACAACGACCGTGTGCTGGCCCCCATCCCGTGGAACATGTACGCGGGCATGTCCGTGCTGGCCGTGCTGTGCATCCTGCAGGGCGTGGCCCCGTCCATCCTGTACGCCTACCTGCCCTTCGAGGTGGAACACCCCTACGTGCCGTGGTCCGTGTGGCACGTGTTGCAGTCCTTGCTGCTGCTGGGCTTCTCGGGCCTGGCCTTCTACCTGCTGCGCAAGGTGATCACCCCGCACGAGGGGCTGAACCTGGACGTGGACATTGCCTACCGCGCGGTGGGTACCGGGGCGCTGCGCTTCGTGTGCCGCCCGCTGGCCTTCCTGGACGACCGCTGGACCGAGGCCTACCGCACGGGCGGCCTGCGCGGGCTGATGGGCATTGCCCTCGGCTCCGTGTGGTTCGACCGGCGGGCCATCGACGGCGTGGTGGACGGCAGCGCACGCACGGTGCGGGGCATCGGCGGGCTGGGCGCGCGCACGCAGAACGGCAGTCTCCAGGATTATCTGGGACTGGCCGCCTTCTTCGCGCTGTGCGTGTTCGGCCTTGTCTGGTACCTGGGCTAGGGGGCTGTCCCCAAATTGTCCTTTTGCCCGTTGGCTGCGTCAAACTTCACCTGCCATGTCGGTCGAATACAACAAGAGTATACTCCCTCATGCCAGGCTCGTTTTCCTTGCCAACGAACAAAAAACCTAATTTGGAAACAGCCCCCAGGACCCACAAAAAACGGAGATGCCTGTGTATCCTGACATACCGGTCCTCAGCATCCTGATCTTCCTGCCGCTGGTGGCGGCGGCGCTGCTGCTGCCCCTGCGCGACGACGAGACCGTGCGCCGCGTGTCGCTGGCGGCGTCGCTCATCGGCCTTGCGGCGGGGTGGCCGCTCATCGCCTTCAACCCCGACGCCGGCTTCCAGTTCGTCGAACGCATGACCTGGGTGGCCCGCTGGGGCCTTGAATACCACCTGGCCGTGGACGGCATCAGCATCCTGATGGTGTGGCTGACCCTGTTCACCCTGCCGCTGTGCGTGCTGTGCTCGTGGACGTACATCGGCAAGCGGGTGAAGGAATTCCACGTCTGCCTGCTGCTGATGACCTCCGCCTGCATCGGCGTGTTCACCTCCATGGACCTCGTGCTGTTCTACGTGTTCTGGGAAGCCATGCTCATCCCCATGTACCTGCTCATCGCGGTATGGGGCGGGGCAGAGCGGCGCTACGCGTCCATCAAGTTCTTCCTGTACACCCTTGCCGGGTCCACCCTGCTGCTGGTGGCCATCGTGGCCTTCCGCATCGCCGGGGGCACCTTCTCCATCCCGGACCTGATGCAGCAGACCTTCGGGTTCCGCTTCCAGTACTGGGCCTTTCTGGCCATGGCCCTGGCCTTCGCCATCAAGGTGCCCATGTTCCCGTTCCACACCTGGCTGCCCGCCGCCCACGTGCAGGCACCCTCCGCAGGCAGCGTGATCCTGGCTGCCGTGCTGCTGAAGATGGGCACCTACGGGTTCCTGCGCTTCTGCCTGCCGCTGACGCCCGAGGCCAGCGTGCACTTCGCCCCGCTGATGATCGGCGTCTCGGTGGTGTCCATCCTGTACGGGGGCGCGGTGGCGTTGGGGCAGACCGACATCAAGAAGCTGGTCGCCTATTCGTCGGTGGCCCACATGGGCTTCGTGACGCTGGGCATCTTCCTGTTCCAGAAAAGCGGCGTGCAGGGCGCGCTGCTGCAGATGCTGAACCACGGCATCGTCACCGGCGCCATGTTCATGATGATCGGCGCACTGTACGAACGCAGCCACAGCCGCGAGGTGGCGGACAACATGGGCCTTGGCAAGTACCTGCCCGCGTTCATGTTCTTCTGGGGGCTGTATGCCCTGGCCTCGTTCGGCTTTCCCGGCACCAACGGCTTTGTGGGCGAAGTGCTGGTGTTCGTGGCCGCCTTCCAGCAAAGCCTGACCGTGGGCGCGCTGATCGTGCCCGGCGCCCTGCTGGCGGCGGCGTACATGTTCCGGGTCAGCCTGCGCATGGCCTGGGGCAGCCCGTCCACGGCCAAGACCTGGAACGACCTGAACTGCCGCGAATGGACCTACCTGCTGCTGCCCGCCGTGCTGGTGCTGTGGATAGGCCTTGCCCCCGCGCCCTTCCTGCGGCTGATCGACCCTTCCGTCGACAGGCTGCTGGCCGACCTGCGCGGGCGCGCCCCGGTGAAGGAAGCGCCGCTGGCCCTCAATCATGCGGACGCGGTGCGGCATGAACCGCCCGCCATCCTCGCATCCGCCGCCATCGCCAAGGAGGTGCGCCAGTGAACCTCGACCTTGCCCTGCTTGTTCCCGAGTGCGCCATGCTGCTGCTGGTGGCCGTGCTGTTCGTGCAGGCACTGTCCGCAGGGCCTGCCTCGGTGGCGGCCCACCGCTGGCTGCCCCTGGGCGCGCTGGCGGTAACGGCCGCATCCGTGGTGGCCCTCCCCGCCGAAGGTCTGCTGCTGTGGGATGCCTACAAGGTGGACGCCCTCTCGCAGTTCTTCAAGCTGTGCGTGGCGGGCGGCTTCTGCATCGCCGTGCTCAACGCCACCCGCCAGCCCACGCTGGAGGAAGGCAAACGCGCCGACTACTTCCTGTTCCTGGGGGTATCGGCGTGGGGCCTGATGCTGCTGGCCTCTTCCGCAGAACTGGTGACCCTGTACCTTGCGCTGGAACTGTCGTCGTACAGCCTGTACGTGCTCATTCCCCTGCGCGGGCGCACCCGCGAGGGGGCGGAGGCAGGCGTCAAGTACATCCTGTTCGGCGCGGCGGCCACGGCCATTTCGCTGTACGGGCTGTCGTACATCATGGCCGCGCACCAGACCACGTACATCGCGGCGCTGGCCGCGCGCGACTGGTCGTGGGCGGCAAGTCCCACTGCCGTTGTCGGCCTGTCCCTGTTCCTGTGCGGCATGTTCTACAAGCTGGCCCTGTTTCCGTTCCACTTCTGGTGCCCCGACGTGTATCAGGGCGCCAGCAACGAAACGGCGGCCTACGTGGCCACCCTGCCCAAGCTGGGCGCGGTGGTGGTGCTGGTGCGCCTGGCCGCCGTGCTGCACCCCGGCCTGGAAATAACCACGGCCATCGCCTGGCTGGGTGTTCTTTCCATGACCTTCGGCAACCTGTGCGCCCTGGTGCAGAAGGACGTGAAGCGCATGCTGGGCTTCTCGTCCGTGGCGCACGCGGGCTACGTGACCGTGGGCCTCGTGTCCGGCACGGCAGAGGGCCTTGCCGCCGCCGCGTTCTACGCGCTGGTGTACGTGGTCATGAACCTGCTGTGCTTCTGGGTGGTGGCCCGCGTGGCCGTGGACGGGCGCAACCTGGCCCTGTCCGACCTCAACGGGCTGCACCGCAGATCCCCGGTGCTGGCCTTTGCCCTTGCGGTAGGCGCCTTCGCCCTGGTGGGCCTGCCGCCCACGGCGGGCTTCATGGGCAAGCTGTTCCTGATCACGGCGGCGTGGAACCACGGCTACAACTGGCTGGTCATCGCCCTGGCCCTGAACAGCGCCATCGCCATCTACTACTACCTGTCGCTGGTGCGCCACGCCTACACCGAGCCTGACGAAAACACCTCGCTGCCCGCGCCCGACCAGAGCGCGTTCAGCCTGGGCGGCGCGGTGGCACTGGCCGCCGCCACGCTGGTGCTGGGCATCGTGCCCTCGCCGCTGTTCGAAAAGGCGGTCAAGGCGGGCATGGCCTTGTTTGGGTAGAGTTGGAAACAATCCCCTGAAAAAACACCCACGCCCCCCGGCCCCGCACGACGGAGCCGGGGGGTTTTACACGTGCAAAGGCGGTACACGCTCGACAGGCCCCGCAACCTTCCCCTAGCATGGGCGCATCCGCGCGGGGCACAGCCTCCTCATCTTCTCCATCCCTCGCGCCATACCCCGCCGGAGATTCCGTCATGCCCGGACACGCCCCATCCGCCCTGCTCGGCGCGGCCATCACGCCCGACCCCGCCAAGGGCCCGCTGCTCGTGGCCCACCTTGGCGGCCCCAAGACCGGCAGCAGCGCCATCCAGGCCTTCTGCGACCACAACCGCACCGCCCTGTTCCGCCAGCACGGCATCCTCTACCCCACCCTGAACCCGGACCGCGTGCCCGACGGGGCGCCCCCCGACATCCCCGGCGACCCTGACTTCGAATTGCCGCACCACGGGGCGGTCATCATGGGCATGGCGCCCGACGCGCAGGACGAGTACCTGTCCCGCGCGGTGGCCGTCTGCCGGGCCCACGGCACGGGCATCCTGCTGCTGAGCCTGGAAAACCCGTGCCTGCCCGAATACGCGGCCATGGTGCGCCGCAACGCCGCGCGCCTTGGCCTGCGGGCCGTGGCCGCGTGCTACGTACGGCGGCAGGACACCTGGATCGAAGATGCCTGGAAGCAATGGGGACTGAAATACGAACAGTTCATCACCGCCGACGACTTCGCCCGCGCCCTGATGGTTCACGCACTGGACGACCCCTTCTTCCGAGTAGCCACCGCCGTGCTGGAACACCGCTGGCCGGAGGAGTATTGGCCGTTCCTGACTGGCGGCGACATGGTGGTGCGCCCCTACGAACGTTCGGCGTTGCCCGGCGGCGACGTGGTGGCCGATCTGCTGGGCCTGCTGGGGGTGGCATCCATCGCCCACCTGCCCCCGCCGCCCGCCACCAACTTCAACACCAACCACGGCTTCACGCCGGAGGCCATCAAGCTGCTGCGCATGGTGCGCCCCATGTTCGACGGGGTGGCCGATAACAGTCCCTATGAAATGCTGTACGATGCGCTGCCTCGCACCGCCACCATCCCGTTCCATCATGTGGGCCTGTTGTCGCCCGGCATGCGCGCCACGGTGCTGGCCCACTACGCCCCGCACAACCGGCGGCTGGCCCTGCGCATGCCCGACGCCCACGACCGGGGTGACGGCATGCTGTTCCGCGAGGAGCCGGACCCGGACGCGCCGTGGTGGCCCGACCGCGAACTGGCCGCGCAGGAGGTGACCACCATGCTCATGCAGTGCATCAACCGCCAGCACGTGCGGCTGACCTCGCTGCAAGGACGCATCGAACGGCTGGAACGGCTGGAAAAGAAGGCGCGCAGGAGGCTGGCCGCGCTGGACGGGGGACAGGGTGCGCCGGAGTGACACCCCACCGGGCATCACTTCCGCCCGCACCCCTGCGCGGTGCGGAACGCCGAGGGGCCACCCAAAACAGCGCATGGTGCCAATGTCACGCCAAGTCGCACTTCCGTGACTGCCACGCCAAAACCTGCTAGTGTCCTGCCGCAGGGCGGGTTTTTTACTGCAACACGCTGGTATTTCGGCAAATAGGCCCACACGACCGCGCGCGGACACGCACCCGCAACAACGGGATGGCATGCGCGCGAACGCCGTTCGACGCAGGCTTTCCCGGTCGGCTCCCGCCGCCGCGCCGTTCACGCAACCCTTGCCTTCACGAGAACCACCACATGCTCATCGGTCCGCACACTCACGACGAATTCATGGAAGTGGCGCGCAATTTCCACGGCTACCCGGCCCCCGGTCTGATCATCGGCGGCTACATGGTAGAGCTGGCCCGCCGGGGCCTGCCGGAAGGCGTGCTGTTCGATGCCATTTCCGAGACCGAACAGTGTCTGCCCGACGCGGTGCAGTTGCTTACCCCCTGCACGGTGGGCAACGGCTGGCTGCGCATCATGAACTTCGGCATCTATGCGGTGTCCCTGTTCGACAAGCGCACCGGCGAAGGCGTGCGCGTGCACCTGGACGTGGACAAGATGGGCCCGTGGGGCGAAATCCGCACCTGGTTCCTGAAGCTGAAGCCCAAAAAGGACCAGGACACGCCGCTGTTGCAGGCGCAGATCAAGGAAGCGGGGCCGGACATCCTGACCGCCCGGCCCATCACCGTGCGGCCCGACAGGCTGGGCCACAAGGGCAAGGGGCTGGTGGGCCGCTGCCCGCTGTGCGGCGAATACTACCCGGTGTCTTCCGGCGGCATCTGCCGTTCGTGCCAGGGTGAATCGCCCTACCATGCCGGACCCGGCCTGGCCTTCGAGGGCCAGCCCGCCCTGCGCGCCGTGCCCGTGGCCGAGGCCGTGGGCAAGCGCGCCCTGCACGACATGACCCGCATCGTGCCCGGCGAACACAAGGACGCGGAATTCACCGCCGGGCAGGAACTGACCGCCGGGGACATCTGTAGATTGCAACTGATGGGGCGCAACTCCATCTACGTGCAGGACGCCGCCGAATCCGATGACGCCTGGGTGCACGAGGACGAGGCCGCCAGGACCTTCGCCGCCATGCTGGCGGGCGAGGGCGTGGCCATGCGCGAAGACCCGCGCGAGGGCAAGGCCAACCTTACCGCCACCCGCGACGGACTGCTGATGGTGGACACCGACCGGCTGGAACGCTTCAACCTGGTGCCCGACGTGATGTGCGCCACCCGCCAGGGCTACAGCATGGTGCTGGCCGGGGCCAAGGTGGCGGGCACGCGGGCCATCCCGCTGTATCTTTCGCGCGAGAATTTCATCAAGGCCACGGCCATGTTGCAGGACGGCCCGCTGCTTCAGGTGCTGCCCATGCGCGCCGCCAGGATCGGCATCCTGGTTACCGGAACCGAGGTGTTCCAGGGGCTGATCCAGGACAAGTTCGCGCCCATCATCACCCAGAAGGCCCAGCGCCTGAACTGCGAGGTGGTGAAGACCGTGTTCGCCCCCGACGACGCGGCCCTGATCACCCAGGGCGTGCGCGACCTGATCGCCGCCGGGGCGGACCTGGTGGTGACCACCGCCGGGCTGTCCGTGGACCCCGACGACGTGACCCGCAAGGGCCTGCTGGACGCGGGGCTTACCGACATGCTGTACGGCCTGCCCATGCTGCCCGGCACCATGAGCCTTGTGGGGCGCATCGCCAGCGAACAGGCCCCCCACCCCGTGCAGGTGGTGGGCGTGCCCGCCTGCGCGCTGTTCTTCAAGACCACCGCGCTGGACATCCTGCTGCCGCGCCTGCTGGCCGGGGTGGAAATCACCCGGCGCGACCTGGCCAAGCTGGGCGACGGCGGCCTGTGCATGGAATGCAAGAGCTGCACGTATCCGAAGTGCCCGTTCGGCAAGTAGCACCGGACGGCACCTGTACCGAAAGCGAAACCGGGGCAGCCAGTGCTGCCCCGGTTTTTTCATGCTCCGGCCCCGGTCCGCGCCCCCGGCGCCGCCACTGCCCGGTGCAACCCGTCCGCACCGTCCATCCGGCGCATCCCCCACTTGACGCGCCGGGCGGGCATCCCGATACTTCCCCCATGAGCCGCACCCCACGCCATGCCGCCGTCCGCTTCTGGCGCGACCCGGACCTGCCCGAGGTGGAGGTGCGCCGGTCGAGCTACAACGAGGAAACCTTCCGCCGCCACACCCACGCCGCGTATTCCATCGGCATCATGGACGGCGGGGCCGCCTCGTTCATGCTGGAAGGCGCGCCGCACCGGGCCGTGGCCGGGCAACTGGTGCTCATCGAGCCGGACCGGGTGCACGCCTGCAACCCCGACCGCGACACCTTCTTCGCCTACCGCATGTTCTACGTGGACCCGCAGTGGCTGGCGGAACTGGCGGTTTGCGCCGAGGGACCGGAAGCCCCCGCCCCTGCCCGTACACAGGCTGAATCATTCGGACAGTCCGAATCCGCCGGGCAGGGCGAACCCGGCGCATCCGACATATCTGGCGCCCCCGACGCTTGCGCCAACCCGGCCCCGCTGCCCCGCTTCCGCGCGCCGGTGGTGGACTGCGCGCAGAGCACGGCCGCGTGGTCGGCCCTGTACGATGCGGTGTCGCGCGGCGGCTCGATGCTGGAAAAGCAGTCGCTGCTGGTACAGGCGGCGGAACTGCTGCTGGCCCGCCACTGCCTGCCCGTCACCGGCGCTGGCTCCGCCACGAATCTCACGGACCCCGCCGACGTCCCCCCGCTTGAAACCACTGCCATCATCGAGGCGGTGCGCAGCCACCTGCGCGACCATATGGCCGACCCAGTACGCCTGGACGACCTGGCCCGCCTGGCCGGACGCAGCCGCTGCCACCTGCTGCGCATGTTCCAGCAGGCCACGGGCCTGCCCCCGCACGCCTACCAGACCCAACTACGGATGGAGGCGGCAAAGGGCCTGCTGGCGGCGGGGCACGCCATCAGCCATGTGGCGGCGGAAACCGGCTTTTCCGACCAGAGCCACTTCTCGCGCGTGTTCCGCGACCTGACCGGGGCCACCCCCCGCCAGTACCAGCAGGGTGGGGCCGACGACCGGCAGGCCGGAACAACCACCGCCGACGCCTGACGCCGAATCGCCCTGTCCGAACCTGTTCGGACCTGTTCGGACCTGTCCGGACCTGTCCGGCCCTGCTGCGCCCCCTTCCTGCCCCCACCGGATTCCACCGCCGCAAAATCCTTCCATACGCCAGTCCCCCCCCGGTGCTAAGCGATGGTCCGGCGTACCCGCACGCCGTCAACCTTCATCCAGCAACGCGGGATGCCCGCCAGCAGGGGCCTTGGGACACCCAAGCCCCATTGACCATGCCTGCCGGGCGGCGCATGCCGCACCCCATGGGAGATTGCGCATGAACCTTGATGCCACCAAGTTCGCCATCGTGCTCGACGGCGGCCTGCCGGGCGGCGTGGCCGCCAACGCCGCCGCCGTGCTGTCCCTGTCCGTGGGCCGGGCCTTTCCGGAAATCGTCGGCCCCGCCGTCACCGATGGCGACGGCGACGAGCACCCCGGCATTACCCAGTTGCCCATTCCCGTGCTGCGCGCCGCGCCAGAGGCACTGCCCGAACTGCGCCGCAAGGCTGCCGAACGCGGCCTGTACTGCGTGGGCTTTACCCACACGGCCCGCACCGCGCGCAGCTACGATGCCTACACGCAACGCATGGCCGCAACCGCCCACGACGACCTCAGCTTCGTGGGCATCGCCATCGTGGGCGAACGCAGTGCCGTGGACGGCCTGTGCGGCGCGCTGCCCATGCTGCGCTGACCGCCCGCATCGCCTCCCGCGCTTGCCGGTACCCGCCAGCCCCTGATCCAACGCCTCCCCTCGACCATTCCCCCACCCCCGCATACGCCACAAAGGGCCGGACATGTTCCGGCCCTTTGTCGTTTCCGCGCCCGCCGCGCGCTCGCCCCCCAACGGCCCGCCCAATCATCCAGCACCCGCCGTCGCATCATTCCCGCCCCTCCTCGCCCCTCCTCTTCGTAAAGCCGCCTTTACATCTCTTTCCGTCTCTTGATGGGCATTTCGTGGTGCCGCATCCGTACATACGGACAACAGGGCCTTCACACCTCAGCACGGAAGTTCAGATCATGAGACAGCAACGGCACCACATGACGGTGCTCCATTCCATCGAGGAAGGACTGTGCACGGACAATTCTCCATGTCCCGGCGCAAACATGATCGCCTGCTATCTAGAGAAAACGGCCACACCTGCAGAGCGAAAGCGTCTTGAGTCGCATTTCGCGTCATGCAGGGCATGCAGGGAAGACCTTCTGGAACTGCGCAAGATCCTGAAGGCAGCGGAAGTGAAGACCCCGTTCGAGGTCGTGGAGGCGGCACTGGCCCTTTCCGGCCTCTCTAATGGGCACGAAACGGAACAGGTCACGGGTCACGGAACGGATCAGGGCACGGAGGACGGCAATGACCACTATCTCATCCTTGGCTAGCTCCACCAGCACGTCTTCGACCACCAGCAGCAGCGGCACCACGCTGGATTCCGACGCCTTTCTGCAACTGCTCATCGCGGAACTGCAGAACCAGGACCCCACCAACCCCACCGACTCCACCGAGATGATCAACCAGATCGCCTCGTTCTCCACGGTGGAGCAGCTGTCGGCCCTCAACGACATGGCCACGTCCATCTACGACTCGCTGACGGCCATGAGCCTGAACTCCGCCGTGAGCTTCATCGGGCAGTCCGTGCTGGCCGAAGGCGACGACATTTCCAAGACCGACGATTCCACCACCGTGGTCTCCTTCACCCTGGAATCGGACGCGGAAACCCTTACCGCGCACGTCTACGACTCCGACGGCACCATCATCAATTCCGTCTCGCTCGGCGCAACGGACAGCGGCACCTACACCTTCAGTTGGGACGGCACCAACTACACCGGCACCGAAGTGGCCAACGGCACCTACAGCGTGGTGTTCGAAGCCTACGACGAGGACGGCGACAGCCTGGAAGTCTCCACCATGGTGGCGGGCACGGTCTCCGGCGTTTCGGTGGAGGACGGCACCACGGTGCTCACCCTGTCCGATGGCCGCACGGTCAATCTCGAGGACGTCTACAGCGTCGTCTCCTCCGACGCATAACAACCAGCACGCGCACTGTCGCGGGAGCACGCCATGGGCCTCTCCTCATCCATGTATGCCAGCGTCTCGGGGCTGCTGAGCACCGCCGAGTCCATCAGCGTCATCGGCAACAACCTCGCCAACTCCAGCACCACGGGCTACAAGTCCATGTCCATGCTGTTCGAGGACGTGTTCTATTCCTCCATCACCACGTCCGGCGGCATCGACCAGATCGGCAACGGCTCCACCATCTCGGCCATTGCCACGGACTTCTCGCAGGGGTCGTACCAGGACACCTCCGAGGCCATGAACATGGCCATCGCGGGAGAAGGGTACTTCATCGTCGAAGACCCCCAGAACGATGGCCAGATCTACTACACCCGCGCGGGCGACTTCACCTTCGACGACGAAGGCTACCTGACGAACTCGTCCGGCTACCAGGTGCAGGGCTGGGCCGTGGACCCGGACACGGCCACCACCAGCGACCCGTCAACCACTGGCGCCCTGGGCGACATCCAGTTGGAAAGCCGCACCTCGCCCGCATCCGCCACCACCAACGTCTCGCTGGTGGTCAACCTGGACTCGGACGGCGACGACAACTCCACCTCCACCACCGACCCGTACTTCTCGCTGCTGACCGAATGGGACGGCAGCGCCGACGACCCCCTGGGCACCACCAAGTACGAGTACCAGACCACCATCACCGTGTACGACGAGGCCGGGTCCGCCCATGAACTGACCGTGTATTTCGACCAGGTGGAAGACTCCACCACCGGCTCCACCACCTGGGAATACATCGTCACCATGGACCCCAGCGAAGACGTGCGCACCATCAACGGCCAGAGCGTGTCGGGCACTTCCGCCGCCGGCCTGCTGATGGCGGGCACGCTGACCTTCGACGCCACCGGCGCGCTGGTCTCGCAGACGGCCTTCACGCTCGACTCCACGGCCACCGGAGACCTGACCGACCTTTCCAACTGGACCCTGGCGGAACTTTCCACCGACGGCCTGCCGGTGTTCGCCTGCAACTTCTCCGGTTCCGCCAACGCCAGCACCACCGACGAGGCGGATGCCATCCAGATAGAACTGGACTTCGGCCTGTCCGCAAAATCCATCACCGACGGCTGGGACACCACCGTGACCAGCGCGGCGGACATCGGCACGGACAGCTCGCTGCTGTTCGGGTTCACCTCCACCGCCTACGACAGCGATCGCACCTCCAGCAACGATTCGGCCAGCAGCACCGACAACTCCAGTCAGGACGGCTACGCCACCGGCTACCTGACCAGCTACTACGTGGACGAAGGCGGGGTGATCTACGGCACCTACTCCAACGGCCAGACCCAGGCGCTGTTCATCGTGGCCCTGGCCAGTTTCGACAACGACCAGGGCCTGCAACTGGAAGGCGGCAACCTGTACTCGGCCACCACGGAATCGGGCACGGCCAACATCGGTCGCGCCGGGCAGGGCATCTACGGCAGCATCTATGGGGAAAAGCTGGAGGAATCCAACGTGGACGTCTCTACCGAGATGGTCGACCTCATCGTGATGCAGCGCGCCTATCAGGCCAACAGCAAGGTCATCACCACCGTTGACGAAATGCTGCAGACCGCTCTTGGCCTGAAGCGCTAGCGCCTTACGCAGTGCGCGCGGGGTTCGTCGACTCCGCGCGCTTCGCGACGTGCCCCCCGGCGCCGCCCGTCTCCGTCCGGGACAACGCCGGGGGGCCCCCACCCGCAACGCACGGGCCTGCCCGCCAACCCGCCAACCCGCCAATCCGTAAGGACGCGCCATGTCCTCGCTCAACTCCATCTTCAACATCGGCTCCAGCGCGCTTTCCAACGCTCAGATCGGCATTTCCGTCACCAGCAACAACATCTCCAATGCCGATGTCGAGGGCTATTCGCGCCAGACGGTGCAGTACACCACGGGCCCCACCACCAGCAGCGGGGGCATCACCTATGGTTCCGGGGCGGAGGTTTCCGAAATCACCCGGCACTTCAGCTACACCGTGGAATCGCAATACCTGTCGTATAGCTCGGATTCTTCCATGTGGGAGACCATCACCTCCACGCTCTCGTCCATCGAGTCGCTGTTCGACGACAGCGATGACGAAGGCTACGACCTGTCCACCGCGCTGGACGCCTTCTGGACCAGCCTCGACGCGCTGGCGGCAGACCCGGAAAGCGAATCCGCGCGCACCGAACTGGCCGGCTACGCCGAAACGCTGACCACGCTCATCAATTCCACCAGCGACAGTCTGGAAGCCGTGCAGGAAGACCTGAACGGACAGATCGAAGACCAGGTGGACGACATCAACGACCTGCTGGACACCCTGGCAGGCCTCAACTCGCAACTGGCGGCAGACCCGGAAAACGCCACCCTGCTGGACAGCCAGGCCACCACCCTGCGCGAACTTTCCACCTATCTCGACCTTTCGGTGGTTTACGGCAATGACGGGCAGGCCACCGTGTACACCACGTCGGGCCAGACCCTGGTGCAGAACGACGTGACCTACAAGCTGGCCTACGAAGGACCGCAGGCCACCCAGTCGCTGACGTCCGCCTCCACCTATGACGGGCAGATATATTTCGAGGGTGAGAGCAGCAACGAAATCGCCATAGAATTCGTCACCTCCGGCTCGGCGGACGGCTCTGCCAGCGCGGCCACCTACAAGGTATCTCTCGACGGCGGCGAAACCTGGCTGAGCGACGATGACGGCAACACCCTGCTGTTCACGGCATCGGGCGCGGACGACAAGGTGACCGTGGACGGGGTGTCCATCTGGTTCGGCTCCTCGTCCGACTCCAGCGCCAGCGCCAGCGGCACGCTGGCCGTGGGCGACGATTTCACCGTCATGGCGAAGTCGGGGGTGTACTGGTACGAGACCACCTCCAGCAAGGTGAACATCACCCCCATCGACGTCACCGCGTCGGACAGCAACAACCGCCTCTCGGGCGGCAGCCTGGCCGGGCTGCTGGCCACGCGCGACCAGTACGTGGGCGGGTACCTGGACGAACTGGACGCCCTGGCCGAGGAACTGGCCTGGCAGGTCAACTACGTGCACAGCCAGGGCGCGGGGCTGACCAACTTCTCGTCCGCCACCGCCGGAAATTCCGTGGACGACACCACGGAAGCCCTCTCCGACAGCAGTCTTGCCTACGCCGACCGGCTGTCCTCGGGCACCCTGTCCATCTCGGTGTACGACGACGACACCGGCGAGGTGGAAACCCTCTCCTCCATCGCCATCGATCCCGCGTCGGACAGCCTGGAAGACGTGGCCGACGCCATCAACACCGCCTTTTCCGGCCAGCTCACCGCCAGCATCAGCAACGGGCAGCTCAGCATCGCGGCAGAAGACGGCATGTCGTTCCAGTTCGCGGGCGACACCTCTGGCCTGCTCGCCGCGCTGGGCATCAACACCTTCTTCTCGGGTGACGACGCGGGCAACATCGCCGTGTCCGACGCGGTGCTGAACGACCCCAACCGGATAAACGCCGCCGTGGTGGACGCCTCGGGCGAGGTGCTTTCCGGCGATTCCACCTGCGCCAACAACCTCGCCGCCCTGGCCGACACCGACGTCACGCTGGATGCGTACGGTTCCACCAGTTCGAAAACCATCAGCGAGCACCTGGCCGCGCTGGTGGGCGACGTGGGCACCGACGTGGACACCTCGGCCCGCAAGTACACCTACTACAGCGCCCTGGCCGAAAACGCCGACAGCCTGCAACAGTCCCTTTCCGGCGTGAACACCGACGAGGAACTGATCAACCTCACCAAGTACCAGCAAGCCTACAGCGTGGCCGCGCAACTCATCCAGGTGGCCAACGAGATGTTCGACACCATTCTTTCGCTGCGGGATTAGCCGGGCACGCGCCGCCGTCCCATCAGGAGCTCACCATGCGCATCTCCACCAACATGATCTACGGCAATTCGCTGAAATACATGACCAGGCTGCAATCCGAGATCAACCGTACGACCATCCAGATGGCCACGCAGCAACGCATCAACTGCCCCTCGGACGATCCGTACGGGAGCGAGGTGGCCCTGACCAATTCCACGCTGCTCAGCCAGCTTACCCAGTACCAGAGCAACGTGGACACGGCCAAGGGCTGGCTCTCGCTGGCCGACGATACCCTGGGAGATGCCAGCACGGTACTCACCAGCCTCATCGAACTGGCCGAACAGGCCGCCACCGGCACCCTGACCGACGCCAACCGCGAGGCCATCGCCGAAGAGGCGCGGGGACTGTACGAGCAGCTGATCACCTATGCCAACACCCAGTACAACGGGCAGTCCATCTTTGCCGGGCGCGACTCCGGGGGCACGGCCTACACCCTGGGCCTGGGGGCCACGGTGAGCGGGGCCACCCTGGCCTCCGGCGCGGGCAGCGCGGTGCTTTCCGTGGACGGCGAGGCGGACCAGAGCATCAGCATCGAATTCACCAGCGACGGCACCGTGGGAACGGACGACATCACCTACCGCTACTCCACCGACGGCGGCGACACCTGGACGGAGGCCACCCTGGCCGCAGGCGAAACCACCCTGTCCTGCGACGGGGTGGAAGTGAACATGCAGTCAGGCACCGGCGTCACCGCCGTATCCGACGACGACACCAGCGCGGGCACGCGCATTACCGTGCGCCCGGCCGCCATCTACACCGGCGATGCCGACGACGGCGCGAAGGTAACCGCCCAGAGCAATGCCGACGTCACCGCCACGCCCACCGGCACCTTCAGCAGTTCCGTGGTGGTGCGCATAGAGGGCGACACCACGGTGGCCGGCCCCGTTTCGTACAGTTATTCGACCGACGGGGGGCTCACCTGGTCCGACACCCAGAGTTCGGACAACGGCACCCTGACCGTGCCCGGCGGCACCCTGGAACTTTCCGCAGGGGGCGGCAGCGACCTTGCGGCGAGCGACACCTTCACCATCACGTCCGACGCAACCGATCTCAACGTGCGGGTGTCCACCTCCACCAGCATCGCCATCAACAGTTGCGGGCTGGACGTGTTCGGCGGGCTCTACAGCGCGGATGGCGAAAGTTACGCCAGCACCGGCGACGACGACCTGTTCGAGGCCATCGGCGACTTCATCGGTTACCTGGAAACCAACAATCAGGAAGGCATTGCCGAAAGCCTGGAGACCATCACGGCAGGCCAGGCCAAGATGCTTTCCGCCGCCAGCGACATCGGGGCGCGCGAAATACGCCTGGAACACATCGAAACGGCCAACACCCTGCTCACCTCCACGGCCGAGAATGCCGTGAGCAACGTGGTGGACGCCGACACCACCGAACTGGCCACCCAGCTTTCCAAGCTGACCACCGTCTACGAGGCGGTACTGAGCACCCAGTCCGCCGTGATGAAGCTCAGCCTGCTCGATTACCTCTAGCAAGGCTCCAGTCTGGCTCCTGCCTGACTCTGATCCGGCGTCGGCCAGGCTCGGGGCCGCTCCCTGGTCCGATTCATGGTCCGGCGTCAGCCCGTACCCGCCCGGCGTCCATCCCGCTCCAGCCCCCCCGGCAGCCACGGAGGCCATCATGTCCGATTACTGGTCCGGCTCCATCACCTTCACCGGCCTGAACACCGGCACCGACTGGGACGAGATCATCGAGGCCCAGATGGCCGTGGAGGAATACCGCTACAACAGCATGACCGAGAAGGAGACCGCCTACGAGGAGAAGCTGGCCGCCGTGCAGGATCTGGAAACCCAGATGACCACGCTGTACCAGACCTTGCAGGACTACGACTCCGCCTCCGACTTCCTCACCAAGTCCGGCGCCTCGTCCGACGAATCCAGCCTGACCGTCTCGGTGGACAACGACGCCGAGGCGGGGTCGCACAACGTGGTCATCAACCAGCTGGCCCAGAACGACATCTGGAGCAGCGACGATGGGTACGCATCCACCGACACCTCCATCACCGACACCGACCAGACCTTCTCGTTCACGTACAACGACGAGACGTACACCATCGACGTTCCGGCGGGCACCACCCTTTCGGAATTCGTCAGCCTCATCAACAACGCCAGCGGCAACAACGACGATGTGCGCGCCAGCGTCATCAACGAGGGCAGCGCCTACCACCTGCAGATACGCGGCATGGACCTTGGCGCGGACAACACCGTGACCATCGAGGACACCGGCTTCGACGCCATGGGTCCGGACGCCTTCACCAACACCCAGCAGGCCCAGAACGCCCAGATCAAGGTGGACGGCTTTCCCGCCGACGCCGATGAATGGATAGAACGCAGCACCAACTCCATCGACGACGTCATTGACGGGATAACCCTGCAACTGAAGTCCACCACCGACGACAGCGGCGCCACGGTAACCGTGGAACTGGACACCGACGCCATGGTCGAGGCCATAGAGACCGTGGTCAGCAGCATCAACACCATCCTGCAACTGCTCATGGACTTGCAGGACCAGGGCACCGTGTCCGACTCGACCTCCACGGCCACGGCATCGGACTCCGACGACGACGATGACGACGACGATGACAGCGAGGCCTCTGTACTCGCCAGCAATTCCAGCCTCGACCTCATCCAGAGCAACCTGAAGAACATCCTGGCCACCAAGGGGCTGGGCTTTTCCTACTACGACGCCACCGACGAGACGGGCGACCTGTTCACCAGCCTTTCCACCATCGGGATATCCACCGATGCCGACGAGGATTCGGAAACCTTCGGCCTGCTGGTCATCGACTACGACGAACTGGACGAGGCCATAGCGAAAGATCCGCAGGCCGTGGCCGAACTGCTGTCCGCCGACGTGACGGGCAGCACCGATTCCGACGACTTTTCCTTCGACAGCGCCATTTCCGGCACCACCCAGGCGGGGGACTACGACGTCTCGTACCGCATCGAAAACGGCGAGATCGTGGAGGCGTACATCAACGGCAACGCCGCCTCCATCGCCGGCTGGACGCTGACCGGGGCATCCGGAGAGGACGAGTCGGGCCTGGCCATCACCGTGGACAACACGGCGGACGGCACCTACTCCGGCACCGTGTACCTGAAGCAGGGCAAGATCGGGCAGCTCATCGACACCCTGGAGGACATGACCAGCACCGAAGGCACCCTCCAGATCATGGAGGACAGCTACCAGAGTGTGCTGGACCAACTGGCCGAATCCATCTCCAAGGAAGAGGATCGGCTGGACCTGGTGGAAAGCCGCCTGCGCACCCGTTATTCCAACCTGGAAACCCTGCTCACCAGCTACGACAACCTGTCGTCCACCATAGATTCCTTGCTGGCCTCGCTGGACAGCGACTAGGGCAAGGGGTTTCAGACGCGCCTGTCTGCGGCAACGCAAAAGGGGCCGGGCATATTGCCCGGCCCCTTGCCATTGGTGTGTCCGTCGTTGCTCCAGAGCCGTGCAGCGGCCTGCTCCGGCCCGCTCCCCGAAAGGTCCGGGCTAACCGCCGATCAGCGAAAGCGCCATCTGCGGCAGCGAGTTGGCCTGCGACAGCATGGCCACGGCGGTCTGCGCCAGCACCTGCTGCTTGGTGTACTCGGTCATTTCCATGGAGACGTCCACGTCCGAAATGCGCGATTCAGCGGCGGAAAGGTTCTCGGACTGGGTTTCGAGGTTGGTGATGGTCGCTTCCAGCCGGTTCTGCATGGCGCCCAGCGAGGCACGGATCTGGTCCTTGGAGATGATGGCGTTGTCGATGGCTTCCAGCGCGTCCTGGGCGGCCTGCTGGGTGGAGATGCTCGCCCCGTTGCCGGTGGCGGTGTTGCCGAGGCCCAGCGACTTGGCCGACACCGAGCCGATGCGGATTTCGTAGTAATCCTGCGCGCTGTCGTTGCCCGAACCGAAGTGGATGTGCAACTGCCCCGTGGAGGTCAGGCCCGAGCCATCGTAGGACGAACTGGACAAGTTGCCGTTCAGCAGCGAAATGCCGTTGAAGTCGGTGGCACTGGCGATTCGGGTGATTTCCGAGGCCATGGCCTGGTACTCGGAATCGATGATCAGGCGCTGGTCCGAGTTGTAGGTACCGGTGGCGGCCTGTTCCGCCAGTTCCTTCATGCGGATGAGCTTTTCGTCGATGGTTTCCATGGCGCCGTCCGCCGTCTGGATCAGCGAGATGGCGTCATTGGCGTTGCGCACGCCCTGGTTCAGCGCCGTGATGTCGGAACGCATCAGTTCGCGGATGGCAAGACCGGCGGCATCGTCTGCCGCCGAATTGATGCGCAGGCCGGATGACAGGCGCTGGGTGGACTTTTCAAGCTTGTTGTAGGTCGCGTTCAGCGTATTGGCCGTGGTGAGCGCCGTAAAGTTGTTGTTGACGACGAGAGACATGAGTTTTCCTCCATGAAAAATGCACTATCCTTGTGTGCCTCTGCCATGCATGCAGCGCATGCTTGTTGACCTTATCGACGCCGTTACGCCGCGCTCTTAATTTTCAATTTTTCATAACCATTCGCAAAGTCACACAATTAACGTTCATAACAGTATCTTTGCATTACTTTGCGTTGCCTGTGGCGCCTGCCTTTGGCACAAAGAAAAGGCCCGGAAGGTTCCGGGCCTTTGCGTTGCGCGGCGCGCATCACAGGCAGAAATGATGGCGCAGCCGCGCAAGGGCGTTCTGCTTCAGACTGCGCACGGTCTTGGGATGGATGTCCAGCGTGCGCGCCACTTCATCGGTATCGAGGTCATCCTGGAACAACAGCCGCAGCACCGTGCCCTGCCGCCTGCTCAGCAGCCCGGGAGGCAGGTCCAGCATCCCCCGGTCGTCCGTGATCGAAGCCGGGATCGAAGCCGGGACCGAAGCCGGCGCCTCGGCCCACAGCCGCTCGGCCAGTTCCTCTTCCAGTTCCGGGGTATAGGGAACCTGCCGCCCCATTCGTTCGGTGCGCCGCGCACGCAGGCAATCGAGCGCGGTGGACCGGGCCACCACGGTCAGCCAGGTGGACAACCCGGCCCGGGCGGGATCGTAGGTGGACATCAGATGAAACCCATCGCCCACCAGACGGCAGAAAACTTCCTGCGTCACGTCCTGCGGGTCGAGCCCGGCAGCATCCCCGCCATTCCACTGAAGGGTGTAGTGCACGGCCTTGTGGATCACCGGGGCATAGGCAGACACGAAACGGCGCCATGCCTTTCCGTCGCCGGTCATGCATGCCGCTATATCCGTAGTGGTTCCTGTATTGGCTTCCATCTTCATCTCCAGTCGTGCGTTCTGTGGAACCGGAATTGCGGCAACCGGGTCCATGCACCACGCCGGAAATTGTGGAAAAGCCAAGTCCCGTACATGACGGGTTGTCATTATCCATACGCGAGGGCACCCACATTGTCCGTTCAGAACGGGTAGTGTTTTGAAAGCATCGGACACATTGGTTTACATTGTTTTACACTCACGGAAATCATTCGGGCGCGGTTCTTGCAATATATCCGGTCACAAGCGGCAACCGGTAATATGTGCCACCGCCCAGAGGGTGACATCATGGATCGAGTCCTGTTGATCGACGACGACAAGGAACTCTGCGCATTACTGACCGAATATCTCGCTCCCGAGGGGCTTGCCGTTGAACCCTGCCACACCGGTGGACAGGGATTGGCGCGCGCCTTGTCGGGCGACTACGACGCGGCCCTGCTGGACGTGGCCCTGCCCGACACCAGCGGCTTCGACGTGCTCGGCACCATCCGTTCCCGTTCGGCCTTGCCCGTGCTCATGTTGACCGGGCGCGGCGACGACGTGGACCGCATCGTGGGGCTGGAGATGGGCGCGGACGACTACGTTCCCAAACCTTTCGTACCACGCGAACTGCTGGCGCGCCTGCGCGCCGTGCTGCGCCGCACCCGCGTTCATGGAATGGGGGGAATGGCGGGAGCAGGGGCCAGCGCGGGCACCGGCGGCATTGGCTGCGTGGGCGGCGTGGGACCGTACCGCAAGCGCAACCTGTCCTTCGGGGGGGTTACCGTGGACCGTTCGGCCCGCACGGCCCTGCGCGACGGCGCGCCCCTGCCCCTGACCCCCGTGGAGTACGCCATCCTGGTGCTGCTGCTGGAGGCCGAAGGCGCCACCGTCGCGCGCGAGGACATCTCGCGCGGGGTGCTGGGACGCGAAATACTGCCCTTCGACAGGTCCATCGACGTGCACGTCAGCAACCTGCGCAAGAAGCTGGGCCCCTGCGACGACGGCCAGCCCCGCGTGGGCACGGTGCGCGGGACGGGGTACTACTTCCGCGTTTCCCCCACGGAATCGACCTTCGGCGGGCAGGACGCGGCGGAACCGCGCCTCGGGACGGGGCATGAGAACGTGGCCGGTTAGGCTGCTGGTGCTGCTGCTGGTCGGCTGCGGCATCTTCACCCTGGGCACCTTCGTCCGCTTCCGGCTGGAAGACCGCCCCAAGCGCGGCCCCTTCGAAATGAACGCCGTGCTGCTGGACCTGCTGGGCGACCGCGTTGCCGAGTACCTGGCCGAAGGCCGCACGGACAAGCTGGCCGCCCTGCTGGACACGCTGCGCAAGCGCGGCGTGCGCGTGGTGGTGCACGACGCCGGATTGCAACCGCTGGCCGACAACGGCCCGGTGGTGCCGGTGCCCTTTGGTCCGCCGCCCTTTCCGGAGGACATGCCCGGCAAAAACTCCGAACCCGGCAAGGATCCCTCCGGCTTCCATGCCGGAAATGCGAACACACCCGACGCCTGGGCCACGCCCGACGCTCCGGACGCGGGTGGCATCTCCGCCGTTTCCGCCACGCCCGCCGATCACCCCGTGGGGCCACCCCCGCAAAGGCCCTGGGCGCAACGCATACTGGCCGCGCTGGAAGGGCGCATCCCGTCCGGCCCCCCACCCACGGGCCCCCGCCCCGCCCCCGTGTCGCAATCGCCGGAAACGGAAGCCGCCATTCAGGTCGAAGCCCGCGAGCTGGCCGAGGACGCGCGCGACACGGGCATCACGCAACTCGACTTCCCTCCGCCGTTCACCTTCCGGCCCGTGGTCCTGATGGCCGATCCCATCGACCTGCCCGGCGGCGGTCACGGGGTGCTCACCCTGCGCAAGGACATGCCCACCCCGCCGGACATGCACCTGCCGCCCTTCGTGCTGCCCCTGGCCGTGGCCATGGTGCTGGCGGGGGGCGTGCTGCACCTGCTGCTGCGCCAGACCAGCAGGCCCATAGGCGAGGTGGGCAGCGCGCTGCAACGCTTTGCCCGGGGCGACCTGCAAGCGCGCGTCACTGGCGACGTGGCCACGCACGGCACCGAACTGGCCCGCCTGGCCCGCGACTTCAACACCATGGCCGAGCGGACCGAAGAACTGCTGCAAACCCAGCGCCGCCTGCTGCACGACGTGTCGCACGAGATGCGCTCGCCCCTGTCGCGCGTGGCGCTGGCCCTGGAAATGGCCTCGCGCACCGTCTCGCCCGAATCGCAGCGTTTTCTGGAACGCATTCGCCGTGATGCGGAGCGCCTTTCGACCCTCAGCGCGCATCTGCTGGCCACCGGGCACCTGGATCACCAGAAGGAGGACGAACCGCCCGCCTGGTTCGACCTGGAAGCGATGCTGACGCAACTGGCGGACGAAACCGACTTCCAGGCCCGCGCGGACCGCAAGCGGGTGGAACTGCGCGTGGACGACCCGTGCCTGGCCTTCCACGGCATGCGCGAAATGCTGTACGGCGCGCTGGACAACGTGGTGCAGAACGCCCTGAAGTTCTCACCGCCGGGCACGCAGGTGACCGTGGCCCTGTCCTGCACGGCGGGCCGGGCGGAACCGCCCGGCGGCCCCGATGACGCATGCCGGGAAGCCGGGGTCGACAACGGTTCCGGGCCGGAACGCTGGGTGGTCATTTCCATCCGGGACCAGGGTCCGGGCGTGCCCGACGCCGACCTGCCCATGCTCTTCGTGCCATTCTTCCGGGCGGGCAATGCCTCGCGCGGCACGGGCACCGGGCTTGGCCTGGCCATCGCCCAGCGCGCCGTGGAACTGCATGGCGGCACCATCACCGCCGAAAACCTGCCCAAGGGCGGGTTGCTGGTCACCATCCGCCTGCCGGCGTAGCGGTTCTTTCCCCCCATCCTCCTTCGGTCCGTCGGCTTCGCGGGTCCAGGGCTCACCCTCCCGCCGGTCTCTTTCCCGCACTCGCGGCGCGACCGTGCCGCACGCCGCGCGATCGTGCCCGGCGCCCCAGCACGACCCGCATGCCCGGCCACGCCCCGCCCAGCCGGTCACGCCCTGCCCCCACGAGCAACCGCCGCCAGCCGCCTTTCCTTCGGAAAGCAAAACCGCCCCGCACGGCAAGGTGCGGGGCGGGCAAAGGCAGGCAAATTTTGCCGGACAGTGTCTTTACGTTTCTTTACTAGGTCGAAACTGCCCGACCGGTCCGACAACCGCGCCTGCCCGAGGCACCGCCATCACGACGGCTGGCCGGTCCGCCGGTCCTGGTTGGCCTGGCGCCGTTCGCGGGCAAAGCGCAGCAACTCGGCCTTGCTCAACCTGCCGTCGCCGTTGGTGTCGATGGCGGTGAACTCGCGGGACACCACGGGCAAACCGGTTTCGGGATGGGCGGCCTCCTCGCGGGTCAGGCTGCCGTCATGGTCGCGGTCGGCCAGTTCGAAACGACGGGACTGTTCCCTCCGCGCGGAGGCGGAACCCGGCGTGGGCGAAGACCTTTCCTCCTTCGCCGGAAGCGCACCGCCGGGGGCGGTGGCTCCATCATCAGCCGCCACGGCCGTGAATTCCGTATGCAGCAGCAGACCGCAGAACAGGGCGGTGATCAGGGGAATGCGTGAAGGAACGCGGGACTCTTTCATGGCAGGTGCTCCTGGGGCGCGCCACGCCGGAGTATTCCGCGCGGGCGCCATGGGTCGTCTTGGTTATGATGCGCCGGCCCCGGGGCCATTCGCGCTGGCGGACGGCGATGCGGGCCGTGGGGCGGGCTCTGCGCCGGAAACGGCGTCCTGCTCCTCGCCCGTGGGCACGGCCCAGCCGCCGCCCAGCGCCCGGTACAGGGTGATGGCGCGGGTGGCCAGCACCGCCCGCGCCCGCACGTGGGTCAGGGCGGCGGTGGACAGTTCGCGCTCGGCGTCGGCCACGTCCAGAAAGTCGGTCAGTCCCGCCCGGTAGCGGTCCCAGGCAAGGACGAGGGCGGTGCGGTCCGCCTCCAGCACGGCGGCCAGGTCGGGCAGCCTGCGTTGCTGGCGGTCCACGGCGTACAGGGCGGCTTCCGCCTCCTCCACCGCCGTGCGGGCCGTGGACAGGTAGGTCAGGGCGGCCTGCTCGCGTTTGGCGTCGGCCTGCTCGATGCGCGCGGTGGTGGCCCCGGAATCGAACAGGGTCAACCCCAGCGCCGGGGCCACGGACCACACCCCGCTGCCCGAAGACAGCAGCCTGTTCATCGTGGATGCCTGCGAACCCAGTGAAGCAGACAGGCTGAGCGTGGGCCAGCGTTCCGCCGTGGTGGCGGCAAGATCCTCCGCCGCCGATGCCAGGGAACGCTCCGCCGCGCGGATGTCCGGGCGGCGCAGCAGCAGGTCGGCGGGCAGGCCCACGGGCACCTGCCGCGCGGGCACCGGAATGGGCGCGGCCGCCTCCAGCACGGGGCGCAGTTCGCCGGGTGCGGCGCCCGTCAGGCGTTCCAGGCGGGCCAGGGCCGCCCAGGCGTTGTTTTCGTAGTCGGCGGCGTCGGCCTGCGCGGAATGCCACAGCGCGGCGGCCTGGGCCACGTCGATGTCCCCGGCAAGGCCCGCATCGCGCCGGTCGGTGACCAGGGCCAGGGTTTCGGCCCGGCTGGCCGCGATGGTGCGGGTCAGGTCCAGTTCGTTCTGGGCCTGGCGCAGGGTGACGTATTGGGTGGCCACCTCCGCCAGCAGGGTGACCAGAGTGTCGCGCCGGTCTTCTTCCGCAGCCTGGGCATCGGCCACGCGGGCCTCGCGGGTGGCGCGCAGCCGCCCGAACAGGTCGATTTCCCAGGCCATGTCCAGGCCCGTGGCGTATACGTTGCCATCGCGCGAGCCGGTGGACTGCGCCTCGCCCGTGCCGGAACGGCTGCGGGTGCCGGAGGCGGAACCGGTAACCGTGGGACCAAGGTTGGCCCCGGCCTCGCGCGCGGCGGCACGGGCCTCGCGCACCTTTTCGGCGGCAATGCGCACGTCGAAGTTGGCGGCGGCGGCACGGTCCAGCAGGCCATCCAGTACCGGGTCGCCGAAGGTGCCCCACCAGCGGGTCAGGGTCACGCCGGAGTGCACGGCTTGCGTGCCCCCATCGGTGGCGGAAGACAGACCGGACGCCTCCGCGCTCCACGCGGCGGGCATGCCGGGGCGGGGTGTGGCGGTCGCGGCGGCGCAGCCCGCCGCCAGCACCGCGCACAGCAGTATCCACGGCAGAACGCATGATCGGCCCGGCATGCGACGGGACCACGAAAGCCGGATATCCGCCGGGCGCGGGGGATCCCCTGCCGCTCCCCGGCACCGGAAACGGAACGGCGCGGTCATCCCCGCACCCCCGTGTCGGTCGCCTTCCGGGGGCTTGCCTTCTTGTTCAGATCGCGCACCGGCACCACCACTTCGGGCATCGTATCCCCGGCGGCAGACCGCTCCACAGCCACGGCATCCGCCCCATCGGCGCGGGCCGTCGCGCCTGGCGCGCTGCCCCACATGCTGGCCGTGCCGCCCGTTGCCGGGTTGTTCCCTGTAGGGCGACCGGTGTCGTCGAAATACACGTCCACCTGCTGGCCCACGTAGGCGGGCATGTCCTTGGCGTCGAAGGCGTACAGCACCTGCAACACGCGGATGTCCACGCGCTCGGTGGTGTCGCCGGTCAGGGAAGTCTTGGGCAGCACGTAGGGCTCCACCCGCACGAAGCGCAGCGGCGTGGAGAAATCGCGGTTGCCGCGCAGGAACACCGTGGCGGGCATGCCCGCGCGGTAGCGCCAGGCGATGTTCTCGTCGATGTCCACCCGCACGTGCAGGCGGCTGACGTCGCCCAGCATGACCAGCGGCGAGTCGAGTACCCCGGCCGTGGCGTATTCGCCTTCGCTCACGTTCACCTGCAACACCATGGCATCCATGGGGGCGCGTACGCACAGCCGGTCCAGGTCCACCTCTATGGCGCGGGCCGACGCCTCGGCCTGGGCCGCATCCGCCGTGGCCGAAGCCAGTGCGGTGCGGGCGGCGTCCTCGGCGTAGCCGCGTTGGGCCGCCTCTTCCGCGCTCACGGCGCGCCCGTCGCGCAGGCTGCGCACGCGGGCGGCGTCGGCACGGGCCTTTTCCAGGGCCACGCGGGCCTCGGCCACCTTGGCGCGGGCCACCGCAAGGGCAGCCTTCTGCTGCGCCAGGGCCGCCTTGCGCTCGCGGTCGTCCAGCCGGAACAGCAGGTCGCCCTTCCTCACCGCGTCGCCCACGGTAACGGGAATCTCCACGATGACTCCGGACGTGGGCGTGGCCACGCCCACGTCGCGGCTGGCCGCCTCCACGATGCCGGAACCGCTGATGTACGTTTCGTAGGGCGGCGCGGCCGGGTCGGCCACCGGAGGCACCGGGGCTGGCGGCGCCGACGCGCGCGAGGCGTACACGACGCCCGCGGCAAGGCCCGCAAGGGCCAGGGCGGGAAGGACGTAGGCAAGAATGATGTTGCGTCGCATGGGTATCTCTGTCTGGGGGTATCGGGTCGCTCCGCATGTGAGACGGGCGGCCCCGTGGGTGTTCGGGAGAAGGGCTGGCGGCGGACTCCCCGTACGTTCAGGCGCGGCACCGAGCCCCGTCCTGAACGTACGGGAAATACAGGAAGTCAGTCCGTGCAGCAGCCCGGAGTCCGCGCGGACGCGCCCGTGCCGTTCCCGCCGGGCGGGGTGCCGTATTCGGGGGGCCGGTTGTCATCGCTGCCAGCATCGGGCTCCGTGCCGGGTCCGCCACCGTGCATGCCCGCCGATTCCGGCAGCCCGGCCAACGCGCCGGGCGTGCCCACGCGGGTCACCCGGCCGTCGTCCAGTTCGGCGATGCGGTCGGCAAATTCGAAGATGCGGGCATCGTGGGTGACGATGACCAGCGCCCGGCCATCCACGGTGCCCACCCGGCGCAGCAGTTCCATGACCCGCTGCCCGTTGGCGTGGTCCAGGGCGCTGGTGGGCTCGTCGCAGACGATCAACTGCGGCTGGTGCACCAGGGCGCGGGCAATGGCCACCCGCTGCTGCTGTCCGCCGGAAAGGTCGCCGGGGGCGGATTCCGTCTTGTCGCCAAGGCCCACCAGTTCCAGCGCGGCTTCCGCCTTGCGCATGGACTCGCGCAGCGGCGCGCCGCAGATGCGCAGCGGCACGGAAACGTTCTCCGCCGCCGTCAGGGCCGGGTTCAGGTTGTAGGCCTGGAACACGAAGCCGATGTTGCGGGCGCGAAAGGCCGCGCGGGGCCGGGGGGCCAGGGCGGTCATGTCCTGCCCCAGGATGCGGCAGCTGCCTTCCGTGGGGTCCAGAATGCCCGCCATGACCGAAATGAGCGTGGTCTTGCCGCAGCCGGAGGGGCCCACCAGCATCAGCAGTTCGCCGCGCTGCACGGTCAGGTCCACGCCGCGCAGGGCATGCACGGCGGTGGCCCCTTCTCCGTAGCGCTTGCGCAGTCCGGCGCAGACCACGGCGGGGTCGTCGGGCATACCGCCAGTGATGAAGGATCTGGCCGGGGTGACCACGCGGACCGGGGTATCCGTGTTTCTGTCCTGCATTGGTGCCGATTCCTGTTGCTGTTGCCCTGTTGCCTATTGCTTGAACACCACGGCCGGTTCCAGCCGCAGCACCTGGCGGATGCTCAGCGCCGCCGAAACCAGGGTGATGGACAGCACCGCGCCGCCGCCCACCGCCAGAATCAGCGGCGAAAGGCGCATGCCCATGGGGTCGCCGGGCAGGTTGCCCATGATCATGGCCATGCCCACCCCGATGCCGAAGCCGGTGCCCGCCACCAGCAGGGCCTGCGACAGGATCATCAGCAGCAGGGTGCGGTCGTCGGTGCCCATGGCCTTCAGCACGCCGAAGTGGCGCAAGGCGTCCTGGGTGAAGTTGTGGAACATCAACCCGGTGACCACCGCGCCGATGCAGAAACTCATGAGGATGGTGGTGCCGAAGTGCATGATGATGGCCGTGCGCTTGACGAAGTGCCGCAACGTCCGCGCGCGGAAGTCGTCGGCGGTCAGGGCGGTGAGGCCCGTTTCCGACGCGATGCGCCCGGCGAGCGCGCGGTGGTCCTGCCCCGGCTGGGCCTTTACCAGCACGAAGGACATCACCTTGCGCTCGCTCTTGTTGAACACCTTCACCCGTGAAAAGGTGGTGTAGAGGATGGGCTGCGACTGGAAGGTGGGGGTGGCGTTGGCAACCCCCACCACCACGGCGCGGCGGTCGTTGACCTCCAGCGCGTCGCCCACGCCCAGGGGGCGCAGGCCGTGGTCCGTCTGCACGGCCAGGCGGTTGGACGCGCCCTCGGCGTCCACCACCACGGCATCGCTCATGCGCAGGTCCGCCATGCTGCCGGAGCGCATGACACCCGGCGCGCCGATGAGCGACACGTCGTCCACGCCGATGAGCCCGCAGCCCACGGTATTGCCGTCGGGCAGGCGCACCTTCAGCTGGCCCTTGTGCAGGGGCACGGCCCATTCCACGCCGCTGACGCTGCGCACCAGCGACAGGCGCGTGTCGGGCATGGCTTTCGATTCCTCCACCGACTGGGCCTGGGGGTCCATGACCCAGATGTCGGCGATGGCTATGTCGTCGATGAGCCCGTAGGTACGGGTAAGGATGCTGGCGAACACGGCGGGCTGCTGGGTCATGATCAGCGAGGTGAAGGCCAGGCTCAGCACCATGCCGAGGTACTTGCCCCGATTGGCGAGCAGCATCTTGAGCGCGATCTGGTACATGCGGATTCCGGTGGCTGTTGGCGCCGCCCATTCCTGTCACAGGGGCGGAGGGGGAAACGGAAGGCCGCAGCGCCGACGTTGCAGCAGTGCCTGGCGGCCTGTGCCGGGACCATCCCGGCGGCCCGTGAAAGCAGGGGGGAGCGGGGAGAAAGAGGGAAAAACCGCCCGGCCCCCTTGCCGCCCCTGCGCAAAGGAACGGCGCGTGACCGGGGTTCTAGCCCCGCGGCGTAACCGGTGTATGTGTTGCCCGTTGCCGCTTCATTGCCGCAACAGGCAAAGTGTTGCCGCGTATTGCGCCCCGCGCGGCGGAAACACTGTGTTGCAAAAAACCCGTGCACGGGGCACGGAGCGGCGCTATAGGAGGCCCATGAACACCCCGGAACACATCCTTGTCGTGGACGACGACCCCGAAATCCGCGCCCTGCTCACCGGCTATCTGGACAAGCACGGCTTTCGCGCCGAATCCGCCGCCGACGGCACCGAAATGTTCCGCATGCTCGAGGTGGGCCGCTACGACCTCGTGGTGCTGGACGTGATGCTGCCCGGCGACGACGGGCTGACCCTGTGCCGCAGGCTGCGCGCCCGGTCCGAGTTGCCGGTGATCATGCTGACCGCGCTGGACGACGACACCGACCGCATCATCGGGCTGGAACTGGGCGCCGACGACTACGTGGCCAAGCCGTTCAACCCGCGCGAACTGGTGGCGCGCATCCGCACCGTGCTGCGCCGCGCCCGCGCCCTGCCCGAAAACATCGCCAAGGCCGAGCCGGAGGCCATGTCGCGCACCATCCGCTTTGCCGGGTGGACGCTGGACACGGTGCCCCGCCATCTGGTGGCCCCGGATGGGGTGGTGGTGAACCTGAGCGGCGCGGAATACCGCCTGCTGCGGGTGTTCCTGAACTATCCCAACAGGGTGATGAGCCGCGACCAGTTGCTGGACCTGACCCAGGGCCGCGCGGCGGAAGCCTTTGACCGGTCCATCGACGTGCTGGTCAGCCGCCTGCGCACCCGACTGCGCGACAACGGGCGCGAACCGCAGATCATCAAGACCGTGCGCGGTGACGGCTACTACCTGGCCACCGACGTGGAACGCGATGCCGGAGCCGATGGCGCCCCGGATGGTGCCCGTAATGGTACCCCTGACGCCGCTCCCGGCACGCCCCCTCCCTCTTTCCCCGGCCCGGCCGACGCATGAGCCCCGCACCCGCGGCGTCCCCGTCCGAACGGCCACCGTTCCCCGCGGCGCGGCTGCTCTCCGCCCTGCCCCCGCGCACCCTGCGTGGCCGGGTGGTGCTGGTGCTGGCGTGCGGCATGGTGCTCATCCAGATCGTCAGCATGCTGTACGTGGTCTCGCGCGGGGGGCCGTTCGTGTACAGTTCCGTGGCCCGGCAGGCAGCCATGCGCCTTGCGGGGCAGGCCCTGCTGCTTGAGGCCGCCAAGCCGGAGGCACGGGCCGGCATGATCACCCAGATGGTGCAGGGCGCCAGCCGCATCGCCCTGACCACCACCCCGCCCATCACTCCCCACGGGGGCATGGCCCCTTCCGAAATGTCCGGCACGCCTGGCACGCCCGGCATGTCCGGCATGCCCGGCATGTCCGCCCTGGCCACTGACGTGTACTCCTCCATCTTCGCGGATCACCTGCGCGGCCTGCTGGCCCCGGACATGCAGCTTGTCTGCCGGGTGGACGGCATTGCCCGCGACGTGGGGCGCCGCCCGCCGCCGCCCCCGGGCCGCATCGACGACGGGCATTACGACATCGGCTACACCGTGGGCGTACGCCTGCGCGACGGCATGTGGGCCGTGTTCACCCACGTGCTGCCCGAGGGCGACCGGCCGTGGATCCCCCAGCCCATGTTGTGGGATCTGGGCTGGCGCATCGTGGGCGTGGCCCTGCTGGGCCTGCTGGTGGTGGGCTGGATGACCCGCCCCCTGCGCATGCTGGCCGACGCCGCCGACGAATTCGGTGCCGGGCTGGTGCGCGCCCCCCTGCCGGAACGCGGCCCGCTGGAAATCCGCCGCGCGGCCCAGGCCTTCAACCGCATGCAGGACCGCATCCGCCAGTTCGTGGACGAGCGCGGACGGCTGCTGGCCGCCATCTCGCACGACCTGCGCACCCCGGTCACCCGCATGCGCCTGCGCGCGGACCAGATGGAGCCGCCGGAACTGCGCGAACGCTTCCTGGCCGACCTTGACGAAATACGGGACCTGCTTTCCACCACCATCGACTTCGTGCGCAGCACCGACAGCCGCGAGGCAACCGCCGCCGTGGACGTAACCGCCCTGCTGGAAAGCCTGGCCGAGGACTGCCTGGAACTGCATGCGGGACAGACCGGGCGTCTCGGGCAGGCAGGGCAGGCGGGACAAGCAGGCCAGACGCCGTTGCGCATCACCCTGCACGGCACCGCCGAAGGGCGCCCCACCCACATCCAGGCCCAGCCCCTGGCGCTGAAACGCTGCCTGTCCAACCTGCTGGAAAACGCCGTCCGCTACGGCGGCGGGCAGGTGGACATGGAGGTCCGGGACACGGGCGACACCCTGTCCGTGGCCATCCTCGACCGGGGCCCCGGCCTGCCGGAACACTACACGGACAAGGTGTTCGAGCCGTTCTTCCGCGTGGAGCATTCGCGCAACCGCCAGACCGGCGGCAGCGGCCTTGGCCTGTCCATCGCCCGCAACATCGCCCGCCAGCACGGCGGCGACATCACCCTGGCCAACCGCGAAGGCGGCGGGCTGGAAGCGCTGCTGCGCCTGCCCTGCACGCACCGCGAACGCGCCTGACTCTCCGTGGGGCGGGCACCCTGGCGTGCCCACCCCTTTCCCCGCGCCCCTCCCATCGCCGCTTCTTTCGCCGCACGGCCCGTGTCGCTGCCGTCCGTGCCCGGCGTCACCTCGAAACGCCCCCAAAGCCTGCCTTCCACCCCACCGCGCCATGTCGCACGCCTGCCGGAATGCACACCCTTCGGCACAGCCATCTGAAATCGCAAGAAAAATCGGACCAAGGCACTCCACATGCATTGCCCGTTAGAATATGGCCCGCTGCCATCCTACGGAAAATATTCTAAAATATTGTCTCGCTCGCTAACCTCTTCGGCATTGCTGCCGATGAAACACAGGGGGCAGCATCATCAGGGAGGCATAATGCGGGGCACTACGGGATTTTTCGACAGGCTGAACACCCGAATCGGCGCGCTGGTCGTCGCGCTGCTGGCGGTCGGGTTCGGCGGGCTGGGCTGGTACGTCACTTCGTCCACCATGAACCTGGCGCTGCACCTGCGGCAGACCAGCTCGCAGGGATTGGTGGACACGGCGCGGGTAGCCGCCGACATCACGCTGGAAAACGAAAGGAAGCTGGCCGTCGCCCTGGCCCGGCAACGGGCCATCGTGGAAGCCGTCGTGGATGGCAACGACGAGAACGACGTGGCCCAGAATCGCTTGCGCGACTACCTGCGCACCTACAAGGAAATCTGGTCGGCCTGCGCCTTCGACCGGCGCGGGGTGGTGGTGGCCGGTGCCGACAATGGCGGCGCCGACGAACGCGGTCGGGACAAGAACGGGGACGCCGTGGTCCGCCAGGTGCTGCAAGGCAGCGAGATGGCCCTGGACAAAACCATTGCCAGGGACGAAGGCGGGCGGATGATTTTCCGCATGGCCACCGCGCTGCGTGACGCATCCGGGGCGCTCATCGGCGGGGTGCAGGTGGCGTTCGACTTCAATGCGTTCACCGAAGCCGCCATCTCGCCCATCAAGGTCGGGCAGACCGGCTACCTGTACATCCTGGACGGCGACGGCACCTTCATCGCCCACCCCGACCCGTCCATGCTGCTGCAACCGGGCAAGGACCTGCCCTTCGTGCGCGAAATGCTGGCCAATCCGCGCGGCACCATGCGGTACGAATTCAAGGGCGCCCCCAAGCTGGCGGCGTACAGCCGCATTGCCCAGACCGGCTGGATCATGGCCAGCACCGTGAACGAGTCGGAACTGCTGGCGGAGGCATACTCACTGCGCAACGTGGTGGTGGGCGTTGCCGCGCTGGTCTGCGTGGTGCTGGCCGCCGTGGTGGTGCTGATGCTGCGCAGGCTGGTGATGGTGCCGTTGCAGGCCGTGGGGCAATTCACGGCGGACATCGCCGGGGGCAACTTCGGCACGGCACTGGACGGCAACTTTTCGTGCGAACTGGCGGAACTGGCCGACAACACCCGGCGCATGAAGGACAGCATCAAGCGCGAACTGGGCTTTGCCCGGGGCGTGCTGGAGGGCATTCCCACCCCGTGCGGCATCGTGGCCCCCGACTTCACCATGTCCTGGGCCAACACCCAGGTCTGTGAACTGCTGGGCAGGCCAAAGCCGCCCCCGGATTATTACGGCATGAAGTCCGGTGAATTCTACTGGTTCGATCCCAACCGGGAGACGCTGTCCGACAAGGCCATCAAGGAACGGCGCACCCTGACGGGGCAGACGGTGTGGACCTCTCAGGACGGCGCGCGCACCGTGCACATCGACGTGGTGACCACCCCGTTCTACGACATGGACGGCGAACTGCTGGGCTCCATCTCGTTCTGGAACGACATCAGCGAGATGGTGGAAAAGCAGCGTCAGATCGAGGCCCAGCGCGACCGCATCGCCGATGCCGCCCGCGCGGCCATGGACGTTTCGGCCCGGCTGTCCACGGCTGCGGAAGAACTGGCGTCGCAGATAGAGGAATCCAGCCGGGGCACGGAAAACCAGAAGACCCGCGTTTCCGAATCGGCCACGGCCGTGGAACAGATGAACGCCTCCATCCTGGAAGTGGCGCGCAGCGCGGGCAATGCCGCGGAAAATGCCGACTTGGCCCGTTCGCGCGCCGAACAGGGCGAACAGGTGGTGCACGGCACAGTGGGCTCCATCCGCGCCCTGCGCGACCGCATGACCGAAATGGGCGGCAGCCTGCACGAACTGGGCAAGCAGGCCGACGGCATAGGCGCCATCATCGACATGATCTCGGACATCGCCGACCAGACCAACCTGCTGGCCCTGAACGCAGCCATCGAGGCGGCCCGCGCGGGCGACGCCGGGCGCGGATTCGCCGTGGTGGCCGACGAGGTGCGCAAGCTGGCGGAAAAGACCATGAGCGCCACCAGCGAGGTGGGGCAGGTCATCCGGGCCATCCAGCAGGTGACCCAGAAGAGCGTGGATCTGATGGGCCTTGCCGGTGCCGACGCCGACACCTCGGCGGAACGGTCGGCCCAGGCCGGGACCTCGCTGCACGAGATACTGCGCGTTTCGGTGGACACGGCGGACATGGTGCGGTCCATCGCATCCGCCGCCGAGGAGCAGTCGGCGGCCAGCGAGCAGATCGCCCGCGCCACCGAGGAACTGAACGTGATCTCCGGCGAGACGGCGGAGGCCATGAACCAGTCGGCCCTGGCCATTGCCGAGGTGGCCCGCATGGCCGAGGAACTGCGCGCCATCATCGAGGGCATGAAGTCATAGCCGGTACGGCGCAGAAAAGGCATGGCAAAGGCCCCCGGAAACGGGGGCCTTTCAGGTTGTTGACAAAGTCTGTTTTCGTGAGCCTCCGGCGGCCAAGGACGGCAGCCGTTATGCGAGTCTTCGAGCATTACGGAAGGCGATCGCAGGGCGGCTGCCGCCCCTTGGAACCCCATATTTTGCATTTTCGTAATACCCAGAAAACACAAATGACAATTTTGGGGGGGGGAGGGGGTGCGGGGGAGGAGACCCTTTTCAAAAGGGTCCCTCCCCCGCAAGAATCTGGGTTTGTCGGCAGTCTAAAAGGCCCCCGAAAACGGGGGCCTTTTGCGTGGCGGCAGGTCATTCCTTCAGCCTCTCGGGCACCTGATTGCAATGGTGCCGGATGCATGCGCGCCTTGCGGGTTCGGCGGGCCAGGGCATCACGGCCCTGACACCAGGGCGAAGCGCTCTTCCAGTTTGGAGATGTCCGCTCCGGACACGCCGCATTCCTCGAAGTGTCCGCGCCAGCCGCGCATCTCGCGCCGCATGTCCGCCACCACTGCCTCGGCCTCGGCCCGGCGCAGGCCGAACGGCTCGGGCATGCTCAGCACGTTTTCCAGGGATGCCTCGCGCCCCTTGCGCCCGCACGCCAGCGCAAGCTCCGGCCGGGCGAACCGGACCTGGGCGGGCACCACGTCGAAGACCGGGGTCATGGCAACCCCGTCGCGGCGCACGAAGAACGCGTGGTTTCTCGGGTGGTCGTCCACGTTGCGGCACAGCACGTTGAACGCCATGCGCCGGAACAGTTCGGGCCCGGCCCGCTCGTCGCCGTGCTGGCGCGCGACCTGGGCAAGGTCCTGGTACGACCCCCAGTCGCCATCCTCGCTGATCCTGCGGTTGAGCGTGAACCCGGAAACGAAGTGTACCGGCTCGCCCGCGTCGTCCCGGTCAAAACGGCGCACCAGCAGCACGCCGACGCCGTCCGCCTCCACCACACGGGTTTGCGCGGCAGTGATGCCGCACCGCGCGGCCAGGGTCATGGTGGCGTGTTCCACGCGCGGCTCGTTCCATGCGTCCCCCCGCTTGGGAAACTTGGCGATGTACGCCGCGCCGTTCACGTCCACCAGGGCCTTGGGCCGACCTCCACCAACGCTCAGGGACGACGCCAGGGCCCGCGGGAACACATCCCCGGGCAGCGTGCGGCGCAACGCCTCAAGGTCCGCGTCGTCGTCGATGCCGTCAACCTCGGCCACCACGCGGCCCACCCGGCCAAGGTCGCCTTCGTGCAGGGAAAAGACCTCGCACGTGGTCCACGGAGCCATGGACTCGGGCCCCGCCGGGGTGCCGCCGAAAGCCAGCGCCCCGATCCGGTTGCGGGAATGCGCGGCGGTGAGCACCTCCACCTCGGACAGCGTGCCCGCCGGACGGCCAGCCAGCAACGCCAACAGCTTGCGCCCCCACTTGTCCGGGGCGGCATCGCGCAGGGCAGGAAAAATGGCCGAACCCGACGGGCTCGTGGCCACGTGCCCCATGTACAGCGGCAGGGATACCGGGTCGATGGGGATGGCATCGGGACGGGCCGCGTAGTTGCGGCCATAGCCCAGGCTGCACCGCCGCCCCCCGGCGTACTCCGTGAGCAGGGCGGCGGGGACGTAGCCCTTCCCCTTCAGCCAGACGAAGACGTAGATGGGGGCGCCGCTAGAAGTCATATCTGGTGTCCCGCGCCTCGCGGACGCGCTGTGGCAGCTTGGTTTCCGCCAGGAACTTGCCCTGCTCGTCCCGGTCGGGATCGGCCACCAGCCGCAGATCGCCCTCCAGTTGCAACACCCACAGCACGCTGGCCAGAATGCCCAGCCCGACGCCCGGCTCTCCGGCCTCGATGCGCTGGATGGTCCGCCGCGAGGTATGCGCCAGCCGGGCCAGCCGCAGTTCGCTGAGGCCGCGCCGCTTGCGCGCGATCTGAATGTTCCGTCCCAGTTCGGCGCACAGGGCCGCCAGCTCCGGCGGCAATGATCTGCTCGTTCTTTTTGCCGTATTCATGACTAAAATATTACTCATTAACACGGTTAAGGCAACTTTTTTTAGTCATCTTGCTCAGAATCAGGACACTCCCCGCAAGAATACGAAAACCGGAGCCGCCACAGGACGCGCCACAATCGACGCGATGCCCTACCCGGAAATTGAAAAGCCGCCCGCTCGAGCTTCCGGGCAGGGCAACACGAAAAGGGGTTCGTCCTGTTCGGACGAACCCCTGCATTTTTGCCAGGTAATACCCTCTGTAAAGAATACGACTGGCTCAACGTATGCCGTGGAGTGCGTTGAACGCCCCGGCGGAAAAATGCGCGCGAAATATTCGGTCAACGTGCGCACAGGCACGGTTACAAAAAACTAACCCAGCACACCCGCACGCTCTCCCTTCACCTGATTACTGTTGCACCTGTGGGCATTCATGACTATGGGTAGGCTTCACGGAATTGGCATTTCCGGGCATGTGGTCCGAGGAACTTGCCGCAGCCCACCCGACAGGGAGAGAACACGCATGAACTTCACCATTGAAGTCGAACGGGAAGAAGACGGGCGCTGGCTGGCCGAAGTCATGGAACTTCCCGGCGTGATGGCCTACGCCCCATCGGCGGAGATGGCGACCACCAAAGCCAAGGCCCTTGCCCTGCGTGTCATTGCCGACCGGCTGGAACACGGCGATTCTGTGCCCGGCATCGAGCAGATCACCTTCGCCACCAGCAATGAGCCATTGGCCCTCCGTTAAGGCCCGCAGGCTGCTGGCCGCGTTGCTGCGCATCGGCTGGCAAGAAAAGCGTCGCGCCGGTTCCCACCGTACCCTTGAGCGCTCCGGGTGGCCTGACTATGTGTTCTCCTTCCATGACCAGGAAGAAATCGGCCCCCGCATGCTGGCCCGCATCGCCCGCCATACCGGCCTGACGCCGGAGGACCTGTAGCCGTGCTGCCCGAATCTATCCTCGACATGTCCCTTGCCGCCATCCTGCGCGGCCTGTGTTACCGCGAGGCCATAACCCAGGCTGAGCTTTCGCGCCGCACAGGCATTCCGCAGCGGCACCTCCGCGAGATGGAAAACAGCCGTCGCCCTATCGGCAGGCAAAACGCCCGCAAGCTGGCCGAGGCGTTGAATTGCCCACCAGCGCACTTCCTTTCCGCATAGCCACAAGCAGGCATCCCCAAGCCCGTCGCCAAGGCCGTGCGGACCATCGTGCGGCCTGTCCCGTTCAAAAAACAGAAAGAGAGCCAGACTTGCGCCTGGCTCTCGACGTTACAATGGTGGGCGGTGAGGGGATCGAACCCCCGGCATTCGGCTTGTAAGGCCGACGCTCTACCAGCTGAGCTAACCGCCCCGATATGCGAGTCAATCATGGCAAGACAATGGTGGCAGGATACTACGTCATGCCGCCCGAAAGCGCCATGGCCCGCCCTCCGCGTTTGGCAACGGACGGCTGCGGCTTGCTTCAACCTGCCGCCGCCCGTGACGGGATACTGCTCATAGTGCAGGGGCGGCGGTCATGTCAAACACCTTGTGCTTTTGTACTGGACATTGTGACGTCGGATATCTATGTAGCACTCGCGCGGCCCTGTGTCCGCCGTGCCACCGCCCCCGGCGGCGTGCGGACACCGATGCACGCACCGACTCGCGAACCGGCCGACGGACCGTGAATCCGCCCCCCATGCCCCCCACAGCCCCCCGCACGTTGCGGCAGGACATATCCCTGCTGCTCCGCTCCGCGCCGCCCAAGGCGCGCGCCGCCATCCTCGCCCTGCTGCCCGCCGCCAAGGCCGTGCTGGACACGGGCTGGCGGCCCGACATGCACGCCGCGCCCATCCGCAACTGGCGCGACCTGATGCAACTGCTGTCCGGCCTCACCGCCCAGCGCCACGACACGGAAACCCTGCTGCGCGTCACCAGCGAACTGCTGGGCATCGCCGACGAAATGGCCCCGCCGGAAATGGTCCTGCGCGAAAGCGCCGCCGTGCTGCTGCGCGCCTTTCACGCCGACATGTTCGTATGCCGCCTGCGCGACGACGAGGGCGAATGGCAGATCATCGCGGCGGAACGCGAGGACGGCGGTCCCATTCCGCTCTTTTCGCCGGTGCTGGAAGAGGGCCTGGCCGGGCATCCGGTCATGCGCGCGGTGTGCGACGGCACCCGCCACGTGCTCTCCAACAACCTGATGGGCATGGACCGGGGGGGCGAATCGTACGACTGCACGGCCTACAAGGTGGGCTACCGCTCGCGCCTGGCCTTCGTGCTGCGCGACCGGGGCGGCCGCCCGCCCTTCGGGCTGGTGCTGTTGTATTCCGAGCGCGAACACGGCTTCGACAGCTACGACGCCCGCTTTCTGGCCAAGTGCTCGCGCATCGTGGCCCTGACCACCGGCAGCCGCGTGGCCGTGGCCCGCGACGCGCTGGAAAAGGCCGCCGGGGCCGTGGCCCACCACGGCAACAACGCCCTGGCCATCCTGCGCAACCACGCGGAATACTGCGCGGAACTACTGGACGACATGGCCGATGACTGGGACGACGCCGTGCACGCCGCCGACGAATTGCGAGAACTTTTGCCCGAAGGGTCCAAGGCCCATGCCGCCGCCGCGCGGCTGGCCAATGCCCTGCATGGCATGGACACCACGCAGTTGACGGAACAACTGGACGGCGTGCTGCGTTCCACCCGGCGCATTGCCCGCATCATCGACGCGCTGGAGGAATCGGCGGAAAAACCCCGCCTGATGCACTACGTGCTGGGCCGCCATGTGCTGGACCTGGGCAACCCCGCCGACGAGGAAGAGGAAATGGAAACCCTGCGCAAGACCTGCTGCACGGCGTAACCGCCGCGGCAGGACACGTGGGAGGGCCATTGCCGCACGTATCGGCCCATTGAACGAAATTCCCCGGCATGGCCGGAATGCAAAGAGCGCCGATGGACCATATCCATCGGCGCTCTCGCATTGTCGTTTCGTAGCCGGCAGATCGCCCAGTCGCCCCGATTGCGCTGCCGCCCGGTCAATCTCGACCAGCCTTGGCCGACTCGGCCAATCCTGGCCAGTCTCGGCTAGTCTTCGCGACCGCCCCCGGCATTCTCGTCGTCGATCAGGCGCCCCTTGTGCTTGGGGGCATCGCGCCGCTTGCGGCGCTTGTCCTCCTGCACGCGGGTGCGCAGGTCCAGCGGCACGTCCAGCAGGGCCTCGCGCCGGGCGGCACGCAGGGCGCGGCGTTCCTCTTCGGTAAGGCCGATTTCGTCATCGGCGTCTTCCCGCCGAGGCTGCCCCTTGGGGTCGTGGTCCTTCATGCATTTCTCCTCGCGGCCCAGTCCGGTCCTGTCCGGCCCGCGCGGCAAAGGCGCTTCCCGCCCATCCGCCAACGGGCGAGAAGACCATTCGAAAACCGCCGCTACAACCCGATGACCACCTTGGTGGCCACCGCGATCTGGTAGAGAATCTGCGACATGTCCTTGACCGTTTGCAGATTCTTGGAATCCACGCGCGGCAGCACCAGCAGTTGGTCACCCGACGCAATGGTGGTGTCGGACGTGCGGAACACCTCGCCGTTGGGGCGCACCAGCAGGATGGTGCCGGTGTCCGCGCGGTTGGTGTAGCCGCCCGCGCCGCGTACGTAGTCCTTCAGGCGCTTGTCGCCGTTCCACACGATGGCCTGGGGCATCACCACCTCGCCGGTCACCAGCACCACGTCGCTCTTTTCGGGAATGACGATGACGTCGCCGTCCTCCAGCGCGATGTCGGCCACCTTGCCGCCGCTGCCCACCACCACGATGCCTTCGGGCGTCACGTTGCGGGCCTTTTCGGCGAACTTGGCGATCATCTCCGCTTCGTGGTTGCGGATCTGCGCCTCGTCCGGGCTGGCCGAGGTTGCCGTGAACGAGCTTTCCTCCAGCCTGCGCAGGGCGTCCTCGATGGCGCGCTTCTGGCGGGCCGCCACGCTGCGCCGCTTGATGTACAGGCCGGAAAGGTCCGCCCGGTCGGCATCCACGGCAATGTACTGCTGCACGTCGCGCAGGCGGGCGGTGCGCTTCAGCGGAAAGCGCGACGCCCCCCGGATGGCCCCCTGCACCTCGACCATGATGGTGTCGCCGGGGGTGTCGGCCAGAAATTCCACCCGGTCGCCGTCGGCCAGCGGCAGGGTGCGGAATTCGCGCAGGGGCAGATACAGGTTGAAGGGCGCACCGTTGCGGGTGCCCACGATGCTGGCATGCGAGGCCGTGGCCAGCGGGTCGGCCATTTCGGCCAGCCTGGCCCCGGTGGCCTCGCCCTTGCGGAATTCGAAGCGCGCGGCGTTGCGTATCTCGCCGCTGGCGGACACGGCGGGGCCCTTTTCGCCCACCACTATGGTGTCGCCGTCCAGCAGGCGCACCAGCGGCAACGCCCCCTTCAGTGCAAAGGGATACAGGTCGAAGCTGCCCAGTTCCGCGCCCGCGCGCAGCAGGCGGATGGTGCGATAGCTGCCGCGCCGGGGGTCGATGCCGCCCGCGCGGTCCAGGAAGGCCAGCACCGAATCGGACGGCGCGCCATTGTAGCGGCCCGGCTTCATGACGAACCCGGTGACGAAGACCGACACGGGCCGGCCGTCCATGGGGCTGACGTAGACCTGCACGTTCTCCACGCCCGACGCACTGAGCTTGCTGCGGATGGCCTCCGTCACCTGGGCCTGGGCAAGCCCAGCCACGGGCACGGCCCCCAGGTCCTGCAATTCGATGTCGCCCGCGTCGTTCACCGTGGTCACGCCGTCGAAGTTGCGGTCACCCCACAGGCGCAGCACCAGCCGGTCGCCGGGTGCCAGTTCGCGCGCCTCGGCGCTGCGGGCCTGCCCGAAGTTGCCCTGGAACAGGTTGGCGGCAAAGGGCGGCAGGTCGGACGTGGCGGATGCGGTTGCCGCCGGGACGGACGCGGGCGACTTGGCTTCTGCCGGGGCCGCGAACGCGGCGCCGTGCGCCGGGCCAAGCAGTACGGCCAGCACGAGCAGCAGGAAAAGGGCGGGCAGCCATGCGGCAGCCCCCGCGCGGTGGTGCGCAGCCTGACGGAAAAGCGGTGCGATATCCATGGCAGGTATCCGTAATTGGCTACGCCGGGCGCGGTGCGCACCCGGCGGATGGAAGCGTGCGGTGTCTGTGGTGATGGTTCCGGCGTGAACCGCGCGGCAAACCTTCTATTGCGCGGGACGGGCTATCCCCTGCCCCCAGATGCGGGGGGCCATCTGCCACGCGACGTCGTCGCCGCTGCCCGCCGGACGGCAGGCTATGACCACCTCTGCCTCGCCATGCTGCGAAAGCAGGGTAGCGCGGCGGCATTCCTCTCCGGTGGCCGAGGTGAACAGCCCCTCCACCACCACCCGGATGCCGGTGCCGAATTCCGGGTCGTCCAGCACGGCGGAAGCCCCGGCCGGGTTGCCGGTCATGAATTCCAGAATGGGTTTGGCGGGCAGGGCCTGTTCCTGTGCCTGCGGCGCGGGCTGCTGACGCCCCCCGCAGGCGGCGAGCAGGACGGGCAGCACGCTCAGGGCGCACAAGGCCAGCGCGGCGGCGGGACGAAGGCGGCGGATGGCGAACATGGAGTAGACCTCTGGTGCGTGGGGAGTGTGCCGGTGCGGTGTGTCTGGTGTGTCTGGTGTGTCTGGCGGGCCTGACGTGCGCGAAAGCCGCCACGACGCGGCGGCGCGGCCTGTGCCCCCTGCCAGGACAGTCTGGCCTGACCGGCGGGCACGAAACCCGCCCGTGCGGATGCCGCCTTCTATACTCCCGGCAAAGGGCGGCTGTCCACTGGCGCGGGAGTGTCGGGCCGCCGCCGCGCGCCGGCTTTACAATAAGAAGGACGGGGCCGGAGGCAAGGTGTGCGGTCACCTCGGCGGCATCTGGCACTCCCCCTCCACCTCACATGAAGCGCACCAGCTCGAACAGCTTTTTCCGTTGCGTGGCCACTATATGGTAGAACTGCGTCTGCGGAATGAAGATGTACGGCACATCCTCCGTCCGCCGGTACAGGAAGTGCGACAGGATCATCCGGTTGATGGCCTGATGCCCGATGATCATCACCCCCGGCGCGCCCCCGGCCAGGAACAGCGCCCGGCGCACCCCCCGTTCCACCCGTTCGCGCAGGGTCACGTACCCCTCGCCGCCCGGATACACGTAGTGGAACTTGTCGCGCTGGCGGGCCGCGAAGGCATCCGGAAACTTGCGGCGGATGTCGTCATAGCGCAGCCCCTCGCACTCGCCCGCGTCGATCTCGTCGAACTCCGGCAGGGCCATCACCGTGGCGCCGGGCCGCGCCTCGCGCATGGGTGCCGCCGTCTGCGCCGACCGCTTGCGGGTAGAGGTGAAGATGTACGGCACCTCGGTGTCCGCGAAATGCGCGGCCAGTTCCTTGGCCTGGGCCTGCCCGCGCAGGGTCAGGTCCGAATCGCCGCCGATGCGCCCTTCCACGTTGTAGTAGGTCTCTCCGTGCCGGACCAGATACAGGTTGCGCACCCACGCGGACACCAGAATGTCCCGGATGCGGTGGTAGTACGGCACCCGCCCGCCAATCTGCTCGCCCACCACGCGGTTTTCCAGCGTGTCCACCCGCACCCAGCACGACTCGTCGGCGCACGGGGCATACATGCGCTCGTAGTAGTGGATGCGCTTGGTAAAGCTGTCCATGGCCGCCTGCGTGGTGTCGCGCGCGAATTCCGGCATCTGCGTCTTGCGACGGATGGCCGCGCCCAGCGCCACCGGGTCGTCGTTGACGCATTCCACGAACAGCAGCGGATGGTCGGTGAGCATCGACTCTATGGTGGCTCGCCGGGCACGGCTGGCATTGGTGGCGTCCAGAATGGCCACGTGCCCGTCGCCCGCAAGATAATCGCGCGCGGCGGCAATGTTCAGCCGGGCGATTTCCTCGCGCCGGGCGCGGCCTTCCGCGTTGTCCGGGTCGTAGAATTCCGGCCGGGCGGAATCCATGCCCAGCATGGAACGGCGGATTTCGCCGTTGTTGAACACCTCGACGCGGAAGTCCTCTGCCTCCAGGCCCTCGCGGATGCGACGGGCCATGGTGGATTTGCCCCGCGCGGGCAAGCCGACCATGACGACGTAGAGCTTGTTCATGCGGAATCCTGTGCAGGAATGGATGGGTGAGGATGATGCGCTATTGGTAACGGCTTCCGCGCGGACACGCCAGCGTTACCGCGCCCGCCGTCACCCGCGCATCATCCGGGCGGCCCCATCCATCCCCTTGACGCCACCCGCCCGGCATGCCAACAGAATTTCACGGCGGGGTGCACTTCGCCCCCTTCCCTTCCCACGGGCGCACCCGTCTCCCCACCCCCGACATCCCCGACACCCGCCGTTCATCCGGCAGGAGGCCGACCATGTACGCCATCAACTATCTGCTGAACCTGTGCGGCATGGCCATGCTGGCCGGGGCCGCCTTCAACTGGCTGCGCTGGCGCGCGGGCAACCAGGCGGCGGGTATCCGCGCGCGCAACCTGGCCGTGGGCGGGGCCATGCTGCTGGTGTTCGGCAACCTGGTGTCGCCCATCGAAACCACGGTGGTGCAGCCGGTGAACGCCACCGCGCCCGTGACCCAGTCGCAGCAGGCGGAATCCCAGCCCGCGCCCCAATTCCCTGCTGCCCCCGCGCAGCCCGACCAGCCCGCCAAATAGTTCGCCGAACAGTTCGCCAAACGCGGAAGGCGGTCCGACATGCCGGGCCGCCTTCCACGTATCGTTGCGCTTTTTCCTGCCCCCGCGCCGTCACGCCGCGCGTTTTCCGGGGCTCCCCGCGTTCTCCCAGGGTCCCCGGCGTCCGGTCGTCCGGCCCCGCGCCCGCCGGACGAACCGGAGCGACGCGGGGCGCGATCAGTACGGATGCGCGCGGCGCGGGTCAGTCCTTGCCGCCCACGAAGCCGGGCCACATTTCCAGCAGGCGGCGCAGGGCTTTGCCCCGGTGGCTGCGGGCGTTCTTTTCGTCGCGGGTAAGGGTGGCTGCGGTGTGCCCCAGTTCCGGGTCGAGGAACAGCGGGTCGTAGCCGAAGCCGTTGTCGCCTTGCGGGGCGGTGGCCACGCGGCCTTCCCAGGCCCCGGCGGCGGTGATGTTGCGGCCGTCGGGAGCGCAGGCGGCAATGACCGAACGGAACCGCGCCGTGCGTTGCGCATCCGGCACGCCAGCCAGGGCGCCCAACAGCTTTTCGTTGTTGCGGGCGTCGGTGGCGGGCACGCCGTCTTCGGCGGAATAGCGGGCGGAATACACGCCGGGCGCGCCGCCCAGGGCGTCCACCTCCAGCCCGGAATCGTCGGCCACGGCGATGCGGCCGGTCAGTTCGGCCACGGTGCGCGCCTTGAGCAGGGCGTTTTCCTCGAAGGTGGTGCCGGTCTCCTCGATTTCACCGATCTCGGGGTAGGCGTCGAGGCCGACCACGGTGACTCCGGTGCCGTGCAGCATGTCGTTGAGTTCGCGGATCTTGCCTGCGTTGCGGGTGGCCAGCACGATGACGGCGGTGTCACTGGTGATGTTCGGGGGGGGGGTGGTCGGGGCGGTGCTCATGGTGTGTCGGACGTGTTCCAGGGTTGACGTGGGTGCATGACCCGCCGTCGGCATGGCGTTGGCCGCGCGGCGTCGGGCACGCGGTGGGGTGATGCGGCGTGCATTGTGCGGAAGAATCGGGCCGGAGGCAAGGGAGCGCCGATGGGCTTCGTGCCCGATGTGCTGTCAGCCCTTCTGCCCCTCGCCCGCCGGGTCGTCCCTTGCCGGTTCCGTCGATCGCGGCACGGCCAGCAGGGGCAGCAGGTACAGGGTGATGGTGGTGCCCTTGCCCACCTGGCTCTGCAGGTCCACCTTGCCGCCCATTTCCTCGATGATCTTGCGGCTCATGGCCAGGCCGATGCCCGCGCCCTTTTCCTTGGTGGAAAAGAACGGGCTGAATATCTTGTCGTGCAGTTCCGGTGGAATGCCCACGCCCGTGTCCGTCACCGCAATGTACACATGCTGCTGGTTCATGCCGGTGCGCACGGTCAGGCGGCCGCCCGCGGGCATGGCCTCCTGCGCGTTCTTCACCAGGTTGATCAGGCACTGCTTGAGCATCTCGCCGTCGCCGTGGGCCTTGGGGATGGCGGGCGCAAGCTGCATGTCCACGGTGATGCGCCGCTGGTCGAACCCGATGCTCATCAGTTCCATGGTCTGGCGGGACAGCAGGTTCAGGTCCACCTCTCCCTGCACCGGCGAGGTGGGCCGGGCGAAGTTCAGGATGGACTTCAGGATGGTGTCCAGCCGCCGCGATTCCTCCAGGATCACCTGCACCTTGCCGCGCGCCGCCTCGTCCAGCGAAGGGGAGCGCAGCAGAGAATTGGCAAAGCCGCCGATGGCGAACAGCGGGTTGCGGATCTCGTGCGCCACGTAGGTGGACAATTCGCCGATGGCGGCCATCTTTTCGGCCTGTTGCAGGCGGATTTCCATGTTGGTGCGGTTGGTGATGTCGCGCCGCATCTCGATGACCCGCGTCAGCCGCCCCGCGTCGTCGGTGACCGGGTAGGTGTACACCCGGAAATACTGCGCCCGGCCATCGTCGTTGACCCTGGTGTGGATGCGCTCCGCCTTGTGGCCGGTGGACACGGTTTCGCGGAAGGTGCAGCCGCCGTGCTCCGGCGGGCAGCAGAACTCCGGGCCGTCCAGTTGCCAGCAGCAGGTGCCTATCCAGTCGTCCTTGGTGCCGCCCTTGCGCTGCAGGATGTTGCGGTTCAGGTCCACGATGCGGCCTTCTGTGTCCAGCAGCAGGATGTCCTCGTCCACCTGGTCGATGAGCGTGGCGAACAGGTCGCGCGCCTCGCGCAGGTGCAGGTTGCAGGTGGAGCACAGCTTTTCCGAGGCCAGCATTTCCCACACCCACAGCGCGCCGCCCGCGTCCAGCAACGAAACCCCGGCGGGGGCCGCCGCGCGCAGGTCGGCCATGTGGCTGCCGCCGTCGGTCAGGTCGATGACCATGCGCAGATCGGGCCGGGCCGCGAACAGGGCGGCGGCGGAATCGAAGCGGGGCACTCCGCCGGGCGCGGGCGGTACGGGGGGCAGGCCCGCGCGGGCCTCCAGCCCGGCAGGGTCCGGCGGCGTGGGGGCGTCTGGAATGCCCAACGGCTGGCAGGCGTGCCGCGCCAGTTCGTCGTGGTCCCGCAGGGTCAGCAGCATGCCCGCCAGGTGCACCCACGGAAAGCCCAGCAGGAAGTCGGGCCGTTGCAGCAGCCCGGCCACCGGGCGCAGGGCACGGCCCACCCCGGCCAGCGCCACGGGAAAGGGACGGCGCGGCGCGGCGTATCCATCCGTTGCGGCCTGACCGGCATGGCTCAAGCCGCGAACCGGGTTGTGCCCCGGGCCATGTGCCGGAGCGCATGCGGGACAGCCAGTGGCCGTACGGAGAGGTGCATCGCCGGATTCCGGCGTGGCGGCTGGGGGGGCAGGGAGGCCGGAAGGGGGCTGCGTGGTCATGCGGGGCTCCTTGGGCCGGTGAGTGGTGGCGGCGGACGTCCTGCGCGGATGCGGGGGGCATGCCCCCTGCCCGGCCTGCCGGACGCGGGGGCTTGCGCCCGGCGCGCATTGCGGGTACGCGGCACCCAGCACCACGCCCACGGGCACCCGCGCTTGCGCCGGGGCCTTCGGGACGGATCGGCTGCCGTGGCACGGGCATGTGCCGCCACGGGGGCGTGCGGTACCCTCCATCCTTTCCATACCCGGAACGTCATCCAATGATAAGTGTTTATTCCGTCAGCCTTGGCTGCCCCAAGAACCGCGTGGACACCGAACGCCTGCTGGGCGCGCTGGGCACCCCCGTGCGCCCCGTGGCCGGCATGGCCGAGGCCGACGTGGTGCTCGTGAATACCTGCGGCTTCATCCTGCCCGCCGTGGAAGAATCGGTGCGCACCGTGGTGGAGGCCGTGGACGAGATTTCCGGGCTGGCCCGGCGCCCCCTGCTGGCCGTGGCCGGGTGCCTGGTGGGCCGCTACGGCGAGCGCGACCTGGCCGCCGAACTGCCGGAAGTGGACCTGTGGCTGCCCAACCAGTCCATCGAGGCGTGGCCGGACCTGCTGGCACGCGCCGTGGGGGCCAGGGTGGCCATGGGGAGCGGGCTTGCCGGGGGCGGAACGTTCACGCCCGGTGGCGTCGCGCCCGGCTACGCGGGGGGCACGCGGCTGCTGTCCACCGGGCCGTCGTACGCCTGGCTGAAAATCAGCGACGGGTGCCGCCACAACTGTTCGTTCTGCACCATCCCCTCCATTCGCGGCGCGCACCGCTCCACCCCGGCGGCGGAACTGGAACGCGAGGCGCGGCAATTATTGGACATGGGCGTGCGCGAACTGATCCTGGTCGCGCAGGACGTCACCGCTTGGGGCGAGGACCTGGAAAACGGCCCCGGTGGTTCCACGGACAAGGGCGACCTGCGCCCCCTGCTGGACCGGCTGCTGCCGCTGCCGGGGCTGGACCGGCTGCGCCTGATGTACCTGTATCCCGCCGGGCTCAATGACGATCTGCTGGCGTATCTCGCCGGAGCGGGCGCGCCCTTCGTGCCCTATTTCGACGTGCCCCTGCAGCACGCCCACCCCGACGTGCTGAGCCGCATGGGGCGCCCATTCGCCCGCAACCCCCGCGTGGTGGTGGACCGCATCCGCAGGCACTTTCCGGACGCGGCCCTGCGCACCTCGATCATCGTGGGCTTTCCCGGCGAGACGGAGGAACACTACGCCGCGCTCACCGACTTCGTGGCGGAGACGCGCTTCCATCACCTTGGCGTGTTCGCCTACCGGGCAGAGGACGGCACCCCCGCCGCCGCCATGCCCGACCAGGTGGACGACAGGGTGAAGGAATGGCGGCGCGACGCGCTGATGGAGGTGCAGGCCGAAATCAGCGAGGAGATCATGGAATCGTACGTGGGCCAGCGGCTGCCCGTGCTGGTGGACGCCCCCCACGACGAATGGCCCGGCCTGCACACCGGCCGCACCTGGTTCCAGGCCCCGGAGATTGATGGGGTGACCTACGTGAGCGGGGCCGGCGTGGCCCCCGGCGCGCTGGTGGAGGCGGACATCGTGGAGGCCCGGACCTACGATCTGGTGGCCCTGGCCGAGCCGGAGGAGTAGAGCCACTGAAACAGGAGCGGAACAGGGACGAGGCAGGCCGCGGGAAAGCCGCCCCCTCCCGTCACCTCTGCCTGGCCTGTCTGGCCCTGCCCGGCCCTTACCATGCTTCACCATCCGCCGCGCCGCGCGCGGTTGTCATTCCCAGGGCATTCTGCTATGCAGACCAATCCCGCTCTTTGGGCGGGAAAATTTGCGTCGGTTGGAGGAAACGTATGACAGCAACCCCCGAAAACATGGAAAACGCCGCTCTTGAAATGGATCTGAGTTTCGAGAGCGCCCTCGAGAATTACCTCAGCTCCGATTTCGGCGACCTTGAAGAAGGGTCGATCATCAAGGGCGAGGTGGTTCGCGTGGATGAGGACAGCGTCCTCATCGATGTGAACTTCAAGTCCGAAGGGCAGATTTCCGCTTCCGAGTTCAGGGACAGCACCGGCAAGGTCAACATCGCCGTGGGCGACAAGGTGGACGTCTTCGTCGTTCGCAAGAACGAGATGGAAGGCACCATCACCCTGTCCTTCGAGAAGGCCAAGCGCATGCAGCTCTTCGACAAGCTCGAAGAGATTCAGGAAAACAACGGGGTCATCACCGGCCGCATCGTGCGTCGCATCAAGGGCGGCTACACCGTCGATCTCGGCGGCGTCGAAGCCTTCCTGCCCGGTTCGCACGTGGACCTGCGCCCCGTCCCCGACATGGACGCGCTGGTCAACCAGGAATACGAATTCCGTGTTCTCAAGATCAACCGCCGGCGCAGCAACGTCATCGTTTCCCGCCGCGTCCTGCTTGAAGAGGAACGCGATTCCAAGCGTCAGGATCTGCTGCGCACTCTCGAAGAGAACCAGATCGTCATCGGCAAGGCCAAGAACATCACCGAATACGGCGTGTTCGTGGACCTTGGCGGGCTGGACGGCCTGCTGCACATCACCGACATGTCCTGGAAGCGCATCCGTCACCCGAAGGAACTGGTCACCCTTGGCCAGGAACTGCAACTGAAGGTGCTCTCCTTCGACCGCGACAACCAGAAGGTGTCGCTGGGCATGAAGCAGCTGGTGGCCGACCCCTGGCAGGACATCACCGCCAAGTACCCCGAAGGCGCCAAGCTTCAGGGCCGCGTGACCAACCTGGTGGACTACGGCGCGTTCGTCGAACTGGAGCCCGGCGTGGAAGGCCTGGTGCACATTTCCGAAATGTCGTGGACCCGCAAGCTGCGTCATCCTTCGCAGATGGTGCGCGTGGGCGACGAAGTGGAAGTGGTCATCCTCGGCGTCGATCAGGACAAGAAGCGCATCTCCCTCGGCATGAAGCAGGTCAAGCCGAACCCGTGGGAAGTTGTGGCTGAAAAGTACCCCGAAGGCACCATCCTTGAAGGCGTAATCAAGAACATCACCGAATTCGGTATGTTCATCGGCATCGAGGACGGCATCGACGGTCTGATCCACGTGTCCGACATCAGCTGGACCAAGAAGATCCGCCATCCCAACGAAGTGTTCAAGACCGGCGACGTGGTGCAGGCCAAGGTGCTGACCGTCGATCAGGAGAACGAAAAGTTCACCCTCGGCATCAAGCAGCTGACCGAAGACCCGTGGACCCATGTGCCCTCGCGCTACCCGGTTGGCGGGCTGATCGAAGGCACGGTGACCAACATCACCGACTTCGGCCTGTTCGTTGAAGTGGAAGAAGGCATCGAAGGCCTAGTTCACGTCTCCGAAATCAGCCAGAAGAAGATCAAGTCGCCCTCCGAGATGTTCAAGGAAGGCGTGGTCATCCAGGCCAAGGTCATCCACGTCTCCGCCGAAGAACGTCGCCTCGGTCTGTCCATCAAGCAGATCAAGGACGAGGAAGAACGTCGCAAGCCCAAGGAATTCCGCGCCGGCCCCGCCGATACGGGCGGCCAGAACCTTGGTGACCTGCTGAAGCAGAAGCTGGAAGAGGATGCTTCCGACAGCTAGACCTTCCTTCAGCCAGCGGCATCCGTTCATCTTCGGATTCCTGCTCATTCTGGCGGCCGTTGCCCTCTTCATGGGGGCTTCGGCCGCCTTGCGCCATTTGACCGGCGGCACGGGCCCGTTCGCGGGCCCGCGCGTCGGCGTGGTGCGGGTTGAAGGCATGATTGCCGACATTTCCAAGACCACCGCGTGGATGGACACCCTGCGCGACGATCCTTCGGTGCGCGGCGTGCTGCTGCGGGTGGATTCGCCCGGCGGCGGCGTTGCCGCCTCGCAGGAACTGCTGGACGCCGTGCGCCGCATGGCCCGCGTGAAGCCGGTGGTGGTGTCCATGGGCACCGTGGCCGCATCCGGCGGGTACTACATCTCGCTGGGGGCCACGCGCGTCATCGCCAACCCCGCCACGCTCACCGGTTCCATCGGCGTAAAGATGGAACTGCCCAACGTGCAGGGCCTGATGGACAAGCTGGGCCTGGCCCGGCAGACGCTGGTTTCCGGCGACATGAAGGACGCGGGCTCGCCGTTCCGGGCCATGACCCCACAAGAGCGCGAGTACCTGCAAGCGCTGGTCATGGACATGTACGACCAGTTCGTGACCGAGGTGGCCAATTCGCGCAACCTGCCGGTGGAAAAGGTGCGCGCCGTGGCCGATGGCCGGGCGCTGACCGGACGACAGGCCCATGAACTGGGGCTGGTGGACGCCCTGGGCGGCATGGACGTGGCCATGACCGATTTGCAGCAGTTGTGCGGCATTACCGAGCGGCCCGTACTGGTGGAACAGCCCAAGCCTTCGTCCTGGCTGCGCGATGCGCTGGAGACGGTGCTGGATCTGCAACCGGCGTCGCGAGTGGTTACGCCCGGTTTCCTTTATGTCTACTGAGTAACGCCCGGCGCAACTCAGCACATGCAGCCCCTGCCGCCCACGCCGCAGGGGCTTCCGTTTTGGAGCCTCCAATCATGCTCGCCCTGCGGCGCAGGGGAGGGGCCATGGATTCAGAAATCGGGAGACCTTCCGTAGTGGCGCAAGACGCTGCGTACCACCAGCCCTTCATCTTCAAGGTGGCCCCCGCGTGCGCTGCCCGGCATGACCGGCTGGCGCACTGCCTGCGGCTGGAGTCCGCCTGCTTCGCCGCGTGGCCCGCGCAGGAGGAAGAACGCCGGGGCAACCTGCTGCTGCGCGCTGCTGGCGGCTATTCCATGCGCATCAACAGTGGCGTGCCGTTGCTGCCAGCGGACACGGGCGTTGCGTGGAGCCAAGGCCACGTGCATGACGCCGAGGCATGGTTTGCCGCGCGCGGCCTGCCCCCGCAATTCCGACTGCCGGAGCCGCTGGAAGGGGGAGACGTGGCGGCGGATGACGCTGACGGAGAATCCGGGCGTGATGCGACGGGGGCAGGCCGCTGCGGTGCAGGGTGCGGACTGGACCCCGTGCTTGCCGCCATGGGCTATACGGCCACAGATCCCACGCTGGTTCAGGAATTGGATCTGACGGACTGGGCCGTGGGCGCGGAAACCGGCGCGCCTGGCTCCGCAGTCCGCCCCGTGACTGTGCACACCGGGCACACCGGGCACACCGGGCACACCGGGCACACCGGGCACACCGGGCACACCGGGCACACCGGGCACACCGGGCACACCGGGCACACCACGCCCTCACCATCCCGCCAGTGCGCCATGGTGGCTCATCCCGCGTGGCTGGCCGCAGAGGGCGCATTGCGGGGCCGCAACGGCAGCGCCACGGAAAATCCCGTGCTGCGTACCCTGCTGGCAACCCTGGGTGGAGCCGGGCAAACCTGGCTGCTGCACGCTGGCGGTCAACCTGCCGTATGCGGCCTGGGGGTGCGCACGGGCGATGCCTACGGCATCTTCGCCGTGGTGGCCCGCCCCGACCTGCGGCGACAGGGCCACGGGCGCGCGCTGGTCGCCGCCATGCTGTCCGCCGCACGGCGTGACGGTGCCCGCAGCGCATGGTTGCAGGTGGGCCAAGGCAATGCGCCCGCCCGCGCGCTGTACGAGGGACTGGGCTTTGCCACCAGCTACGGGTACTGGTACCGCGTGCGGCGGTGACGCTGCCGTGCGATAACGGTGCTGTCCCGTACCTTTCCGTTTGCCCCCGCCCGGCAGTGCCTGGCTTCGTCCGGCAGTGCTTGGCTTCGCCCGGCCCTTCCCTGTATTTGATGTACCTGCCCCCATCTGCACGCATGTTCCCCGCGTGGTCGCAGGCGCCGCGCCGTCCGCCTCCCACGCTTCATCCCCTTCCCGACTCCGTACCGTCTACGCGCATGGCGTGCGGTTGCCGTTCATGCTAGCCTTGCAGTCGGTTCATCCATAAAGATGATCCGGGCGCATCATTCGCCGCCGCACACGTTTCAAGGAGCACGCCATGACCCGACCGGTCCGCGCCAGCGGCATCCTGCTGCACATCACCTCGCTGCCCTCGGCCTTCGGCATCGGCGACCTTGGCCCGGCGGCGCACGCCTTTGCGCGGCTGCTGGCCGGGGCCGGGCAGACGGTATGGCAGTTCCTGCCGCTTGCGCCCACCTCCACGTTCATCGGCAATTCGCCCTATTCCAGCCCCTCGGCCTTCGCCGGCAATACCCTGCTCATCAGCCCCGAACGACTGGCCGAAGAAGGCTTTGTCTCGTGGGCCGACGTGGACGCCGGGGCAGAACAGTTCCGCAACGTGCCGCACGGGCCGGTCCGGTTCGAGGCCGTGGAAGCCCACCGCCGTGTCCTGTTGCGCGCCGCGTGGGAACGCAACCGCCACCAACTGGCCATGGACACCGCCTACCTGCGCTTCTGCCGGGGCAACGCCCACTGGCTGGACGACTACGCCCGGTTCACGGTGCTGAAGGAACGCTTTGGCGGGGCGGCCTGGACCACCTGGGACGAGCCCTTCGCCCGCCGCCACCCGGACGCCTTGGCCCTGCTGGACGCGCAGGAAGCCGCCGCGCTGGATCACGTGCGCTTCTGCCAGTACCTGTTCTTCCGCCAGTGGTACGACCTGCGCGCCGCCTGCACCGACCTTGGCGTGCGCCTGGTGGGCGACGTGCCCATCTACGTCACCCACGACAGCGCCGACGTGTGGGCCAACCCCGGCTATTTCCGGCTGGACGCGGATTTTGCCCCCACCCACGTGGCCGGGGTGCCGCCGGACTATTTCAGCGCCACGGGCCAACGCTGGGGCAACCCGGTGTACGACTGGGACGCCCTGCGGCGCGACGGCTTTGCGTGGTGGGTGCGCCGCGTGGCGCACAACCTGCGCATGGCCGACATCGTGCGGCTGGACCACTTCCGGGGCTTTGCGGGGTACTGGGAAATTCCGGCGGCGGAAGAAACGGCCATCAATGGCCGCTGGGTGGATGCGCCGGGCATGGAACTGTTCGGCACGCTGGCCCGGCGGTTCACGGCACTACCGCTCATTGCCGAGGACCTTGGCGTGATCACCGCCGACGTGCGCGAACTGAAGGCCACCTTTGGCCTGCCGGGCATGAAGATATTGCAGTTCGGCTTTGGCGGCGACCCCGCCGACAACCCGGATGTCCCCTTCCGGCACGACGTGCGCAGCGTGGTCTACACCGGCACCCACGACAACGCGCCCACGCGCGCGTGGTTCGAGGCTGCCCCGGCGCACGAGCGGGCACGGCTGGAAGAGTACGTGGGGCACGCCATTGCCCCGCATCAGGCCCCCGGCGTGCTGCTGCGCCTGGCCATGGGCAGCGTGGCGGAACTGGCCGTGGCCCCGGTGCAGGACGTGTTGGGCCTGGGGGCGGAAGCGCGCATGAACACGCCCTCGGTGGCGGCGGGCAACTGGGCCTGGCGGATGGCCCCGGAACAGATGGACCCCGGCCTGTACGCGGAACTGGCGCGGCTGACGCGCCTCTTCGGCAGGTAGTGCGGCAGGTAGCGCGGGGCGCGCCGCGCCCCTGCCGCACGCCTTGATGCGCACGGATCCGGTCGCACACCGGGCCTCTGCCGCGCTCAAGTCATGTGCGATCCGGATGCCAGCCGGGCATCAACCGGACGCGAGCCCTGTGAACACCCCGTTCCGGCAGGCCCCGTCCCTGCGCGCCACATTATTTCCGTACCGCCGCGTGGCCCCGCACCAGTTGCGAACCGTGCCGCAAACCTGATACATGCCACACCGCGAGGAATCGTTCGGGCGGCATGCGCCGACCGGGAAGATTCCCGCACCGGCCGCCCGCTTTCTCCGAAAGCCGACGGCCCTCGACCACACCTTCCGGCGGCCGCCCAGGCCGTCGCCGCGCGGCGTCCGCCGCGCCTCTGCCAAGGAGCACACCAGCTATGTGCGGCATCATCGGATACGCCGGCCATCGTCCCGCCGTTCCCCTCATCATAGAAGGCCTGCGCCGCCTGGAATACCGGGGCTACGACTCGGCGGGGGTCGCCTTCGTCCAGAACCGCGAACTGGTCACCGTGCGCGCCGAGGGCAAGCTTTCCGCCCTTGACGAAAAGCTGGCGTCCTGTCCCAACACCGTGGCCACCACGGGCATGGGCCACACCCGCTGGGCCACCCACGGCATTCCCGTGGAACGCAACGCCCACCCGCACAAGTCCAACGACGGCGGCCTCGCCATCGTGCACAACGGCATCATCGAGAACTACGCGGAACTGAAGGCCGACCTTGCCGCCAAGGGCTACGTCTTCCATTCCGAGACCGACACCGAAGTGCTGGCCAACCTCATCTCCGAGGGCCGCAAGCACAACGCCACCATGCTCGACGCCTTTGCCTGGGCGCTGCGCCAGGCCCACGGGGCCTACGCCGTGGCCCTGACCACGCCCGAAGAGCCGGAAGTGCTCTACGCCGCGCGCCTGTCCGCCCCGCTGATCCTGGGCGTGGGCACCGGCGAGAACTTCGTGGCGTCGGACATCCCCGCCTTCCTGCCCTACACCCGCGACGTGGTGTTCCTGGAAGACGGCGAACTGGTGCGCATCGACGCCAACTCGTGGAAGGTCATGCGCATTGCCGACCTGTCGGCGGTGGACAAGGCCGTCAACCACATCCAGTGGGACATGCAGGCGGCCCAGAAGGGCGGCTACAAGCACTTCATGCTCAAGGAAATCTTCGAGCAGCCCAAGGTCATCACCGACTGCCTGGCGGGCCGCGTGGACTGGAACCGCATGGAAGTGACCCTGCCGGAACTGGCCGCGCTGCCGGTGCCCAAGCGGCTGCACATCGTGGCCTGCGGCACCTCGTACCATGCGGGCATGTGGGGCAAGCACCTGCTGGAAAGCTGGGCGCGCGTGCCGGTGAACGTGGAAATCGCCTCCGAATTCCGCTACCGCGACATCATTCTGGACCCGGCGGACATGGTGCTGGTCATCAGCCAGTCGGGCGAGACGGCGGATACCCTTGCCGCCCTGCGCATAGCGCGGGAGCACGGCGTGAAGGTGGCGGGCCTGTGCAACGTGGTGGGTTCGTCCATCGCGCGCGAGGCGGACGCGGTCATCTACACCCAGGCCGGGCCGGAAATCAGCGTGGCCTCCACCAAGGCCATGTGCAGCCAGATGGTGCTGCTGACCCTGATGGCCCTGCACTGGGGCCGCAACACCGGCGCCCTTTCCGAAACCGTGCGCGCCAACGTGCTGCAAACCCTCAAGAAGATGCCCGGCCAGCTGGAAACCGTGCTGCCCGCCATGCGCGACGAGGCGCAGGTGCTGGCCCGCACCTACTCCAAGGCCAAGAGCTTCTTCTACCTGGGGCGCGGCCACTGCTTCCCGCTGGCGCTGGAAGGCGCCCTGAAGCTGAAGGAAATCTCGTACATCCATGCGGAGGGCTACGCCTCCGGCGAGATGAAGCACGGACCCATCGCGCTCATCGACCCGGACTTCCCCACCTTTGCCCTGGCGCTGAACGACGACCTGTTCCCCAAGGTGAAGTCCAACATCGAGGAAGTGCAGGCCCGGCGCGGCAAGATCATTGCCCTGACCAACCCCGGCGTGGAACTGCGGGTGGACCACCCCTGGTCCATCCCCGACGCCTGGGGTCCCATGGCCGCCTTCCTGGTGCTGCCCGCCCTGCAACTGTTCAGCTACGAGGCCGCCGATTACCTCGGCAAGGACGTGGACCAGCCGCGCAACCTCGCCAAGAGCGTGACGGTGGAATAGCCGCGCGCCCTGCCAACTCGCCTTGCAAGGCCCCCGTTCAGGGGGCCTTAGACTGCTGACAAGCCCCCCTTTTCTGGGGCTTGTCTTGTTTCCGGCACTGCTACGACACAAGCGCTGACGCCCGGCGACAACGACGCCCCCTCGCGCACTCATTCAAAAAGGCAATGTTTTTCATCTGGAATTGTCATTACCTTGCCAATCGCCCCCCCCTTTTTCCGAACATCTGTAACAGCATGGTTACAATTTTATTGACAGGAAATGCGATATGCCGCAGTGCAGGACTTACGAGACAAATGCCAAACCTGCCGTGAGGTAGGGACGGAAAGCCACGGGTCTCCAGCAGACAGCCGGGCCGCCTTGTATCCGTCGCCCTCCCCCCGTCTCGGGGGAATTGAGCTGCCGCGTAATTGTTTGCCTGATCAAACATGACCGGGCCGCTCCACTTCGGCACTCCCGCATCGTCCCGCACGGGCGCCCTTGGTGTCCGTCCTGTTTCGCGCACATGCACCGCCAACCGCGGACGCTCCACCGGCCATGCCGGGCGTCTGCCTTCCTGGCGGAGCACGGGCCGTGCGTCGTGGCACGCTCACACTCCACCGTGTCTGCCAACGCCCCGCACAGTGGCTTCATGTTCGCATCGCGCCATGCCTTCCCGGGGGGAGCGGGCTGCCGCGACGGCCCACCGCAACCCCCCAGAGGGGACCTTCATGAAACTGAACTTGCGCGCTCGGTTCCTGCTGCCCATCGTGGGCGTGGTCGTCCTGGCCATGGCCGCGTCGGGTGCGCTGTCCTACCGCAACGCCACCGACGCGTTGTGGGGCAGCTATCTTTCCACCGCTGGCGAAATTGCCGCCACGGCCAGCCTGGGCTTCACCGAACGGGTCGGCGACCTGCGCACCACCCTGACCTCGCAGGCCAAGTCGGCGGACATCACCGGCGTGCTCGCGCCCGGCGGCACCGACCCGGACCCCGTGTCCACCGCCAATGCCGCCTTGCGTGACATCGTGGAAGCCAACCCCGTGTTGCAGGCCGTCAACGTCATCGGGCCCGACGGCCTGGTCGTTGCCAGCACACGCGCCGACAGCGTGGGGCGCGACAAGCTGGCCGAGCGCGACTACTTCAAGAACGGCATGCGCGGTGAAACGACCGTCACCGACGCCTTCATGAGCAAGATCAGCAACGCGCCGGTGTTCGTGCTGGCAGTGCCCATCAAGAAGGACGGCAAGGTGCTGGGCGTGCTGTCCGCTCCGGTGGATCTGGCCGTGCTGTCCGCCCGGCTGGTGGACCCGGTGAAGGTGGGCAAGAACGGCAACGCCTTCCTGGTGGCGCGTTCCGGCAAGCTGGCCGCGCACCCCAGGAAGGATCTGCTGCTGCAACTGGACCTGAACGAATTCGACTGGGGCAAGAAGCTCATCGCCCAGCGCTCCGGCACCCTGGAATACGAGTACGAGGGCCAGCACATGGCCGCCGCCTTCACCCTGAACGAAGCCACCGGCTGGATCATCACGGTGAACGTCAGCGCCTCCGACATCGAGGAAGCAGTGACGGGCATCCGCAACACGGGCGTGGTCACCGGGGGGGCAGCCATCGTGCTGGTGTGCCTGGTGGTGTTCGGCATCGTGCGCGGGGTGACCCGGGCCCTCGGCTCCAGCGTGTCCTATGCCCAGGTGGTGGCGGGCGGCGAACTGGGACGCACCTTGGAACTGACCCGCGGCGACGAGATCGGCGAGTTGGCCGACGCCCTGCGCACCATGGTGGGCACCCTGCGCGACATGATCGCCACCGCCGACCACAAGACCGCCGAAGCCGAGGAACAGACCCGCCGCGCCGAACGCGCCGTGCAGGAGGCCGAGGCCGCCAAGCAGCGCGCCGAAGCGGCCCGCCGCGAAGGCATGTTGCAGGCCGCCGGGCAGCTGGACATCATCGTCATGCGCGTCAGCGCCGCGTCGGAGGAACTGGCCGCGCAGATCGAACAGTCGTCGCGCGGGACCGACGTGCAGCGCGAACGCACGGCGGAAGCGGCCACGGCCATGGAACAGATGAACGCCAGCGTGCTGGAAGTGGCCCGCAACGCCACCGACGCGGCGGGCAGCGCCGACAGGGCGCGCGCCACGGCCCAGGAAGGCGCCGGGGTGGTGGAATCCGTGGTGGCGGCCATCGACGAGGTCAGCCGCCACGCGGGTGAACTGACCCGCAGCCTGGGGGACCTGGGCAACAGGGCTGAAGGCATCGGCCGCATCATGGGCGTCATCAGCGACATTGCCGACCAGACCAACCTGCTGGCGCTGAACGCGGCCATCGAGGCGGCCCGCGCCGGGGACGCCGGGCGCGGCTTTGCCGTGGTGGCCGACGAGGTGCGCAAGCTGGCCGAAAAGACCATGAACGCCACCCGGGAAGTGGACGAGGCGGTGCGCGCCATCCAGACCGGCACCCGCGAGAACATCCGGGGCATGGAAGAAGCCTCGGGCGCGGTGGGCCGCAGCACCGAACTGGCCACCGTGGCCGGGCGCTCGCTGGGCGACATCGTGACCATCGTGCAGACCACCGCCGACCAGGTGCGCTCCATCGCCACCGCCTCGGAGGAACAGTCCGCCGCCAGCGAGCAGATCAACCGGGGCACGGAAGAAGTGAACCGCATCGCGGCGGAAACCGCCGACGCCATGAACCAGTCCGCCGCCGCCGTGGCGGAGCTGGCCCGCATGGCGGGCGAACTGCGCGGTCTGGTCGAGGAACTGAAGCGGGCCTAGCCCGGCAAGGCCGCGCGTCCTTCCGCGCGGCACCGGAAAACGGCGCGTGCCCGTCACCATGTGGCGGGCACGCACTGTTTTCACGGCCACACGGTGCCGGCCACACATCATTTGGACACATCTCATCGGGGCACATGTCATCGGGGCGCGCGCTGTCCGGCCATACGGTGTCCGGTCACTCGCTGCTGGCCGGGGCATCCGGCACGGTGCCGTGCACCTCGCGGGCAATGTCCAGCCATGCCCGCGCCGCGTGCGACAGGTACCCCCCGCGCCGCCAGACCAGCGCCATGCGCCACTGCATGTCCGGCTCGTCCAGCAGGACCCGTTCCGCCGTGGTGTGGTGCTCGGCAACCATCAGCCGGGGCAGCAGCGCAACCCCCATGCCCGCCTCCACCAGCCCCACGATGAAGTCCATCTGGCCGCTGCGCGCGGCCACCCTGGGGCGAAAGCCGTTGCGCTCGCACCCGTCCAGCACGATCTGGTTCAACTGGAACGCCTCGTCGAACAGGATGAACGGCTCGCCCGCCATGTCGCGCAAGCGCAGGGCCTTCCGCGCCGCCAGGGCATGCCCCGGCGGCAGCAGCACCATCAGCGGCTCCGCCCGCACGTGCTGCCACTCGAATTCCCCGGATATGGGCGCCAGCGACGCGGCAAGGTCCACCTCGCCCGCGTGCAGCAATTCGCCCAGCCGCCTGCTGCCGTCCTCCACCAGGGCCACGTCCACGCCGGGATAGCGGCTGCGGAACAGCGCGAACACCGGCGCGAACAGCACCCGGCTGCCGAACAGCGGCACCCCCACCCGCAGGGCGCCACGCCGCAGCCCGCGCAATTCGTCCAGTTCGCCCACGATGTCTTCCGCCGTGGCCAGGATGCCCCGCGCCCTGCGAAACACCACCTCGCCCGCCTCCGTAAGCTGGCACCGGCCGCCCATGCGGTCCAGCAGCATCACGCCCAGTTCGTCCTCCAACTGGCGCACTGCCTTGCTCACGTTGGACTGGGTGGTGAACAGCACCTTGGCCGCCGCGGAAAATCCTCCCTGGCGCACCACCTCGACAAGGGCATGCAACATTCTGAATTCCATTTTCTATTCCTACCAGAGATAGGCATGATGCTGTCAATTCATTTCACGAACACCGCAGGCGGACATACGTAGGGACATGCGCGATGACGCGCCAAGGAGACGTTTCATGTCCGTCCGCAAACTGTCGTTGTCCCTGCGCCTTGCCGCCCGCCGCAGCCGCCTGATCCAGGGTGGTTTCATCGCCGCCCTGTGGCTGGCGGGCGAGACCCTGGTGCGGCTGGCGCACCTGCCCGTGCCGGGCGGGGTGGTGGGCCTTGGGCTGGTGTTGCTGCTGCTGGCCGGCGGCTGGGTGAACGCGGTGGACCTGCAACGCGGCGCCCGCTGGCTGATGGCCGAGATGCTGCTGTTCTTCGTGCCCGCCGTGCTGGCCGTGCTGGACCACCGCGAATTCCTGAGCCTGCTGGGGCTGAAGCTGCTGGCCGTGGTGCTGCTGGGCACGCTGACGGTCATGGGTGGCACGGCACTGGTGGTGGATGCCTGCTGCCGGTTGCACTTCCGGGGCGCCGGTCACGCCCCTGCCGGACTGGCCCCTGCCGGTCTGGCCCCTGCCGGTCCGGGACATACCAGCGCGAACCCGTCCGGCTCGCCCCGACATCCTTCGTGAGCAGCGCCATGAACCTTGACCCCGCCACCCTGTCCCTGCTTTCCGGCCTGTTCTGGTCGGCGGCCACCATCCTCCTGTACCTCGCGGCACGCCGGGTTCATGCCCGCATGGGCCGCTGGTGGACATCGCCCCTGTGCCTTGCGCCGTTGCTGCTGCTCGCCCTGGCCCTGGCCCTGCACGTGGGCTACAGCGACTACATCCGGGGCACCCACTGGCTCATGGTCATGCTGGGGCCGGTGACCGTGGCCTTCGCCCTGCCCATCTTCGAGCATCGGGCGCTGATCCGCCGCCACTGGCCCGTGCTGCTGGCCGGGGTGACCACGGGCAGCAGCCTGGCCATGCTCTCGGCCTGGGGACTGGCCACCCTGCTCGGCGTTTCGGGCGCCATGCGGCAAAGCCTGCTGCCCCGGTCCATCAGCACGCCCTTTGCCATGACCGTTTCCGGCAGCCTGGGCGGCGTGCCGGACCTTACGGCGGTATTCGTGGTGCTTACCGGCGTGTTCGGCGCGGCCCTGGGTCAACTGCTGCTGGCGCGGCTGCCCCTGCGCACCAGCCTTGCGCGCGGCGCCCTGCTGGGCATGGGCGCGCACGGCGCGGGCGTGGCCCAGGCCCGCCAGGTGGGCGGCGAGGAAGGCGCCATCGCCAGCCTGGTGATGATTCTGGCCGGGCTGGTCAACGTGCTGGCCGCCCCCCTGCTGGCCCTCCTGCTGCACTGATCTTTCGCGGGCCATTCCCGCACGGGAAGACACGGTGCTGCACCCTCCGTCCATCTTCCCCATCTCAACGGCAAAGGCCCCCGTGCGGCGGGGGCCTTTCGTCATTTCAAGGGGGGGGTAAAAACAAGGGGCGTGCTAGCGGGACGGGCCGCCGCCCTTGGGGGCGATTTCCGCCGCCACCTCGGCGTACATGGTCAGGGCCACCATGGCGAAGGTAAGCAGCAGCGGCCCGTACAGCAGCCCCAGGATGCCGAACATGTTCAACCCGCCCAGGATGGCCAGGAACAGATAGAGCATGGGGATGCCCGCGCCTTCCTTCATGAACCACGCGCGCAGCAGGCCGTCGGAACTGGAGACCAGCACCGCGCACCACCCCAGCAGGAACACCGCCCGCCACGTCTCGCCCGAAAGGTACAGGTAGGCCGTGGCCGGTGCCCAGATCAGCGCGGTGCCCACCACGGGAATCATGGCCGCGAAGGACATGGCGAAACCCCAGAACAGCGCGGGCAGCCCCACGATGGCAAAGCCCACCGCGCCGATGACGCCCTGGAACACGGCCACCAGCACCCCGCCCATGAACACCGAACGGGCCACCCCGCGCAGGGCCGACAGCAGACGGTCCTCCTGCGCGTGGGCCAGCGGCGAGACGCGCTTGACGAAGGCCATCATCTGCCGCCCGTCGCGCAGCAGGAAATACAGGATGAACAGCATCAGCAGGAAATGGCCGAACAGGTACACGGCATTGCCCACCCCGGCGGTGATGCCGTGCAGCACGGCCTCCCCGGCCTGACGGGCCGCGCCCAGCAGGGTGCCGCGCAGGCTGGCCGGATCGAAGTCGGCCAGGTCCGGGGCGTCGATGCCGAAGTCGGCCAGGGTCTGGGTGACCCACACCGAAAGCTCGTGCAGCCGGGCCAGCCCCAGTTCCACCGGCGCGGGCAGGGAACCCGCCGCAGCGGCGGCGCCGGGCGCGGCTCCCGTGGCTGCGCCTGCGGCGGCCCCAACGGAGGCCCCAACGGAGGCCCCAACGGATGCCTCAGACCCGCCGTTACCGGACGCGGCGTAAAAGGCCATGGCCGCGCGGGCCAGGGCGCGGGCCTGGGGAATCAGCGCGGCCACGAACACGGCCAGCGGCGCGGCCACGCCCAGCAGCAGGGTGAGAATGGTGGACGCGGCGGCCAGGTCGGGCTGGCGCACCCGGCGGGCGATGCGCTCTTGCAGGGGCGCGGCCAGCGCGGCCACCACGATGGCCACGGCCAGCGTATGGATGAACGGACGGGCCAACAGCCAGCCGATGCCCACGGCCACCACGGCCAGCAGGGCCAGCCAGACCCGCGTGGGCGCGGCATGGCCGGGCGCCGAAGAGGTGGACGGGGTGGATGGGATGGACGCTACGGGCGAGACGCCCGCCGCCGAAGACCCGGCAGGGGCCGATCCCTCCGGTTCTCCGGCGGGGCCATCATGCATGGATTCGGCACGGGTGGAGGGGCACCCGGCGCAGGCCGAAGGGGTAAAGGGGTCGATGGGTACGGGGGAGCCGGAGCCATCAGCCTCGCACGGTGTGCCAGCGGCACCGGGGCAGCCGCCGCAAGACAAGGCCAACCGCGACGCGGCACGGCGCAGCACGGGCCGAGTGTTGCGACGCGGGGAACGGACAGGGGTACTCATGTCGCGGTGCTAGCACGCAGTGAGCGCCGAAGCAACCGCGACACTTTGATGCTTCAGAGGGTACCGGCACGAGTAGGATTTTTGTTCTCTGCCAAGGAAGAATGGATTTTTATGAAGGGAGTGCCTCAGCCGTTGGGCGAGCGGAGCGAACCTTACGGATGAGGACCGCAGAGCGTACTTTGATGGTACTCGACCGGAATAAAAATCCATTCTGACAGCGTTGCTCTCGATGCCCGTACGGCTCACAAGCTCGCCAACGGGCACGCTACGCGCCCTTCGGGTCGGTCAGGCAGAGGACAAAAGGACACTCGTACCGGTACCCTCTACAGCTCCGCGCGCTCCAGCAGCTTTAACGGATGCACCACCACCACCTCGCGGCGGGTCACCCGCACCAGCCCTTCGTCCTGCATCTCGCGCAGAAAATCGCTGACGGTCTGCTGGCACGAGCCGGTCATGGCGGCCATCTGCTCCTGGGTCAGGCGCACGGGAATCACCGCCGGTTCATGCCATGCCGCCTCGTCGCCCAGCACCTCGTAGGCCATGTACACCAGCAGCTTGGCCAGCCGGGTGCCCACGTCGCAGGTCATCAGGTTGCCCACCTGCTCGCCCAGATAGCGCACCCGCCCCCCCAGCGTGGCGATGACCCTGCGCGCCGCGCCGAAGTGGCCGGACAGGAACTTCTCGAATTCGTCCCGCCCCGCCTCGCGCAGCACGCAGGGGGTCAGGGCCTGGGCGTTGGCCTTGCGCGGCACCGAATCCAGCACTTCGGCCAAGCCGAACATCTCGCCCCGCCTGCGCAAAAAGAAGATGGGTTCCTTGCCCGACGGCGCGATGCGGAAGATGCGCACGATGCCCTGCTCCACGTAGAAGCACGAATCGCCGGAGTCCTCCTCGAAGAACACCATGTCGTTCTTCGCAAAGTCCCTCCGGCGCGACAACGCCAGAAACGCCGCCCGCTCGTCCGGCAGGTCGGCGAAAAAATCCTCGGTCCAGAGATGCCAGTTGCGTTCCATGGGCCCCCCTAGCGGAGAGCGTAGTGCTCCTGCGGCGTATGGCAAGGGGGCAAAGGCGGTATCGGACACCGGATGTCCGTGCCGCCCCCGCCCCCCGGAGTGTGATTACGCGTCCTTGCCGGTATGGATGGCCGGGGCCACGGCCAGACGGTTGCGGTACTTGTACGTGGTTTCCACGCCGTGGATGTCCACGCACTTCCAGGTGATGTGGTCCTTGCCCATGATGGGCCGCAGGGACGCCTTGTGGTACCCCAGCTGGTAGGGGATGCGCGTCTCTATGGCGGCGCGGGGACAGGCCTTGGTGCAGGACATGCAGTCCCAGCAGTCGCGCGTGCAGCGGCAGCGGGCCTTGCCCGTGGCCGCGTCCACCACCATCAGGTTGCCGGGGCAGGCTTCTTCGCAGCGCGATTCGGGCAGCCCTTCGCAGCCGTTGCATTTTTCGGTCAATATTCTCGGCGGCATGTGTTCCTCCGTCCGGATGAAGTGCGGTTAGACCTTGAACCGGTCGCCGGGGACCAGCTGCTCGTAGGGCCGGGTAAAGGCGGTCACCTCGCCGGTGGCCGGGTCGCGCCGGGTTTCCACGAAACAGTCGAAGTTGGCGTCGTCGCGGCCGGGGTAGTCGCTGCGGGTCTGCCACCCGGCCCAGCGGGTTTCGCGGCGGGCCTTCAGGTGGTGCACCACGGCTTCGGCCACGTCCACGCGGTCCATGGTCTCGTTGGCCTGCATCAGGTCGTGCAGGTCGGCGGCCTTCAGGTAGGCAAACTGCGATTGCAGCATCTTGATGTGGCGCAGGGCGTAGTCCAGACGCTCCTCGTTGGTGCGGTAGAACTGCGAGCTGCCGCCCGCGTACTCGTCCATCAGGCGCTGGAGGCGTTCCTTCATCTCGGTGGGGGTCACGCCGTCGTAGTCCTTGCCGCGCAGCAGCGGGGCAAACACGCGGGCCTTTTCCGACTCCACCTGCGCGCTGACGGCGGACTCGTCAGGCGTTTCAAGGCCCGCGCCCATGTAAGCAATGGCGCCGCGCGCGGCCAGCTTGCCTTCCGCCGCGCAGCCGCCCACGAACTTGTTGGGGTTGCCGCCCGCCGTCTCGCCCGCCGCGAACAGGCCGGGCACGGTGGTCATGCGCTGCATGTCCACCCAGAAGCCACCCATGGTGTGGCCGCCCATGATGTACGGGTCGGACCCGTAGATCTCGATGGCCTCCTTGGTCACGTCCTGCCCCCGGCTGGCCAGGAACAGCACGAACGACGGGCGCTCGTTGAGGTAGTCGGTCATCATGGCCTGCACCAGTTCGGGGGCCATGTTGCGGGTGTCGCAGTAGCAGGGGCCGCGCCCGGCCAGCCATTCCTCCATGGGGGCGTTGGCCCGGATGAAGCGCGGGGCCGCGTCGCCGCCGAGGTGGGCGTAGCGGCTCATGACCCGCTCGTCCTTGCAGTTGATGATGGGGGCCTTGTAGCCCACCGAAATGGTGTCCACGGGGCCGCAGAAGTCCTTGGTGCGGGTGGCCACCCAGCGCTGCTCCAGCGACGACAGCTCCGCGCCCTGGCGGAAGCCCATGGCGTAGCCGGAACCCACACAGTAGGGGCACATCCAGATCTGCGCGCCGCTGTCGGTGGAGTCGGCAGTGTACGACTTGTACAGGGTGCCCGCCCCGCCGGTGGAAACCACCACGGACCTGGCGCGGAACACGTAGAACAGGCCGTCACGCACGCCAAGACCCGTGGCGCCCACGCAGCGGCCATCGTCCATGAGCAGGCCGGTGCCCACTACGCGGTTGTACACTTCGGCCCCGGCCTCGATGGCCTTTTCGGCCATGATGGGCTTCAGCTGTTCACCGTGGATGGAAATGTCCCACTTGCCGCGATAACGGATCTTGCCGTTCTCGTCGCGCAGGATGGGCAGGCCCCAGCGTTCCAGGTCGTCGATGGCCTCGTTGAGTTCCTCGGCGTTGCTGAGGGCCAGGTCCTCGCGCAGGGGGCCGCCGCCCACCTGGGCGCGGCTCCAGCGCACCAGGTCTTCCGGGGTCTTGCCTTCCGGAATGTAGGTGTTCAGGGCGTCCATGCCCGCCGAACACGCGCCGGAACGCATGATCTCGGCCTTTTCCATGATCACCACGCGCAGCGACGGATCAAGCCGCTTGGCCTCGGTGGCCACGAAACACCCGGCGTTGCCGCCACCGATGATCAACAGGTCGCACTCCACCGTTTCCGTGCGCACCTCCGCAAGGCTGCGCGGCGCGATGTCCACGGCCCTGCTGGCCTTTCTGTTCGCCATGTCGTTTCTCCCGACGTTGATTGGATACGTTACGGATGCGCCGCAGGGGCCACCGCATCATTCTTTCTGTCGTTCAGACGCCCCACCCGTTGGCGGCATTGGGGCTCATGAATGCTCTTTGGTCTGACGCGCTGCATTGCTGCGGCGCAGGGGTTCATGAATCTTCTCTGGTTTGAAGTCCTGCGCCACCGCCACCCTGCGGCGCAGGGATTTTGTCCGCTGGCAAGGCGAGCAAGCCTGCCATGAGGGTGCATACTTTTGTCGTATTCACCCGACATGGCAGGCGCAGCTCAACGCCGCCAGCGGGCAAAAGACCAAGCCGCAGCCCTAAGCGCTGCCAAGGCCCAGCTTAATCCCCATATACTGCAACCCCACGAAGATCAGCAGGATGCCGAACAGCAGGCGCAGGTAGCGGGTATCCACCACGCAGCCCAGGCGCCGCCCGAAGTTGGCCCCGCAATAGCCGCCCAGCATGGCGAACACGGCCAGCTGATAAATGACGGTGTCGGCCACGCCGCGCACGATGAACTGCGAGCCGATGTTGGCCACCTTGACGAAGTTGCCGGTGCCCACGGCCACCATCATGGGCAGGCCGAAGGCCGCGTGCAGCATGGGGGTGAACAGGAAGCCGCCACCCACGCCGATGATACCGGTGAGCGCGGCGATGAAAAAGTTGCCGAAGGCCGGGTACAGGATGTTGGTGCGGTAGGACACGCCGTTCCATTCGCCGCCCGCGTACAGCGGGCCCTGCTTTTCGGTGGCCACGAAGCCGCCGCTCTTGGCCGGAGCAGGACGAATGCCGCGCCACAGCATCCAGAACGCCGCACCAAAGACCAGCACGGAGAAGTACATCTTCAGCTGTTCCGGGGTCATGCCCAACGAGATATACGCCCCCGCGCCCGCGCCCAGAAAGCCGGTGGCCATCATGGGGAAGGCCACCTTCATGTTGGGGGTCTTTTTGGACAGGTGCACCATGGCGGCCATCAGGCCGATGACGGCAGAGGCAAGGCTGTTGGTGCCCAGGGCCACCTTGACCGGCAGGCCCAGCCACAGGGTGTACAGGGGCACGGAGAACAGGCTGATGAACGCCCCCACCATGCCGCCCAGGAAACCGGCCACCATGCCCACGCCGATGCCCAGCACCGGCACCACGTTGACGGTGCCCCAGCTGGGGTGGCTCCAAGCCACGGTCCACGTGGGCGCAACCGATTCCTTGATCAGCGCCAGCATCAGCACGGCGGTCAGCGCCCACAGGGCCATGTTGCCGGGGGTGCGTTCACCCAGCACCGCCCGGATGCCCGTGAGGAACGGGGAACAGGTGATGTCGGCGTCCGCCGCTCCGTTTGCCGGGGCCGCGCCCGCCGCCGCGCCCGTCTTGTTCGTATCCGCCATTCCCGCCTCCCATGCTGGTTGAAGTGATTGTGGTGGTGAGTGTGCCCGCCTCGCCGGGGCATCCGGAATCGGACAGCCGGACGCGGGGCGTGCATCGTGAGCCACGGGAGTAGCCCGAAGGGGGCAACGGGTTCTATCGCGGGGACGATAAACGGAGGAAACGTGACGAAATGGGGGTGAAAAAAGGCGGAGGATGGGTCTGATTAAGAAGTAAAAATACACAGTTACAGCGCGTTGCAGTCGCATGTAAAAAAGCGGGACGGACCACACGCATTCCGCCCCGCCTGCTGACAACCCGCGCGTGCCGGGGTATGGGTGAAGCATCCCCGTCCCTGCCGCTCGCCCCCCCCCGCGCATGGGGGGCAGGCCACGGATGCACACCGGGCACACACCACGGACACGCGGCGCAGCACGGGGAAGGAGGGTGCGCCGTGTTCGCCCTGCTCTTTCTGCAACGCCACTGCGTGGGTTGCGGCTTCTGCTGCGCCAAGGCCCAGTGCCCGCCGGGCCGCGAAGCCTACGGCCACCGCCGCCGCTGCCCCGGCCTGTTCTGGAATGGCGCGCGCTACCGCTGCCGCCTGGTCATGACCGACGCGCAGGTTGCCGCCGTGTTGCAGGTGGGGCAGGGCTGCTGCCGCCCGCTGAACCGCTGGCGCAAGGATGTGCGGGAGCGGGTGAAGCCGTTGTGACGGTGGCGGCGGAGTCCTCCGGACACGGCCAAACGCACCCGAACGCACCCTGACCCCGTTTGCCCCTCCCCCGGCAAGTTCACTGCCAATCCCCGCCGGTACACGCCCGCGCGAACGGCTTTGCTTCGGGCGCGGCGTGACGTATACCCTTTGCGCAGGTTGCCCCGGCCAGGGCACGCAGCCGCTGCGCATTTCCCGCGCTGCCCCGGCGTGTCCGGCACATCCGCCCGCACCCGGGCGTGACAGCTTCGCACTGGGCCCGCGCCATCCCCCCACTTCCAACCGCCAACCGGAACCAGCATGTCGCTCACCCAACGCCTCGGCCTTCGCGGCGAGCCTTTGTGGCTCATGGACGGCTCGGCCTTCATCTTCCGGGGCTTCTACGCCTACCAGAGCATGCAGCGTTCGGACGGGTTTCCCACCAACGCGCTGTTCATCGTCACCCGCATCCTGCTGCGCCTTCTGCGCGAGGAACGCCCCACGAATTTCTGCTTCGTGCTGGACGGCAAGGGACCGACCTTCCGGCACGAGCTGTTCCCGCCGTACAAAATGCAGCGCGCGGTGACGCCGGAACCGCTGGTGCAGCAACTGGACCCCATCAAGCGCATGGTCAGGGCACTTGGCCTCCCGCTGGTCGTGTCCGACGGGTGCGAGGCCGACGACTGCATCGCCTCGCTGGCGGCGCGCCACCGCGCCGAGCGCCCCGTGGTCATCGTGGGCACGGACAAGGACCTCAAGCAGTGCCTGCACGACAACGTGGTGCTGTGGGACCCGGCGGCCAAGGAAGAAAAGCTGGTCACGCTTAAAGATTTCACGGCGGAAACGGGCCTTGCGCCCGCCCGCTGGCCCGACTTTCAGGCGGTCATCGGCGATTCGTCGGACAACATTCCCGGCATCCCCGGCGTGGGCCCCAAGACGGCGGAAAAGATCTTCAAGGACTTCGGCTCGCTGGAAGACATCCGCGACCATGTGGGCGAACTGCCCGAAAAGCTGCGCGCCAAGTTCGAGCCGCACCTTGAAACCATGTTCCTGTACCGCCAGCTGACCACCCTGACCACCGACGCCTGCCCGGAAGTGACCCTGCCCGACCTGGCCGTGCGCCCGCTGGACCCGGCGGAAGCCATTGCGGTAATGCGCGAATTCGAACTGCGCCAGCTTGCCCGTGAACTACCCACCGCCACGGGAGCTGGCCCTCGTGCAAAAACTGAAATGCTCAGTCTTCTTAACGAAGATGGTCGCCGCAGCTCACAAGTAGACACCTGCAAGGACCCCGGCAAGCTGCCCGACTGCGAAGGCGTGGCCGCCGCCGTGGTGCCCGTGTTCGACAACGGCGCCATCACCGCCTACGCCGTGGCCGCCGGAGACTGCGAAAGCCGTTACTCCGGCCCGGTGGACGCGCTGGCCAGCCATCTTTCCAAGGCCGCGCAGGTGGCCGCGCCGGACGTGAAGCACCTCTTGCGCACCGACCCGGCCTGGGGCGGCGTGGACCCGGCCCGCTGGTTCGACCTGGGCCTTGCCGCCTACCTGCTGAACCCGGAGGAGCGCGACTACGGCTGGCCCCGTCTGGCCGCCCGCTGGGGCGACGAACTGGAACGCTCGTCCGGCAACCCCGGCCTGCTGGCGCTGGAAATGGCGGGCGCCCTGTCGGGCCGCTTGGCCGGGGCGCAGCTGTCGCGCCTGATGCGCACGCTGGAAATGCCGCTGATCCCCGTGCTGGCCGACATGGAGGCGGCGGGCATCGCCGTGGACCTGGACGCCTTCGCCGCCTTCCTGCGCGAGGTGCAGGGCGAACTGGACCGCCTGACGCGCGATGTCTACAAGGCCGCCGGGGGCGAATTCAACATCCGCTCCTCGCAGCAGCTGGCCGAGCTGCTGTTCGGCACGCTGGGCCTGCCCACGGGCGGCAAGACCAAGGGCGGGCAAACCTCCACCGCGCAGGACGTGCTGGAAAAGCTGTCTGGCCGCCATCCGGTGGTGGACGCCATCCTGGAATTCCGCAAGCTGGAGAAGCTGCGTTCCACCTATCTGGAACCGCTGCCCCGCCTGGTGGACGGGGCCGGGCGCATCCACACCACCTTCAACCAGCTGGCCACGGCCACCGGGCGGCTGTCATCCAGCAACCCGAACCTCCAGAACATTCCCGTGCGGGGCGACCTTGGCCGCCGCATGCGCACCTGTTTCACCGCCGGGCCGGGCCTGCGTCTGGTGTCCGCCGACTATTCGCAGGTGGAACTGCGCGTGCTGGCCCACATGTCGCAAGACCCCACGCTGCTGGCCGCCTTCCGCGAGGGGGCGGACATCCACAGCCGCACCGCCAGCCTGTTGTACGACGTGGCGCAGGATCAGGTTTCCACCGACCAGCGCCGCAACGCCAAGACCATCAACTTCGGGCTCATCTACGGCATGGGACCGCAGAAGCTGGCGCAGGAACTGCGCATCCCGCTCACCGAGGCCAAGGCGTTCATCGAACGGTACTTCAGCAAGCTGCAAAAGCTGCGCGAATTCTACGACGAGGCGGAAACCACCGCCCGCGAACTGGGCTACGTGACCACCATGGCGGGCCGCCGCCGCCTGCTGCCGGAAATCCATTCCGAAAACACCCAGTTGAAGTCGCAGGCCCGCCGCCAGGCCATCAACACCCTGATCCAGGGCAGCGCCGCCGACATCATCAAGCTGGCCATGCTGGCCGCCCACGCCGACCCGGAACTGCGCGCCCTGAACGCCCGGCTCATCCTGCAGGTGCACGACGAACTGCTGCTGGAAGTGCCCGCCGACAACGCCCCCGCCGCCGGCGAGCGCCTGGCCGCGCTCATGTCCGGCGTGCAGCCCGGTGGGGTCACCCTCGACGTGCCCCTTGCCGTTGACTGGGGGCAGGGGGAGAACTGGGGCGTTGCACATTAGGCGCAATGGCGCGTTTCGCGGGCAATGGCGGCGTCAAAGGGCTTTTTTGCTCCGGTCGAGTACCACAAAAGTACACTCCCTCCGCAAAAAAGCCCTTTTCCTTGCCCTTGCCACACGCTCCCCACCATTACGAAGAGCCGCAACCGTCGCATGCGGCACCACATGAACGTGTAAAACGTTTTGAAGGTTGGAGAGGGGGTGCGGGGGAGAGGAAGGAAACTTTGCGGCAGCCGGTAGACGAGTCTCCGAGTCTTACGGATGGCGACCGCAAAGCGAAAGTTTCCTTCCTCTCCCCCGCATGGACATCCTTTCCCATCAAAAATACAAGGACCGCATGAAGACACTGATCCTGAAACGCGGGGAAGAGCGCCGACTGCGCGTGGGGCACCTGTGGGTGTTCAGCAACGAAGTGGACGTGCAGCGCACGCCGCTCAAGGACTTTGCACCGGGCGAGGCCGCCATGGTCATGGACGACGGGGGCCGCTGCCTGGGCACGGCCTACGTGAACCCGGCATCGCTGATCTGCGCCCGCATGGTAAGCCGCCGCGAGAACGAGCCGCTGAATGCGGACCTGCTCAAAACGCGCATTGGCCGCGCGCTGGCCCTGCGCCAGGCGCTGTTCGACACGCCGCACTACCGGCTGTGCTTCGGCGAGGGCGACATGCTGCCCGGGCTGGTGGTGGACCGCTACGGCGACACGCTGGTGGCCCAGATCACCACGGCGGGCATGGACGTGCAGACCGACGCGGTGGTTGCCGCGCTGGTGGATGCCACCGGGGCCACCGGGGTACTGCTGCGCAACGACACGACCTCGCGCGAATTGGAAGGGCTGACCCGCGAGGTGCGCGTGGCCTACGGGTCCGTGCCTGACACGGTGGAAATTTCCGAGAACGGCTGCACCTTCACCGTGCCGCTCACCGCCGGGCAGAAGACCGGGTGGTTCTATGACCAGCGCGACAACCGCGCCTTTGCCGCCCGCTTCGCCAAGGGGCAGGACGTGCTGGACGTGTTCTGCTACGTGGGCAGCTTTGGCGCCACGGCGGCGCGCGCGGGCGCGGCCTCGGTAACGCTGGTGGATGCGTCCCTGCCTGCCGTCGAGCTGGCGGTGGAAAACGTGAAGGCCAATGGCCGCGCGTACGGGATTAACGGCGTGGGCGGTGTGGACGACGCCGACGGCATAGAGGGCGACGCCTTCGAGGCCATGACGGAACTGCGGCGCGAGGGCCGCAAGTTCGGCCTGGTCTGCCTGGACCCGCCCGCGTTCATCAAGCGCAAGAAGGACGCCAAGCAGGGCCTGACGGCCTACCAGCGGGCCAACGAACTGGCGCTCGACCTGGTGGCCGATGGGGGTGTATTCGTCACCTGTTCCTGCTCGCAGCACCTCGACAGGGAAGAATTGCGCCGCGTGCTTACCCATGCCGCGGCAAAACGGAAGATGCAGGCCCAGATCATCGCACAGGGGCATCAGGGCGCGGACCATCCGGTACACCCGGCCATGGCCGAGACCGACTACCTGAAATCCTTCACCGCGCGGATCTTCCGCGCCTGAACCGGAGACATTGCGGCATGCTCGACAAGCCCCGCCTGCTCACCCCCGGCCCCACGCCCACGCCCGAACGGGTGCGGCTGGCCATGGCCCATGACATGATCCACCACCGCAAGCCCGCGTTCAAGGCCATCATGGCGGCGGTGCAGCCCAAGCTGCGCGAACTGTTCGGCACGGCCCAGCCGGTGCTGCCCATGGCCTGTTCCGGCTCGGGCGTCATGACCGCCGCCGTGCACGGCCTGTTCAAGGCGGGCGAAAAGGTCATCGTGGTCGAAGGCGGCAAGTTCGGCCAGCGCTGGCGCGAAATCGCCGCCGTGCGCGGCCTCTCCGTGGTCTCCGTGGTGGTGGACTGGGGCCGCCCGGTCACCCCGACGGAAGTGGAAGCCGCCCTCAACGAGCACCCGGACGCCGCTGGCGTGCTGGTGCAGGCGTCGGAAACCTCCACCGGCACCTTGCACCCGGTGCGCGAAATCGCCAGGCTCACCGCCGGGCGCGACACCCTGCTGGTGGTGGACGGCATCTCCGCCGTCAGCATCTCGCCCTGTCCCATGGACGAATGGGGCATCGACTGCCTGCTCACCGGCTCGCAGAAGGGACTGATGCTGCCGCCGGGCCTCGCGCTCATCGCGCTGTCCGAGCGGGCCTGGCGCAAGGCGGACACCGTGCCGCCCTCGTGCTTCTATTTCAACTTCCGGGGCGAGCTGGCCAACCAGGAAAAGCAGCAGACCCTGTTCACCACGCCGGTCAGCCTTATCATAGGGCTGAACGAAAGCCTGGACATGTTCCGCGAGGCGGGGCTGGACACCGTGTACCGCAAGCAGTGGGCGCTGACGCAGATGGCCCGGCGCGGGGTGACGGCCATGGGCCTTGAGCCGCTGGTAAAGGAAGGCTACACATGGGGCCTGACCAGCGTGCTGCTGCCGGAAGGCGTGCCCGCCACCGGCGTGCTGCGCGTGGCGGCGGAACGCTTTGGCGTCATCATGGCCGCCGGGCAGGACCACCTGAAGGAACGCATCATCCGCATCGGCCACATGGGCTGGCTGGACTGGGCCGACCTGGCCGCCGGGCTGCATGCCCTGGCCGAGGGCTTCCGGGCCTGCGGCGGGTACATCGGCGCGCGCGACGTGCTGGAACAGGCCCTGGCCGCGTACCAGGCCGGGCTGGCGGTTACGCCGGGAACCGAAATCTAACCGCGAAGGATCAGGACATGGCCGACAACGAACGCACCGGCTGCGGCTGCGCGGCTGGCGGGGCCAGGGAAGGCGACAGGGGCGGCGCGCAAGACAGCCCTCCCCAGATGCCGCAGGTGACCTTTTCCACCTTCATCCTGTCGCTGGCCTCGTCGGCGCTGGTGCAACTGGGCGAAGTGCCCGACCCGGACACCGGGCGCACCAGCGAGAACCTGCTGATGGCCAAGCACACCATCGACGTGCTGACCATGCTGCAAGAGAAGACGCGCGGCTGTGCCGACGCGGACGAGGCGCGCCTGCTGGAAGGCGTGCTGTACGAACTGCGCATGAAATACGTGGTACACAGAAAGTAGTCGCCAGCGCCCAAAGACTCCCCAGATTACACGGGCCACACGGATCACACGGACCAAACAGATCAACCAGCGCAAGGACCACGGCATGACCACCATCCGCGCCGGACTCGTGGGCGTTACCGGCTACACGGGCATGGAACTTACCCGCCTGCTGGCGGGCCACCCGAACATGCGCCTCGTGCGCGCCACCTCGCGCACGGAGGCGGGCCGCCCCCTGTCCGACATCTACCCCTTCCTGCGCGGGCTGCCCGGCGGCGACGTGGTCATGACCGCGCCCGACCCGGACGACCTTGCCGCCAACTGCGACGTGGCCTTCCTGGCCGTGCCCCACGGGGCAGCCATGGAAATGGGCGCGACCCTGCGCGAACGCGGCCTGCGCGTGGTGGACCTTTCGGCGGACTTCCGCCTGCGCGACCCCGACGTGTACGAAGCCTGGTACAAGGTGCCCCACACCCGCCGGGCCGAACTGCCCCAGGCGGTGTACGGCCTGCCGGAACTGTACGGCGATGCGGTGAAGAAGGCGGGCCTGGTGGCCAACCCCGGCTGCTACCCCACGGCCACCATCCTCGGCCTGTACGCCGCGCTCAAGCACGGGCTGGTGGAAACCGGCGACATCGTGGTGGACGCCAAGTCCGGCGCCACCGGCGCGGGCCGCAAGGCCGCCGTGGGCACGCTGTTCTGCGAGGTGTCCGACACCTTCCGGGCGTACAACATCGGCAAGCACCGCCATACCCCGGAAATCGAGCAGGAACTGTCGGCCATCGCGGGCACGTCCATGGTGGTGTCGTTCAACCCGCACCTGTTGCCCATCAACCGGGGCATCCTGGCCACCATCTACGCCAAGCTGGCAAAGCCCGTCAGCCCGCAGGACGTGCAGGCGGCCTTCGAGCAGACCTGGAAAGGGTCGCGCTGGGTGCGCGTGCTGCCCGCCGGGCAGCTGCCGGAAACCCGCCACGTGCGCGGCACCATGTTCTGCGACGTGGGCGTGGTGACGGACCAGCGCACGGGCCGCATGGTCATCCTGTCCGCCATCGACAACCTGTGCCGGGGCGCCTCCGGCCAGGCCGTGGCCAACGCCAACCTGATGTTCGGCCTGCCCGTGGAAACCGGGCTGATGCTGGCCCCGCTGATGCCGTAGCGCACGGCGCGGCAATCATCGTTCATGCAGGGGGCGCTCCGGTACGGAGCGTCCCCTTTTTGCGCCTGCGCGACGGGCATAATCCGCGCGGGCCCGTCAGCCTGCCTGCCGGACGGCCCCCTGCCAGGGGCACCACGCCGCCGCATGCCTGCACCACCCCCCGCCTCCACCGCCCACGCGCATGATAATCATGGGCCATCCTCCCCCGCCCTGCCATACACGGAACCATAGGGGGGAGCGTATATGAGCATCCGGCTGCGCATCCTGCTCGCCGTCCTCGGACAGGCGCTACTGGCCATGGCCCTTTGCACGGCGGTCATCGTCATTTCCAACCGCCAGGCCACCGACGGCATGGCGGTCAACCTGGCCGGGCGACAGCGCATGCTCAGCCAGAAGATGACCAAAGAGGCACTGGCCCTGCTGCATGGCGGTCCGGCCACGCTGCGCCCGTCCATCGCCAACCAGATCCGCGTGTTCGACGTCACGCTGGCGGCCTTCATCGACGGCGGGCAAGCTCCGCTCACCCTGAAGGCCGATGGTCCCACAGGCCAGTTGCCCCCGCCAAGCGCCACGGTGCGCGGCCAGTTGCTGACCGTGCGCGGCGAATGGATGCGCCTGCGTGGCCTGGTGGAGGCCGCCTTGCCCGAAGGGGCCGTGGCCGCGCCGGACACCGCCCCCGCCCTGCTGGCCGCCAGCGACGGGGTGCTGGACGCCATGAACAAGGCCGTCACCCTGATGCAGGGTGAATCGGAAAGCCGGGTGTCCGCGTTGCTTGTCAGCCAGGTCGTCGGGCTGTGTCTGGCCCTGGTTCTGGGGACCATCGCGGTGCTGGTGCTGCACCGTCAGGTCATCCGGCCGCTGCACGACATCCGCGACTTCGCGAGGGACCAGGCCCAGGGGCCCCGGTGCATGGACCTGACGGGCAACTTTAACCGCGAGTTGCGCGAGGTGGCCGAGGCCCTGTGCGCCATGACCAGCAACCTTACCAGTGCGCTGGGCTTTTCCGAGGGCATCCTGCGCAGCATAGAGACGCCCTATCTCGTGGTCGACACGGACGAACGGGTCATCCGGTGCAACAAGGCCCTGCTCCAACTGCTGGAGCACGGTGGCGATCCGCAGCAATTTCAGGGAATGGGTGTTTCGGAATTCTTCTACGGCGAGCCAGGTCGCCATACCGTGGTGGGGCAGGTGCTGCGCGACGGCAATTCGGTGATGCAGGAGGTGGACCTGCAGGCCCGCCGAGGCAGTGTGCGCAAGGTCAACGTTGCTTCGGCCCAATTGCGCAATACCCTCGACGGCACCCTCATCGGGGCCATCTGTCTGTATTCCGACGTGTCCGAACTGCGGCGGGCCGAGGAAGAAGCCCAGGCCCGCACCGGACGGCTGGCCCAGGCCGCCCGCGAGGCCGACGGCATTTCCCGCCAGGTGGTCGATGGCTCCGAAGCGCTGGCCGAACGGGTGCGCGATGCGGCAATGGGCGCGCAAACCCAACGCGACCGGGTGGACGAGACCGTTTCGGTCATGCAGGACGTCAACGCAGCCGCCGTGGATGCCACCCGCCTGGCCGGACGCGCCGCCGACGCGGCGGAGCGTGCCGTGGACGAGGCGCGGGCGGGATCGGACAAGGTGCGCCGCATGCGCGAGGCCATGCGCGGCGTGGTGGAACGGTCGGAGGAATTGCGCGGCGGCATGCGCGAACTGGGGGGACAGGCGGAATCCATTGGCCGGGTGATGGCCGTCATCGCGGATATCGCCGACCAGACCAACCTGCTGGCGCTGAACGCCGCCATCGAAGCCGCTCGGGCCGGGGACGCCGGACGCGGATTCGCCGTGGTGGCCGACGAGGTGCGCAAGCTGGCCGAAAAGACCATGCAGGCCACCAGCGAGGTGCACGCGGCCATCACCGCCATCCAGCACGGGGTGCGCGACAGCATGAACCGGGTGGACGCATCGGGCGGGGCCATCGACGAAACCGCGCAATTGGCCGGTGAATCCAGCGAGGCGCTGGAGCGCATCGTGCACCTGGTGGGGGCCACCACCGACGAGGTAGGCTCCATTGCCGACCGGGCGGGCCTGCAGGCCGACCAGGCGGCGCGGGCGGCCATGGCCATCGACGTCATCCGCGAGGTGGCCGAGGGCATGGCCGAGGGCATGCACGAGGCGGCCAGCGCCGTGGACGGGCTGCGCCAGCAGGCCGACCGGCTGCAGGCGCTCATTCTGCAGATAACCTCCTGACCCCGCCACCGACACCTACAGTCCGGATCGCGCGTGGAACCGGTGGCGAACAAGACTGGCCACGACAACACCGGGGGCGCCCTGAACGGAGCGCCCCCGATATTGCCTGCAAGATGGCGTGTGATGGCGAAGAGCCCGGTGCACGAAGTATCGTGGGGCAAAGGCCGGACGGCCCCGCGACGGCGGCCCGGCGGTCAGGAGGTGCCCAGCACCTGGCCGGGGTCTATGCCCGACTCGCGCGGGTCCAGGCAGGCCACCACCTTCACGGCGGTCTGGCCGGAAAGGTCCAGCCTGCGCTGCTGGGCGGGACGGCCCTTGGGGTCGCGCACAACGATCACTTCCGGCAGCAGCGGTTCGCGGGCATTGGCCTTGCTGACCACGCCGCGCTGCCCGGTGTTCAGTTCCACCACGCTGCCCACGGGGTATATCCCCAGGCACCGGATGAACCGTTCCACGAAGCCGGGATGGAAATCCTGCCCGCGCATGCCGTACATCAGGCCCAGCGCCTTGTGCGGCAGCATGGCGGCCTTGTACACCCGGCGGCTGGTAAGGGCGTCGTACACGTCCACCACGGCCAGGATGCGGGCGATGATGCTGATTTCCTCGCCCTTGAGGCCGCGCGGGTAGCCCAGGCCGTTGTACTTCTCGTGGTGCTCCAGCATGCCCGCCAGCACCTCGTCGTAGACCATGGGGTTGTCGCGCACCTGCTCCCACCCCAGTTCGGGGTGGCGCTTCATGATGCTGAATTCGTCGGGTGTCAGGCGGCGCGGGCTGTTCAGGATGGTGTCGGGCACGCGGGCCTTGCCGAGGTCGTGGAACAGCCCGGCCAGGCCCACCCGGCTCAGGGTGATGTCGCCAAAGCCCAGATGCCGCCCGAACACCACGGCCAGCACGGCCACGTTGATGCAGTGGGTGTAGGTGTATTCGTCCACCGAGCGCAGCTTGGAAAGGCCCAGCAATGCGTTGGCGTTGCGGGTGACGCTGGTGAGGATGCCCTCGACCATGGGCTGGGCGGCCTGCACGTCCACGAAGCCGTCCTTGCGCATCACGTCCATGGCCTTGCGCGCGAAGCCCACGGAATCGTCATACAGCGCGCGGGCCTGGGGCATTTCCTCCGCCAGGGACACGGTGGGCGCCAGCGGGTCCTCGTCGCCAAGGTCGCGCGCCAGTTCGGCGGAAATGGCTTCCTCGTCGCTCAGGCCGTCGGTGCCGTCGCCCCCCAGCGAACGGCGCGTATCCACGAAGACTTCCATGAAGCCCTCGCGCTGGATGCGCAGCACGTCGCCCTCGGAGCCGACGACCCCCACCTGGCTGTACAGGTACGGATTCTCGAGCCACGACAGGCCCATGTCCACCACGTACATGCCGGGTTTGAGATCCCGCGTGGAGATCTTCTTGAGCACCGGTCCCTCCTCCCCTCCCCTTGCTGCCGCCGGTGCGGCGACCCCTTGCATCTACGTATATTCGCTGCAAAAAACAACTGTCCACCTGACATTGCGGCATCGGAACGGCATATGAATGGAGAGCCCGGCGGCATCCTTCGGCACAATGCGGGGTCACCCCCCATGTGACGGCACTCCCTCCCCACGGTTCTGGGGGTATCACCACCTTGCCCGAGACCGCCGTATCGGCCATACTGAAACGCTTATCCAGACCACCGGACGGGCCACCAGATGCGCCACCGTCCTTGCTCAACGCGCACGCGGGACGGAGCCCGCACCCATGCAGGCCCAGAATCCCTCCCAGCAGCCCACCATCTTCATCGCCCGGCAGCCCATCTTCGATGCTTCGGGGGCGCTGTGGGGGCACGAACTGCTGTTCCGCGACAGCCCCAGCGGCCCCGCGCGCATCGACGACCCGGACGCGGCCACCGCCTCGGTCATCGCCGACGGCTACGCCATCGCCAGCGAGACCATACCCGGCGCCACCCCCTTCCTGATCAACTTTCCCGAGGGACTGCTGCTGTCCGGCGCGGCGGAAGTGCTGCCGCCGGACCGGTGCATCCCCGAAATCCTCGAAACGGTACACCCCACGCCCGAACTGGTGGAGGCCCTGCACACCCTGAAGCGCGCGGGCTACCGGCTGGCCGTGGACGACTTCGTGGGGCAGGACCAGGCCCTGCCGCTGCTGGGGCTGGCGGACATCATCAAGGTAGACGTGCTGGGCGTGCCCCCGGCGGAACTGCCCGCGCTCACGGCCGGGCTGCGCAAGCTCCACCACGCCGTGCTGCTGGCGGAAAAGGTGGAGAACGCCGCCATGTTCGGGCAGTGCCGCGCGCTGGGGTACCCCCTGTTCCAGGGCTACCACTTCGCGCGGCCGGTCATCGTGCCGGGGCGCACCCTGTCGTCGGCCCAGACCTCGCGCCTGCACCTGATGCAGTCGCTGACCGGAGAGGCCGACCCGCACAAACTGGTGCGCGCCGTGACCGTGGACCCCGGCCTGACCTACCGCCTGCTGCGGTACATCAATTCCGCGTGGTTCGCCCTGCTGAAGGAGGTGACCTCCGTCCAGCACGCGGCCTCGCTGCTGGGCTTCGAGACGCTGCGCAAGTGGCTGCTGGTGATCACCCTGGCCGACACGGCGGGCAGTGCCGCCCCGGCGGAGGCCATGCGCCTGGCCGTGACCCGTGCGCGCTTCCTGGAACTGCTATGCGGCCTCGTGCGCGCCTGCACCCATGCGCCGGAATCCATGTTCCTGCTGGGGCTGCTGTCGCAACTGGACGCGCTGCTGGGCATTCCCATGCCGGTACTGCTGGCCCACCTGCCGCTGGACGCGGACTTTCGGGCCGCCCTTTCCGGCGAGCCCTCGCCCATGCACGACGAACTGCACCTGGCCGTGCTGCTGGAACGCGGCGCCTGGGACGAGGCCCTGCCGCTGATGGCCAGGCTGGAATTTTCACCGGTGGACGTGGCCCGCAGCAACATCGACGCACAAATGTGGGCCAGCCGGATATTGGGCTAGGGAGCACGGGCAGCACGGGAACATGCGAGAGTACCCGGGAAAGACGCAAAAAGGGCACACCAGCGGTGTGCCCTTTTTGCATTGCGGTGCCTCTTGCATGACCACACGCAGGGCCTGTGTACCCCATGGGGTGTCGATCAGGCAGAGGGCAAAAGGACCATAGCGTAACAGGCCCTACCCGTCGGCCATGCGCAGGTCGGTCACCCGCCTGGACTTGCCGAACGAACGCGGCAGCACGCCGGGATCCACCACCTGCACGGCCACGCGGGCCATCAGCTTCCTGTGCAGGCGGTCGCCCACCTCGCGCGTCAGGCCCGCGTCGGTGTCCGCCGTGGCGCCTTCCTGGCGTTCCACCTGCAACAGCATGGCGTCGCGGCCATCGGTGCGGGTGAGCTGGATGTGGTACTCGGACCCCAGCACCGGGAATTCGTGCAGCACGTCGGCGATCTGGCCGGGGTAGATGTTCACCCCCCGGAAGATGATCATGTCGTCCGAGCGGCCCAGGATGTGGTCGTGCCGGGGGATGCACCGCCCGCACGAACACTGGCCGGGCAGCATGCGGGTCAGGTCGCGGGTGCGGTAGCGGACCAGCGGCGATGCCTCCTTGCGCAGCGAGGTGACCACCATCTCGCCCACCTCGCCGGGGGCCACCGGTTGCAGGGTGGCCGGGTCCAGGATTTCGATGATGAACAGGTCGGCCCAGTAGTGCAGGCCCTCGCGGGCGTCGCATTCCAGCCCGGTACCGGGGCCGTACATTTCGGTCATGCCCGCGATGTCGTAGCTGCCCGTCAGGCCCAGCTTCTGCTCGAAGGCGGCGCGCATGCGCGGGCTGTGCGTTTCTGCGCCAAAGATCACCTTGCGCAGCTTCACCTTGTCCAGCAGGCCGTTGCGCTCCACTTCCTCGGCCATCAGCAGGGCCATGGAAGCCGTGGACCCCAGGCAGGTCACGCCCATGTCCACCAGCAACTGCAACTGCATTTCCAGGTTGCCCGGCCCCACCGGCACGGTGAGCGCGCCAAACTTCTCGGACCCCAGCTGGAACCCGGCCCCCGCCGTCCACAGCCCGTAGCCCACGGCGATCTGCACGCGGTCTTCGCGGGTAAGACCCGCCAGTTCGTAGCAGCGGGCCATTTGCAGGGCAAAGGTATCCACGTCGTTCTGGGTGTAGGCCAGGATCTTGCGCTTGCCCGTGGTGCCCGACGAGGCGTGGATGCGCACCACGTCGCTTTCCGGCACGGACAGCAGCGGCAGGGGGTAACCCTCGCGCAGGTCTTCCACGCTGGCGGTGGGCAGGCGCACGATGTCGTCCAGGGTGCGGATGTCGTCGGGGTGCACGCCCGCCGCGTCGAACTTGCGCTTGTAGGCCGGGCTGTTGGCGTAGGCGTGGCGCACGGTCCAGCGCAGGCCCTCGGTCTGCACGCGGTGCAGGGTTTCCGGGTCGAGATGGGGCAGGAAGCGATGCTGCGGCATGGAAGCGGACTCCTGGAACGGCGGAATATGTAGGCGCGACACGGAAACAGGACTCGGGCGAATTGTGTTCCGGACAAGGTCCAGACAAGGGCCGGGCAAGGCCCGGAGCGCGCCCCGAACGGGCGTCGGACGGGCGGCGCGGCTTGTGCGGCGGCGCAAAAGCCTGTATCTGAGGCCCACGCGACGCACCGGCCAGCGCCCCCTTGCGCGAGGGCATCGGCAAACCACCGGAAAGCCGCCGGTGATTTGCCGCAGGCTGTGCACCGACAGAACACGGCGGGGCGCGGCGGCCCGTACGAACCGGCGCCACGATCATTCGCCATGGCGCGGAACACGGCATCGCGCGGCGCCCGCATATTGTATACAATCCGGGGCGCCCCAGAGAGCTACCACGAATCCTCGCGGGGGAAAACCCCGGCCAACCGCCGCGCGGCCCCCGCATCATCACCCCTTGCCGCATCAGGAGGCCCACAGTGCGGATACTCATCGTCGGATCCGGCGGGCGTGAACACGCCCTGGCCTGGAAGCTGCGCCAGAGCCCCCTCGTCAAGGACATCTTCATCGCGCCCGGCAACGGCGGCACCGCCCTTGAAGGCACCAACGTGCCCATTTCCGATGGCGACCTGCCCGCGCTGGTGCGCTTTGCGCTGGACGAAAAGATCGATCTCGTGGTGCCCGGCCCGGAACTGCCGCTGGTGCTGGGCATCAAGGACGCCATGGTCACGGCGGGCGTGCCCTGCTTCGGCCCCGACGCCTACGGCGCGCAACTGGAAGGCAGCAAGGCCTTCGCCAAGGAAGTCATGCGCGCGGCGGGCGTGCCCACCGCCGCCTTCGGCGTGTTCGACGATGCCGATGCGGCCCGCGCCTACATCCGCCGGAACGGCGCGCCCGTGGTGGTCAAGGCCGACGGCCTTGCCGCCGGCAAGGGCGTGGTGGTGGCCCGCACCGTGGATGAAGCGCTGGAAGCCGTGGACGACATGATGGTCAAGCGCGCCTTTGGCGACGCGGGCGACCGCGTGGTGGTGGAAAGCGCGCTGGCGGGCGAGGAAGCATCCTTCCTGTGCCTGTGCGACGGCGAAACGGTTCTCCCGCTGCCCTCCGCCCAGGACCACAAGGCCGTGTTCGACAACGACCAAGGCCCCAACACCGGCGGCATGGGCGCCTACAGCCCCGCCCCGGTGCTGCCCGAAGCGCGCTACGGGGAAATGATCGACCTGGTGATCCGCCCCGTGCTGCGCGAACTGATCAAACGCGGCCACCCCTTCACCGGGGTGCTGTACGCAGGACTGATGATGACCGCCGATGGCCCCATGGTGCTGGAATTCAACACCCGCTTCGGCGACCCGGAATGCCAGCCGCTGCTGATGCGCCTGGACGGCGACCTTGCCGCCATCATGGTGGCGGGCGCGCAGGGCCGCCTGCACGAAACCACCCTGCCCCTGAAGCGTGAAACCGCGCTGGGCGTGGTCATGGCGGCCAAGGGCTACCCCGGCAACTACGCCAAGGGCATGACCATTTCCGGCATCGCGGATGCCGAGGCGCTGGGCTCGGTCAAGGTGTTCCAGGCGGGCACCGAGCAGCGCGACGGCGCTTCCGTGTCGCGCGGCGGGCGCGTGCTGTGCGTCACCGCCCTGGGCGACACCCTGGCCGACGCGCAGGCGCTGGCGTACAAGGCCGTGGCCAAGGTGCGCATGGACAATGCCCACTACCGCAGCGACATCGGCGCAAAGGGTTTGAAGCGCGGGGGGTAACCCTGCCCCGGTCAGATCAGCCCGGACTACACACGACGTTTCCGCACTACCCGCGCGTACCGCCATGCCGCCCGCCAGATACCTGCCCGGATTGAACCGGCACACGGCGGCACGGAGCGCCGGGTTACCGAACCCTTATCGACAACAGGAGATCAGCATGACCAAGGTTGCCGTTTTCATGGGCTCTGCCTCGGACGAGGACACCGTACGCCCGTGCACCGAAGTGCTCGACAGCCTGGGCATTTCCTACCTGTTCACCGTCAGCTCCGCCCACCGCACCCCGGAACGCACCGAACGGCTGGTGACCAAGCTGGAAGCCGAAGGCTGCCAGGTGTTCATCTGCGCGGCGGGCATGGCCGCCCACCTGGCCGGGGCCGTGGCCGCGCGCACCCAGAAGCCGGTCATCGGCATTCCCGTAGCGGCGTCCGCCCTTGGCGGCATGGACGCCCTGCTGGCCACGGTGCAGATGCCCCCCGGCTTTCCGGTGGCCACGGTGGCGCTGGACAAGGCAGGCGCCCGCAACGCCGCCTGGCTTGCCGCCCAAATCCTGGCCCTGGCCGACCCGGCCCTGTCGCAGCGCCTTGCCGCCGCCCGCGCCAAGATGAAGGCCGATGCGGAAAGGGCCGGGGAAGAACTGGAAGCGCGGTACCGGAAGTAGCTGCCCCCGCCATCAGCATGTTCCAAGGACTCACATCAAACAAAATGGACGCGTTTTACGCGTTCATTTTGTTTTCATGCCATAGCAAACATCTTGTTACGATACTTCAGCAAAACACGACAGATGCGGAGGCATTCAATGCGTACCTTCACGATGTACCTGCTGGCTCTGGCACTCATGACATGTAGCGGGTGTGCGGCGACCAACCACGAGAAACTCAATCCTCCCGCATATGCACTTGAAACAAATGAACAGTTGCCTTTCCGTGTAGATGGCGTGAATTTCATGTTTGACAACGAATTTGAAATCCACAACTTCGACAACAATATCAGCCTTCTGTGCCTTGGAAACTACAAATTCACCACCCCCCTTGAAGTGGCCCAGAACATAACGAGCACCACATTCCACGAATCGCCCATCGCGAACAACACTGCCAACGGTAACGTCACCCTGAATTTCACCATATACACCATGGGGGTAGGTGAATCCAATGTCATCCACCCCTCGGCATCACGGTACGATGTGCGCATGGACATGATCGATACGGAAACAGGTACATTGCTGCTATCGGAACGGCATGCATCCTCATATCCGTTTGGCCGTCTTGGCATGAACACGTCCCCTCCGACACCCGAGTCTCTCTACGCCTTCTATAAATCCGTCAATGATGCAAACAACCATTTCATACGTGCAATGTACGGTATGAACGTACCACTCACGGGCCCTTCCACAGGGAGGATCAACGGCACGCTCCGTTCCGTCACCGCAGAAATCATCACAACAGATGAAACCATAGAATGGCATAGAAAAAGGACAAGTGGCCATACGCTGGATTCGCGAGCTGAGCTCATCACAAGCCGAGCAGAAAGCAATCTTCCCGCAACTGTTTACGAAGAACTTCGCCAGAAGCAATTGTTCGACTATTCGTCTGAAAATTCATTCGACATATCCATTACCATAACCGGTTTGAAGGCCACGTGGGAGTCCTTGCTGTCCAAGCGTTCCGACGCCTTTTCCGCCACAGTTCACATCAAGAAAAATGGCAACATACTGCACGCCTTCACCATCGACCCCACCATGTATCCCAAGTATTCGTTGTTCGAGGATATCGGCAAGGTCATTGCGACAAAGGTCAGCGCACAATTCGAACCGCTGCGGGCGCAATAGCCCCCCTGAACACCTCAACGCAACGACGGCCGCGCCCCATCGGGACGCGGCCGTCATGCGTTTGGTCCGTTTTCGGAAAGGAATCGTCCCTTGCCGCAGGGCAACCGGGAGGGGTTGCGAACCCGTCAAAACCTCTGGTGGCCGACACTCCGGTGTCCGGCCTGCTCGAATCCGATGCTCACGTGTCTGGTCATCGCGCGTACAGGCGTTCCGTGTCGTGCCGTTTCGCGCCCTGATTCACCCATCAGGCATTCCCCATGGGCTCCCCATCACGCAGCAGGTCGCGGTACACAATCTCGCTGATACGGATGACCTTCAGGCGGTACTCGTCTTCTTCCGGGTGGCAGTGCGCGCAGCCGTCGGTGACGATCATGCAGTGCTCGTCAATGTCGGCGGCGCGTACGCCCACGCCATGCAGTACCACGGTTGCGCGGCCATGTTCCCACATCACCGGCCTGCCGCAACGGGCGCATTCCACAAACATCAATTCAGGGTCATAGCCTTTCGGCTGCGATGGCACGTGGGGCTGCCGCTCAACAACGCGATCAATGCGGTCAATCTGGCGCATGGCGTTCCTCCCTGGCTTGTGCCCGGCTCGTGTCGAACCTTTTGATGGTCGCGGAATTGTTGGTCGTTCGTCCTCCCGATTGTTCCCGTTAAGCGCCCGTGTCGGGCGTTCGGCATCGCCGGTGACTGTCCGTAACCGTCACCTGATGGACCGTCCGCCTTTTCCACGGCCTATGCCTTCAACAGTAAGTTATGCGCGCGTCCGAAGCAACGCCTGCGCACCAGGTGCAACACGATAAATGTGGCCAGCGCCGTGGAGGCCACTATCATCAGCATGACCACTATCTGGTAGCGCACGGCGTCCGCCGGGTCCGCCCCGGCCATGATCTGGCCGGTCATCATGCCGGGTATGGACACCAGGCCCACGCCCATCATGGAATTTATGGCGGGAATCATGCCCGCGCGCAGCGCCCCGCGAAAGATGTCGGCGCTGGCCTCGTCCCGGTCCGCGCCAAGGCACAGGCGCATTTCCACCTCTGCCCGGTGGGCGCGCAGGTCGGCAAACAGCCGGTCCAGCGCCACGGCCAGCGCGTTCATGGAATTGCCCGCCACCATGCCCCCGATGGGGATGAAGTACTGCGGCTCCCACCACGGTTTGGCCCCGATGATCAGCCCCGTGACCACGAAGGTGACCAGAAAGAAGGTCACCTGCACCGCCAGCAGGGTGGGCATGAAGTAGTCCACGCCCTTCTCGCGCACCCGCCCCTTCACGATGCGCGCGGCGAACCAGGTCATCACCATGTACATGCCCACCACCAGCAGCGCCGATTGCAGGCCGAACAGGATGCGCAACAGGTAGCCCATGGCGAACAACTGGACAAAGGTGCGCAGCGTGCCGATGGCCAGGTCGCGTTCCAGCTTCAGGTGGTGCACCAGCGACAGCGCGCCCGCCAGCAGCACGAACACCACGGCCACGGCCAGTTGCCACGGGCCGATCTGGATGTAGGCCATGCCCAGCGGATCGTTCATGCGGCACCCCCGGCGGCCATAGCGGCGACAACGTTATCAGGATGGGCCACCGCCACTTCGCGCACCCCGCCGTCCTGCACGCGCACGTCGCGCCAGGGGCGGCGCTGCGGGCGGTAGGCCCCGTGGGTGACCATGAGCACGGTCACCCCGTCCTCGTTCAGTTCCTCGGTCAGGGCTTCCACCACGGCGCTGCTTTCCGGGTCCAGCGCGCTGGTGGGTTCGTCCATCAGCAGGGCGGCGGGCCGCAGCAGCATCGTACGGATAATGCACACCCGCTGGCGCTGCCCCACGCTCAGCGCTGCCGCCGTGGCGTCCAACCCCACCCCGGCCAGCCGGAAGCGGGCCAGCCACCCGGCCAGTTCCGCGTCGTCGGGCGGGGTCAGTCCCTTGTTGGCCGCAAAGGTGAACGGCAACAGCAGATTGTCGCGCACCGTGCCCTCGCCCACCGTGGGGGTCTGCTGCACGAAGCCCAGGGTGCGGCGCAGCTCCGCCGGTGGAATGTCCGCCACCGGTCGGCCCCCACATCGGACCTGCCCGGCGTCGGCCTCTTCCAGCCGCACGGCAAGCCGCAGCAGGGTGGATTTTCCCGCGCCCGACGGCCCGGTGAGCATCACGAAATCGCCGGGATGCACCGTAAGATTCACGTGGGCAAGACCGGGGTGCGCGAGCACGACGGAAGCGGCGGGCACGACGGCAGGCGCGACCGCAGACGGGACGGCCGGTGGTCCGGCAGGCGCGACCACAGGTGACCGGGCGGGCGGCCCAAGCGGAGCGGACGAAGCAGGCGGCGCGGACGGCGAAGCGGCCCCCACGCCCGCCGTGGCCGCACCATTCCCGGTCGTGCCGGACGCATACGCGCCGGACGCATACGCAAACGACATGTCGTCGAACTGAAGAAGTGGCTGCATGGCAACAATCTACCGCCGCGCGCGCGGGGGTGTCATCAACTATCATCCGGGCAAATGCGGGACGCGCCGTCGCGCGGATTGCCATCGATGCGCACGCGGACAGGAGCGGACAGGAACGAACAGGGGTGAACACGGGTGGACACCGGACAGGGGCGGACAGGGGCAGGGCAAACACGGCCAAGTCGAACGCGGAGACAGACCTCGCAGCGCCGCTCCTCCTCTCCCAGCCCCCTGCCCCGCAGGCATCCCCGCCGCCGCTTTACCTTGCCCGCCCGAGTGGCTACAGAGGAACCATGCATACACACGACCACGACACCACTCCCTCCCCCGTTTCCGACAACGCCACGTCCCCGGCTTCGGACGTCACGCACCCAACCCCCGCGCCCGGCGCGCGCGGCGCGCGCCGCCGCATCCAGGTGCTGCCCGCCGACCTGCGCAACCAGATCGCCGCGGGCGAAGTGGTGGAACGCCCGGCCAGCGTGGTCAAGGAGCTGGTGGAAAACAGCCTGGACGCAGGGGCCACCACTGTGGAGGTGGCTCTGGACAACGGCGGGCAGTCGCTGATCATGGTGCGTGACGACGGCACCGGCATCCCGGCGGAAGAACTGGAACTGGCCGTCACCCGCCACGCCACCAGCAAGGTGGCCAACCTGGCGGAACTGGCCCGCATCGGCAGCTTCGGCTTCCGGGGCGAGGCGCTGCCCTCCATTGCCTCGGTGTCGCGGTTCCGCATGACCTCCGCCCCGGTTGCTCCAGACGGCACCCCCGGCGAAGCCACCTATATCGAAGTGGCGCACGGTCACGTGGTGTCCGCCGGTCCGGCGGCGCTGCACCGGGGCACCATCGTCGAGGTGCGCGACCTGTTCGCCAACGTGCCCGCGCGCCTGAAATTCCTGAAGACCCAGGCCACCGAGCTGAAGCGCGCCCAGGAACTGTTCGCGCGGCTGGCCCTGACCCGGCCCGACGTGGCCTTCACCCTGTCCGCAGGCGGGCGCGAGGTGCTGCGCTTTCCCGCCGGGCAGACCCTGGCCCGGCGGCTGGCCGTGCTGTGGCCCCCGGCGGTGGTGGACACCCTGCACCCCTTCGACCGCATGACCGACGGCATCCGGGTGCACGGCCTGACGGCGGACCCGCGCGGCGCGCAGCCCCGGCCCGACCGCATGCTGCTGTACGTCAATGGCCGCACCGTCAATGACCGGCTGCTGCTCAAAGCCGTGCGCGAGGCGTACAAGGGCCGCCTGCTGGCCCGCGAATATCCGCAGTTGGCGCTGTTCCTGGACATCGATCCGGAAGAGGTGGACGTGAACGTGCACCCGGCCAAGAGCGAGGTGCGCTTTCGCGACGAGCGTGCCGTGTTCGTGGCCGTGCTGCGCGCGCTGGGCGAATCGCTGGACCGCATGCCCGCCATGGGCGCGGGTGATGAGTCGACCGGGGACCACGGACAGTTCGGGCAGGCACCGCAGCCCCACGCCGCCCAGCACGGTTTTTCCGGCGCGCATGCCGCCGGACCGCGCACGCCCGACCCGGACGCCCCCCCGCGCGAGGCACGCCCCCTGGGCTTCTGGGGGCAGGCCGACGCCCGCGACGTGATCATCGACAAACGCCAGCGCGAGGACGATCCCTACGCACCCATGGCAGGCGACAGCCCGCAGGGCGGCCACGCCGCCCCCGCTCCGCTCGATCCGTTCGGACCTTCCGGCTCCGGCGCTGCGACTGACGCGCACGCCGACAATCTTTCGGACCCCGCGGAACCTTCGGACTCCGCGGGCCCGCGCATCGACTTCCGCCCCGGCCTGCCCGGCGCGCGGCGCGACGGCCCCGCACCCGCCCTGCTGGTGGCCGAGGAAGCGGGCCTGGCCGCGTCCCCCGGCCTGCTTGCCGACGGCTCCCGCCCGTTCACCGACGCGGACGCCTCCGCCACGCAGCCATCCCCGCCGGATTTCACTCCAGAGGACACCCGCGAAGGCGGCGTGCGCATCGGCGAGTACACCTACCTCGGCCAGATCGCGGACACCTATCTGGTGCTGCGCCGGGGCCGCGATACCCTGCTGCTGGTGGACCAGCACGCCGCCCACGAATGCGTACTGCACGAACGCATCAAACGGCGCGGCACGGCGGGCGGCGGGCAGTTTCTGGCCCTGCCCGTGGAACTGCCCCTGCACCCGGCGGAAGCGGAACGGCTGCACGAACTGCGCCCCGACCTGGAAGCCCTGGGCTTTGCGCTGGAAACCACCGGCACCACGGTACGCGCCCGCGCCGTGCCAGCCCTGCTGGACCGTTCCGAAGCCGCCGCCTTCCTGCGCGAGGCGGTGGCCGGACGCACCAACAGCCTGGATGCGCTGTGGGCCATGATGGCCTGCAAGGGCGCCATCAAGGCCGGGCAGCGCCTGACCTCCGACGAGGCCGCCGGACTGGTGGCCCAGTGGCTGGCCACGCCGGGGCGCGACTTCTGCCCGCACGGCCGCCCGGCGGTGCTCACCTTCACCCCCGGCGAGATGGAGCGGATGTTCAAACGCAAAGCTTAGGGGCTGATTCGGGATTGTCTTTTTTGCCCTTTCCGCCTCTCGTCCTTTCCGCCAATCCCGCTCAACCCCTTTACCCGGCGGTGCCGCCGGGATACTCTGTACAGCATACCCTCGCGCAGCCGCCGGCACCTCGCCGTTCCGGCCCTGCCGCACGCCTCGAGCCCTTTGCCGCCGGACACCGCCCGTGTCCGCAACGCCTGCCCGCGCGCCCCGTGCCGCGCGGCCGCAAGGAGCCCGGCCCCCATGTGTCCACAGCCGCCCCAGCCATTCCAGTCACTCCCGCCCGACGCCCCCCACCCGCATGGCCGCCCCGCCTGCGTGCTGTCGGTGGAGGACGATCCGGTCATCCGCCAGTCCATCGCCGCGTGGCTTTCCGATGAAGGCTATGAAGTCATCGAGGCCGAGGACGGCATCTCGGCGCTGCGGGCCGTGCGCGAACAACGCCCCGACGTGGTGCTGCTGGACCTGGGCATTCCCGGCATTTCCGGCGACGCGGTGCTGGAACGCATCGCCCAGGAATCGCCCGAGGTGCCGGTGGTGGTGGTTTCCGGCCGTGCCGAGATCGGCGACGCCATCAACGCCTTCAAGCTGGGCGCGTGGGACTACATCACCAAGCCCATCCTGAACATGAACATGCTGGCGCTCACGGTGCGCAACTGCCTGGAGCGCCGCCGCCTGCGCGAGCGGTTGTCCGCCATGGAATCGCGCTACTCCGGGCTGGTGCAGGGGTTGCCGGTGGTGGTCTTCAGCCTGGACGACACGCTGGAACTCACCTTCGTCAACGAGGCCTGCCGCACGGTGCTGGGCTGGACCCCGGAACAGGCACTGCTGGAACCCGGCTGGTTCATGGACAACGTGTTCCCCGAAGACCGCGAGCGGGTGCGCGCCGCGTTTTCCGGCGCATTTTCCGCCAGCGCGCCATTTTCGCTGGAATTTCGCATGATCAACCCGCACGGGGTGCCCCTGTTCGTGCAGGCCCGTTCCACCGCCGTGGCCTCGCCCGACCTTGCGCGCGGCATGCCGGGCCGCATAGAGGGGGTGCTGATCGACCTTTCGCGCCGGGTGTTTCTGGAACGGCTGCTGGTGCAGCGCGAAAAGCTGAACACCCTGGGCGCGCTGGTGGACGAGATCGCCCACGAATTCCGCAACCCCGTCTTTGCCCTGGCGGGCTTTGCCCGCACCCTGCACCGCAAGTTTCCCGATGCCCACGAGGCGGAAGTGGTGCTGGAAGAGGCCACCCGGCTGGAAGCCCTGATCAACCGGGTGCAGCAGTACCTGGCCCCCGTGGACATCGCGCCCCGCCCGTGCAGCCTGGCCGCCGTGCTGGACTTCGCGGCGGATCTGCTGCACGCCCCCTTGCAGCGCAAGGGGGTGGAACTGCGCGTGGAGGCCCCCGCCAACCTTCCGCCCGTGCAGTCTGACCCGGACCTGCTGGCCCAGATCGTGGTGGGCATGGCGGGGCTTGCCGTGGAGCACGGCGTGCCCGGCAGCGAAACCGTACTGCGCTGCCGCGACGTGGGCCGGGGCCAACTGGTGGAGGTGCTGCTGCGCACCGAATCACCCCTGGCCCATGACGCGGAACTGTCGCTGATGCCCTTCGGCGGCCAGCAGGGGCCGCAGCCGCTGGCCGTCAGCTACAAGCTGGCCCGCGACCTGAGCTGCCTGCTGCACGTGCGGCGCGAACCGGACGGCCTGCTGCTGATGCTGGTCGTGCCCGTGGACCCCGGCGACGTGGCCGACCTGCTGGCCGAGGAGTAGCGCCCGGCCTTCACCATCGTCCTGACTTCTCCCGGCATATCCACCCCAAGGCCCGGCCGCCAGAGCGCCGGGCCTTTCCTTTCGTCCGGCGCGGCGTGTCCAAAGCCGCCCCCTCCATTCGCCCCCCGACCGCATCCGGTGGCACGCCTGCCCCATTCGTGCCGCTTCATGATTATCATTCGCCGCCCTTGCCGCCCCACCTACGGTCGAACATCCACAACCCCCATCAGGGAGGCGAACCCGATGCACCGTATCCGATGTCTTGCGGCGGCTTTCCTCCTGCTCCTGCTGCCCACGGCGCTACTGGCGTACGAGGTGCCCAAGGAGATCATCATCAAGCGGCCGGAAAAGAACCAGCCCATGGCCGCATGGGTAAAGGCGGTCACCTTTCCCCACGGCAAGCACGCCGTGCTGAATTCCTGCGATTCGTGCCACCACGAAGAGTCGGACAGGACCCTCGGCCAGTTCCTGCCCTGCACCCAGTGCCACAACAAGCCCACGGTCACGGAAACCTCGTCGTTCTACATGGCCTGGCACAACGACAGCACCCACAGTTGCCTGGGCTGCCACCGCAAGATGCGCGAGGCCGGAAAGATGCCGCCCCTCTCGTGCACCCGTGGCTGCCACAAGAAGACGGAGGCCCAATGAACGCTCTCGCCCAATTCGTGGCACGCCGTGCAGAGGCCGAGGAACGCGGCGTCTCGCGGCGCGACTTCCTGAAATTCTGCGGCATGGTGGCCGTGGCCATGGGGCTGGAGGCCTCCATGGGCGCGCGGATAGCCCGTGCGCTGGAAGGCAAGAAGAAGCCTTCGGTCGTGTACATGCACGGCGCGGAATGCACCGGCTGCACGGAAGCGCTGTTGCGCCTGGTGGACCCGTACTTCGACGTGCTGATCATGGAAGTGGTCTCGCTGGACTACTGCGAGACGGTCATGGCCGCCGCCGGGCACGCCGCGCACGCGGCATTGCAAAAGGCCATGAAGAACCCGGACGGCTACTTCTGCGTCATCGAAGGGGCCATCCCCACCCGCGACGGCGGAGTGTACGGCCAGGTGGGCGGGCAGACCATGCTGTCGCTGTTTACCGAGGTGGCGGGCAAGGCCAAGGGCGTCATCGCCATGGGCAGTTGCGCCAGCTACGGGGGCATCCAGGCAGCCGCGCCCAATCCGTCCAGGGCCATCGGGGTTGGCGCCGCGTTGAAGCCGCTGGGCATCGCGCCCATCAACCTGCCCGGCTGCCCGCCCAACCCCGTGAACTTCGTGGGCACGGTGGTGCACCTGCTGACCAAGGGCCTGCCCGACCTCGACACTTCGGGCCGCCCCAAGCTGTTCTACGGCAAGACCGTGCACGACATGTGCGAACGGCGACCCCACTTCGACAAGGGCGAGTTCGCCCCCACGTTTTCGTCGCAGCAGGCGCGCGACGGCTGGTGTCTGCACAAGCTGGGGTGCCGTGGCCCGTGGACGTACAACAACTGTCCCACCGCGCTGTTCAACCAGACCACCTGGCCGGTGCGCTCGGGCGCGCCCTGCATCGGATGCAGCGAACCCGGATTCTGGGACCAGCTTGCCCCCTTCAACCGCGACGTGCGCGAAAAGGGCGATGACGCCTGAGGAGGCATTTCATGGCTGACAAAGCCTATACCGGCCGCATCGTGGTGGACCCGGTCACCCGCATCGAGGGACACCTGAAGATCGACGTCTCGGTCAAGAACGGGGTGGTGGACAACGCATGGTCCAGCACCCAGTTGTTCCGGGGCCTGGAAATCATCGTCAAGGGCCGCCCGCCGGAAGACGTACACAACTATGTGCAGCGCGCCTGCGGCGTGTGCACCACCACCCACTCGCTCACCAGCATCCGAGCCGTTGAAAACGCCATGGGCTTCAAGGCCCCCCCGGCGGCGGAACTGGTGCGCCACCTGATTCTGGCCACGCTCATCGTGCACGACCACCTGGTGCACTTCTACCACCTGCATTCGCTGGACTTCTGTGACGTGGCCAACGCCCTGAAGGCCGACCCGGTGGCGGCGGCCAAACTGGCCACCGAGGTTTCCGGGCGCGATGTGGCCCCCGGCGACCTGTTCGTGGTGCATGGCAGGCTGAAGAAATTCGTGGATGCCGGGCAGCTGGGCTGGCTGGACAACGCCTACTTCCTGGGCGGGCACCCGGCCTACCGCCTGTCGCCGGAAGAAAACCTGGTGCTGGCCGCCAACTACATCGAAGCGTTGCGCGTGCAGATGAAGATCGCCAAGGCCATGGCCATCTTCGCGGGCAAGAACCCCCATTCGCAGACCATGCGCGTGGGCGGGGTGACCTGCTACGAAGCCCTGCGCCCCGAGCGGCTGGCGGAATTCCGCGCCCTGTACGAGGAGTGCCGCACCTTCATCAACCACAACTACCTGGGCGACCTGACCATTCTGGGCCGCCGCTACCCCGAGGTGGCATCTTACGGGCGCACCACCAACTACATGGATTTCTCCGACTTCCACGACCCGGAAACCGGCAAGGATCCGTTCTTCCGGGGCGGGGTGCTGTGGGGCCACGCCATCGGCAAGGCCGAGGACCTGGACCCCGCGCAGATTCAGGAACACCTGTCGCGCGGCTGGTACAAGCCGGGGCCGCCCGCCCATCCCTATGATGGCGTGACCGACCCGGACTACACCGGCTACGACCCGAACGGCCACTACTCCTGGTCCAAGGCCCCACGCTACAAGGGCGAGGCCGTGGAAACCGGGGCGCTGGCCCGCCGCCTGATCGCCTATTCTCGCGGCGAAAAGGAAACCATCACCCGCATGGACGCCTGGCTTGCCGCCTGCAAGCTGAAGCAGGAGAACCTGTTCTCCACCATGGGCCGCACCGCCGCGCGCATGGTGGAAAGCGTCATCCTGATGAACCGCGTGCAGGGCTGGCTGAACGACCTGGAAGACCGCGCCAAGGCCGGACCCGTGGAAATCTACAAGGAATGGACCATGCCCGACGAGGCCAGGGGCGTGGGCTTCTGCGCGGTGACGCGCGGGGGACTTTCGCACTGGATACGCATAGAAAAGGGCAAGACCGCCAACTACCAGATGGTGGTGCCCAGCACCTGGAACCTTGGCCCGCGTTGCGACAAGGGCAAGCCGTCCGCAGTAGAGCAATCGCTGATGGGCAACCCGGTGCTGGACCCCGACCGCCCGGTGGAACTGTTGCGCACGGTGCATTCGTTCGACCCGTGCATTGCCTGTTCCGTGCACGTGATGCACGCGGGGGGCAAGCGGTCGTTCCGCATCCTGTAGCGGCTGGAACGAGTGGCGATTGGGTCACTGGGACAACGGGCTGACGGCCTGACCGACAGACCGGCGGCACCCCGCCCGGCAACAACGCAAAAACAAACACGGGGCGGACTGCGCGATGTGCGCGGTCCGCCCCGTTCGCAATCATCGGGGGAAAGGGGAGCTGTCCGGCCTACGCCTCCGGGCTCAGGTACGGATCGTCGGTGGCCAGGTAGCCGCGCACGTAGTCGTCCACGCCGTCTTCCAGCGACCGGAACGGCACGTCGCATCCGGCCCGGCGCAGCTTGTCCATGCTGGCCTGGGTGTAGTTCTGGTACTTGCCCGCAAGATGCGCGGGCATGTCCATGTATTCGATGACCGGCTGGCGGTCCATGGCGGCGAACACGGCGCGGGCAAGATCGTTCCACGTGCGCGAGGTGCCGGTGCCCACGTTGAACACGCCGCCCACTTCCGGGTGCTGCAACAGCCACCACATCACTTCCACGCAGTCCTTCACGTACACGAAGTCGCGCATCTGGCCGCCGTCGGCATAGTCCGGGTGGTTGGAGCGGAACAGGGTGATGCGGCCCGCGTTGTTCACGTTGTGGAACGACTTGCAGATGACGCTGCGCATGTCGTCCTTGTGGTATTCGTTGGGGCCGTACACGTTGAAGAACTTCAGGCTGGCGATGGAATCCAGCAGGCCTTCGCGCCGCGCCCACAGGTCGAACAGCTGCTTGGAATAGCCGTACATGTTCAGGGGCTTCAGGCGGGGCATCAGCGCATCGTCGTCGGAAAAGCCCAGCGCGCCATCGCCGTAGGTGGCAGCGCTGCTGGCGTTGACGAAGCGCGCGCCGGACTGCATGGCCAGCGTGCACAGCATGCGGCTGTAGCGGAAATTGTTTTCCATCAGGAAGTCGGCGTCGCGTTCCGTGGTGGACGAGCACGCCCCCATGTGCACGATGGCGTCCACTTCCCACGGCAGATCGCCGTGCAGGACCATGTCCATGAACCCGTCGCGGTGGATGTAGTCCGCGTAGCGCAGGTTGACGAGGTTCTTCCACTTTTCCGTGGTGGCCAGGTTGTCCACGACGATGATGTCGTCGATGCCCATGCGGTTCAGCTTCCAGACCATGGCGCTGCCGATGAACCCTGCGCCGCCGGTGACGATGTACATTTCAGGCTCCTTTGCGAAGGCTGCCCGGCAGGCGCGCCGGGCGTGCGGCATGATGCCGCGATGCGGGCCGCAGGGCAAGGGGGCGGCGGGTGGATGGCCGCACTACCGACACCAGCGTGCCTCGCAACCATGAAAGCGACTTCCCAGGCCCGTTTCCACTGCGAGAATTTTTGTTCTCTGCCAAGGAAGAATCGTTTTTTGTGAAGGGAGTGCCTCAGCCGTTGGGCGAGCGGAGCGAACCTTACGGATGAGGACCGCAGAGCGTACTTTTATGGTATTCGACCGGAATAAAAAACCATTCTGACGACGGCAAAGGGCAAAAAGGCCGCAGTGGAGGCGGGCCTAGGTGGGGAAGACCACCACTTCCGGGCCGTCAGCCCCCATGCGCACGGCCACCCCGTACATGGCCGCCGTGGCCGCGACGGTGCGCCCCAGCAGAAAGTCCAGTTCTTCCATGGCCACCCCGGCGCGCTCGCGCACCAGGGACCGGAAGGCGAAATCGAAGCGCACGGCTTCCAGAAACGCATCCACGGCGCGGGCGGTGTCGGCCACATGGAACGGGCTGGCCGGGTCTTCGGAAAGAGGCATCGGGTCCGCCATGCCGGGGTTGCGGGCGCGCAGTTCGTCCGCCGCGCGTTGCAGGGCCGCGCCGACCGCACCCACAGGGGCGAGTACGGAGTAGCCGCAACGTTCCTCGTGCGCGGCCAGGATGTCGGCCCACGGCACGCCGGGGGCGGCGCAACCGCCGGGAGCAACATGACCGGCAGGGACAGCGGGATCGGGGGAATCGGACTGTCCGGCACCGGCAGCGGCTCCGGCCCGTTCCGCCGCGCCTTCCGCCCATGCCTCCAGCACATCCAGCCGGGTCACCCGGTCCACGGCGTGCAGGGTCTTGATGGCCCAGGTATCGCGGCACAGCAGGGCGCGGCATTCGGCGGGCCGGTGTGCGTAGACGCCACAGCGGTTGTCGGACTGGTTCAGGAACAGGCATGTCCAGTCGCCACCCCGCGCTGCCATGCGCGGGCGCAGCTTCACCAGTTCGCGCTCCAGCGGGCGCAGTTGGCCGTCCAGATCGCGGGCCAGTTCGCCCGCGCGCAAGGTCAGGCAGTGCTCCGGCGCCAGATGCCCGGCCCGGAACAAGGCAAGGTCTTCCGTGTGCAGGGCCGGTCCGCCCTTGCGGCAGCAAGTGCCGCAGCCCCGGCAGTCGATGTCGGTATCGTCGGCCTGCGGGGCCAGGGCGGGCATGTCGTGTTCGTTGTGCATCCGGATTCCGTGAGGGATGAAAAGGCGTTGTGCGCATGCCGAACGGGCGCAGCGTTCGGGACGCTGAGGCCAAACGGCGGAATGAAGGCCGGGGAGCCGGGTCGGGACGAAGGGGCTTGCCCGCTACGCCGGGTTGGCGCGCCCGCCGTCCGTCGCCAGAGCGGACCGGACCACGCGGACATGGAAACGGCAGGTGTCGTCCTGCCAGCCCACGAAACCCATGGACGCGCTGACGAACCACCCCGCCGTGAACGACTTGCGGTCCGCCGTCCACAGTGGGTCGGGGGCCGGGGCCAGCACGGGGGGCACGCAGTGGCCGCCCCCTTCCGGAGGCGGGGCCAGCAGGGTGCACACCTCGTCCACGGTGGGCAGCCGCCAGTCGTCGTACCCGGCGAAGCGCGCCGCGTTCAGCTCGGCCACGTGGGCGCGAGCCTCGGCCAGGGTCAGGCCCCACTCGCTGCCGCCGCGCTGCCACAGCAGCCCCGTGGCCGGTTGGTACGCCACCAGCGCGGCAAGATCAATCGGGCTGACGGGGGAATTGGCGGGTGCGGAGGGACCGACGGGGACGGGACCGGGTACGCCGGAAGCGACAGCGGCAACAGGGCCAGCCGCGCCGCGCACGGCAGGCGTACCGGGGGGGGCGGCATCGGGCGAGTTGGAACCGACGGCGTGTGCGTTTGGGGCGGGCAGATTCGGCACGGGCAGCCCCGGCAGCAGCCCGCAGGCGGGGCCGCCGGTGCGGCCATCCGCCAGCGGCACGAACACCCCGGCGGGCCGCCACAATTCGTCCAGCCCGAACAGGGCGCGGGCATGGCGGGGCATGACCTTTACCGGGGCGGACCTGACCGGTGCAATCTGGCCGGGCACCATGACGTTCGCCGCCGCGTGGCCAGCCGTATCCGAAAAATCGCCGCCCGCTGTGTCCCACGCATCATCAGGCGTGGCATCACTCCCGCTGTCGGCACCGTCCACCACGCCAGCATCCCCCGGCGCACCCTCCCCTTCCGGCAGCAGGCACACCGCATCCACCCGCTGACGCCACGCGGCCACCAGCGCGTCCAGTTCCGCCGCCATGGTCCGGGCGTCCGCAAAGCGCTCTGCCGGGTCGCGGGCCATGGCACGCGCGAAAAAGTCGTCCCATGCCGTGTCCATATCCGCGTGGCGCTTGCTGGCGCGGGGGATGCGCCCCCCAAAGGCCTCGTCCGTGGGCAGCACGCCGGTCAGCATGCGGAACAGCATCACCCCCACGGCAAACAGGTCGGCCCGGCCATCCGCCGCGTCCGGGTCGCGCTCCTGCTCCGGCGCGGCGTAGTACGGCGAGCCCACCTTTACCCCGCGCGGCAGCGGCTGCGTTTCACCGCCCAGGCGCGACAATACGCTCGTTTCGCCGCGCAAACGCGACAGGCCGAAGTCGATGAGCTTCACGTCGTCTTCGGCGGTGACCATGATGTTGAAGGGCTTCACGTCGCGGTGGATCACCCCGGCGTGGTGCATGCGGGCCAGCGCGTCCAGCGTCTGCGCGGCGTAGCGGCAGGCGCGCGGGAGCGGCAAGCGGCGGGTGGGGGCCTCTACCCGGTAGCTTTCGCCGATCAGCAGCCCCAGGTTCAGGCAGTAGTATTCCATGACGAAGAAGGGCAGATCGCCGAAACGGGCCACGCGGGCGGCGCGGTCACGCTCCGGGTCGCAGTCCTCCGGGGCGGCGTGGTCCGTATCTCGCGTATCCCCCGCGACCTCCACAGCCCCAGCGTTCCCCACAATCGGTATCCCAGCGCCCCCGCCCCATGCATCGGGCGGCGGGCAGAAATCGTCGCCGGAGGGCAGGCGCAACGTGCCCGCCGGGGCCACGTCCACGTCCCACACCGCCGCCACGTGGGGGTGGTCCAGCGCGGCCATCACCTGCGCCTCGTGCAGGAAGCGGCGGCGCAGATCGTCCATATCGGAAAGGTCGGCCAGCGCATCGGCGGGGCGCAGCAGCTTCAGCGCGGCGATGCGCCCGGTGACCGGCTGGCGCACCTTGTACACCGCGCCCATGCCGCCCCGGCCCAACAGCCCGCACACCGTGTAACGCCCTATGCGCATGGGGAAAATCCTCGGGACGGGATGCGCGCGGCGCGCGGGGAGAGAAGTGGCAAAAGAGCGGGCGCGCCCGCCGGGATGTCCCCGGAGTGGCGGCCCTCCTGCGGCAGTGAGCGGGGCAAGACGGTGCAGGGCCTGGTCGGACGCATCGTGGCGGGGGGGATCATGATGGGTCGGCGCATGACGTGGCGGGACGGGGTTCTCTGCAACATGGCGTCGGGCACCCCTTACAACAATCGCAGCACATACCGTTCATTCACCCCCGCCTCGCGGAAGCGCCGGGCGGCGTCCTGCACGTCGTAGGGGACAAAGCGCACCGTCAGGCGGCGCTGGGCGGGTTCCCACAACAGATACTTGGCGCGGTTGTCGCCGTCGCGCGGCTGACCCACGCTGCCCGCGCTGATCAGGTAACGCCCCCCGGCGGGCAGCACGCGCGCGCCCTCGGCCAGCGGCTCGCGGGCCACCACGCCGTCGGCATCGCGCCGGACCAACTCAAGGTCATGGGTGTGCCCCACGAAGCAGAGGGACTCCGGGAACAGGTCGAACACCGACGACAGCCGCTTGCCGTGAAATTCGTACAGGTAGGTGAAGGGCGAATCGGGCGGCATGCCATGCACGAAGCGGCAGCCTTCGCGCACCAGCACGCGGGGCATGGCGCGGGCCAGTTCCACCTCGTCGTCGTCCAGCCAGTCCATGGTCATGCGCACGGCATCGCGCGACTGGCTGTTGAACTCGCGCAGCCAGCGGGGGTCGGCCACGGCCATCTCGTGGTTGCCCGCCACCGAAGGGATGTGCCGACTGGCCACAAGGCGCAGCACCGGGCCAGGGTCCGGCCCGTAGCCCACGTTGTCGCCCAGAGACACGGCGCAAGTGGCCCCCTGCGCGTCCATGTCGGCCAGCACCGCCTTGAACGCGCCGAGGTTGCCGTGAATGTCGGAAATGACCGCCAGCTTCATGGATATACGGATAGCAGGCGCGGGGATGGTTGGGAAGGGCGGGAGAGGACGACACCGCACGGGCTGCGCCACGCAACGCCCCCGGCCCTTGTCCCTTCCCCAACCTCGCCTTGATTCGGGATATGCTTGTCTGTACTGTTTCGCCCAACATCGCCAACGCACGGGGCGCCCTGCCGCACCCGCTTCATACCGACATCTCACGCTCCACCGGGACTACACGCGCATGAATCAGCAAGCCCTTTCCGCGTTCATCTGGTCCGTCGCCGACCTTCTGCGGGGCGACTACAAACAGTCCGAATATGGCCGGGTCATCCTGCCCTTTACCGTGCTGCGCCGCCTGGACTGCGTGTTGGCCCCCACCAAGGTCAAGGTGCTGGCCGAACTGGCCGACAAGCAGCGGCTGGGCATCGCGCCGGACCCGTTTCTGCTGCGCGCCGCCGGGCAAAGCTTTTTCAACGCCTCGCCGCTGGACCTTAAGAAACTGATGGGCGACCAGGACCACATCCGTGAAAACCTGTTCAGCTACATTGGCGCATTTTCTGCCGAGGTGCGCGACATCTTCGAGCGGTTCGAGTTCCACGCCCAGGTAGAGCGGCTGCACAAGGCCAACCTGCTCTATCAGGTTACCGAGCGGTTCACCCAGATAGACCTGCACCCCGACGAAGTCAGCAACGCCCAGATGGGCCTTGTGTTCGAAGAACTGATCCGCAAGTTCGCCGAACTTTCCAACGAAACCGCCGGGGAACACTTTACCCCGCGCGAGGTCATCCGGCTGATGGTCAACCTGATCTTCATCGAGGATGACGACATGCTCTCAACGCCCGGCGTGGTGCGCACCATCTACGACCCCACGGCGGGCACCGGGGGCATGCTGTCCATCGCGGGCGAATATCTGGACGATCACAACCCGAAGGCGCGCCTGACCATGTACGGGCAGGAACTGAACCCGGAATCCTACGCCATCTGCAAGGCGGACATGCTGATCAAGGGGCAGGACGTCGGCAACATCGTGTTCGGCAACACCCTGTCCGACGACGGGCACGGCGGGCAGCACTTCGACTACATGCTCTCCAACCCGCCCTTTGGCGTGGAATGGAAGAAGGTGGAAAAGGAAGTACGCAAGGAACATGAACAACAGGGCTACAACGGGCGCTTCGGCCCCGGCCTGCCGCGCGTTTCCGACGGTTCCATGCTGTTCCTGCTGCACCTGCTCAGCAAGATGCGCCCGGTGGACCAGGGGGGCAGCCGCTTCGGCATCGTGCTGAACGGATCGCCGCTGTTCACCGGCGGCGCAGGCAGCGGAGAAAGCGAAATACGCCGCCACGTGCTGGAAAACGACCTGCTGGAAGCCATTATCGGACTGCCCACGGACATGTTCTACAACACCGGCATCAGCACCTACGTGTGGATAGTAACCAACCGCAAGCCCGCCCACCGCAAGGGCAAGGTGCAGCTTATCGACGCTTCCGCCATGTGGCAGAAAATGCGCAAAAGCCTTGGGTCAAAGCGCAAGGAACTTTCGGACGAACACATTGCGGAAATAGTGCGCCTGTTCGGGCAGTTCGTGGAGGCGGAGCAGGACGGCAAGCCCGTAAGCCGCATCTTCAACAACGGCGCTTTCGGCTACCGCACCATTACCGTGGAACGCCCGGAACGGGACGCGGCGGGCAACATCGTACTGGGGCAGCGCGGCAAGGCCAAGGGCAAGCCCGTGCCCGACAGCAAGCTGCGCGATACGGAAAACGTGCCCCTGCACGAGGACGTGGCAACCTACTTCAGGCGAGAGGTGCTACCCCACGTGCCCGATGCCTGGATAGACCACGACAAGACCAAGGTGGGCTACGAAATACCCTTCAGCCGGCATTTCTACGTGTTTACCCCGCCCCGCCCGCTGGCGGACATTGACGCCGACCTGAAGCGGACCACAGACCGCATCAAGGCCATGATCGAAGGGCTGATGGCATGAGCTTTCCGACGTATCCCGAATACAAGGATAGTGGCGTGGAGTGGCTGGGGGATGTGCCGAGCCATTGGATAGTCAGTCGCTTGAAGTGGTATCTTCTCGCAAATGATGGTGGCACTTGGGGTGTTGACCCAGATGGAAGCGATGACACTATTGTCTTGCGCTCAACAGAGCAAACTATAGATGGAAATTGGAGGATTGACGATCCCGCATTGCGTAAACTTTCGTGCGAAGAAAAAAAATATACCGTGCTCCTTAAAGGAGACTTGCTCCTTACAAAATCAAGCGGGAGCGCTCTGCATATTGGAAAAACGACATTGGTCGATGACTATATTTCGTCTCTTCATTGTTGCTATTCAAATTTTATGCAACGAATTCGCACAAACTCTTCATTCATCGCAAACATATGCTGGTATATCCTAAATAGTTACCTTGCTCGCGAACAGCTTGGAATTCTTTCAAACTGCACCACGGGACTAGCCAATATCAATGGCAAGATTATTGATGAAATTTTAGTCCCTGTAGCCCCATCTGAAGAGCAAACCAACATAATCGCTTTCCTTGACCACGAGACCGCCAAGATCGACGCCCTGATTGCCGAGCAGGAAACGCTGATCGCGCTGCTCAAGGAAAAGCGTCAGGCGGTTATCTCGCATGTCGTCACCAAGGGGCTTGATCCCAATGCCCCCATGAAGGACAGCGGTGTGGCGTGGTTGGGAGATATACCGACACATTGGGATATTTCACCCATCAAATACGCCATACAAAGTATCGAGCAAGGATGGAGCCCTCAATGCGAAAACTTTCCCGTTGAGGGAGATGAAGAATGGGGGGTTCTCAAAGTCGGATGCGTTAACGGAGGCAAGTTTAACCCCCTTGAGAACAAGGCCTTCCCCAAAGAGCTTGAGCCTCAGCCAAGTCTCGGACTACTTGAGGGAGACGTGCTTATCTCACGGGCGAATACAAAAGAACTTGTTGGCAGCGCCGCTGTGGTGGATACGAACCGTCCCCGCCTGCTGCTTTGCGATAAACTGTATCGCCTGAGAACTCATACCAAGCAAATTCTACCTGTTTACCTTGTCATGCTCCTGGGAACACGCGAAGCTCGCTCCATCATCGAACTGTCCGCGACGGGCGCCAGTAGCTCCATGCAAAACATTGGGCAAAGTACCATTCTTAAATTGGAAATCCCCCTTCCTTCCATCGATGAACAAGAATCCATAGTCCATAGCGTTCACAAGCAATGTGAGCCCCTCGAATCCTTGCTTACCGAAGCCCAATACGCCATCACTCTTCTCAAAGAACGCCGTTCCGCCCTCATCTCCGCCGCCGTCACGGGCAAGATAGACGTACGGGGCTATGCGCCCCAGCCGGAGGCCGCATGACCATTGGTTCCGTCGGGCGCTCGCTCGAACTGTTCTTCATCGACGGCAAGCCGGAAGGCATGCAGACGGCAGAGGTATTCAACTGGACCGGACATGTGCTGCTGTTTCCGCGCACGCGCATAAAGGCGGCGCTGGAACGCAAGGAAGCGCGCTACACCGGGGTGTACCTGCTGTTGGGCGAAGCGGACGGCGCACCGCTGGCCTACATTGGCGAGGGCGAGGACATTGCCGACCGCATCCGCAGCCACGACCAGAAAAGGGACTGGTGGACGCAGGCCGTACTGGTCACCACCGGGGCCAACACCCTGAACAAGGCGCACGTGAAGTACCTGGAATCGCGCCTTGTGGAAATTGCCCGCAGCGTGAAACGGTGGGAACTGGAGAACGCCAATACCCCGCCGCGCCCCGGCCTTTCCGAGGCGGCGCAGGCCAACATGGAATCGTTCCTTTCCTACCTGCTGATGACCCTGCCCGCCCTGCGCATCGACATCTTTCAGGAATTCGCCAAGCCTGCCGGTACACAGGCGACTGTACCCGCCGACGACAATGAAACTTCGCCTGTATTTGACCTGATCTTGAAAAAGGAGAACCTGCACGCGAAAGCCCAACTCGTGGGGGCTGACTTCATCGTGCTGGAAGGCTCCACGGCCCGGCGACGCTGGATCGGCAAGGGTACCGAGGAAACCGGCTATGCCCGTCTCCACAGCCAGTTGCTGGATACGGGCGTACTTGATGAACATGGGGACCGGTGCGTTTTCGCCAAAAGCTACGCCTTTCGCAGTCCCAGTGCGGCAGCAGCGGTTGTGGTGGGCCGGAACAGCAACGGCACTACCAGTTGGAAGCTCGAATCCACAGGCGAAACCTACAAGGAATGGGAAGCGCGCCAGCTTGCCCAGGTGCCCGCGGAGCCAGCATGAGCCACCACAAGGAAATCGAGTTCGAAAACGACATCTGCAACCATCTGGCCGCGCACGGCTGGGAGTACGCGGCGGACGATGCCGCCCGGTACGACCGCGCCCGCGCGCTGTTTCCGGAAGATGTCGTTGCCTGGGTGCGGCAGGCCCAGCCCAGGGCATGGGACGCGCTGGGCAAAAGCCATGGCCCGGCAGCGCAGAACGTGCTGCTGGACCGCATCCGCAAGCAGCTCGATGACCGGGGCACGCTGGACGTTCTGCGCCACGGGGTGGAACTGATCGGCCTGCGCGAACCCCTGCTGCTTGCCCAGTTCCGCCCTGCGCTGGCCATGAACGACCAACTTCAGGCGCGCTACGCGGCCAACCGCCTGCGGGTGGTGCGTCAGGTGCACTATTCCATGCACCATGAAAACAGCCTCGACCTCGTGCTGTTCATGAATGGGCTGCCGGTGGCCACGGTGGAACTGAAGACCGACTTCACCCAGTCGGTGCACGACGCCGTGGACCAGTACCGCTTTGACCGCCAGCCGCGCCCCAAAGGCCAGGGCACGGCAGAACCGCTGCTGGATTTTCCGCGCGGGGCGCTGGTGCATTTTGCCCTCAGCAATTCGCTGGTGCGCATGGCCACCCGGCTGGACGGGCCGGACACGCGCTTTCTGCCCTTTGACAGGGGCAACGCCGGAGCGGCGGGCAACGCGCCCAACCCGGCTGGGCATGCCACCGCCTACCTGTGGGAAGAGGTGTGGGAGCGCGAAAGCTGGCTGGAGATCATCGGGCGGTACATCGTGGCCCTGCGCGGGCCAAAGAAACAGATAGAGAAGGTCATCTTTCCCCGCTACCACCAGTTGGACGCCACGCGCAGACTGGTGCGGACGGTGCGTCAGGAAAGGCCGGGGCACAAGTACCTCATCCAGCATTCCGCCGGGTCGGGCAAGACCAACTCCATTGCCTGGGCGGCCCACTTCCTGGCCGACCTGCATGACGAGCAGCAGCACAAGTTGTTCGATTCCGTGCTGGTGGTCAGCGACCGCACGGTACTGGACGCCCAGTTGCAGGAAGCCATCTTTGCCTTCGAGCGGACAACAGGTGTGGTGGCCACCATCACCAGCGACAACGGCAGCAAGAGCGGCGCACTGGCCACGGCACTGTCCGGCGGCAAGAAAATCGTGGTCTGCACCATCCAGACCTTTCCCTTTGCCCTGAAGACGGTGCAGGAACTGGCCGCCACGCAGGGCAAGACCTTTGCCGTCATCGCGGACGAGGCGCACAGCTCGCAAACCGGCGAGGCCGCCTCCAAACTGAAGCAGGTGCTTTCCGCCGAAGAAATCAGGGAACTGGAAGACGGCGGCGAAATCAGCAACGAAGACATTCTCGCCGCCCAGATGGCCGCGCGGGCCAGCGCGAAGGGCATCACCTACGTGGCGTTTACCGCCACGCCCAAGGCCAAGACGCTGGAACTGTTCGGCAGGCGGCCCGACCCGGCGCTGCCCGCCAGCGTGGACAACCTGCCCGCCCCCTTTCATGTGTACAGCATGCGGCAAGCCATCGAGGAGAAGTTCATTCTCGACGTGCTGCGCAACTACACGCCGTACAAGCTGGCGTTTCGGCTGGCCAGCAACGGCAAGGAATGGGACCAAAAAGAGGTGGGGCGCAGCGAGGCCGTGAAGGGCATCATGCGCTGGGTGCGCCTGCACCCCTACAACATCAGCCAGAAGGTGAAGCTGGTCGTCGAGCACTTTCGCGAAAACGTGGCCCCGCTGCTGGACGGGCAGGGCAAGGCCATGGTGGTTACCGGCAGCAGGCAGGAAGTGGTACGCTGGCAGCTTGCCATCACCAAATACATCCGCGAGCAGGGCTACAAGATCGGCACGCTGGTGGCCTTTTCCGGCGAGGTGCGCGACGACGACCTGGGGCCGGAGGGCTTCACCGAGCACAGCAAGGTGTTGAACCCCAACCTGAACGGGCGGGACATCCGCGAGGCATTCGGCACGGACGCCTATCAGATTCTGCTGGTGGCCAACAAGTTTCAGACCGGGTTCGACCAGCCGCTGCTGTGCGGCATGTACGTGGACAAGAAGCTGGCTGGCATTCAGGCGGTGCAGACCCTGTCACGCCTCAACCGGGCGCATCCGGGCAAGGACACCACGTACGTGCTCGACTTCGCCAACGAACCCGCAGAAGTACTGCGCGCCTTCAAGGTTTACTACGAGACGGCGGAACTTGCAGGCGTGACCGACCCGAATCTGGTGTACGACCTGCGGGCCACGCTGGACGGCACGGGCCACTACGACGCCAATGAGGTGGACAGGGTGGTGAATGCCGAACTGGGCCCGTACGGCACCCAGCGCGAGCTTGCTGCGGCCATAGCCCCTGTGGCAGACCGCTTGCTGAAGCGATACAAGGAATTGCAGCGCGTCATCAAGACCGCGCAAGAGATGCACGACGCCACGGCGGAAAAGAACGCCCGCGACGAGAAAAACGCGCTTGAACTGTTCAAGCGCAATCTGGGCACCTACCTGCGGGTGTATTCCTTTCTTTCGCAGATATTCGACTACGGCAACACCGACATCGAAAAGCGCGCCATCTTCTTTCGCCGGTTGCTGCCCCTGCTGGAATTTGGGCGGGAACGGGACGAGGTGGACCTTTCCGGCGTGAAGCTGACCCACCACACGCTGCGCAACAAGGGCACGCACAATCTGCCGCTGCACCTGGGACAGGGCGACAAGTTGCAGCCCATGGGCGAGCCTGGCACGGGCGAGGTGCGCGACAAGCAGAAGGCGCGGCTGGCTGAAATCATCGCCAAGGTGAATGCCCTGTTCGAGGGCGAACTGACGCCCGATGACATGCTGATTTACGTGAACAACGTCATCAAGGGCAAATTGCTGGAATCTGCCGTTCTCGTGGAGCAGGCCGCCAGCAACACCAAGCAGCAGTTCGCCAATTCACCGGACCTGTCGCGCGAACTGCTGAACGCCATCATGGACGCGCTGTCCGCCCACACCACCATGAGCAAGCAGGCCCTGGAATCCGAGCGGATTCGGCAGGGCCTGCTGGAAATCCTGTTGGATCATGCCGGACTGTACGAAGAATTGCGCACCAAGGCGGCATAGGCCGTTGCGCGCCTAGGACAGGTACGCGCCTACGGCAGATAGGGCTTGGGCGTCACCGGCAGCATGGTGTCGGAAAAGGCGTCGCGCTCGTAGGACGGCGAATAGCCCGGCGACAGGGGACGCCAGCCGTAGCGGGCATCGGCGCGGGCTTCGCGCCCGTTGGCCGTGGCGGCCTCGGCAACATAGCCGCTGGCGGCCTGCGGGCCGAGGGCCAATTCGCCGGACATCAGCTGTTCCACGCGGGGCCGGATGGCCCGCACGACCTCGAAGCGGCTGGCGGTCCATTCCGCCCACGCAGTGCGGGCGGCGGCTTCATCGCGGGCAGCGATGGCGGCAATGCCCGCCCAGAACCGGGCGTATTCGGCGGCGCGGCGGTTGGTCCACAGGGGCTTCAGGGCATCCTGCGCGGCCTGATAGTCTCCGGCGCGGTACAGCGCATAGCCGCGCCGCACGCCGGATTGCCAGTCATCCGGGTTATCGCGCTGGGCGGCGGCGTAGGTTTCCGCCGCCTGACGGTACTGCCCGTCCTCCATCTGCGAAGAGGCGCGCATGCTGGTGGTGGCGCAGCCCGTAACGGCAAACGCCGCCAGCACGGCGGCGAGGGTGAACATGCGAAGCTGGGTGTTCATGGTGTTCTCCTGCCTGCCGGGGCGCATGACGGCCTCGCAACGGGCAGCACAATCATAAGCACGGCCCGGCGGCACGCAAGGTGCGCATGCACCCTATCCCGCCATTATCACAAATGTTTGCATTGGCTGTGCCATGTAGCGAGGGACAGGACAATATATCGAAACGCCCCCGAAAACTCACCGCTTCCGGGGGCGTCATCATTCGCCAATCTGTCGTATCTACTCAACGCTTCCCGATCGCTACAGCGCCTTTTCCACCATCTCGCCAAAGGCCACGGTGCCCACGGTGGTGGCACTGGCCATCTGCGAGGCCAGGTCCACGGTGACGGTGCGGTTGCCGATGGTGGTATTGATGGCGTTGTAGATGCGGGTGGCCGCATCGTTCCAGCCCATGTGTTCCAGCATCAGCGCGCCGCACAGGATGAGGCTGCCGGGGTTGGCCTTGTCCTGCCCGGCAATGGTGGGCGCGGTGCCGTGGGTGGCTTCGAAGAAAGCCAGCGAGTCGGACATGTTCACGCCCGGCGCAAGGCCAAGGCCGCCCACCTGCGCGGCCAGCGCGTCGGACAGGTAGTCGCCGTTCAGGTTGGACGTGGCGATGACGCTGTACTGGTCGGGGCGGATCAGCACTTCCTGGAACATGGCATCGGCAATGCGGTCCTTCACCACCACCTTGCCTGCCGCGCCCCCGGCGTCGGCTTCCAGCACGGCGGCGTCGGCGAATTCGTCGCGCACCACCTCATAGCCCCATTCGCGAAAGCCGCCTTCCGTGAACTTCATGATGTTGCCCTTGTGGACCAGCGTAAGGCTGGACCGCTTCTGGGCCACGGCAAAGTCCATGGCGCGGCGCACCAGCCGCTTGGAGCCGCGCGCGGTCATGGGCTTGATGCCCACGGCGCTTTCCGGGTCCACGTTGGCGCCCAGTTCGTTGCGCAAAAAGTCGATGAGCCGCTTGGCTTCCGGCGTGCCCGCCTTGTATTCGATGCCCGCGTACACGTCTTCGGTGTTTTCGCGGAACACCACCATGTCCACCAGGTCCGGCCTTTTCACGGGCGACATGATGCCCTCGAAGTAGCGGATGGGCCGGATGCAGGCGTACAGGTCCAGCGTCTGGCGCAGGGTGACGTTAAGGCTGCGAAAGCCCTTGCCCACCGGGGTGCCCAGCGGCCCCTTGATGGCCAGTTCCGCGCCGCGCAGGGCCTGCATGGTGGCCTCTGGCAGGTATTCGCCGGTGGCGGCGTAGGCCTTTTCACCGGCCAGCAGTTCCTTCCATTCGATGGAGCGCGCGTCGCCGTAGGTTTTCGCCACCGCCGCATCGATGACGGGACGGGCGGCCTTCCATACGTCGGGGCCGATGCCGTCGCCTTCAATCCAGTAGACCGTCTTCCGCATGGAGGCGCTCCTTTGCGCTGGCCCCGCCGGGGCGGGGCCGTACTGTCGTGCTGATGTCGTGCTGCCGAAAAGCGGCCGGACGGCACGCCGCCCGGCCTTGTATCACGTGCTTCCGGTGGGATCCGGTGTACCCTTGGGGGTCAGTTCCGGTAGCCGGTTTGGCGTATATTGTCAAAACGGGCAGGATGCGTCCCCAATGCCCAACCTCTAAGCCGCATAAAACAACACCCCCCCATTAAAAAGTTTAGGGGGGTGGGGTTCGGGGAGGGAGACCCTTTTCAAAGGGTCCCCTCCCCGATTTATTTTCATAAGGTTCTACACGTTCCTTACTTCCACGCGGCCAGGAACGATTCCGCGCTGTTGCCCGCGTCGATGTGGCGCAACAGGGCAGAGCCGAACACCACGGCGTCGGGCCGGTCGGGGAAGCCTTCCAGCTGCTTCGGCTCCTTGATGCCGAAGCCCAGCGCCAGCGGCAGGCGGAAGGCCTTGCGGGCGCGGGCCAGCGTCTGCGGCACCTCCGGCGGCAGGCCCTCGCGCACGCCGGTAATGCCCAGCACCGACACCACGTACACGTAGCCGGAGGCCACGGCGGCGTATTCGGCCATGCGTTCCTCGCTGGTGTTGGGGCCGACAAGGGCGATGAGGTCGATGCCCCGCGCGGCCAGCAGCGCGCGCATTGCGCCGTCTTCCTCCAGCGGCAGGTCGGGCACGATGAAGCCCGCCACCCCTGCCGCCGCCGCGTCCGCCGCCAGGTTTTCCAGCCCGTATTGCAGGAACGGGTTGTAGTAGCCCATAAGCACCAGCTCGGCGTCATAGCGGCCCGCGCGGGCCTTCAGGCCGTCCAGTATCCAGCGCAGGGTCACGCCGTTTTCCAGCGCCCGCAAGGATGCCGCCTCCACCACCGGTCCGTCGGCCACCGGGTCGGAGAAGGGCACGCCGATCTCGATGACGTCCGCGCCGCCACGATCAAGGCCGTCCATCTCGTCCCAGAAGTGGTCCAGCGTGGGAAAACCCGCCGTCAGAAAGGGCACCAGCGCGGGCCGCCCCGCCGCGTTGGCGGCAGCCACGCGGGCTTCCAGCCGCGACACCGGGGCATCGGGCAGCATGTCGTTCATGTCGGTATGAATGGCCGCGCTCATGCCAGCTCTCCTTCGCGGAACAGCACTTCCCGCACGATTTCCATGTCCTTGTCGCCCCGGCCCGAAAGGTTGACCACCACGTGCCCGTCCGCAGGTAGCTTTTGCCTGTTGCACAGCACCCACGCCAGCGCGTGCGACGATTCCAGCGCGGGGATGATGCCCTCGCGCCGGGTCAGGGCCTGGAAGGCCTCCAGCGCCTGACTGTCGGTGGCCATGCCGTAGGTCACCCGGCCAATGGCCCCCAGGTGCGCGTGCTCCGGCCCCACGCCGGGGTAGTCCAGCCCGGCGGACACGGAGTGCGACGGCTCGATCTGGCCGTCCCCGTCCTGCAACAGCATGGTCATCTGGCCGTGCAGCACGCCGGGGCGGCCCAGGTTGATGGGCGCGGAATTGTAGCAGCCCGGCTCGCCGGTGCCTGCCGCCTCTACCCCCACGATGCGCACCGAGGCGTCATCCACGAACGGGTGGAACATGCCGATGGCGTTGGAGCCGCCGCCCACGCAGGCCACCACCATGTCGGGCAGTTGGCCCACGCGTTCCAGCATCTGGGCGCGGGTTTCGCGCCCGATGACGCATTGCAGGTCGCGCACCAGCGTGGGAAAGGGGTGCGGCCCCGCCGCCGTGCCGAAGCAGTAGTGGGTGGAATCCTGCTGGGCAATCCAGTAGCGCAGGGCCTCGTTGATGGCGTCCTTCAGGGTCTTGGTGCCGCTCTGCACGGGCACCACCTTGGCGCCCAGCAGCTTCATGCGCATGACGTTGGGGGCCTGGCGCACCACGTCCGTCGCGCCCATGTACACCACGCATTCCAACCCCAGCCGGGCGGCGGCCGCCGCCGTGGCCACGCCGTGCTGGCCCGCGCCCGTTTCCGCCACCAGCGCGGTCTTGCCCATGTATTTCGCCAGCAGCGCCTGCCCAAGGGTGTTGTTGACCTTGTGCGCGCCGGTGTGCAGCAGGTCTTCGCGCTTCAGCCACAGGTTCACGCCCAGTTCCGCCGACAGCGTGGGGCAGGCCGTGAGCGGGGTTTCGCGCCCCGCGAAGTTGCGCAGCAGGTCGTCCAGTTCCGCCCGGAACTTGTCCGAGGGCAGGATGTCGCGCATGGCGGCTTCCAGTTCCCGCAACGGCGGCATGAGCAACTCGGGCACGAACTGCCCGCCGAACTCGCCGAAATAGCCTTTTTTCATGGTGGTATCCTTTATCTTTTTGGAAGAGTGAGCGCCGGGGAGGGGACCTTTTGCGGCAGCCGTTATGTGAGCGCGTAGCGCGAACATTACGGATGGCGACCGCAGAGCGTCAGAAAGGTCCCCCTCCCCGGACCCCTCCCCCCAAAACTTTTTCATTGGCCAACCCGTTATCGGGGCAGCATCATTCACAGTGACGTATTCCTTTTCACCCTCGCAGCGCCGCCAAGGCTGACGCCACGAGTCGCACATTCTTCTGGCCGGGGGCGCTTTCCACCCCCGAATTGAGATCTACGCCGATCAGCATGGCGGCGTCATGCCCCCCGCAGGCGGCAACGGCGCTGGTCACGTTGTCCGGGGTCAGCCCGCCCGCCAGCAGCCACGGCGCGCCGGGGGCCAGCCCGCGCAACGCGGCCCAGTCCATGGTGGCGCCATGGCCGCCGCCGCTGGTGCCCGCATCCAGCAGAAAGCAGCGCACGTGCGGGGCAAGCCCGGCCAGTTCGGCGTGCAGCGAAGCACGGTCGGCCCCTGCGTTCAGGCCCGCCGCATCCGCATGGCGCTGCGGCCATGCCACGCGGATGACCCGTTCCCGCCCCACCCGGTCGCAGAAGGCGGCATCCTGCCCGCCGTGCAACTGGGCAAAGTCCAGCCGGGCCGCGTCCATGATGGCCAGCACCTCGTCGGCGGACTGCTTCACGAACACCCCCACCCGCGCCATGCCGTGGCTGTGCAGCCCGGCGGCCATGGCGGGCGTTACCCCGCGCGGGCTGGCCGGGTGAAAGATGAACCCGCAGAGGTCCACCCCGGCCTGCGCGCAGGCGTCCGCATCCTGCTGCCGGGTCAGGCCGCAGACCTTCACCAGCAGGCGGAGGGGGGTGTCGAACAGGGTGGCCGGTTTTGACGAGTTCATCGAACACCTTCGGTCTTACCGCGTCCGAGGAGGCGCAGCAGCGCATTTTCGAGATTTCCTCCGTCCATGAGCGCGGTGCCCACCAATGCCGCGTCATACCCGGCATGGGCGGCTTCCGCCAAGTGGCGGTTCTCGCTGATGCCGCTGGCCGCTATCCACACCTCGCCGGAGGCGCGCAGCGGCCCCAGGCGCAGGCAGGCGGTGCGGTCCACGGCCAGGGTTTCCAGGTCACGGTTGTTCACCTGGATGATCCGCGCGCCGGATTCGCGGGCCAGCGCCAGATCCGCCTCGTCGAATATCTCCACCACGGCGTGCATCCCATGGCTTTCGGCCTGTTCGCGCAGGTCGCGCAGGGTGCGCGCATCAGGCGTCAGCCGCACGATGAGCAGCAGCGCCGCCGCCGGGGTGGCTGCCGTGGCCGCCACCTGCAACGGATCCATGATGAAGTCCTTGCGCAGCAGGGGAATGGACGGATCAACGCCCGCCATGCGCCCCAGATAGGCCAGGTCGCCGCCGAAGTACGCCTCCTCGGTCAGCACCGAGATGGCCGTGGCCCCGGCTGTGGCGTAGGCCGCAGCCGCGTCCTCCGGCGACACGCCCGTCTCGATGACCCCGCGCGAGGGCGAGGCGCGCTTGTACTCCGCGATGACCGCCACCGGCGCATCCGGGTAGCCTGCACGGCCCCGCAGCGCCCGCAGGAAGTCGGGGCGCGGGGCGCCGCCACCGGTCCCGGACGCCAGCGGCGCGGGCATCCCGTCAGCCTCGGCCAGCTTGCGCAGCCGGTCCAGTTCCGGCTGCTTGGCGATGCGGAAACGATCAAGCATGCAGCACCTTCCCCCCTGCCCCGGCGGCAAGGGCCAGCCGTGCGGCGGCCATGGCATCGGGCAGGGCCAGACCCGGCTCCAGCAGGTGCAGGGCCATGCCCACGTTCAGCACCAGCATGTCGCGCATGGGGGCGGGGCCGCCGCCGGACAGCAGTTCACGCAGCACGCGCACGGCGGTGTCGCGGTCGGGCACGGCCAGTTCTTCCGGGGTGCACGGCGCGATGCCGTAGTCCGCCGGATCCACGCTGATTTCCGTCAGCGTGCCATGGCCTTCGCCGTCGCCCTCCAGCAGCATGATGTGCGCCGGGCCCATGGGCGTCAGTTCGTCGTAGCCGCCCGCGCCGTGCACCACCGCCGCCCGGCGCACGCCGGTCAGCAGCAGGGTCTGGGCCATCAGCGGCAGCAGTTCGGCGCGGGCCACGCCCAGCAGCATGTGGGTGGGCCGGGCCGGGTTGAGCAGCGGCCCCAGCAGGTTGAACAGGGTGCGCACGCCCAGTTCGCGCCGGATGGGCATGACGTTGCGGAACGCCGGGTGAAAGCGCGGCGCGAACAGAAAGGCGAAGTTGCGCTGCGCCACCAGCGTGCGCACGTCCTCCGGGTCCAGTTCCAGCGGCAGGCCCAGGCCCTCCACCGCGTCCGCCGCCCCGCACGAGGACGACACCGCGCGGTTGCCGTGCTTGACCACCCGGTGACCCATGCCCGCCAGGGTCAGCGCCGTGGCCGTGGAACAATTGAACGACGAGCGGCCATCGCCGCCGGTGCCCACGATGTCTATGGTGGGACCGTCGATGCCGGTCACCCGCACGGCGCGGGCCAGCGCGGCGCGCACCGCCTCGGTGAGTTCCTGCGGGGTCTCGCCCTTCATGCGCAGGCCCATCAGGAACGAGCCCGCCTGCGCGCAGGTCATCTCGCCGTCCATCAGGCGCGAGAACCCGGCCTCTGCCAGTTCCGGCGCCAGGTCCATGCCCGTGGCCAGTGTTTCCAGTATGGTAGACGTTGCGGTCTGCATTTGCTGTCTCCTTCAGGAGTTCTTTGTCGGATGGGGTGGGGGTCCGGGGGCGGGGAAGGGGGACCTTTTTCAAAAGGGCCCCTTCCCCGCCCCCGATTCCTCTTTCACGCAACACCCTTGGTCTTCCCCGCCACCTGGGCGGGAAAGTTGGCGAGCATGCGCACGCCGTCGGGGGTCAGCACGGATTCGGGGTGAAACTGCACGCCCACCCAGGGACGGTCGGTGTAGCGCAGGGCCATCACCTCGCCTTCGGGGGCGCGGGCGGTGACGGCCAGCAGATCGGGGCGTTCTTCGGCATGCACGATGAGCGAGTGGTAGCGGCCCACCTGCATGGGGCTGGGCACGCCGTGGAACAGGCCCTGCCCGTCGTGGGTGATGTCCGAGGTCTTGCCGTGCATGATGCGCGGGCCCACATCCACGGTGGCCCCGGCGAACAGGCCCAGCACCTGATGGCCCAGACACACGCCCAGCACGGGCACGCGGTGCGGCAGGCGGGACAGGAAATCGAGGCAGAAGCCCGCGTTGCGGGGGTGGCTGGGGCCGGGCGAGATGCACACCATTTCCAGCGCCGGGTCTTCGGCCATGGCGGGCACGGCGGGGTCGTCGTTGCGGACCACCACCGGATGCAGCCCAAGGCCGTAGAACGCCTGCACCAGATTGAAGGTGAACGAGTCGTAGTTATCGATTAACAGGAACATATTCCCCTCCGGTGACGGCGGCGCGGATGACGGCGGCCTTGTTGTTGCATTCCTTCCATTCCATTTCGGGCACGGAATCGAACACGATGCCCGCACCGGCCTGCCAGTGCACCTGCCCGTCGCGCACCCACAGCGAGCGGATGGTGATGCCGGTGTCCAGGTTCACGCTGCCCCGGTCCAGCCCCAGCCAGCCGATGGCCCCGGCGTACGGGCCGCGCGCCAGGCCTTCCGCCTCGGAGATGATCTCCATGGCCCGCACCTTGGGCGCGCCGCTGACGGTGCCCGCCGGGAAGGTGGCGGCCAGCACGTCCAGCGCGTCGCGGCCCGGCTCGATCTGCGCGGTGACGCGCGAGGTCAGGTGCATGACGTGCGAGAACTTTTCCACGTCCATGAACCGCTCCACCTGCACGGTGCCCGGTGCGGCGATGCGGCCAAGGTCGTTGCGGCCCAGGTCCACCAGCATGACGTGCTCGGCGCGTTCCTTGGGGTCTTCCAGCAGTTCCTGGGCCAGAGCGGCATCGTGGGCGTCGTCCGTGCCGCGCGGGCGGGTGCCCGCGATGGGGCTGACCTGCAACTTGTCCGCCCGGCAACGCACCATGACCTCCGGCGAGGACCCCAGCAGCGAAACACCGGGCAAGCGCATGAAGAACATGTACGGCGAAGGGTTGATGCGGCGCAGGCGGCGGTACAGGGTGAACGGATCGCCGCTGAACGAGGCCTGGAACCGGGTGGACAGCACCACCTGGATGGCCTCGCCCTGGCGGATCATCTCCTTCACCCGGGCCACGGCGCGGGTGTACACGGCCTGTTCCGGCACGTTGACCACGGGGCCCACTTCCGGCGGCTCCGGCGTGCGGTCCACCTGGCTGCGGTCCACCCTGGCGCCGGGCAGGTCGGTAAGCGAAAGCTGGCACAGCCGGTTGTACAGGTGGTCGAACACCACCACGGTGCCGGGCAGGGCCAGGCAGGCTTCCGCCGACGAGGTCGGCAGCACCTTGGCCAGCTTGGGTTCGAACAGCCCGGACACGCCGTAGCCGAAGTAGCCGTACAGGGCGCGGGTGATGGGGGGCTGGTCGGCGAAGGCGCCGTCCGGCTCGATGCGCAGGGCGCGCATCACCGCGCGGGTGCCCTCGATGAAGCCCATGCCGTCGAACCTGCGCAGCGGGGCAAGGCGCGGGTCGCGCACGGCCACTTCCAGCTTGCCGTCGCGGCAGCCAAGGCGCAGCAGGAAGTTGAAGGCGATGATGCTGAACCGGCCCCAACGTCCATCCACCTCGGCGCTTTCCAGCAGGATGCCCTGCCCGGACCCCACCATGCCCAGGAACACGCTGATGGGGGTGTCCACGTCGGCCTCCAGCCAGCGGCCGGTCTGGCGCAACACGATCTCGCCGCCTTCGGGCAGCGGGGGGATGTCGTCCCCGGAGCCGGTGGGTACGCAGCCGTTGCCGCCGTTGTCATTGACGGGGGTCTGCGCCGCTTCGGGGGCTTCCGCCTGTGCGGGCATTTCGGCCTGTGCGGGCATTTCGGGCATTTCCATCTGGGTTCTCCTTCAAGTTCGGCGTGCCGTGAGTGGTGCATCGAAAACAAAAAGCCGCGCTCCCGGGGAGGGAGCGCGGCCTACTATTGCCTTGTCCGTTACTCTACTACTCGCGTGCAGCTATGACGGACGCACTCCTCCCCTTTCGGTGTGCGAACGCCACCACCACTGGGCGCGGTCTACCAGCACGTCCACATCGCCGGCGGCGGCGAAGTTGAGGAACGACAGGTAGCTGCGAACAGCTGTCTGGCTGTGGGGATTGGCTTCGAACATGCCCTCGAAGAGGGATGCGTCCTCGGTCAGCATCTTGCGCGCCGCGTCGAGGCGGCGGCGGAACGAGGGGGTGATGAAGGGGGTAAGCTCGTCGCGGTGGGCCAGCGTGGCGAGATAGGCAACGCTGGTGATGAAGTTCAGGCCCTGGATGCAGGCTGCGGCTTCGTCATGCTCGTCGGCGGTGGTACGGAAGGGCGCGCAGCCCATGTCGGCGAACACGCGCTCGATGAGCGCCACGTCCGTTTCGTGCGCCCCCTGGCCGGGGGTAATGGCCACGCGCAGGTTTTCGGCGGGGTCGCCCGCCGGGGGTACAGGGCCGAACAGCGGGTGGGTGCCCACAACGGGGCCCGCGTAGTGGCGCGCCATGACCTGCATGGGGCGCACCTTGACCGAGGTGATATCCGCCAGCACCTGCATGCCGTTCAGCAGCGGGGCAACCTGGCGCAGCACCTCGTCCATGGCTTCCACGGGCACGCACAACAGCACGGCGGCGGCCCCGTCCACGGCATGACGCAGGGCATCCTGCGTCAGCGGACGGTCCACGCCCCCCACCGCGTATCCGGCGGCGGAGAGCCTGTCGGCGAACAGGCGGCCCATGCGGCCCCCCGCGCCGACCAGCGCGATTTTCACTGCGTTCATGCGCGTACCTTTTCCCACTCGTTCCAGAAATGCGGGAACGACTTTGCCACGCAGGCAGGGTCGTCCAAGGCCACCTGTACCCCGGCGAACCCCAGAAGCGCAAGGCTCATGGCCATACGATGGTCGCCGTATGACAAAAATGGCATCATTTTTTCGTCAATCTGGGGTGCCGGGCCGCCGCTGCGCAGAGAACCGTGCACGATGAGGCCGTCGTCCAGTTCCTCCACCCGCACCCCGGCCTTGCGCAGTTCCGCCGCCGGGGCGGACAGCCGGTCGCATTCCTTGATGCGCAGGTGCGCCACGTTGCGGATGGTGGTCACGCCCTGGGCAAAGGCCGCCGTGGCCGCCACCGTGGGCACCAGGTCCGGGCAGTGGCCCATGTCCACTTCCACCCCGGTCAGGCTGGAAGGGGCAACCACCACGCCGTTGTCGGCCCGCTCGAAGCGCGCGCCCATGCGGCCCAGAATGTCCAGCATGGCCCGGTCGCCCTGCAACGAATCCACCCGCAAGCCCGCCACGCGCACCGGGCGCGGCCCCACGGCCCCCGCCGCCAGGAAGTACGAGGCGTTGGACCAGTCGCCCTCCACCCGGTAGTTGCCCGCGCGGTATACCCCCGGCGACACCACGAAGCGCACCAGGCCGGGCCGGACTTCACGCAGGGTGCGCCAGTCGTCCGCCTGCCACTTGCCGCGCGGGGTTTCGCGCGTTTCCACACGAAAGCCGATGCCGAAGTCCTCCAGCGCTTGCAGGGTCAGGGCCACGTACGGCCACGACACCACCTTGTCGCCGGAAACCTCTATGGTCAGTCCGCTGGTAAGCGGCGCGGCCAGCAACAGCCCCGACAGGTACTGGCTGGATTCGCCAAGGCCGATGGCGGTCGCCCCGCCGGACATGCCGTCGGAGTCGATGAGCAGGGGCGGGCAGCCTTCGCGGCCTTCATAGGTCACGCGCACCCCGCGCCCGCGCAGCACGTCCACCAGTTCGCCGATGGGCCGTTCGTGCATGCGCGGCGCGCCGTGGATGCGGAACATCCCCTTGCCCGCCGCCAGCACCGCCGTCAGCAGACGGCACGTGGTGCCGGATTCATGCACGTCGCACGATACCGGCGCGTCAAACCCGCCCGCAGGCGTGCCCGCCACGCCCGACACCGCGAACCTGCCGTCGCCCAGGCGCTCTATGCGCGCGCCCGCCGCCCGCAATATGTCCGCCGTGCGCTCTATGTCGCGGCTTTCCAGCACGTGCTCCACCACCGAATCACCGGCGGCCAGCGCCGCCCCGATCAACATGCGGTGCGACACCGACTTGGACGGCGGCGCCGCCACGATCACGGTTTCACGTTTGCTTTCCATGGAAATTCCTTTGCAGCGTACCGGGGGAAGGGACCCTTTGGGAAAGGGTCGCCTTCCCCCGGACCCCAGCTTTGCTGTCGCCATCCGTAAGGCTTGCGCTGCGCGCTCGCCTAACGGCTGCCGCTCCCCCCAAACCTTTTATTTGGGGCCAGTTGCCTGTTGCCTCACACCCTGTCGAGACGCGCGCAGCGCGGCTTGACGGCAAACGGGGTCAAGGGGACGCGGTCCCCTTGCGGGGCGCGGGGCAGAGCCCCGCTTTCCCAAAGCACGACAAGGCGAAATCAATCACCGCTCATATCCAGTTGCGGCCCCGCAGGATAACTCCCGAGTATTCTCAGGGTATGACACAGCCTGCGCAGTTCATGCACCACCCGGCCATAGTCCTCGTTGCCAAGGTCGCATTCCACGTCCACGAAGAACACGTATTTCCACTTTTCGCCGCGCAGGGGCCGCGATTCCAGCTTCTTCATGTTGATGCCTTCGCGGGCCAGCAGGTTCAGCACCTCTGCCAGCGCGCCGGGCCTGTCCGGCACCGAGAACAGCATGGAGGTCTTGTCCGTGCCGGGCTGGCCCGCCGGGGCAGGGCCGATGACCACGAAGCGCGTCCAGTTGTCCGGCTGGTCTTCTATGCCGCGCGCCAGGATGTTCAGCCCCAGCAACGTGGCCAGGCTGCGGTGCCCGATGGCCGCCGCGCCCTTCTCGCCCGCCACCCGGCGCGCGGCGGAGGCGGTGGAATCCGCCGGGATGATCCGCGCCCCCGGCAGGGCCTGGCGCAGCCAGCCGCCGCACTGGGCCAGCGGCTGCGGGTGCGAGTACACCGTGGTCACGTCGGCCAGGCTGGTTTCCGTGGTCAGCAGGCAGTGGCTGATGCGGCAGAACAGCTCGGACTGGATGAATACCTCGTGCGTCAGGAACAGGTCCAGACTCTGGCCCACGGTGCCGTGCAGCGAATTTTCCAGCGGCACCACGCCAAGCTCGCACTGCCGGTCGTGCACGGCGCGGAACACCCCGTCCAGATCCTTGTGCGGCATGTATTCCACGGCCTTGCCGAGGAATTCCACGCCCGCGAAGTACGAAAAGGTGCCCTCCGGCCCAAGGTAGGCCACCTTCTGGGGCCGTTGCAGGCTGCGCGAGGACGAAAGGATCTCGCGCCAGATGGAGCGCAGGTGCTCGTTGGGCAGTGGCCCGCCGTTGGCGGCCATGAGATTTTCCAGCACCTCGCGCTCGCGGAACGGCTTGAACACGATGCCCGCGTCGTCAGCCTTGATGCGCCCCACCTCCAGACTGAGCGAGGCGCGGCGGTTCAGCAGGGTCAGCAGGTCGCCGTCCAGCCCGTCGATCTCGTGGCGGATCTGGCCAAGGCGCCCGGCCAGCGCCGCTTCCGGGTCGGCTACGCCAGCAGATACGGGCGCGGACTGCGCGGATTGCGTTGACTGCGCGGTCTGGGTCACTCCGTCCGCCGTGGCATTGGGGGCGCTGGCGGCGCTGGCGGCGCTGGCGGCTGCGTCATCCCCTCGCCAGTGGGGTTCCTTGTCGTCGGTGAGGCTCATGGCCGCGTCCTCCGGCGTTGCATCGTGGTGCGCATCAGCATTCCTTGATGTCCTCCTTGATGCGCATGCCGAAGTGACGGCCCGCGCAATCGGTGCGGCACAAAATCTGATCGCCTTCCTTCAGGCTCACCACGCTCACCGGGGTGCCGTCGGGACGGGTCAGGCGGATGGTTTCCGCGTTCTGCAGAAACACCGCGCCTTCCACGTCGCCCACTTTCGCGCGTACCAGCAGCATGGGCCGCGCCTCCACCTTCAGCCTGCCCACGGTGGCAACGGTGGTGGAACCATCGGCACTGACGATGAGCACCTCGTCGCCCGCGCGCAGTTCCTCGAGATAGGTGGTTTTGTCGCCGGGCATCTGGGCATAGGCGTGCACGGCCCCGGCATTGATGCGGAATGGGCGCGCGGCCACGTACTCGTTGTGCTCGGTCTCGGCATGCACCAGGAAGGTGAACGCGCTGGAATTGCCCACCAGCATGCCCTGCCCCCGGCGCAACATGGACATGGTATCCACGCATACCCGGTGGCCAAGGCCCACGTTCTCCACCGCCGTGACCACGGCGGGTGCCAGGTCCATGCAGCCCTGCGACAGCTTGAGATCGGCCACGATGGACTTCAGCTCGCCTGCACCTTCGGGCAGCACCACCACGGTGGCCACGCCCCGCTCCAGAATGCCCGCCGCAAGGCGCGCCTCGGAAAGATCGGCCACTTCCACGGCCACGTCGTCGGACTGGGCCAACAGATTCTCCACCGGAATGATCTCCCACCCGCGCGCCAGCACCACGGTTTCGCCCCGCGCCAGACGCGCGGCGGCGTCCTCTTCGTCGGCCTTGGCCGACAGCGCGATGGTCGCCACGTCCTCGTCGGCCAGCACCCGGCACCGGGCCAGCGCCGCCACCGAATCCACCTGCGCGCGCGGCACGACGATGCCGTCCACGCCCGATTCCAGCGCCAGGGTCACCAGGACCTTGTCGAAAGGCACGCTCTTGAAAAGAATGGTCCGCATCGGCCCCTCACATTTTTGTCATGGCGGCGAACCGCTCTTTGAATCCCCCCAGAGCGCGGCCTCATCCGGGCCAACTCACTTCAGGGGGAACAAGGACATTCCGTCTCATCAGGCGAGGCGCTCGGGCCTCTTCGGGCGTGTCGGGATTCAGAGCAATTTCGTTCTCCGGCAAGGAAGGCGAGTCGTCCATGAAGGGAGTGTACTCTTATCGTACTCGACCGGAATGGACGACGAAGCCTGACGACGCCGGAGGGCGAAAGTGCCTGAATCCCGATACGCCCGCCTATTCGCCGACAAGCGCCATGGCCTGCTCCACATCCCAATCCTCATGCACCAGGCCGCGCAGGGCCTTGACGAGGGCGGGGGTGCGTTCGTGCTGAAAGATGTTGCGGCCCACGGAAAGACCGGCTGCGCCAGCGCGCACCGCGTCATGGACCATTTGCAGGAACGAGCGGGTGGAATCCAGCTTGGGGCCGCCCGCGATAACCACGGGTACGCAGCAGGAGGCAACCACGTGGGCGAAGCTGTCCATGTCGCCGGTGTAGGCCACCTTGACCACGTCGGCGCCCAGTTCCACGCCCACGCGGGCGGCGTGTGCCACCACTTCGGGGTCGAACTCGTTCTTGATGCGGGGGCCGCGGGCGTACATCATGGCCAGAAGCGGCATGCCCCAGTCGTTGGCAACGGTGGCCATGCGGCCAAGATCGGCCAGCATGTCGCGTTCGGTTTCATCGCCCAGGTTCACGTGCACGGACACGCCGTCGGCACCGTGCTTCAGGGCGTCTTCGACCGTGGCGACAAGGGTTTTGGCGTTGGGGCGGGGGGAAAGGGAGGTGGATGCGGAAAGGTGCACGATCAGGCCCACGTCACGGCCGCCCTCGCGGTGGCCACAGCGCACCAGGCCCTTGTGCATGAGCACCGCGTCCGCACCGCCCTCGGCCACCTGGTTCACGGTTTCGCGCATGTCCACAAGACCGTAGATGGGCCCCACGCTCACGCCGTGATCCAGCGGCACGATGACGGCGCGCCCGGTTTTTCGATTGAAAATGCGCTCCATCCTGATTCTTTTGCCGATTTGCATCGTATGTTCCCCTGTTCTTTCGGAAAGGTTGCGGCGCAACTGGCCGTGATCGTGTTTCCTTGCCTTGCGCCCGGACCGTCGGGTCGCGGGCGCCGGGGGGCAATCCCCCCGCGTACCGGGTACTGCTGATGCGGCAGCGTCAGGCGTCGGACGTGGGCCGCCTTTGCGGCGTGCCGGTCCTCCGGGTCACACGCTTCCGGGGTGCGCCGCGCGTAACGCACCGCCGGAAAAAACAGAAAGGGGCCGCCGGCTTTTCGCCCGCGGCCCCTTGAGTCTTCGTGTGTTTACACCTTCGTCAGATGCTTACGCACGCTCCATGCGGCCACGGGCTTCTCCATAGCTAAAAAAGTACCAAAAGTAATAGTTGGTACGATAGGCAGTGGTGAAGGTGGCGGAGGTGGAAAGCATTGTCGTGATGTCCTGACGTTATCCGTTTTCAGGTGTTTCGGGATACCTACGCCCGCCCCGCAAAGCCTGTCAAGCGGAATATTCGGCAGCACCCCATCTTTATTCGCCTTGGCGGACCATTTGATATTTACGTTTTTGTCTCACTGAATACTCATGTTGTATTCAATTTTGTCATTACATGCCGCTTCTCCCGTTCCCGCAGGCCTGCCCCGCCACGCGCGCCGCCTTGAAATCCGCCGGGTTGCCGCCATTGGCCTCCGTTTTGCTATCGTTCAGGCACGGACGGCATGGTGCCGCCCGCGCCGCCCCGCACCGGTTGCCGCCGGAAAGGGCACAACCAGCAACAGAATCATGCGGGCCTTTGCCGCCCCGGTACGGACAACGTCATGCACGCCGCGCCACGCTCCACACCAGCCCACCACGCACCCCGCCTCCACGGCGCGGGCCGCGCCGTGGCCATGGCTGCCGGAGCCCACGCGGACGTGCTGCCCTTTGCCTGCCCCGACGCGGCCACAGGCTCCACCATTCCAGCGCCGCCCGCGGGCGCCGGACGTGCCTGCGACACGCCCGGCCACACCTCGCGCGGCCTTGCGCCGGGGCTCTCGTGCCTTCTGGCGGCCGGGCTGGGCGTGATTGCCGCCGCCCTGCCCGGCGACCCGGCCCGCATCGCCTGCGCGGCCCTGGTCTGCGCATGGCTGGTGTTCACCATGCACGTGGCCGCCGCCTCGCTGCGCAGCCTGCTGCGCCTGCCTGCGGAAAACGGCATGAACACCGGTGACGCCCCTTTCGACGACGATACGTCCCTGTTTGCCCGTGCGCACGCGGTTTCCCGTCACGGGGAGCACGCAAGCGCAACGGGTGGTGTCTTTCCGCCGGAAGCACCCGGCGCAGGCTCTGCGCCGGGCTTCGCGGTTCCTTCCGTGCACTGTTCCGCCGGGGGGAGCACCCTGCCGCTCCACCTGCAACCCGACGGAATCACGCACGGTTCCTCGCCTTGGCGAAGGAACTGACAACGGCGTGAACGGGCGGCGACACCCCAGCAACCCCCGCCGCCCGCACCCTCCGCCGGACCGGGGCACCCTTCCCCCGCCCGCCGCCCCGGTCCGGCCCTATTTCTTCCCGCGCGCCGCCGCGCCAACGAGACGACCACATGATCGCCACGAACCCGGCGCGCGCAGGTTCCCCCTCGCCCGCCAAACCGCATCTCCACGCCCCCGCAGCCGCGCGCAGTTCGGCGCACGGCGGTGCGTCCCCTGACGAAACCGCCCCGAACGGAACCACTCCAGACGGAACGCCCCCTGGCGCGGGGTTCCATGGCGGAGCTGCCCCCATCGGGGCGCCCCACGGCGCCTTGTCGCGCGCCCCCGCCCCCCCGTCCCCCGTGCCGGGCGTGGCCATCGCCGACGTGTTCACCCTGTTCCAGCCGCTGGTTTCCGTGCGCCGCCATGCCGTGGTGGGCATGGAAGCCCTGAGCCGGGGCCGCGTGCCCGGCGGCGCGGTGATGCCGCCCGAGCTCATGTTTTCCACCGCCGCCGCCTGCGGCAGCGCGCTGGAACTGGACCGCCTGTGCCGCGAGCGGGCCTTTGCCGCCTTTGCCCCGCTGGTGCGCCGCAGGCCGGAACTGCTGCTGTTCGTGAACATCGATACCGCCGTGCTGCGGCGCGGGGTGGTGGGTTCCGGGCACATCCAGCGGCTGACCGAGGTCAGCGGGATCAGTCCCAACAACGTGGTGCTGGAAATCGTGGAATCGCAGGTGGACGACACCGCTGCGCTGATGGAATTCGCCGCGCGCCACCGCAGGCTGGGCTTTCTGGTGGCGCTGGACGACGTGGGGGCCGGGCATTCCAACCTGGAGCGCATCGCCGCCCTGAAGCCCGACGTGCTCAAGCTGGACCGTTCGCTGGTGTCCGGGCTGCCCGATTCGTTCCATCGCCAGGAGGTGGTGCGGGCGCTGGTGGGTCTGGCCCGGCGCATCGGGGCCATGACCGTGGCCGAGGGCGTGGAGCACGAGCGCGAGGCCGCCCTGCTGATGGACCTGGGGGCCGACGTGATGCAGGGCTTCCTGTTCGCGAGGCCCTCGCCTGAAGGGGCGGTGGCCGAAGGCGGCACGGCCATGCACAACGTGGCCCGCGCCTACGCCGCGCTTACCCTGGCCCAGGTGGAGGAAGAGGAACGCCGCGTGTCCACCCTGCGCAGCGCCGTGCACCGCCTGCGCGAAGACCTGCACCACGCCTGCCCCGGCGACTTCGACAAGCTGCTGGCCAGTTACCTGAACGCGGAATCGGCCCTGGAGTGCCTGTACGTGCTGGACGGCGGGGGGCGCCAGGTATCGGACACGGTATGCAACCCCTACCGGCTCTCGGCCAGCAGGCGGTTCATCTACCAGCCCGCGCGGCGCGGCACCGACCATTCGCTGAAGGAATATTTCCTGCCCATGCGCAGCGGCATAGAGGAATGCCTGACCGCCCCGTACATTTCGCGGGCCTCGGGCAACCTGTGCGTGACCCTGGCGGTGCGCTTCACCGATGCCACGGGCGCGCCCCACGTGCTGTGCGCCGACGCGGGCCGCCCCGACCGCAGGCGGCGCGGCGCGTAGCCGCCGCCCCCTGCTCCAGCCCCGCTCCGACCCTGCCCTGCCCCGCGCTGCCCGTGCGGAATGGGGGATCGGCCAGCGCGCGGGGCTGCGGCACCGCCGCTCCGGCGGCCCGGCACATCGTTCCTTTCCCTTCCCTCCGCACGCAAGGCCGCCCCCCGGAATCCCGGAGGGCGGCCTTGCCATATCCGGCGCCGGACAACGCGGTGACGTGACGCCGACGCCCCACGCCCTTCGGGACGGAGACCTTCTCGCCATCGACGGCACACGCGATTGCCGACGCGCGCCGCCAACGGCACGCGCCACGCCGCACGCGAGCACGAAACACGTACGGAGAAAAAACAGGGATGAGGGGAGGGGCGGCGCGTCCGGACGCTACTTGCCGCGCGTGGGCACCGGGGAAGGGACGGCGGCGGGCGCCGCCCCGGTCGAGGCAGCGGATGTTCCGTCAGTTGACGCAGCAGACGTCGCGGTGGGCGTTCCTGCGGATGGAACGGCGGATGGGGCGGCGGGCGTTGCGGCAGGCAGGGCGGCCGGGGTCTTTTGCTCGGGCTTGCGGTCACCCGGCGGCAACGCCTTTGGGGCGGTCTTCTGTCCGGGCGCGGGTTCCGGCCCGGCAACGGACCCGGCAGGGGGTTTGGCGTCGGGCTTGTGGTCCGTTTTCGGTTCGGGCTTCTGGTCGGGCTTCGGCTCGACCTTGGCCCGCATTTTCTTGCGCGGGGCCAGCAGCCGCTTGTAGATGAAGAATTCCACATTGCGGCCATCGGCGGCGGTCAGGGGAATCTCGGCGCGGGCCATGGCCCTGTGCCCCCCGGCGGAGCCCACGTCGCCGAATTGCAGGCTGGCGTAGCGGCCAAGATCGCGCCCCATGCCGTCGCCGCGCAGAATGACCACGATGGTGTCGTGGTACACCCCGCACACCGCCGCCCAGCGGATTTCGTGCACCCGCATGAAGAAATCGGCGATGACCACCAGGATGTCCGGGTTTTCCACCTCGCCCACGTACACGTACTGGCCGGTGCCCAGCTTGTGCATGCTGATGAACGCGCGCGAGAAGTAGTCCAGCCAGTGCAGCCGGAATTCGCTGCGCACGATGCGCGAAAGCAGGGCATGGTCCGCGAACTTGGTCAGGTAGCGGTAGGCGCGCATGTCCACGTCGTGGAAGGCGCGCTCGAAGCTGGCGGTATCGGTCTTGATGCCGAACTGCAACGCCGTGGCCAGCAGCTTTCCGGGCCGGATGCCGAGATTGTACAGGTACTCGGTCATGATGGTGGAGGTGGCGCCGTACTCGTTGCGGATTTCCTTGAAGTCGGCCACCACCGGGTGCTCTTCCACGAGCGGGTGGTGGTCGATGACCAGCGAGAAGGACAGGTCCTTGAACGAGGGGTGGTGGTGGGGCTGCGAATCGACCACCGCGAAACGGTCGAACTGCGCGGCCAGCGTGGGGGTAAGCTTGACCATGGGAATGCGCAGGTAGCGGGCCATGGCCAGGTTGTCGGGACGGGTGATCTCGTTGACGCGGGCGATGGCCACGTCGTCCACGCGGTGGATCATGATGCGCTTCAGCGCCAGGGCGGAAGCCATGGCGTCGGGATCGGCGTTGATCACGATGAGCCAGCGCTCGGCGCGGTCGAACAGCTCCTGCAGGTGGGTGAGCCTGGTCTCCAGCTTCCGGAAGTAACTCATGATCTCCTCTCGGCCCCGAATCGCGTGATGCCCGATGCGCGTCTCTCGTGATGTCCGTGGTGGCCCTGATGCCCGGGGTGCCGCCCGTGACGCCCGGGGTGCCGCCCCTGATGCCCGGGGTGCCGCCCGTGATGTCCGGGATGCCTGGGGTGCCCGGTGCGCGTGTGCTGCCGGGCGCGCGATACCCCGGTCCGGGGCGCGTCCGGCAGCGTCAGCCACAGGGTTACGATGTCAGGTCGGCAATTTCAGGCCGACACCCCGTCCAGCAAACGTTCCAGCACCGGCAGCGAGGCCAGCACCCCGTCCCAGGCGAACACCTCCACCATCAGCACCGCGTCCGGCGGCAGGGCGGGCAGCACCCGCGCGGCCCAGGCGGCTTCTTCCGCCGTCAGTTCGGCGAGGGGGCGGTGGCGGTCCATGCCGCCGGGGGCGTGCACGTGCACCATGCGCACCCGCTCCAGCAGTCCGGCGGATGCGGGCAGCCTATGTTGACCGTAGGTCAGGACATGACCCATGTCCAGACACACCTTGCAGTTTCCCTCGTCGATAACCGGCAGCAGGTCCGCCAGGTCCTGCCCGGCGATATTTTCCAGCAGCAGGCAGGCCGGGTCGCGGCCCTGGCGGGTCCATTCGGACAGGAAGGCCGCCAGCAGCCGGGCCGGGGCGTCCGTACCGGCAAAGCCCGCCGCCTCGGCCTGCTCCGGGGTGGGCGGGTGCAGCACCGCACGTTGCGCACCCAGAAAGGCCACCCGGTCCAGCAGCAGCCCGCATACCCGCGCCGCGCCCGCGCCGGGCGCGCCGTGCGGCCCCGCCCCCCAGGCCAGGTCCACCGGCAGGTGGGCGTGCCAGGTCAGGGGCAGCGCGGCCAGCGCGGAGGGCAGATCGGCATCGGTGTAGGCAAGGCAGGCTTCGGCCTCGAACAGGCACAGCCCCACTTCATGCACTTTTTCCGAAAGAAATACGCAATTATCATGGACGTTGCCCGCAATGACCCACGAAGGGGCCGCTACGGTTCTGGACAGAAGCCGAGGCGATGCGGTAAGGGCCTGCGGAACGTGCATGCCGTTCCGGTTACGGGCTTTCCGCCTGACCGGCAAGCGCGGCCCGGCAGAAAAGTGCCGCCCGCGCACGCCCGCGACGCCCGTTTTTCGTCCGCCCGCAGGGCGCCCCCTTCGCAAGGGGCCGCCACCATGGGGGACGGACAGCACCGGCACATGGCATGCACGGCATACATCGTTCCCCCGCCAATGCCATCCTGGGTCACCCCTGGAGCAGGGCGGGGAACAGGAGATTGTGATGCGCCACGTGAAACATTTTCTGCAGCACCGTTTCAACCCCCTGCACGTCTACTGTCGCCTGCGCGACGCGGGCCTCAGCCCCCGCACGGCGGGCAGGGTGTCCGGCCTGTACGAACGTTACGTGTACCGGGTGTGCTGTCCCCTGTAGCCCCCGCCACGTCATTCCCGCACGGCGGGACGACCCGCGCGACGGGACGGCCAGCGCCACGGCGCGCCGTCCGCGACGCCTTCCCCATCCCCGAAAAACACCACGGCCCGGCATGACCGGGCCGTTTGCGTTGGGGTGGGGGCGCGCAGGGCTGACTGCCGGGCAGCAGCGGAAGCCCGGCGGGCATCACATCAGCGACAGCTGGCGCTCCTTGCGCTTCTGGTGCTGCACCAGCATGGAGCGGCGCAGCCCTTCCAGCGGCACGTCGTCCAGGAAGCGCGACGGCTTCAGGCGCAGTTCGCGGCCGTACAGCTGGCGGCGCGCGGCGCAGCTGAGGAACAGCCCCTCTGACGCGCGGGTCATGCCCACGTAGAGCAGGCGGCGTTCCTCGTCCATGTCGGTGCGCGTGTCGGGGCTGGCGCCGTCGCGGTCGGGCTTGCCGGTCAGGGTGCCCGCCCCGGCAAAAGGCATGATGCCGTCCTCCAGCGCGGGCAGGAACACCGCGCGGAATTCCAGCCCCTTGGCCGCGTGCAGGCTCATGATCTGCACCTTCTCGCTGCCGCGCCGCACCAGTTCCAGCTCGCTTTGCAGGCTGATCCAGTTCATCAGCCCGGCCCAGCCGCCATGGGTGTCGTAGGCGCGGGACAGCGCCCGGAAGGCCGAGGACTGCCAGAACAGGTCGTCGAAGGGCGGGGTTTCGCGCAGGTAGGCGGCCACGCCCAGCGGACCGCGGGCCAGCACCTTGGGCGGGCAGTCCACCTCGTGCGGCACGCCGCGCGCGGGAATTTCCGCGTCGGGCCGCAGGGGTGCCTCGCCGCCAGCGGGGTCGGTGGTGGCAGAGGCGGAGGCATCGGGGCCATCGGCAGAAGCGTCGGACGGGCCGGAGGGTTCGGTCGGGCCGGAAGCATCGGGCGCATCGGCAGCCGCGTCCCCGCCGCGATGCATGGGGAACGGCGAGGCATCCAGCCCCAGCCGACCGGCCAGCGAGGGATGCACCCCTTCCGCCACCAGGCGGCGGTGGCTGAGCCCGGCGGGCAGCGCCGGGCCGCCGGACGCTCCCTGCGACGACGTGGATCCGATGCCCAGCATGCGCCCGGCAGCCCCCAGGATGAGCGTCACGCGCTGGTCGGTCCAGAAGGCCTCGGCCTCGGGCACGGCACAGGGCACGCCGAAGCGGGTCAGGGTGCGCTGCAACTGGGGAATCAGCGATTTGACGCGCACCAGCACGGCGATGTCGCCGGGGCTGAACCCGCCCTCGTCCAGCACCGTGCCCCGGCGCGCCCGGCCATGCCCGGCGTCCAGCAGCGAATGGCTGGTGGACCCGATGAGCCCGCGAATCTGCTCGCCGATCCAGGCCGCCTCGCCTTCCGCCGTGGGCGCCTCGAACAGGTGCAGTTCTCCGGGCAGGTCGCGCGCGGCGCGCAACGGGCCGCAGGCCGAGCGGCCCTGCATCAGGCCGCCCGCGAAGTCGAGAATGCGCGCCGAGGAGCGGTAGTTTTCCTCCAGCGCGACAACGGAAAGGTCGGGCCACGCCTCGCGCAGGAAGGCGGCCACGTCCCCGTGCGCGCCCCGGAAGCCGTAGATGGACTGGTCCGGGTCGCCGATGCCGAAAAAGCCCGCCCCGCCGCGCGGGGCCAGCGCCCGCACCAGCGTCAGCTGCAACGGCGAAAGGTCCTGGATCTCGTCCACCAGCACGTGCCGCCACGGGCTGGCGTAGATGTTGTTCTGCACCTGATCCAGCCAGAATTCCAGCAGATCGGTGTAATCTGCCAGGTTCCAGGCCGCCTTCTGCTCGGTGTAGCGGGCCAGCAGCGGGGCGTGCTCCGCCAGGCACGAACGCATCTTCTCGCGGCACACCCCGATGGCTTCCCACGCCTCGCGCAGACGCTGGGCGGGTTCGTCGGGGTTGGCCTCCGCGAACACGCGGCGGGCCGCCTCTTCCGAAAGCAGCACCGGAGGCGTGGGCGTGGCCCGGTGCCAGTATTCGAAGGCCAGGGCGTGCAGGGTGTCGGTGCGCGGCAGGGGCGCGTCCTCGCCAAGGGCGGCGGCGAGGCGCTCGTCCATTTCCGCCGCCGCGCGGCGGGTGAAAGTGACGGCCAGGATGCGCCGGGCGTCGATGCCCGTTTCCACCAGGTGCAGCACCCGGCCCACCAGGGTGCGGGTCTTGCCCGTACCGGGACCGGCCAGCACCAGTACCGGCTGCGGACCGGCGGCCAAGGCGCGGCGCTGGGCGGGGTTGAAGCGCACCGCCGCGCCTTCCGGCGGGCGGGGCGCGCTGAACGCGGCAAAGGCGGGCGGCGTGGGGCCGTCGTCGGCTTCGGAAGAAGCGGAAAGGTCGGGGGCGCCGGGCGCGGGCGCGGGAGAAAATTCGAATTCGGGCTCCGCAGCTGTCCCGGACGCCGCCCCAGGCACTGCCCCAGACACTGCCCCGGACACTGTCCCGGACGCCGCCCCCATCGTCGTACCGGACGCCGTACCGGGTACCGGGCCTGACTGACCGGACTGGCCGGACTGGCCGGACTGGCCTGAAAGGGCGTCCAGCAGCGAGGGGCGGTCCGTGCCCTTGCCTTTCTTTCCCCTGCCTGCGGGGCGGGATGTATCCTTGCCGTCGTCCGCGCGGGGGGCGGCGGTCACGCCCATGCCCTCCAGCAGCGGCAGGCCGCCCACCACCGAGCGACGCTGGATCGAGGCGCGTTCCTTGTCCGTGAACACGCGCACCACGCCGTACTCGCCGTCGTAGCCGGACTGGCGCAGCACCTCGCGCCGCCGCATGCGGGCAATGCCTTCGCCCAGCGGTTCCCAGAACCGGGAAAGCTCGGCCTCTGGCACGTCCTGCAGGATGTTCAGTTCCGAGCCGAACCGGGCGATGCACCGGGCGTGCTGTTCCGCCACCTTGCGGCTCTTGGAACCCACGCCCAGCAGTTCGCCCAGGATTTCCGGCAGCGGGATGAGCGAAAGGTAGCCCTGCTGCCCCGGCGACTGGATGGGGGTTTCGCGGTCAGCCAGTTCCACCACCCGGTGCAGCACGCCCACGGTCACCGGCTTGCCGCACACCGGGCACAGCCCGCCGCGGGCGCGGGTTTCGCGCGGTTCCATGACCACGCCGCACTTGCGGTGGCCGTCCAGGTGGTATTTGCCTTCCTCGGGAAAGAATTCCAGCGTGCCCAGAAAGCGCCCGCCGATGCCCTGCCCCTTCAGGCTGCGCAGGATGCTTTCGTAGCCGATCTCGCCGGAGAACAGATTGGCCTCGCGCCCCAGGTTTTCGCCGGAGTGGGCGTCGGAATTGGAGATGAGCGCGAAGCGGTCCAGTTCGCTCCACAGCCAGTTCATCTCCGGGTCGGACGACAGGCCCGTCTCCATGGCGAAGATTTCGGACGACAGGTCGCCGAAGCATTCCGCCACCGAGTCGAAGCCTGATTTCGAGCCGAACAGGGCGAACCACGGCGTCCAGATGTGCGCGGGCACCAGAAAGGCCTGCGGGTGCGTTTCCAGCACCATTTCCAGCAGGTTGCGCGAATCCAGACCCAGGATGGGCCGCCCGTCGGATTCGATGTTGCCCACCTCTGCCAGGCGGCGCGACAGGCGGTCGGCGGCGTCCATGTCGGGCACGTAGACAAGGTTGTGCACCTTGCGCACCTTGCCGCCGCGCTTGTAGATGCTGCTGATTTCCGCCTGGAGCATGAACAGGGTGCGCCCGGCCAGCGGCTTGCCCGCGTATTCGGGCAGTTCGGCGTCCAGCCCGCGCGGCTCGCGCAGGCGGTACAGGCCGCTGGCTTCGTCCGGCACCAGCTGTTCGGCCAGTTCCGCCCGCCACTTGGGGTGCGTGAAGTCGCCGGTGCCGAGCACGTCCAGCCCCTTTACCCGCGCCCACGCCGCCAGATGGCGGGCGTTGAGCCGCCCGCTGGTGGCGCGCGAAAAGCGGGAGTGGATGTGCAGGTCGGCCCGGAACTGCTGCATCGGGCGGGCTCCTGTGGGATGGCCGGACGGGGATGAAAGTGGGCACGAAGCGTAAAACGAGCGGCCCGAAAAATACGTGACAATGACACCGTGCGGGTCTGCCGCCGTCATCCTTGTCTACCAAAATCATCTGCGATGGCAAATGGGTTCGCCATGGCAAACGGGGGCGCCTGTTGCCAACCCGGCACCGCCCGGATAGCGTGCCCCCATGCACCGCAATGCCTCCGATACGACGGATATGACCGGCACGACTGGCACGCCCGCGTCGCCGGACGCCCTGCCCGGCTCGCTGCCTGATCCGCTGTCCGACGCCGTCCTTCAAGCCCGCGCCCTGTTTCCGCGCGGGCTGGTCCAGCCGGTGGGCGGTTTCCGCTTTTCCGTGGATGCCCTGCTGCTGGCGGCCTTTGCCGGGCAGACCCTGACGGAAAGAGAGGCATTGACGGCGGACGCGAAAAATATCCGTCTTGGACGCCGGATGGCACCTGGTGCGCAGCCCGTTGCGGCGGAACAGGACGCAGCATCACGGGGCAACACACTGGCCTTCGCGGATCTTGGCACCGGCTGCGGCGTGGTGGGGCTGGCCCTGCTGCTGGCCCACCCGCACCTGACGGGCACGGCCATCGATATCGACGGGGAATTGGCGGACGCCGCGCGCCAGAACGCGGCGCGGCTGGGGCTGGCGGACCGTTTCCGGGTGCTGCGGGCCGACCTTGCCGCCGCCGACGCAGACGACAGCAGAGGCAAAGAGAACACGCCCGCCGCTGCCACCCCCATGGACATGCCCGCCTTCGACGCCCTGCCCAAGGCCGGGTCCATGAATCTGGTGGTGGCCAACCCGCCCTACCGCCGGCACGGCTCGGGCCGTCCCTCACCCAGCGGCCAGCGCACCCGCGCCCTGTTCGAAACGCCCGAAACCCTGCCCGCTTTCACACGGGCGGCGGCACGCCTGCTGCGCGCGCGGGGCCGCAGTTGCTGGGTGTACGGGCCGGACCGCCTGCCCGACCTGCTGCTGGCGCTGCGCGCCACGGGGCAGGAACCCGCCCGGCTGCGCTGCGTGCATGCCCGCGCCCACGGCCCGGCAACGCTGGTGCTGGTGGAGGCCCGCCGCGCGGGCAAACCCGGCCTGATAGTGGAACCGCCGCTCATCCTTCACGCGGGCGAAGGGACGGCCACGGCCCTCACCGACGCGGCGCTGGCCTTCTGCCCCCTGCTGGCCTGCAACGCCGGGGGGAAAGAACGGTAGCGCGTCCGCCAAATGTGATCGGCAGCCATAATCGACAAACATGATCGACAGACGCCGCCAGCAGGTCGGCTTCCTACTGCTCCTCCCGTAGCGCCTTCAGCGAATCGCTGTACGCCCGGAACAGGTCGGAGCGTTCCAGCAGGCCCAGCACGTCTTCCTCGTTGTCCTTGGAAACCACGGGCAGTTGCGAAAGATCGGTTTCCACGAAGGCCAGCAGGGCGGTGTACAGGTCGTCGTCCTCGGTCAGGGCGGTCAGGGGCCGGGCCAGGTCACCCGCCAACACCAGGTCGAACAGGTCCGCCTCGTACAGAATGCCGCGCACGTCCTGCACGGCCAGCAGGCCGTTCAGCCTGCCGTTCATGCCCCGCACCGGAAAGGTGAACGCCCGCGTATTGGCGATGATGTCCGTGAGGGCCTTCAGGGTCACGTTTTCCTCCACCACCGCCACCCGCCCGCGCGTGTAGCAGTCGCGCACGCGCATGGTGGCCAGCAGGTTCACCGTGGCGTCCTGCAGGTGGGCGGGCGATTCGAACTTGTTCTCCACCTGGTTCTCGTACAGCGCGGTGCGCCGCCCCAGCAGGATGCACACCGCCGACGACAGCATCAGCGGGGCCAGCAGCCCGTACCCCTGGGTGAGTTCGCAGACCATCACCAGCGGCCCGATGGGCGCGTGCGCGATGCCCGCGAAGAATGCGGCCATGCCCACCAGCACGTAGCCGCCGGGCTGGGTGACCACGTTCGGCTGGATCTGCTGCGCGGCAAACCCCACCACCCCGCCGGTCATGCCGCCCACGAACAGGGCCGGGGCGAACATGCCCCCGCTCATGCCGGAGCCCAGGGTCACCGCCGTGGCCAGCGTCTTGCCCAGCAGGATCGTCACCATGGTGACCACGGGCAACTGGCCCAGAATGGCCTGCTCGATCCATCCGTAGCCGTCCGACAGCACCGGCGGGTACAGGACGCCGAACAGCCCCATGAGCACCCCGCCAAGGGCCGTGGTCCACATGATGCCCACCCGCGCCCGCAGCTTGCCGAACACCGAATACTTGAGCACCCGGAAGGTGCGCACGTAGGCCCAGCCGGTGGCCGCGCAGGCCAGCGACAGCAGCAGGTACCACGGCAGTTCCAGCACCGAGGTGAAGCTGAAGCGCGGAATGCCGAAGATGGGCGCGGTGCCGAACACGAAGGTGAACAGCGAATAGGACACCACCGACGAGAGCACGGCGGGCAGCAGCGCCTCGGACTCGAAGTCCTCTCGGTACAGCACCTCGATGGCGGTCAGCGCGCCGCCCAGCGGGGCGCGGAACACAGCGCCCAAGCCGCCTGCCGCCCCCGCCAGCATCAGGATGCGCCGTTCGCGCGGGGAAAGCCCCAGCCGCACGGACAGCCACGAGCCGATGCCCGCCCCGATCTGCGACACCGGCCCCTCGCGCCCGGCGCTGCCCCCGGCGGCGATGGTGCAGATGGAGGTAAGCCCCTTCAAGACCGGGGCACGGCGGCGGATGACGCCCTTTTCCGCGTGAAAGGCGCGGATCATGGCATCGGTGCCGTCGGTCATGCCGTCCAGGCTGTTGGGCAGAAAGCGCTGCACCAGCCAGCCGGTGACCAGCCCGGTAATGCCCAGCGCGGCCACGATGACCCAGGGGCGGTACACCCGCACGGCGGCCTCGGCATGGCCGAACAGCGTTTCCCCGGCCGGGGCGGGCAGCGAAAGCCCGGCCCAGACCACCTGGATGTAGTGCTTGCCCGCCTCTATGCCCAGAAAGAACAGGATGGCCGCGCAACCGGACAGCAGCCCCAGCCCCATGCCCAGCACGCCAAGGCGCACGTAGGCCACGGTGCGGTACAGGCGCAGGAATTCGTGCACGGGTTTCTTGAGCATGCGCAGCATGGTGCTTCCTTGGTGGACACTTCCGATGCCGGGGTAACGCGTGCACGCCGTCAACACACAGGCGGGCTGCGCGTTACGGCGGCATGCCGGGCCGCGCGGCACGGAACCGGGCGCGCGGCGGGGCGAAAAATCAGGCTGGACGGCGGTCCGGCCGGGGCGGCGGGACGCATCCCGCCGGAAAGCTACAGGCGCGCGTCGGGCGCGGACAATATCTGCCGGGCCAGGTCCACGTCGCGGCGGATCTGGGTCACCAGTTCATCCAGGCCGGAGAACTTGCGCTCGTCGCGCAGGCGGTGCACGAACGAAACGCGGATTTCCCAGTCGTAGATGTCGCGGTCGAAGTCGAGGATGTGCGTTTCCACGCTGAGCCGGGCGTTGTCGAAGGTGGGGTTGTAGCCCACGTTGGTCACGCCCTGGTGCACCTGCCCGTCGATCTGCACCCAGGTAGCGTACACGCCGGGCTTGGGCATCAGTTCGTCGCGCGGCTCCATGTTGGCGGTGGGAAAGCCCAGCAGCTTGCCGCCCCTGTCCATGCCGCGCACCACCTTGCCCCGGATGGCGTAGAAGCGGTCCATGAGCGGGCGCACGTCCCACACGTCGCCCGCGCGGATCAGGTCGCGGATGCGGGTGGAGCTGACCACGGCGTCGTTGATGATGACGGGGTCCAGTTGCTCGGTAGCGAAGCCGTACTGTTTGCCCAGACGCTGAAGCAGTTCGAAGTTGCCCTTGCGCCCCTTGCCCAGCGAAAAATCGTAACCGATGACCAGTTCGCGCGCGTGCAGGGCATCCACCAGCACGCGGCGCACGAACTCTTCCGGCTCCTGCGCGGCCATCTCGCGGGTGAAGCGCAGCATCAGGGTCAGGTCCACCCCCAGCGCCTCGAACAGGTCCAGCTTTTTCTCGTAGTCGGTGATCAGCGGCGGGGTGTGCGGCCCCACCAGCACCCGCAGGGGATGCGGGCAAAAGGTGACCACCACCGAGGGCACGCCCAGCGCGGCGGCCTTGGCCATGACCCGCCCGATGAGCTTGCGGTGGCCGTTGTGCACGCCGTCGAAGTTGCCGACGGTGACGCAGCTGCCCCGCGAGAGGTCGAGGCTGATTTCCTGTAATTCGCGTGCGATTTCCATGAATACTCGTGACGGCGGAATGGTGCGTGACGCATGCTGGCGGATCGGGCGGCGAGGGGCATGCGGCGCGGGGCCGTGTGAACGGCTGGCGGCGCGGGACCGGCGTTCCGGCACCGCGCCGTCTCGTGCTACCCCAAACGGGGCGCGGGTTCAAGGGCGGGGCACGGGCAGGCGCAGGGCCGGGGGAATGACGCGGGTGAAGAAACGGATACGGGACGAATGCCGGAACGGCCGCGCGGCGAGCAAGGGGAGGACAGGCCGACGTACGGGGCGGCAGACGGGCCGGGGTATGCGACAAGCCAAGGAGACGGTCAGAGACCATCCGGCAGGACGGCACCGGCAGGCGCATGGCAGGGCGGTCGGCACCACTGCGGGGCACAGGTCCGGCCAAATGCCGGACCCGTGCCGCGCCAGCCGCCAGTTCCGCTGCCGAATCAGACCGGGCTGGCGCGGACTGGTACCGCACTGGCGTCCGCCATTCATATATATCGGCATCTTTTTTTGCGCCGGGCAAAAAAACCGCTTGCCAAGCTCACCCTCCTGTGGCTATACGACTCCTCCGCGCCGAAGTGGTGGAATTGGTAGACACGCTAGGTTCAGGGTCTAGTTCCCGCAAGGGAGTGGGAGTTCGACTCTCCCCTTCGGCACCACGAGAATAAAGGGCCGCAACGAAAGTTGCGGCCCTTTCTCATTATCCCAAGCCTGACAGGGCAGATCAATCTACCGGACAGAAAAACCACCTGACAGAAAAATTGCCCGGCAGGCCGCATCCCGAAACCGGCACAACGCCGCCCGGCCCGGTCCACGCCCACTTCCCCTAGAACCGCAACCCGTACTCGCTGAACTTGTAGCGCAGGGTGCGCGGGCTGACGCCCAGCAGGCGCGCGGCCTCGCCCTTGTTGCCGCCGCTGGCGCGCATGGCCTTCAGGATCACGCGCACCTCGGCTTCGCGCCGGGCCACGTCCAGGCTGAGGTCTTCACCCATGCCCGCCGGGTGCACGGCGTGGATGGCCAGATCCCCGCCCGGCATGCCGCCACCACCGTTGCCGTTTCCGCCTCCTGCCCCTCCTGACGCACCCCCGGCGTATCCACCCGCCCCGCCAACGCCCCCAACCCCCGTTGTCCCCAGGGCCACGGCCGACCGCAATTCCAGCGGCAGATGCTCCGGCCCGATGTCTCCATCCGGGGCCAGCAGGGCCAGCCGTTCCACCAGGTTCTTCAGTTCGCGCACGTTGCCCGGCCACGGGTATCCGCTCAGCCCCGCCTCGGTCTCCGGACGAAAACGCATGCCGTGCCGGTGGTACTTCTCCGCGTAGTGGGCAAGAAAATGCCGGGCCAGCGGCACGATTTCCTCGCGCCGCGCCCGCAGCGGCGGCAGCGATACCGGGATCACGTTCAGGCGGAAAAACAGGTCCGCCCGGAACCGCCCCTCGCGCACCATGTCCGGCAATTCGCGGTTGGATGCGGCAATGATGCGCGCCTGGAACGGAATGTCCCGCTGCCCGCCGATGCGCCGGAACCGCCGCTCTTCCAGCACCCGCAGAAAGTCCGCCTGGTTGGCGGGCGGAATCTCTCCCACCTCGTCCAGAAACAGCGTGCCGTCTCCGGCCAGTTCGAAACACCCCTGGCTGGTGCGGTGCGCGCCGGTAAAGGCCCCCTGCTCGTGCCCGAAGAACTTGTCCGCGAACAGTTCTCCCTCGTGCACGCCGCAGTTCACGGCCACGAAAGGCTTGCGCGCCCGCACGCTCATGTCGTGGATGAGCCGCGCGAACAGTTCCTTGCCGGTGCCCGTTTCGCCGTGGATCAGAATGGGCGCGTCCGACGAGGCCACCTGCACCGCCAGCTGTTTCAGGCGCAGCATGTCCCCGGACAACAGGAGAAACCCTGTTCCGTTCTGCAACGTTTCGAAATGAGGACCATCCTGGCCATCGCCCGGCAATTTGTTGCCGGTATGCGGAAAATTTCTGCCGTCCATGTGCGTGAACTAGGCCTTTTCCCTATGTTTGGCAAGCGCTCATTGATGGCACGAAACTTGTTACAGCAATCACAAACTCAGGCTCAGCCAGACGAGTGCCCCGATTTTCGGTGTATTGCTGGCAAACTGGACGCAACGCGCGCCGCAGCACCGGGCAGGAAGGCCAAACATCCCCCCGGATTGCGGACCGTGATGGCGAGTTGTTGTTTCATCAATGTTTCAATGTTTCAAAAGGGGACATTACCGACATGAACACCGCTACCAAAGTCAGGTTCTGGGGCCCGGCGGTCCTTGCGGTCCTGCTCGTGCTGTGCTGGGCCCTTCCCGTGCTGGCGTCGGGGGGCGACGTCGCCTCCACCGTCGCCGCAGCCATGCCGGCGGACGGCCATCCGTGGTGGTTCTGGCCCACGGCGCTGCTGTTCTTCTGTTTCGTTCTCGGCATCATCGCCGTGCTCGCGGGCGTGGGCGGCGGCGTGCTGTTCGTGCCGCTGGTCAGCGGGTTCTTTCCGTTCCACCTCGACTTCGTGCGCGGCGCGGGCCTGCTGGTGGCCCTGGCGGGCGCGCTGGCGGCCGGTCCCGGCCTGCTGAAGCGCAACCTGGCCAGCCTGCGCCTGGCCCTGCCGGTGGCGCTCATCGCCTCGGCCTGCTCCATCGTGGGCGCCATGGTGGGCCTGGCCCTGCCCACCAACGTGGTGCAGACCTGCCTTGGCGGCACCATCCTGTTCATCGCCGTGCTGCTGCTGGTGTCCAAGAACACCGTGCGGCCCGAAGTGAAGAAGCAGGACGCCATCAGCGTGGCGCTCGGCATGGACGGCGTGTTCATCGAACCCTCCACCGGCGAGGTCATCGACTGGAAGACCCACCGCACCCTGCCGGGTCTGTTGCTGTTCATCGTCATCGGCGTCATGGCGGGCATGTTCGGCCTGGGCGCCGGGTGGGCCAACGTGCCGGTGCTCAACCTGCTCATGGGCGTGCCGCTGAAGGTGGCCGTGGGCACCTCCAAGTTCCTGCTGTCCATCACCGACACCTCGGCCGCCTGGGTGTACCTGAACCAGGGCTGCGTCATCCCGCTGATGGCCATCCCCTCCATCATCGGCCTGATGCTGGGCTCGTTCGTGGGCGTGCGCCTGCTGGCCGTGGCCAAGCCCAAGTTCATCCGCTACATGGTCATCGGCGTGCTGCTGTTCTCGGGCAGCAAGGCGCTGATGAAGGGCCTGGGCTTCTAGGGACTGCCTTCAAATCGTCCTTTCGCCCGCTGGCGTCGTTAAACTGCGCCCGCCATATCGGTCGAATACAACAAGAGTATACTCCCTCATGGCGGGCTTGTTTTCCTCGCCAGCGAACGAAAATCCTGCTTTGAAGGCAATCCCCAAAATGGTTCGCGGCGCCGCTTGCACAATTAGGCGCCCAGCCCCGACACTGAACGAAAATCCTCATCCGGAAGGCGTACCAACCACGCTGAATACCGGAACATCACGGAGGAAACAGACATGTCCAATCAGTCCGTCAAGGCGTCTCCGGAACAGGTGACCTACGCCAACCTGCTCTATTACGGCTGCTGGGGGTCGCTGGCCCTCATGGTGGTGACCTACCTCGTCTACGTGCTGGGCATCCTGCCCCCGCACATCCCGCTGGACGTCATCACCCAGCTGTGGAGCCAGCGCGTGGGCGTGTACCTGGCCCAGGGCAACGTGCCCACCGGCTGGGGATGGGCCGCGCTGGTCGGCCAGGGCGACTTCCTGAACTTCATCGGCATCGTGCTGCTCGCGGGCATGACCATCATCTGCTACCTCACGCTGATCCCCGCCTTCCTCAAGAAGAAGGAACCGCTGATGGCCGCCATCGCGGTGCTCGAGGTCATCGTGCTGACCGTGGCGGCTTCCGGCATCTTCGGCGCTGGCGGCCACTAGCATTCCGATCTGAAACGCGCCCGGCACAGCCGCTTGCAAAAATGTGCCGCCCGTGGAACTGCCATGGGCAACGGTCCGGGGTGCGACGCGGCGCCCCGGACCGCAACCCCCAACGCCGGACGCCCCGTGTCCCCACCCAGCGCCCGGCATAACGCGCAACGACGGAACAGGTGCTTCGTGTCCACGCAGCAGACAGCCCCAGCAGCACAGCACGGCACCCGGCCCCGCGCCGGGTCGCCCGCACGTCACGGCGCGCCGCCGCTGCCGCACGTGTCGGGTCTTTCGCCCCTGCCGGTGGACCTGGCCGCCATGCTGGACGCCCTGCCCGTGGGCGTGGCCCTGCTGGACACCGACTGCACCATCCGCCTGATGAACCGCGCGCTGGAAACCCTGACCGGGTTCACCACGGCGGAAGTGCGCGGCATACCCTGCCGCCACGCCCTGCGCGCCAGCATCTGCCTGCACCGCTGCCCGCTGCGCCGCCCGCTGACCACCGCGTCGGGGGTCACCGTGGCCACGGCGTCGGGCGCGCATTACGACATGGCCGACGACGGCGACCTGCCCCCGGTTCCGCAGGCCCAGGAAGGCGACATCCTGAACCGTCACCGCCGCCGCATCCCGGTACGCATGAGCATGTCACCCCTGCGCGATGCCGACGGCCGCGTGGTGGGCTGGCTGCACGCCGTGGAAGACCTGACGCTGGTGCGCGAACTGGAGGAAAAGACCGCCAAGGGCGAGGCCTTCGGCCCGCTGGTGGGACGCAGCGTGGCCATGGAACGGGTGTTCCAGGCCCTGCCCGCCGTGGCCCAGAACGACGGCCCCCTGCTGGTCACCGGCGAGACGGGCACCGGCAAGGACACCCTGGCCGAGGCCGTGCACAAGGCGTCTTCCCGCGCCCGCGAGCCGTTCGTGAAGGCCAGCCTGTCGTCCCTGCCCGAATTCCTGGCCGAATCGGAACTGTTCGGCCACCGCAAGGGGGCCTTCCCCGGCGCGGAAGAAAACAAGCCGGGCCGGTTCCGCATGGCCCAGGGCGGCACGCTGTACCTCACCGAGATCGGCGATCTGCCCCTGTCCATCCAGGGCCGCCTGCTGGCCTTCCTGGACGAGGGGGTCATCTACCCCGTGGGCGCCACCGACCCCGTGGCCTGCGACGTGCGCCTGGTGGTGGCCACCAACCGCGACCCGGAACAGCTGGTGACCGAAGGCCGCCTGCGCGAGGACCTGTTCCGCCGCCTGTCCGCCGTGCGCCTGCATCTGCCCCCCCTGCGCGACCGGGGCGAGGACATCGAATTCCTGCTCAACCATTTCATGGGACATTTTGCCGCGCGGATGAAAAAGACCGTGCGCGGCTGCTCGGGCAAGGCCCTGCGCACCCTGCTGGACTATCCTTTCCCCGGCAACGTGCGCGAGTTGCGCAACATCGCCGAATACGCCGTCACCCTGTGCCATGGTGAAACGGTGATGCCCGCGCACCTGCCCGCGTATCTCTTCCAGGCCAAGGCCGAGGCCCGCCGCGCCGAACGCGAGCGCAAGGCCGGGCGCGGCATTCCCGGCGCATTCGGCCAGCCGGGCACGTTCGACGCCGCCGACACGGCCGGAGACGCACAGGCCGCCGCCGACATGGCCGAACCCCTGGCCCGGGCCAGTGTCAGCGACCTGGAGCGCCGCCTCATCGCCGACGCCCTGCAACGCACCGGCAACCGCCGGGGCGAGGCAGCCGAACTGCTGGGCTGGGGCCGTTCCACCCTGTGGCGCAAGATGAAACAGTACGGGATGTGCTGATATGCCCGCCACCCTGCTCATACCCCTGTACCGTGACGAGGTAGCCCCCCGCTTCGACCTGGCGGGCGAGGCCCTGCTGGTGCACCTGGACGCCGACGGCGCCGAGCTTTCCCGTTCCAGCGTGCTGCTGGCCCACGCCTCGTCCGAGGAATTGTGCCGCATCGCGCTGGAGGAAAAGGTGCGCGCGGTGATCTGCAACGGCATCGACGACGAGTTCTGGCAGTACCTGCGCTGGAAGCGCATCGAGGTCATCGACAACGTCATGGGGCCGGTGGACGAGGCCATTGCCCGGTTCCGCGCCGACGTGCTGCGCCCCGGCGACATCCTGTTCCACAGGAGCGACGCATGAACCGCCTGGAACGTTTCCGCAGCCTGTTCCGCACCGCGCTGGACGTGCCGGAAGAAATCGCGCCGGAACGCTACCAGGCCCTGCGCCGCAAGATCACCCTGCTGCTGACCACCGCCGCCGTGGTGCCGCTGCTTATCCTGTCGGTGATCAACTACCACCAGTACCGCGCCACCCTGACGCGCGAAATCGTCACCCCGGTGCGCGGGCTGGTGAACAAGACCCGCCACTCGTTCGAACTGTTCCTTGCCGAGCGTGCCTCCACCGTCAGCCTCATCTCGCAGGTGTACACCCCGGCGGAACTGGCCGACGAACGCAACCTGAACCGCATCTTCCGCGCGGTGAAGGGGGAATTTCCCGGCTTCATCGACCTTGGGCTCATCGACGAGAACGGCGTGCACGCCAGCTACGTGGGTCCGTACAACCTGAAGGGCAAGGACTACTCCACGGCGGACTGGTACCAGCAGACGCGGGTCAAGGGCGTGTACGTCAGCGACGTGTTCATGGGCTTCCGGCGCTTTCCGCACATCGTCATCGCCGTGCAGCGCATGACCGACGACGGCCACTCGTGGGTGCTGCGCGCCACCATCGACACCGGGCAGTTCGACCGGCTCATCGCCTCCATGGGGCTGGAGCCGGAAAGCGACGCCTTTCTGGTGAACACCGCCGGGGTGCTCCAGACCGCCTCGCGCTTCTACGGCGCCGTGCTGGACCAGCTGCCCCTGCCCATGCCGCCCATGACCTATGAAACGGCCACGCTGGAAACCACCGACCCGGCCGGGCGCGACGTGTTCATCACCTACACCTACTTCCAGCACGCCGACTTCGTGCTGATGGCGGTGAAGCCCCGCGCCGACATTTTCAAGCCGTGGACCACCCTGCGCAGCGACCTGATATTGCTGTTCGTCACCAGCGTGGCGCTGATCCTGTCCGTGGCCTTCGGCCTGACCGACCTGCTGGTACGGCGCATGCGCGCCAGCGACGAGCGGCGCATCGCCGCCTTCGTGCAGATGGAACACACCCAGAAGCTGTCCTCCATCGGGCGCCTTGCCGCAGGGGTCGCGCACGAGATCAACAACCCGCTGGCCATCATCAACGAAAAGGCGGGCCTGGCCTCCGACCTCATGGAACTGGCCAAGGACTTTCCGGAGCGCGACCGCTTCCGCGCGCTGGTGGACGCCATCCTGCGCTCGGTGGAGCGCTGCCGCTCCATCACCCACCGGCTGCTGGGCTTTTCGCGCCGCATGGACGTGAACATCGAGCAGCTCGACGTCAACGACGTGCTCAAGGAAACCATGAGCTTCCTGGAACAGGAGGCGCTGCACCGGTCCATCACCACCTCGGTCAGCCTGGACCCGGCCATGCCGCGCATCGCGTCGGACCGGGGCCAGTTGCAGCAGGTGTTCCTGAACATCCTGAACAACGCCTTCGCCGCCGTGCCGGACGGCGGGTCCGTGACGCTGGCCACCTGGCTGCGCGACCCGGACACGGTGGGCGTGTCCATCAAGGACAACGGCAAGGGCATGTCCGACGAGGTGCTTCGCCACATCTTCGAGCCGTTCTTCACCACCAAGAAGACCTCGGGGACAGGCCTTGGCATGTTCATAACCTACGGCATCATCAGGCGCCTTGGCGGCGACATCGCGGTGCAGAGCAAGGAGGGCGCGGGTACCACCGTGACCGTCTTCCTGCCCGTGAAGGCCGCGCCAACGGCCACCCTCGGGAGCTAAGCATGCAGGAACTGAAGGTTCTGCTCGTGGACGACGAGGAGGAGTTCGTCACAACCCTGGCCGAACGGCTGTCGCTGCGCGGCATGGTCACGCGCATCGCCACCGACGGCGAACAGGCCCTGCGCGCCGTGGAGGCGGACCCGCCCCACGTGGTGGTGCTGGACCTGATGATGCCCGGCATCAAGGGCACCGAGGCCCTGCGCCGCATCAAGGCCGGGCACCCCGCCGTTCAGGTCATCCTGCTGACCGGGCACGGCAGCGCGCGCGACGGCATCGAAGGCATGAAGCTGGGCGCGTTCGACTACCTGATGAAGCCCCTGCGGCTGGAAGACCTGCTGGAAAAACTGCACGAGGCGGGCAGGCTGGCCCAGGCCGCCCAGGGCAACAGTTAGCCCCCGGCACGAGTCTCCGGCACAACGTACCGCACAGGAAACAGGCATGGCACACGACGACACCATCCACATTGCCGCCACCGCAAACGGGGACGGAACAAGCGACGCCGCCCACGAATGCGTGGGGTGCCTTGCCGCATCGGCCACGCACGAGTTGCAGAACGCCCTGGCGGTGATCCGCGAATCCGCCGGGTTGATGCAGGACCTCGTGTCGCTGTGCGGCGAAGGGCTGCCCCACCGCGACCGGCTGTGCACCATGCTTTCGCTGATTCAGGAACAGGTGGCGCGCGGGGGCGACCTGGCGTGGAACCTGAACCGCCTGGCCCACGCCTGGGAAGAGGACGGCGAGGCCGCCCGCGACCTTGGCGCGGTGCTGGAGGAATTCGTGGCCCTGGCCCGGCGCGGCTGCGCCATGCGCGGGGTGGAACTTTCGCAAGGTGACGGCCCGGCGGTGGGCGTGAACGCCCCCGGCCTGCCCCTGCGCGCCAGCCTGCTGCGCGCCGTGCGCTGCTGCCTGGGCGAAGGGCTGTCCGACGGAACGGCGGACGGAGCGACGGGTGATACGGCCCGGCTCGCCCGGCCCGCCACCGGCGGGGCGCTGGTGCTGCGTGCGGCCCTGCGCGACGGGATGCCCGGCGTGGAACTGGACTTCACCCCGCCCGGGGCGCGGGCCGCTTCCGGCGCCACCGAACTTTCCACGGTCAGCGCCGACATAGCGCGATGCATGCAGGCGTGCGGGGCAGAAGTACGGCAGGCGAAAGGCGCGCAACTGCACTTCTTTCTGCCTTGCCCCAACTGCACCGCATGATGCGGCGCCATATTTTCCGCTTTCGCGTTGCAACGGTTTCAGCTACGATATAGCCAACTGCTCTCCTGAAACACTCGTCTCACGCGGCGGCAACATTCTGCCGCCACGGCACAACGGAGGAACGTATGGCAACACTTCGTGAAACGCTGGAACGCTGCTTCGCGGCCGTGGCCTTCGCCGATGCGGCGGACCATGGCGAGGCCATGCGCATGGCGGGCGTAACCCCCGCTGCCGCATGCGCCGGGCGGCTTGAGGATGTCTTCGCGGCCGTGGCCTTCGCCGAGGCCGACTGCCACGACGTGGCCCTGGAGATGATGGGATGCGTGCGCCCCGCGCGCCGGGTCATCCACAACAGCTTCCTGGACAACGTGGGCCTTGGCGACGTGGCCGTGTGCTATGGCGTCGTGCCCATCTAGGACCTGCTTCTGAATTGTCTTTTCGCCCGCTGGCTTCGTCAAACATCGGCTGCCATAGCGTTGCTGTCCTTATCCGTAAGATTCGCGCTACGCGCTCACCTAACGGCTAAGGCTCGGTCAAATACGATAAGAGTATACTCCCTCATGGCAGCCTTGTTTTCCTTGCCAACGAACGAAAATCCTCATTCAGAAACAGCTCCGGAACACAGCTAGTGCCCCGCGCGGCGGCTTCGCCACCGCCGCGCGGGTTTGCGGACCGAGTTTCACCCGAACCCGAAGGAGAGCAGTCATGAAGGGTATCAAGGTATTGCTGGTGGACGACGAGGAAAACTTCGTCCGCACGCTGGCCGAACGCATGTCCATGCGCGACGCCGGGGCCACCGTTGCCCTGAACGGTGAAGAAGCCCTGCAGATGGTGTCCGCCGGTGAAGTGCCCGACGTCATGGTCCTTGACCTGCGCATGCCCGGCATCGACGGCATGGAAGTGCTGCGCCGCGTCAAGAAGGCCTACCCGCAGGTGCAGGTCATCGTGCTGACCGGCCACGGCACCGAAAAGGACGAGGAAGAAGCCCGCCGCCTGGGCGCCTTCGAGTACCACAAGAAACCCGTGGACATCGACATCCTGGTGCGCGACATTCGCCGCGCCTTCCGCGAAAAGGTCGAGGACGCCATGGTGGCCGCCACCTTTGCGCAGGCAGGCGACTTCGACAACGCCCGCAAGATCCTGGACGAAGACAAAAAGTAGCGGGCGGGCCGCACCCGTCAGGAGGACTCCGGGGACCGGGGCATCCGCAGGGGTGCCCATCCGCGGACATCCGAGGGAAGCATGATGCGCGCCCTGCTCGTGGATGACGAGACGGCATTCGCCGAACTGCTGGCCGAACGGTTGCGTGCGCGCGGCATTGCCGTGCGCACCGCCTATGACGCCGAATCCGCCCTGGCGTTGCTGGACGCCGGGGAGGAATTCGACGTGGCCGTGCTGGACGTGTGCCTGCCCGGCGCCAGCGGCATAGACCTGCTGCGGCGCATGAAGGCGCGTCTGCCGCTGGTCGAGGCGCTGATGCTGACCGGCTCGTCCGACGTGCGCAGCGCCGTGGAGGGCATGCGCCACGGGGCGTTCAACTATCTGCTGAAACCCGCCGACATCGACGACCTGGTGCGCGAACTGCGCGCCGCCCACGAACGCAAGCTGCGCCAGGAGGAAAACGCCCGCATGATCGAGGCGGGCAAGCTGGCCTCCATCGGGCGGCTGGCCGAAGGCGTGGCGCACGAGATCAACAACCCCGTGAACATCATGACCAACGCGGCGGGCTGGATAGAGGACCTGCTGGACGAGCCGGACCTTGCATCCAGCCCGCACGCGGCGGAAATGCGCCGTTCGGTGGTCAAGATCAAGGCCCAGAGCCGTCGCGTGCGCGAGATAACCCGCAAGCTGCTGTTCTTCGGCAAGGGACTGGACCCGCGCCCCGGCCCGGTGCGCGTGGCCGACCTGCTGGGCGAGGCCCTGCGCCTGCTGGGCGACCGGGCCGCCGACCTTGGCGTGACCGTGCGGCTGGATGCGCCGCCGGACACCCCCCTGCTGGTGGGCCCGCCCGTGGAACTGCGCCAGGTGTTCGTGCACGTGGCGGAAAACGCGCTGGACGCGGTGGAATACGCCCAGCCGCCAGTGACGGAGCGCACGCTTGCCGTCACCGTGCGGGTGGATGTGCCGCCGCCCCCGTTCGTCCAGTCCGGCGAAGGCTCCGCATCCACCTCTTCCACCCCGTCGGGCGGCGAGATGTGCATCGCCTTCCACGATACGGGGCACGGCATCGCATCCGAAGTGCTGCCCCACGTGTTCGAACCGTTCTTCTCCACCCGGCCCGTGGGGCGCGGCATGGGCCTTGGCCTGTCCGTGGCCGTGGGCGTCATCACCGCCCTTGGCGGGTTCATCGACATCGACAGCCAGCCCGGCAACACCACGGTCACCCTGCGCCTGCCCCTGCCGGAAACGCCGACCGGGGCGGCCCCGCCCACCTGCCAGGGCTAGGCCGACCACCTGTCCCCCCTGCCTGTCCGCCTGTCCGCCTGTCTGCCTGCCAGCCCGACCACGCCTTCCGCCGCATCGCCCGAAAAAGAACCAGCCACGGGGCAACGCCGCGTGGCTGGTGGTGTTTCGCGCCGCAATCCGGCGGCAACTATTTTCCGTGCAATCTGTTCCACCCCCGCACAAGCGACGCGGCGCTGGCCTCCACGCCGCTGCGCGCGGCGTCCCAGCGGCCAAAGGCCCGCAACGGGTCCAGCCCGGTGACCGAGCAGCGCTCCACATAGCCCAGCAGCCGTGCCCCGGTTTCCGCGTCGGCCAGTTCACCGCCGATGGTGATGTTGCCCATCAGCGCCGCCCGGCCCGAATCGTCCAGCCGCGAAAGGTCGATGCGTCCGAAGGGGGTGTCGTAGGCCGCGTCGCTGGGTACCACCTCGGTGGCCTGCATGCCGAAGATCATCAGCCGCAGCCGTGCCACGCCGGGTCCGGGCGTGTCGGTCACCTCCCACCCGCCGCGCCGCAGCGCATCCACGAAAATATCATACGTCATGAAGACCATGGCGGCCTTCTCTTCGATCGACGCCCCCCGGAACGTCTCGGGCCGTTCCTCGCGCAGCACCACGTGCTCCACCTGAAACCTGGTGTACCGCCGCAGCAATTCCGGTTCACGCGCGTACAGCATGCCCCCGGTGGTGGGGTGCTCCAGCAGCAGGGGGGCGTCGGCGGGGGAAACCTGCGCGGCCTTCACGTCAGCGGAAGCGGCGGAGGGCTGCCTGCACGCGCACCCCGTCAGCAGCGCCAGCGAGAGCAGAAGCAACGTCAGGGCGGCGCGGCGGGGGCGCGGGCGGACCATGGAACGGACAGGGACACGGAACGGACGCAAGGGGAACGCGCGCATGGGAACCTCCTGGGGTGTCGATGGATCTGGTGGCACGGCCAAAGGGGCGCTGCACGGCACTGGCGGATGGAAGCTCCGGGGCTGGGCACGGCACGGTCGGGGCAGGCCGACCGCCGGACCGGAAAAACTCCGGAATCATGCAGCAACGTACCATCTCTTCACGACGCGCGGCAACCGTGCTAGTGTTTCCGTCCGTCGGGCTGCCTCCCCGTTCACGTACCGTGCTCCGTACTCTTTCCAATACCGGCCCCCGGATACACGAGACAGGATACCTTCAGCGTCTCTCCTCCCGCGGACATTCCCCGTCCCCTTCCCCGCGCTGCACGAGCCTCCACGCCACGCACCGGCCCGGCTCCTCCACCCGGCACACCCCGTACACCTCGCGCCCCCCCTCGCCCGTCCTCGCCCGTCCTCGTCCATCCTCGCCGTCAGGTCATGCCCGCCGCACCGCGCCGGGTCGGTCACCCGGCTGACAAGCCCATGGGGGTAACATGGCAGAGGCAACGCCGTTCCGCATCGCGCTCACGTCGGCAGGGGCCGTTTCCGGCGGGCCGTATTCCGCCGGGGTCATCGATTGCATCATCGAGGCGCTGGACGCCTGGTACGCGGCGAAGGATCGTGGCGGGGCCGTGCCCACGCACGACGTGCGCATCGACGCCGTGTCCGGCACCTCCGCCGGGGCGGTGGCCGCCGGGCTGTTTCCGGCGGCGGTGATCCGCAATGCCCATAACGCGGGGGGCAAGCTGCCGCCGCTGCTCAAGGAAGTCTGGGTGGACAGCCTGGACCTGCTGTACGACGACGGCACCTCGCGCGGGTTTCTTGGCCTGTCGGACATGCAGGACCCCGGCGATGCCATTCCCTCGCTGCTCAATGCCCACCGGCTGGACGCCATCGCCGACAAGGCGTTCGGCACCCCATGGAATCCCGGCTTTTCACCGCCCCCCTGGCTGTCCGATGCCTTGCGGATACTCCTGTGCGTCACCAGCCTGCCGGGCGTTCCGTACCATATCGCCATGCACGGCGGCACGTCGGGTGCCGGACACGACATGTTCCTGCATGGGGATCACGGCACCTTCCAGTTTTCGCTCGCACCCCCCGCGGGCACCGATGCCCTCCATGTCACCCACGTGGACCCGCGCGGCACGGCGGGCTGGAACACGCTGATCCTTTGGGCGCTGGCCAGTTCCGCCTTTCCCATCGGGCTGGCCCCGCGCTTCCTGTACACAGCCTCCGGCATGTATCTGAACCGCCGCTGGCCGGGGTGGGACGACAACGGCTGCTGCAAGGAGGTGAAAGCCCCACCCGGCCTGCCCACCGGCGACACGCTGCGTTTTCCCGCCGTCGATGGCGGCATGGTCAACAACGAACCGTTCGACCTCGCCCGGCGCGAACTGACGGGCAACGTCTGCGAGCACCTGCCAAGAGAGGGCGACGAGGCGCATTCCGCCGTGGTGCTGGTGGACCCCTTCCCCTCGCCCTTCGACCCGGCGGCCTACCGGAAACTCTGCGGCCTGCGCGCCGACGTGACGGAAATGGTCGTGCCCCTGTTGTCCGCCATGAAGCAGCAATGCCGCTTCAAGCCGGAGGAACTGGCCCTGGCCGCCGACGCGAACGTCTATTCCCGGTTCCTGGTGGCGCCCACAGGAGGCGGGTACACGGGCAAGCTCAACGGAGACGGCGCATTGGCCGGAGCCGGCCTGGGGGCCTTCGCCGGTTTTCTCGCCCTGGCCTTTCGCGAGCACGACTACCAACTCGGCAGGCGCAACGCGCAGCAGTTCCTGCGCTGCCACTTCACCCTGCCGCTGACCAACGGCCTGTTCGCAAAGGACCGTGCCCGGTACGCCCCCGGTGGGGATCTGCATTACCTGCGGGGAAAGTGCACCGACAAGGACAGGCGGGACCATGCCCCCATCATCCCGCTGATGGCGTCGCTGACCGAGCCCATCGATCCCCCGATGTGGCCCGCCCTGACCAGGGGTGATCTGGCCGCCATCGGCAAGGCGATGACGCCCCGCCTGAACACCATCGTGTCCCGCCTGGGCCGCAAGACCTGCGGCCTTGGGCGCGCTCTGGTGACTGTTGCCTGGCCACTCGTGCGGGGCAAGGCACGCGACAGGATCGTGGAATACATGGAACGCGACCTGCGGGCACGCAACCAGCTGACCCCGTAGAACAGGCGTACTGCCGGTTCATGCAGGGACAAAAGGCCCTGTCCACCCACGGGTATCGGTGCCTCGACAACTCGGCCCTGAAAAAACGTCGGAGCCCAGAAACGTCGGAGCCCAGAAACGTCGGAGGCGGACCGGCATGACCGGTCCGCCTCCTTGTGCGGGAAGGGGGAGAGAACATTCAGGGGGCGCGACGAAAACCGCGCCTCCCCGTTGTGGCCGGCCACCCGCGCCGGACATCGCCGCACGTCCGGCGCGGGTGTGGGTGCCGGCGGATGGAACGCCCCGCCGCCAAACGGGGCGTCCCACCTTGCTATGATTAGTGGCCGGTGAGTTGGACGCGGCCTTCGATGAGATCCTGCACCACCCCCGGATCGGCCAGGGTCGAGGTGTCGCCGAAGTCGGAACCCGCGCCGGAGGCGATCTTGCGCAAAATGCGCCGCATGATCTTGCCGCTGCGGGTCTTGGGCAGCCCTTCGGCGAACTGGATGACCTCCGGCGTGGCGATGGGGCCAATTTCCTTGCGCACCCAGGTGCGCAGGGCCGCGCGCAGTTCCTCGGTTTCCTCCGTGCCCGCCGACAGGGTGACGTAGGCGTAGATGGCCTCGCCCTTGATGGCGTGGGGCATGCCCACCACGGCGGCTTCGGCCACCGCGGGGTGCGCCACCAGGGCCGATTCCACTTCCGCCGTGCCCATGCGGTGCCCGGAAACGTTGATCACGTCGTCCAGCCGCCCCATGACCCAGGTGTAGCCGTCCTCGTCGGTGCGGGCGCCGTCGCCCGATTCGTACATGCCGGGGAAGCGTTCGAAGTAGGTGGACTTGTACCGCTCGGGCGATCCGAACACCCCGCGCAGCATGCCGGGCCACGGCTTGCGGACGACCAGGTGCCCGCCCTCGTTGGGGCCGCAGGGGGTGCCGTCGGCCTTCACCACCGCCGCGTCGATGCCGGGCAGGGGCATGGTGGCGGAACCGGGCTTCAGCGTGGTGGCGTACGGCAGCGCGGAAATCATGATGCCGCCGGTCTCGGTCTGCCACCAGGTATCCACGATGGGCAGGCGGCTGTGGCCGATGTGCTCGTGGTACCACATCCACGCTTCCGGATTGATGGGTTCGCCCACCGATCCCAGGATGCGCAGCGACGACAGGTCGTGCTTCTGTGTCCAGTGCGCGCCTTCGCGCATCAGGGCACGGACCACCGTGGGCGCGGTGTAGAAGATGTTGACCCGGAACTTTTCCACGATGCGCCAGAACCGGTCCGGCCCCGGCCACGAGGGCACGCCCTCGAACATCACGGTGGTGCCGCCAAGGGCCAGCGGGCCGTACACGATGTAGCTGTGCCCGGTGATCCAGCCGATGTCGGCGGTGCACCAGTACACGTCGTCGTCATGCAGGTCGAACACCCACTGGGTGGTGTGGGCCGCGTAGGCAAGGTAGCCGCCGGTGGTGTGCACCACGCCCTTGGGCTTGCCGGTGGAACCGCTGGTGTACAGGATGAACAGCATGTCCTCGCTGTCCATCTTGGCGCAGGGGCAGGTGGAATCAAGGGTGCGGTCGGCCATGGCCTCGTGCCACCATATGTCGCGGCCTTCGCGCATGGCGCAGTTGCTGTGCGCGCGATCGACCACCACCACCTTTTCCACGCTGGGGCAGTCCTTCAGGGCCTCGTCCACGTTGACCTTGAGCGGAATGGACCGCCCGGCGCGCAGCACGGCGTCCGCCGTGACCACCACCTTGGCCTCGCAGTCCTGGATGCGGTTCTGCAGGCTGACCGCCGAGAACCCGGCGAAAACTATGGAATGCACCGCCCCGATGCGCGCGCAGGCCAGCATGGCCACGGCCAGTTCGGGAATCATGGGCATGTACAGCGCGACGCGGTCGCCCTTCTGCACGCCAAGGCCCAGCAACACGGAGGCGAAGCGGCACACCTCGTCGTAGAGCATCTGGTAGGTCAGCACGCGCACGTCGTCTTCCGGCTCGCCCTGCCAGATGATGGCGGCCTTGTTGCGGCGGCCATTGACCAGATGGCGGTCCAGGCAGTTGTACGCCACGTTCAGCGTGCCGCCCTTGAACCACTCGATGCGCGGCTCGTTCATGTCCGCGTCCAGCACCTTGTCCCACGGGGTGAACCAGTCCAGCAGCTGCCTTGCCCGGTCGCCCCAGAAGCCCTCGGGGTCCTTGTCGGCGCGGTCGCGATGGGCGAGGTACTCGTCCATGCCGTTCACGTGCGGGCGGCGGCGGTCTCCGGAGGGGGCGGCGGGCGGCGCGAAGTGGCGCTTTTCGTCCATCATGCTTTCGATCTTGTCGGACTTGTTCTGGCTCATGCCGTTGCCTCCCGTTCGTTTGGCGGTACGCCGGTGTTCCGGCCTTTGCGTGGCGGCCCTGCCCGTATCGCGGCGGGGCGTGGCCCAGGGGCTGTTTCCGGATAAGGATTTTTGTTCGTTGGCAAGGAAAACGGGGCTGCCATGAGGGAGCATACTCTTCCCGTATTCGACCGATGTGGCAGACCGCGTTTGACGTAGCCAACGGGCAAAAGGACAATCCGGCAACAGTCCCTGCAACCTTTGTTTAGCGATGCACCATCAACGTGCGAAGCCATGCGCCACCCCCTTTTCGGTGAACGGTCGTCCCGCGCCGGTGAAATTGACTTTTTGCCGGTGGACGGAAAGAATGCCCTGAATGGTGCGCCCCATGAACGGCGCAGGACGGCCCGTCACCGGACGGGGACGGCACGCCGGGGCGACAGCATGCGCCCCGCCCGGGCCCTTCCCCCGCCGCGCCGACACCGCCGTGGCCGCCGCAACCGCGCACCGCACGACGCCGGGCAACCGCCCGGCGCGCCCGCACCTGCCCGCACGCGGCGGCACGACGGAAGGGGGTTCGCACGGTGGCCACGCAATCGTCCCTGGAACAGATGTTCAAGCCCAATTCCGTGACCGTCATCGGGGCCACGTCCACGCCGGGCGAGCCGGGCTGCGTCATCATGGAAAACCTGATGTCCGGCACCTTTCTGGGGCCGGTGCTGCCGGTGAACGAAACGGGCGAGGCCGTGGCGGGCATGCCCGGCCACACCGCCATCGACACCCTGCCGCTGACGCCCGACCTCGCCGTCATCTGTTCCCCGCCCGAAACCATTCCCGGCTACATCGAAGACCTGGGCAAGCGCGGCACCCGCGCCGCCGTGATCATGAGCCGGGGGTTCTTCCGCTTCGACCGCGAACGGCGCGAAGTGCAAAAGGCCGCCCTGTTGCAGGCCGCCCGGCGCTGGGGCGTGCGGGTGCTGGGGCCCAACTGCCTGGGGTTCATCACGCCGTCGGTGGGGGTGAACGCCAGCCTTGCCCCGCGAGAGGCGCTGCCCGGCAAGGTGGCCTTTCTTTCGCAGTCCGATTCGCTGTTCACGTCCGTGCTGGACTGGGCCACGTCCAAGGGCATCGGCTTTTCGCACTTCATCGCCCTGGGCGACCGCTACGACGTGCACTTTCACGACGTGCTGGACTACCTGAACAGCGACGTGAACACCCGCGCCGTGCTGCTGTACATAGAGACCATCGACAGCGCCCGGCGGTTCATGTCCGCCGCGCGCGCGCTGGCCCGCAACAAGCCGGTGCTGGTGATCAAGGCGGGCCGGTCGGAGGCGGCGGCCACGGCGGCGGCCGCGCATTCCGGCATGCTGCTGGGCGCGGACGAGGTGTACGACGCCGCCTTTCGCCGGGCGGGCATGCTGCGGGTGGCCGACATCGACGCCATGTTCGACACGGTGGAAACGCTGGCCCTTGCCAAGCCGCTGAAGGGCGACCGGCTGGCCATCCTGACCAACGGGGGCAGCCCCGGCTTTCTGGCCACCGACGCCCTGTTGCAGGGGCGCGGCAAGCTGGCCGAACTTTCCGACGAGACCTGCCAGGCGCTGGACAACGAACTGGGGCGCGACTGGTCGTACTGGAACCCGCTGATCGTGCGCAGTTCCGCCGACGGGGCCATGTACGCGAAAGCGTTGCAGATACTGCTGGACGACAGGGGCGTGGACGCCGTGCTGGTGATGCACGTGCCCACCTTTTCCGTGCCCAGCGACGACGTGGCGGGCGCGGTCATCGACGTGGCCCGGCGCAGCCGCAAGCCGGTGCTGACAAGCTGGCTGGGCATAGACGACGCCGCCGGGGCGCGCCGCAAGTTCGCCGCCGCCGGGGTGCCCAGCCACTTCACCCCGGACAACGCGGTGCGGGCCTTCCTGAACATGGTGGAGTACCGGCGCAACCAGGACAGCCTGATGGAAACGCCGCCCTCGCTGCCGGAGGCCTTCGACCCCGACGTGACGGCGGCGCGCATGGTGGTGAACGACGCGCTGGAGGCCAAGCGCATGCTGCTGACCCCGGCGGAGGCCCACGCCGTGCTCACCGCCTATGGCATACCCGTGGCCGAGACGCGCCACGTGAAGACCCCGCGCGAGGCCGTGGCCGCAGCGGCGGAGATCGGCTATCCCGTGGCGCTGAAGGTGGAATCGCCCGACGTGCCGCGCACCTCGCTGGCGGGTGGCGTTGCCCTTAACCTTGCCAGCGACGAAGAGGTGATGGACGCCGCCCTGTCCACCGCCAACAACGTGTGCGACCAGGTGCCCGGCGCACGCATGGAAGGCTATGCCGTGCAGCGCATGTGCCGGTTGGCCGGGGCGCACGAACTGGCCGTGGAAACCGCCACCGACCCGGTGTTCGGCCCCATCATCCGCTTTGGGCAGGGCGGGTCCATGGCAGAGGTGCTGGCCGACCGCCAGACCGCCCTGCCGCCGCTGAACATGGGCCTGGCGCAGGAACTGGTGTCGCGCACGCGGGTGTACCGCCTGCTGCGCGGCAGCGGCCACAAGGACCGCGTGAATCTGGACGCCGTGCGCCTGCTGCTGTGCAAGGTGTCGCAACTGATCATCGACATACCCGAAATATTCGAGCTGGAGATAGACCCGCTGTTCGTGGACGGCGACGGCGTGGTGGCGCTGGATGCGCACATGCGCATTGCCTGGTCCACCACCACCGGCACGGACCAGTTGGCCATCCGCCCCTACCCGCGCGAGATGGAGGAATGCGTGACCCTGCGCGACGGGCGGCACGTGGACCTTTTGCCCATCCGCCCGGAAGACGAGCCGGAGCACTGGGAATTCGTGGAAAGTCTGTCGGCGGAGGACAAGCGGTTCCGCTTCTTTGGCAACGTGGCCAAGCTGCCCCGCGCCGAAATGGTGAAGCTGACCCAGATCGACTACGACCGCGAAATGGCCTTTATCGCCAAGGGGCCGGACAACGAAGGGGTGGTGCGCACGCTGGGCGTGGTGCGGGCCATGGTCAGCACCGACAACAGCGAGGCGGAATTCGCCGTGGCCGTTCGTTCCGACCTGAAGCGGCAGGGCCTGGGCAAGCTGCTGATGCAGAAGATCATCCGCTACTGCAAGGCGCGCGGCACCAAGCGCATTGTGGGCGCGGCCCTTGGCGACAACAAGTCCATGGCCGAACTGGCGCGGTCAGTCGGCTTCATCGTCAGCAAGGACTACGACGAGGATATCTGGCAGCTGGACTTGCCGTTGGAGGATGGGAAGGGGGAGTGACTATACGCTATTGCATGACAACCTTCCCGCCCTGCTTCACTCACTTATATTTGTCTTCAAGCACTACACTATTCAAAATCGCCAAACACAACGGTTCAATTTTTTCAAAATTCTCTTGTATGTCCGAAGCACCCAGAACGCCTCCTGAATGACACATCAACTGGATACTACTCCCGCCATATACAAAAGAATACTGTATAATTTTTTGCTGATACTCAACCCCGGCTCGTTCCATCACAAGATCCTGCTTTATCCAAAAGCCAGGCACACCTTCTATAGTGAACGCTCCTGCCGAATTGTATACAGCATCTTTCGGAATTCCCTCTTTTAATTTTCCAGAAGAGATGAGATATTTGATATCTTCCTTTGTCGGATTAAACCCCTCTGCGTCCATTATAAGAAGTGTGATCATATTTCTTCCGCCACCATTCTCATCAATCCATTTCTGGACGATGTGTGGTCGACTCCCTTCCGACCCTTTCCACGACTTAGGAATTCTTACCAACATTTTAATATTTCTAGATTTTTCATGCCCATTTGTTTTATATGCCTTCGAAAATCCATCCCTAAACTCTCCGAAAGGATTGTCCGCATATTGCACTGTCAATAAATATTCCAGCACAGGACTATAAATATTTCCATCTGCTCTTTGCAGAACCTCATCTATGAATAACCGTGCATTTCTTTTTAAAAATCCTTTACCATATACCTCATTGCGCAAATCCTTCATCAAACCCGGTGATAATGACTGTACAGTTTCCATCCCACCCATACGATTAAGTTCCCTTTCAAGCTTATCCCGTATACCAGGGAATGTTGCTTCAAACTTCAACGACGCGATCTTTGCATCCTTCTTGAGTTCAGGGAATCTTTCTACTATATATTTCAGATAAGAATCTTGCCCTACTAAAAATCCATACGCCTGAGCCACCCCGCTTATTGAATTTTTTGAAATTCCAACAGCGCACACAACACTACTTTTTGTAAAAAACAACGTTATCAACACGACAAGCATAATCTTGCGCACAACAGCACCTCCGCAATTTTCTATCAACACACCAACAATGTACAACCCTTCCCGTCGACACCAACACACAGCAATCAACATTTACCCGACAACGCCAAAAAGCAGGTATTTTTACAGCGAATACATACCCACACACCCAAAACATCAACTTTACATACAACTTTATACATTTTAATATCAGCATGCAATATATACAACCCCTCCCCAACCTCAAAGACCACCAGTACGCTGACCTCCGCTTGCCATACTGACGCGACATTATTCCATCATGACCAGCAACTGGACATGCCATCGGATGCAATCACCGCCTTTCTGGATACCAGCGCCATCCGCCATCCCAACCGCGAGAAGAAGACCGTGAACGTGGACTTTCCGCTGTGGATGGTGAACGCGCTGGACAAGGAGGCCAAGACCCTTGGCGTATCGCGGCAGGCGCTCATCAAGACGGTGCTCGGCAGGCACTTGCAGGAACGCAAGGGCCAGTAAGTCTGGCTCGGTGTCGGGTGGCGGGAGGCCGCCTGCCCGCCGTCCCCTGTGGCCAGCATCCTTTTGTTCCTCCTTTTCCCAAAACGCCAAAAGGCCCGCCGTTTCCGGCGGGCCTTTGCTTTCTCGTACTTTCTCACTCTCAGGGCACGCAGCCGCCCACCACCGCTACAATATGAAATCGTTCGACAGGAAATTCGACCGTCTGTCCCGGATGATGCTGGTCAGAATTTCCTTGTTGGCGTCGGTGCCCTTGGCCGCCACCAGCGTGCGAATGGAGAAGCAGCGCAGCGCATCGCTGACCGAAAGGGTGCCCTCGGCGGAATCCTTGCGGCCGGTAAAGGGAAAGGTGTCCGGCCCGCGCTGGCACTGGCTGTTGATGTTCACCCGGCACACCTGGTTGACCATGGGGTCGATCAGCCGGGCCACGTCGTCCGGGTCGTTGCCGAAAATGCTCAGCTGCTGCCCGTACTGCGACCCAACCACGTAGCGCACCGGCGTTTCTATGTCCGTGAAGGGGATGACGGGGATCACCGGGCCGAACTGCTCCTCGTGGTACACGCGCATCTGCGGCGTGGCCGGGCAGACCACCGTGGGGTGGTACAGGGTTTCGGCGTGGGTGCCGCCGCCGCTGTTGGCCACCCTGCCGCCGTGCGCGGCGGCGTCCCGCACCAGGTCGTCCAGATAGGCGGACTTGCCGGGCACCGGCAGCGGGGTGATGCGCACCCCCTCGTCCCACGGCATGCCGATGCGCAGCTTGCGGATGCCCTCGTCCATGCGGGCCAGAAATTCGTCCAGCCGCTTCTGATGCACGAACAGCATCTTCAGCGCGGTGCAGCGCTGCCCGTTGAACGAGAACGAGCCTTGCAGCGCCTCGGCCACGGTCAGGTCCATGTCCGCGCAGTCCAGCACTATGCCCGCGTTCTTGGCGTCCAGCCCCAGCACGCAGCGCAGCCGGTGCGGGTGCGGGTGGGCCAGGCGCAGCGCGTCCGCCGCCGTGCTGGACCCGATGAACGCCAGCACGTTGATGCGGCCAGACGCCATGATGGGCTTCACGATGCGCCGGTCGCCGTGCAGGATGTTGACCACCCCGGCGGGAAAGGCGTCGCGGAAGGCTTCCATCAGCGGCGAATACAGCAGCCGCCCCAGGCGCGGCGTTTTCACGATGACCGGGTTGCCCATGATCAGCGCGGGCATCAGCGTGCAGAAGGTTTCGTTCAGCGGGTAGTTGTACGGCCCCATGCACAGCACCGGCCCCAGCGGCGCGCGGCGAATCTGCGCGTAAATGCCTTTCTCTATGACGAAGCGTGACGAGGCGCGGTCCAGATCCTTCAGCGCGTCGATGGTGTCGCGCAGGTACTCCATGGTGCGGTCGAACTCGCCGCTGGCGTCCTGCCACGACTTGCAGATTTCCCACATCATGATGCGCACCACCTCGGTACGCCGCGCCGCCATGCGCCGGGCAAAATCCTCCACGTGGCGGATGCGCTCTGCCACTCCCATGGTGGGCCATGCGCCCATGCCGTCGGCCCAGGCGCGGTCGGCGGCGTCCACGGCGCGCAGGGCGGCGGCCTCGTCAAGGATGGGGCAGCGGCCCAGCAGGCGCGGGGTAAAGCCGCCCGCACCGTCCACTTCGCCAATGGGCGAAAACACCTGCTGCATCTCGCCGGGCCATTCCTCCAGCTTGCCGTCGATGAGGCAGGTGCGCTGCTCTATGGGTGCGAAGGCGTGGGCGGCTTCCGGCAGCGGCTGCCCGGCCACGGGAAACAGGGCGCGCAGGCTTTCGGGGGTATGGGCGGCGGCAGGGCTGGCGGCAGATGCAGACGGCTGGGACGACATGCGAATCTCCTTCATCCGGCGGCGGGCCGGGCAGTGGGATGGCGACGATAGTTGCGGAACGGCACGGAATGGTCGGCAGCGGCATAGGGCGGTGCGGGCGGAACTGGCCGGGACTGGCCGGAGCTGGCCAGAACTGGGCCGCACAAGGCCGCGCGGGGTGACCGGGCCGCGACATGGAACCAGCATAGCAGGGTTACGCAGCAATGACAGCAGGGAAGGCGGGACGGGGATGAAATGACTGCGGAGCGGGCGAAGGTGCGAAAGAGGATGGAAGCGGAAAGAACAGGCAGCAGGCAAGGCCGGGCAGTGCGGAACGCTCATCCGAACGGGGCTGCGGCGACGCTGCGGGCAGGTGCGAAAGCCGCAGGGCGGCAACGTACGGACAAATGCGCCCCCCTGCTTCCCCCCAGTTCTCCCCAGTTCTCCCCAGTTCTCCTTGACGCCCCTACCCCGCCGCCTCCCACGCGGCGGCCTGCTCGCGCTCTTCCGGCGTCAGCAGTTCCAGCCAGCGACGGCGGAATTCCATGTAATGGTTGATGCGCAGGTCCTTCCACAGCGCGGGTTTGGTGTCCCATGGCTTGGGGCCGTGAAAGTGCACGATGCGCGCCCGCGTCAGCGCGTCGGCCCGGTAGGGCGGGCAGTTCCACGAAGGGTCCAGCTTGGTCACCCGCTTGCCGAAGAAGTAGTTCAGCAACGACTGGTCCAGGTTGCCGATGCGGTGCAGGTTCTGCACGCAGAAGGCCAGAAAGTTGTGGATGTGGTCGTGCCGCCGCAGCCGGGCAAGGTTGAACAGCACCACCCCGCTGCTGAAGGTCCAGATGGGGAACGGCAGCGGCACCACGTAGCGGCGGCCCCGCCATTCGTAGCCCAGCTGTTCGTGGGCGTGGTGGAAGGGGGCCGTGGCCTCGCGGGCCATGGCCATGTACTGCGGGCGGATGTGCTCCGCCCCGCCGGACGAGGCATCGCCCCCCCCGGCTCCCAGGATTGGTTGGTGGAAGTACACGTCGGCGTCGCAGTACAGCACGTACTCGTCGTCGGCCAGTTCCGGCAGCAGGGCCAGCTCCAGCTTCAGGAACGCGCCGATGCAACGATGAAATTGCGGCGGGGCGTTGTGCACGCCGATGACCGGGGTATGCCGGACAAGCTGCACGCCTTCGGCGCGCACCGCATCCATGACCGCCGGGTTGCTGCCGCCGTACACGCACACGCAGGGGGCCGCGTCGCCGTGCAGGCGCCGCAGCGAGCGCACGGCGGCACGCATCATCAGCAGGTAGCGGGGGTTGTCGTCGATGCAGAAGACGATCTTCATGCGGCCAAGGTCCGGCGTGCGGGTGCGTGGGGAATGGGGGTCTGCCCCCGCTCGTAGCCCATTTCCGGTGGCAAGGCCAGCGTGCGGGGGCGCGCGGCGGGAGCGGGGGAGAAATCGGGATGGCGAAGTCGGGGGGAGCGAAACCCGGCGCGACTGTCCGGCGTAAGCTGTCCGGCCCAACGTGTCCTGCCCAACGTGTCCTGTGGGATTATCCCGCGCGACTGTCCGGCGTAAGCTGTCCGGCGCGAACTAGCCTGCCTGTCCGCCCGGCTCGCCCGAACCATCTTCCCGGCCCGGCTCGCCAACCGGAAAGGGACCGGGCCACGGTTCCGGCTGGGCGTCGTACGACCACGCCGGGGGTTCGGCCTGGCTGCCCCGCCCGGTGCGGCCCGCGCCGCGCCCCTGTTCGGCCAGGCTGCGGCGCAGCAGCTTCACCCACACCTCGCCGGTGCCCGCGTGGAACAGCAGCTTGCGGCCGCGCTCGCCCAGCACGTGCTCGCTGGACACCACCAGGCCCCGGGCGCGCAGCAGGTCGCGGGCCACCTGCACGTTGCGGCCGCCCACGTCCACCAGCGAACGCACCAGCGATTTTTCTTCGGTGTTCATGCTGAAGGCGCCGCCGAACAGCTTGGTTTCGATCTCGATGACCGGCACGCCCTTGCGCAGGAAATGCGCCAGCACCGCCTCCACGGCGGTATCCACGTACTTGCAGGGGTTGCAGTCGAAATCGCGGCTGCCTTCCGCCGTGGGCAGCATGGCGTGGAAGATGCCCGCAAGCCCCGTGAGACGGTGGAAAAACGTGGCGGACACGCACGAGCCGAGCACCGTGGCGATGATGGCCGGGCGCCGTGCCACTATGCCCTCGCCGATGCGCAGGTGCAGATGGCGCAGCCGCTCTTCCGCCAGTTCGCGCGGCATGACTGCCGGGACAGGACAGGACCTGTGCCCGTGTGTGTCTTCCGTGCCGTTGCCCATCATTCCCCCCTGTGCCGCCCGCCGGGCGGCACGCATCCCCGATGTTCATCCCCGCCCAAACCAAACGCGAGCGCTCGCGCAGCCAGCCCCCCGACCGGCAGCGCAACCGCCCGCTTGGCGGCGCCTTGCGCGCCGCCCTACCAATGACGAAAGCGAAGGTTCTCGCGGCCCCGACCCCCTACGGGTTCAGGATGTCCTTCAGTTCCTTTCCGGCCCGGAACACGGGCAGCCGCTTGGGCGGCACCGCCACGGAATCGCCGGTCTTGGGGTTGCGGCCCTTGTAGCCACGATAGCCCTTGATCTTGAACGAACCGAAACCGCGAATCTCCACGCGGTCACCTTCCAGCAGCGCGTCGCGCACGCAGTCGAAAAAGGTGTTCACCACCAGGGTGGCGTCCTCTACAGGCAGTTCGTGCTCTTCGGCAAGCGCTCGTACCAGTTCGCTCTTGTTCACGTGGACCTCCAGTCGGACCTGTCCGTGCGGGGCATGGCGTGTTGGTGCAGGGCCGCCGCGCGCGCCCCGGAACCCCGATGCGGCGGCACCATGTGCGAAACATGTTTTCTGGCGGCATGTTACACGCGTGTTCGGCACTGTGCCGACATGTTCCGCGCCCCGCCAAAGGGACGTTGCGGGTGCATCCGCGACTGTTGCCGCATGGCGTCACCACGCCCTTCTCCCCAATATTCCATCAATATCGCGTCCCCCATCACGTGACAAGGGGGGTGAACACATTTCATCGGTTCGTAGGCAATGTCATGCCGCCCTCAGCGCGCCACGGGGACCCAGTCGCCGCCGCCAGTCCCGCCAGTCCCGCCAGGCGCGTCGCTGCCGCCAGCGGCGCGCCCCTGCACGAAGCGGAACCCTTCCAGCCGCCCGTCGGCGGAAAGCCGGGCCCACAACTGAAAGGGCACGCCCTCGCCGCGCAGCATGCGCATGAACGGCACCGTGGAGGCAAAGCGCAGATCACGATAGGCGATCACGGGGGCGCCGTTCTCCTGCCGGGTTTCCTGGGTCATGAACATGGCGAAGCGGCCATACACGCGGAACAGTTCCTCCGCCTCGGACAGGCGGCGGTACAGCACCGGGTCCGCCTTTTCGAACAGTTCGAAGGCCAGCGGCGCATCCGGGTTCAGCAACTGGTAGCGGGCCATGCCGTAGCGGCGGCCATCGTCCACCACCACCTTCCAGTTGAACGGGGCCAGCGCCTCGGGGATCACCGCCACCGACACGGGCGGCACGGGCTGGGCGGCCAGCTTCGCCACCAGGCCGGACTGCACGTGCCGCTGCACGGCCAGCGATGCGCCGGGCCACAGCAGGGTCCAGGCCAGGCCCAGCGCGGCAAAGGCGCGCCGATGCGCCCGGCCCATGGCCGCCACGATGCACGCCAGCATGACCAGGGTCATGACCGGGTCGATGATGAACACGGCGGGCAGGGCCACCCGGTAGTCGGAAAAGGGCAGGAACACCTGCGTGCCGTAGGTGGTGATGCAGTCCAGAAAGATGTGCAGCAGGATCAGCCCGTAGGCGGCCAGGGCGTAGCGGGCATAGCCCCAGGTATGCACGCCGCCGCTGCCGATGGCGTCGCGCGGGGCGCGCCGCAGCAGCGGCAGGAACAGCAACGCCATCAGCAGGGCCATGACCGCGCCCCCGGCAAAGGAATGGGTGATGCCCCGGTGCAGGGTCAGATAGTCCAGCGGCGTGGAGCCGAAGAACACGTCCACGTCGGGCAGCACCGCGCAGATCAGGGCAAAGGGCATGAACCAGCGGCTGCGCCGGGTATCGGGCAGGGCCATGGCCACAAGCGCGCCGCTGGCAAGATGGGTTACCGGGTCCATGGGGCGACCTCCGTGGGAAGCATATTGGGGATGCGTGCGTGACGCGCGGGGGTGGACGGGACGGAGAGGAGAACAGAGGGGACAGGGAGAAGCCGGGGAAAGGAAGCGCGGGCGCGGGCGGAATGCGCCGGCTTCCGCCCGCGTGGCGGAACGGAGCGTACCGGCGGCAACCGGACAGGGTCTTGCCCCGGATATATCGTCATCGGGACGGCGGATGGCAAGATGGATGCGCGGGGCGGGATGGGCGCGTGCCCGCGCGGCATGTCGGACGAGGGGGCGATGCGGGGGATGGGGTGAACGCGGGGGGGGGCTGCGGGGCCATCGGAACGACGAAGCGGACGGGCTGTTTCCAACCCGTCCGCTCAAAAACGTACCGGCATGCGTGAACTCCGGGGCGTACGGAGCAATCCCCCCGTGGTCAGGATTCGGTATCCCCGGAATTGCGGTTCCGCTGCGCCTGCCCGCGCACGGCATCGCGGATGTCGAGCAGCAGGTAGAGCGACCCGAAGGAAACTACCATCCCCGACAGCCCGAAGAACAGCGTCATGAAAAACGGAATGAACGCGAACCCGTCACCCTTGGGATTCGCCAGTCCGGCGAACGTCGCGACGCCCACCGCCCCGATCAACCCCAGGACAAACCCCACGTCGAGCAGCTTCGGAAAAATTCTCATCAGCCAGCGTCTGATCATGCGTGCCTCCTCACGGTTTGGGGGCACCATAACCGCCCGGCACATATGCGTCGATACATGGGGAGCAAAGAGAAGCTCGCAACGCGTTCGGCGATGCCCCCCGGCGCACACAAAGCAATATGTTACGTCTTTTCAAACGAATATGAAGTTTTCCACCACCACGGCCCCACGCGCGCAACGAGCGAGGCGGGTGCGAAAGCGCTCACGCATGGTTGCGCAGCTTCAGTTCCACCGGATGCGGGTTCAGGTAGAGCTGCCCGGCCAGATACGGTTCGCCGTACTTGCGCACGTAGTGGTTCAGCAGGGTCACCGGCACCACCAGCGGTACCTGCAACTTGCGGTAGCGCTGGATGACTTCCAGCAGTTCCAGCTTTTCGTCCGGGGTCAGCACCCGCTTGAAGTAGCCCATGCAGTGTTGCAGCACGTTGGCGTGCTTGGCCGTGGTTGCGGGCAGGCGCAGCCCGTCCATGAGGCCGGTCAGGTAGTCGCGGGCCAGGCTTGCCGGGTCGTGGCTGGCCGCATGGGCCACCAGCCTGCCCAGCGAGCGGTAGTGCTCCACCGAGTGGGACATCAGCAACAATTTGTGCCGGGTATGAAAATCCACCAGCCCGCCGCGCGTCATCCCGGCCTCTGCCAGGGCGCGCCAGCGGCGCATGACGAACAGCCGCTCGATGAAGTTCTCGCGCAGGCGCGGGTCGTTCAGGCGGCCTTCCTCTTCCGTGGGCAGCAGCGGAAAGCGGTCCATGAACACGCGGGCAAAGATGCCCACGCCCTTTTCCCGCGGCGGCCCCAGATTGATGCGTGCAGTATCGTCGCGGCCAGTACCCTCCGGAACGTCGCGGGGGTCGTGGTCGGCGTACACCTTCACCCGTTCCATGCCGCTGGAGGGAGAGGCCCGCTTGAAGATGAACCCGTCCAGCCGCTCGGCGGCCAGCTGTTCCACCCGGCGCAGGGCAAAGGCGCGCATGCGCTTCGTCCAGTCCTCGTAGCCCTTCACCGTGACCAGGCGGGGATTGGCCGGGTCGCCCACCAGCCGCAACGCCTCGCGCGGGACGGGCATGCCGCATTCCACCTCGGGGCAGACCGGCACGAAGTCCATGTACTGGCCCAGGGTGCCGGTGATGTACGGGTCGTGCTTGTGCCCGCCGTCGAAGCGGACCTTGTTGCCCAGAAGGCACGAACTGATACCCACCCGCAGCCGGTCGTCGCCGCCAGCGGGATGCACCCCACCGGCATGCCCGGCGGAGAAGTCCGGGCCAGTGGAAGAGACGAGGCCGGTGGACACGGACCGTGAGGATTCTTCCATTGCGCTTTGCCTCCGCGTGGTTATCCTGAACGGGTTGCCGCCCGCGACCGCGCCGACTTTCTGACGCGTGGGAGCGGCGGCATTCCGGAACCGGGACAGCGCGCCGCATGCACGGCGTGTCCCCGCAGACGCCAAGGATAGCCCATGACACACTCGCGCGGCAATGCCGCACCCCACATCGACGTCATCTTCTTCGATTTCAGCGGCGTGCTGGCCGAGGAAGGCTTCATCGAAGGCCTGCGCGCCATCGGCCGCGCCCAGGGCTTGGACCCGGAAGCCACCATGCGCACGGCCACCGACCTGTGCTACGCCACCGGGTACGTCAACGGCAGGACCGACGAGGCCGCATGGTGGAACGCCGTGCGCGCGGCCACCGGCATGACCGGCACCGACGCCGCCCTGCGCGCGGAGATCATGCAGCGCTTCATCGTGCGCCCGGAAATGCTGCGCGCCGCCGACGCGGTGCGCGCCGCCGGGCTGCGCGCGGCCATCCTGAGCGACCACACCAACTGGCTGGAGGAAATCGACGCGGCGCACGGCGTGTACCGCCACTTCGACCGGGTGTTCAATTCGTTCCGCGAGGGGCTGAACAAGCGCGACCCCGGCTTCTTCACCCACGCCACGACCATCATGGGCGTGGACCCGGCGCGCGCGGCCTTTTTCGACGACAACGCCGGGCACATCGGGCGGGCCACGGCGCTGGGCATCCATGCCCGGCTGTTCACCGGGCGCGCTGCCTTCCGCGCCGATCTCGTCGCGCTGGCCCCGCGGGTGGCGCTGCCCGCAGGGTGGCCGGGGTAGCGCCACCGACCGCTCCCGATTGGGCCCGCTTGGGTCCGATTGTGCCCGACCGCGTTCCGTCACCGGGGCATCATCATTCCGCCACGCGCAGGCCCCATGCTGCGCGTGGCGGTTTTTTCTTCCCGGGAAGGGCCGCCTACATCAGGCAGGCAGGCCCGACCGTGCGCATTCCCCGTTGCCCCCCACCCCCAGCCCGCACCCCCCGCAACCCGGTGCACGGCGGGCCTGCCGCCGACGGTGAACCATGCCGCAACGGGTTCGCCAGCCTTCGCCCCTCCATTCCGCCAACCAACCGCGTTCGACGCGCTGCCATTCCGGTTGCCATCATGGTGGCTGCACTGCTGGCGGTGGCGGCCCTGACCGGCAACCTTCCGACCCTGGGACCGGACCAGGCCCTGGCCCTGCGCGGCCAACTGCTGGACCTGCACGCCCGCCATCCCGTGGCCAGCGTGGCCGTGTACATGGCGGGCTATGTTGCCATGACCGCCTGCTCCATTCCCGGCGCGGTATTCCTGACCCTGACCGGCGGGGCCGTGTTCGGTTTCGGCGTGGCCCTTGCCGCCGTCAGCGCTGCCAGCACCATCGGGGCCTGCCTGGCCTTCCTGAGCGCCCGGCACCTGCTGCGCGCCACGGTGCGCCGCCTGTGGCCCGGCCAACTGGCCCGCATCGACGCGGCCATGGCGGAAGGGGGCGGCAGCCCCGATGCGCCGATGCAGGCAGGGACGCAGCCTCCCTTCCCCTTCCCGGCCTCTTCAGACCAGGCGGCGACAGCCCATGCGCCGGCAGACCAGGCACCCCCGTCCCGGCTCCCGTCCGGTCCGCCCGTCTCCGGCCTCCTCTCTCCGGGCGCGCTGTGCCTGCTGGGCCTGCGCTGCGTGGCCGTGATGCCCTACTGGCTGGTGAACCTGCTGTTCGGGGTCACCGCCATGCGCCTTTCCACCTTCGCCACGGTCTCGCTGTTCGGCATGGTGCCGCTGAACGCCCTCTACGTGCATGCCGGGGCGGAACTGGGACGCATCCGCCACCTTGGCGACATCATCTCCCCGCGCACCGGGCTGGCCCTGTGCCTGCTGGCCGTGGCCCCCCTGCTGCTGCGCCGGGTGGCGGGTCGAAGGCTGCCCGCGCCAGCCATCCGGCGGCAAGCGGGTGCCCGCCGCGCGGCAACACCGGAGCAAACCCGGTAGCGGCCCCGGCTGCAAAAGCCCGCCAATCCGCCGCCCATTCCCCCGTCCCGCGTCGCCCGCCTCCGCCCTCCGTCGCATGCCTTCATCCAGGCCCCTGCCTTGCCCGCTTGCCCGCAGGTTGCCAGCGCGGCGGCTTTTGCCTACACTCCCGCCATATTGCCCGCGTGCGGGCCGCACACGGCGGCCCCGGCATACCGCAAACCACCGCAACCAACGGCACCCCACATGCGCAAAGCCTCCATCGGCATCACCCCCGAAGGCGTCCCGGTCATCGGCCTGTGCGCCCTCGTCACGCTTTCCCTCGCCATGCTCGGCTGCGCCACCGGCAGCTTCGTGTTCATGCTGCTGACGTGGTTCTGCTGCCACTTCTTCCGCGACCCGGAACGGGTCACCCCCACCGCGCCCGGACTTGCCGTCAGCCCCGCCGACGGAAAGGTGGTGCGCGTGCAGACCATGCCCGACCCGTTCACCGGCCAGCCGCGCACCGCGGTGTGCATCTTCATGAACGTGTTCAGCGTGCACGTGAACCGCGCCCCGGTGGCGGGCACCGTGACCGGCATTGCCTATCATCCCGGCAAGTTCCTGAACGCGGCGTGGGACAAGGCCTCCACCGACAACGAGCGCTGCGCCTACCGGATGACCGAGGAAGGCGGCTCCGCCTGGACCTTCGTGCAGATCGCGGGGCTGATCGCCCGGCGCATCGTGTGCCGCATCGACGAAGGCGACACGCTGGCCCGTGGCGAACGCTTCGGCATGATCCGCTTCGGTTCGCGGGTTGACCTTTACCTGCCGGACGACTATTCTCCGGCGGTGAACGTGGGTGAACAGGTGTTCGCCGGGCAGACCATAGTGGCGCGCCGCAACGCCTAACCCCCATCAATTCCTTCGGTCCGCAGACCGCAGAAAGGCACAGGACAGCCGCAAGGCCATGGAACAGCCCGCCCGCCCGATCCACAAGGGAGTGTACATCCTCCCGAACCTCTTCACCACGGCAAGCCTCTTTGCAGGCTTCTTGGCGATGTTGTGGGCCGTTTCCGGGCGGTACGAAGACTGCGCCATGGCCATTCTGTTCAGCGCCCTCATGGACGGCCTGGACGGCAAGGTGGCCCGCCTCACCAACACCGCCAGCGAATTCGGCGTCCAGTACGATTCGCTGTGCGACTTGGTGGCCTTCGGCGTGGCCCCCGGCTTCATGATGTACCAGTGGCAGCTGCACCAGTACGGGCGCCTCGGCATCGCCGCCGCCTTCCTGTTCGCGGTGTGCGGCGCGTTGCGCCTTGCCCGGTTCAACATCTCCACCGCCACCACCTCCAAGAAGTTCTTCATCGGCCTGCCCATTCCGGCGGCCGGTTGCGCCGTGGCCACGCTGGTGCTGTTCAGCCCCTACGTGCCCGACCAGCTTGCGAACGTTTTCCCGCGCTTCTGCCTTGCGCTCGCCTTCGTGCTCGCCTTCCTCATGGTGAGCCGCGTGCGCTACGCCTCCTTCAAGGAATACGGGCTCATCAAGGCCCATCCGTTCAGCTCGATGGTTACCGCCATCCTGCTGTTCGTACTCGTCTCCTCCGAACCCAAGCTCTTGGGTTTCCTGGTGTTTGCGGGCTACCTCATCTCTGGTCCCGTGTACACCTTCGTCATCATTCCCCGCCGCAATCACAAGCTACTACGCAGCCTATCCTAGGGTTGTCGTAGCAGCGCCCCGTACCTCCGTGTCAGGAACGCCCGCCGTTCCCGGGCGGACGTGTACCCTCCTCTCAGCCAGAGTCCCGTCTCCCGGGCCGGCGCGCAGCTAACGAACAGATGCAGCAATCCGTCAGGCGCACACACCGCACGTGACGACCGCGCATCGGCGCCATGGTCCCGCCCCCCAACCACAACGGGCGCGGACCGCAGCCAGAGGAGCACGAATCATGACCATCGAATCCGGTCGCATCCGCATTTTCGACACCACCTTGCGCGACGGCGAACAGTCGCCCGGCGCCACCATGAACCTTCAGGAAAAGATCCGTCTGGCCCGCCAGTTGGAAACCCTGGGCGTGGACATCATGGAAGCCGGGTTTCCCGCATCCAGCCAGGGCGACTTCGAGGCCGTGCAGGCCATTGCCCGCGCCGTCAGGGGCGTGGAAGTGGCGGGCCTGTGCCGCGCCATGCCCGCCGACATCGACCGCGCCTGGGACGCCGTGAAGGTGGCCGAAAGCCCGCGCATCCACACCTTTCTCGCCACCTCTCCGGTGCACATGCAGTACAAGCTGCGCAAGGAACCGGACCAGGTGGTGGAAATGGCCGTGGCCGCCGTGCGCCACGCCGCCAAATACACCAGCAACGTGGAATTCTCGGCAGAGGACGCCTCGCGCTCCAACCCCGACTTCCTGGTGCGGGTGTTCGAGGCGGTGATCAACGCCGGGGCCACCACCATCAACGTGCCGGACACCGTGGGCTATGCCCAGCCCGAGGAATTCGGGCGGCTCATAAGGTACGTCATCGAAAACACCCCCAACAGCCACAAGGCCGTGTTCAGCGTGCACTGCCACAACGACCTCGGCATGGGCGTGGCCAACACCCTGGCCGCGCTGAAGGCCGGGGCCCGCCAGGCGGAAGTGACCATCAGCGGCATCGGCGAGCGGGCGGGCAACGCCTCGCTTGAAGAGATCGTCATGGCCCTGCACACCCGGCGCGACTTCTACCAGCTGGACTGCGGCGTGGTGACCGAGCAGCTCTTCCCCACCTGCCGCCTGCTGTCCATGATCATCGGCCAGCCCATCCCGCCCAACAAGGCCATCGTGGGTGCCAACGCCTTCGCGCACGAATCGGGCATCCACCAGGACGGCATGCTCAAGAACCGCGAGACGTACGAGATCATGACGCCGGAATCCATCGGCAAGACCAAGACAGACCTCGTGATCGGCAAGCATTCCGGCCGCAACGCCGTGAAGAACAAGCTGGAAGAACTTGGCTACCGGCTGGAGGAAGACCAGCTTGTCACCGTGTTCGAGGCGGTAAAGAAGCTGGCGGACAAGAAGAAGCAGATTTATGACGAGGACATCGAGGCGCTGGTGCTGGAAGAGGTCTACCGCCTGCCCGACCTGTACCGGCTGGTGAACCTTTCCGTACAGTGCAGCGACACCGGCATGCCACCCACCGCCGCCGTGGTCATGGACGTCATGGGCGAGGTGAAGCGCGCCGCCGGGTTCGGCGTGGGCCCGGTGGATGCCATCTTCAACGTCATCGGTGAAATGGTGGGCCGCGCGCCCGTGCTTGAACGGTATTCTGTCACCGCCATCACCGGCGGCACCGACGCCCAGGGCGAAGTGACCGTACGCCTGCGGCAGAACGGCAGCAGCGCGGTCGGACGCGGGTCCGACCCCGACATCATCCTGGCCAGCGCCCGCGCGTACGTGAACGCGCTGAACCGCCTGGCAAAGAAAGAAGAAGAGCAAGAGAAGGAGGGCATCTAGATGGCACACACGCTTGCGCAGAAGATCCTGCAGGCGCACACCGACGAGGCGATCACGGCCGCGGGGCAGATCGTCCGCTGTCGCGTCTCGCTGGCTCTGGCAAACGACATCACCGCTCCGCTCGCCATCAAGTCCTTCCGGGCCATGGGGGCGAAAAAGGTGTTCGATCGCGACAAGGTGGCGCTGGTCATGGACCACTTCACCCCGCAGAAGGACATCGATTCGGCGCAGCAGGTGAAGCTGACCCGCGAATTCGCCAGGGAAATGGGCGTCACCCACTACTACGAAGGCGGCGACTGCGGCGTGGAACACGCCCTGCTGCCCGAGCTGGGGCTGGTCGGCCCCGGTGACGTGGTGGTGGGGGCAGACAGCCACACCTGTACCTACGGAGGGCTGGGAGCCTTTGCCACCGGCTTTGGGTCCACCGACGTGGCCGGGGCCATGGCCCTTGGCGAAACGTGGTTCAAGGTGCCGCCCACCATCCGGGCCACCTTCACCGGCACCCTGCCCAGGTGGGTGGGCGCGAAAGACCTGATCCTGCGCCTTATCGGCGAGATCGGCGTGGACGGCGCCCTGTACCGCGCGCTGGAATTCGACGGCGCGGCCATCGAGGCCCTGTCCGTTGAAGGCCGCATGACCATCGCCAACATGGCCATCGAGGCGGGCGGCAAGGTCGGCCTGTTCGCCGCCGACGCAAAGACCCTTGCCTACACCGCCGCGCGCGGCCGCAAGGACGCCCCCCTGTCCGCCGACCCCGGCGCGGTCTACGAACGCGAACTGACCTTCGACGTGTCCGGCATGGAACCCGTGGTGGCCTGCCCGCACCTGCCCGAAAACGTGAAGCCCGTGGGCGAGGTGAAGGGCGTGACCCTGGACCAGGTGGTCATCGGCTCGTGCACCAACGGCCGCATCAGCGACATGCGCGAGGCGGCGGAAGTGCTGAAGGGCCGCAAGGTGGCCAAGGGCGTGCGCTGCATCGTGCTGCCCGCCACCCCCGGCGTGTGGAAGGAAGCTCTGAAGGAAGGACTGATCGAGACCTTCATGGAATCGGGCTGCATCGTGGGCCCTGCCACCTGCGGGCCGTGCCTTGGCGGGCACATGGGCATTCTGGCCGACGGCGAACGCGCCATCGCCACCACCAACCGCAACTTCCGCGGACGCATGGGCAGCCTGGAGTCCGAAGTCTACCTGGCAAGCCCGGCTGTTGCCGCCGCGTCCGCCGTGGCGGGCATCATCGCCCACCCCGGCAGCCTGTAGGCCCCACAGTAGGCCAGGGACAGTTCCACACGCCACTCACGGAGGTTTACGCATCATGAGCTACACCGGCACCGCCCACAAGGTGGGCGAGCATATCGATACCGACGCCATCATCCCCGCGCGCTTCCTGGTGACCACCGACACCAGGAAGCTGGGCGAAAACTGCATGGCTGGCCTTGAGGAAGGCTGGGTGAACCGGGTGAAGCCCGGCGACGTGATGGTGGCGGGGCGCAACTTCGGTTGCGGCTCGTCGCGCGAGCATGCGCCCATCGCCATTCTGGGCGCGGGCATGCCCGTGGTCATCGCGCACAGCTTCGCGCGTATCTTCTACCGCAACTCCTTCAACATGGGGCTGTTGCTGCTGGAAGTGGGCGACGAGGTGGACAAGATCGCCGACGGCGACACCGTGGACGTTGATGCGGCCAAGGGGCTGATCACCAACCGCACCACCGGGGCCACCATCACCTGCCCACCGCTGCCTGCGTCGATGCGGGAGTTGTTGGATAAGGGGGGGCTTGTCCCCTACGTCCGCGAGAAGCTGGCTTAGGCATTCGGGTCTTTTGCCCTCTGGCTTCGTCAGGCTCGCTCCGTCCGAAGGCCGAGTATGCAAGAATACACTCCCTTCGCCCGGAACTCGCCTTCCTTGCCAGAGAGCAAAATCCCTCGAATGCCCGTTCTGCCAAGCCTGAACAGATGAAAGCATTCAGGCAGAAAGACGCATTCTGACCATTCCGGCGGCGGGCCGTACACCCCGCCGCCGCACCACCCATAGCGCGCATCGGTCATCGAGAAAGGATATCCAGATGGACATGAAGATCTGCCTGATGCCGGGCGACGGCATCGGCCCGGAAATCGTGGAACAGGCCGTGAAGGTACTGGACAAGGTGGCGAAAAAGTTCGGCCACGCCGTCGGCTACACCAACGCGCTCATCGGCGGCGCGGCCATCGACGCCACGGGCGGTCCCCTGCCGGACGACACCGTGGCCGCGTGCAAGGCGGCGGACGCCGTGTTGCTGGGCGCCGTGGGCGGTCCCAAGTGGGATACCCTGCCTACCGCCATCCGTCCGGAAAAGGGTCTGCTGGGCATCCGCAAGGCGTTGGGGCTGTTCGCCAATCTGCGCCCGGCCACCCTGCTGCCCGAACTGGCCGGGGCCTGCCTGCTGCGCGCCGACATCGCCGCGCAGGGCCTGGACGTGATGGTGGTGCGCGAGCTGACTGGCGGCGTCTACTTCGGCGAGCCGGTGTGCGAGGAAGAGCTGCGCGACGGCCTGCGCACCAGCTACAACACCATGATCTACAATGAAGAAGAGGTGCGCCGCATCGCCCGCGTGGCCTTCGAGGCTGCCCGCAAGCGCAGCAAGAAGGTCTGCTCGGTGGACAAGGCCAACGTGCTGGCCGTGTCGCGCCTGTGGCGCGCCGTGGTCATCGAGGTGGCCAAGGAATACCCCGACGTGGAACTGACCCACATGTACGTGGACAACGCGGCCATGCAGCTGGTGCGCTGGCCCGCCCAGTTCGACGTCATCGTCACCGAGAACCTGTTCGGCGACATCCTGTCCGACGAGGCGGCGGTGATCACCGGGTCCATCGGCATGCTGCCCTCGGCATCGCTGGGCGCCAGCGGCCCCGGCATCTTCGAGCCGATCCACGGTTCCGCCCCGGACATCGCCGGGCAGAACAAGGCCAACCCCGTGGCCACCATCCTTTCCGTGGCCATGATGCTGCGCTACACCTTCGGCCTGGAGAAGGAAGCCGTGGCCATCGAGCAGGCCGTCAGCGGCGTGCTGCGCGAAGGGTACCGCACCGGCGACATCATGGAGGAAGGCAAGACGCTGGTGGGCACCGTGAGCATGGGGAACCTGGTGACCGAGCGGGTATAATGCCCTGACGGGCGTGGCCCGGCATGCGGGCGCAGCCCGGTTTGATTTGGAAGGAAGAATGGCGTGCCGTCGTTGCAGGTGTTGCAGCGGCGGCGCGCCTTTTTTTTGGGGGGGAGGAAGGCAGGGAGTGGGGAAAAAGAAGTGTCGCGCCTTGTTGAATGCGGCTTCTACGAAGACAGCCGTGCGCTGCTGAACACGCTCGATCTCGTTATGCCTCCGGCGGGCAAGGGGCCATCGCGCTGCGGTCGCCATCCGTAAGACTCGCGCTACGCGCTCGCCTAACGGCTACCGCTGAGCGATGGCCCCTTGCATCCCCGCGCTCAAGGGGGGCTGCGCCTCCCCTGGACCCCCAACGTATCCTGCGCGGCGTTCCTGCCGCCGTCAGCTACCCTTCGGCGCCGGGGCGCCTCCGGGTGATCTGCCGACGGGAACGCCAATACGCATGAAACTCCCGTTGCCCTCACTCCACTTGGGTGCCTCTATCCACACCCTCGTTGCGACGCATGTGCCGCCGTCAAAGCCCGGCGTCACACGCTTCTACGCACATCACGTTTTCTTTGATCAGCGTACGGAAGCACCAATTCACCATCCATTGCGACACGCATCCGCTGCCGGAAATCACCGACAAGGGGCTTTCCACTGTAGCAAAACCCGCGTCGCACCTCGGGCTTCACCACAAAAAAATGCACGTAGCTCCCTTGTCACATCAAGGCAGCAAAAAATGCCGGGCAAGATACGTATTGGAAGTGCGCTCCACGTTCCGCAAGAACGGCGAAAGCCTTGCGCACATCACATTCCGCCGGGCAGATCACCCGAAGGTGCCTTGCGCCGAAGGGAAGCGGCCCGGCACAGGAATGCGGTGCAGGACGAGTGGGAATAAAGGCACCGTAGCTACGCCAAGGCGCCGGGAGTTTTGTGCGCATCGCATTCAGACGGGCAGATCGCCCGAGGCGCGCCAGCGCCGCAGGGAAGCTGCCCGGCGTAAGAATGCGGCGCAGGATACGTTGGGGGGACCAGGGGGGCAGCGCCCCCCGGAGCGCGGGGATGCAAGGGGCCGCCGCTTTGCGGCCCCTTGCCCGCCGGAGGCATGACGAAATCGAGGGCAATCAACAGGGCAGGACTGTCTTCGTAAAAGCCGGGCCCAACCGCGCGAGGCCCTTCTAAATACGACAGGGACGAGAGCCTTTGCCCTCGCCCCCGTCCGGAGACGCCTCTCCATCCCGAAGGACTATGTTATCCGGAACCGCTTGGCCTATGTGACGTCCTGCGCGGCAACGCTTTTCCAAGCTTCAGTCGCCCTGTGCGGCAATGCCCGTCGCGTTTCCATCATTTCCGCGCGTTAACCGCCCTGCTTGGCAGCACTTCCGCGCGCCAGCGCCTGCCCCGCCCCGGCGCTACCGCTGTGCGCCAAACCTGCGGTCCCAGTCGAAATCCCGTCGCGTGACCACATCCTCCATGCGGCGGATGCGGCCTTCCAGCCGGTCGAACTTATCCTTCAGCCTGCGTAGCGCCTCGCCGCGCGAGGACACGTAACTGCCGTAGAAGTCGCGCTCGCCCGCGTCCGCCGGTTGCAGCACCGGGCGCGGCTTCATCACCAGCCCGGCCAGCACGTACAGCCCCACCACGGGCCAGAACCCGGTGAACAGGGCCGCCGCCACGAACAGCGCGCGCACCATGAATACCGACATTCCGAAATGTTGCGCAAGCCCTTTACACACCCCCATCAGCTTGCCGTCGCGGGCGCGGTACAGGGTGCGGGGGCCACGGTCGTGCCAGGCATCCCGCCCGCCGCGCAGACCGTCCCAGGCGTCTTCCTGATACGCGCCTTGCTGATGTGTGCTTGGCCGATGCGCGCCGTCACGGCGAAACCCGTCGCCATGCCGTCCGGCCCGGCACGCGCCGTCACGGTCGAATCCGCTCGCGTCGCGGCCCTCACCGTTGGAGCAATGCCGCCCGCCCCGGCCCCAGCCGGAACGCCTGTCGAACCTGCTTTCGTGACCGTCCATGGTCATTCCCTCCCCTGGCCGCGCGGATCATCGCGCCCGGCGTCATGCCGGGCACGCCCCGCCGTGCCGTCCGGATCGAGCAGCAGCGTTTCCAGCGCCTCCACCCGTTCCTCCATGCGGCCCATGGCCCGGTACATCTCCTGGATCATCCGGGCCTCGTCGTCGTGCGCCGGGCTGGCACCCTCGCGGGTGCGCAGCAGGCGGTACAGGATGGCCAGCAACAGCACGGCCACCAGCGCGGGCAACACCATGAACCAGAACATCATGACCGGCCCCAGTTGCGCCATGACGGCGAACATTTCCTCGAACATGTACGGCTCATGCATGCGTGGCCTCGAACTGTCGTGCCGCCGTGCGCCAGGGCATGGCCCATGGCGCGGGCAGCGGGGTGGCAAGCCCGGATGGAATCGCGGACGTCAATACGTGCGGCGCGGGCGGTGCGCCCGCTGAGCCTGTTGAGCCCGCTGAGCCTGTTGCGCCTGTCGAGCCTGACACGGCCCCGTGCGGGGCGGCATGCAGCCCGGCCCGGCATGGGCGATGCCGCGCGGGCATTCAGCCTAGCCTCTGCAACCGGCGGGCGCAAGGCGGTTACTCCGCCGCGCCGGAAACTTCACCGTGGCGCGGGGCGGCATCGCCCTTGCTGGAACCGGCGGCGCGTTCGCCCACGCGGGCGCGCAGGACGGCCAGTTCACGCTCCAGTTCATCGCGCGTTTCCAGGTCCGCGAAGGCGGCATCCAGACCGTTGCGGCCCTCCAGGGGCACGCGCACGGCGTCGGCCTCGGCCTCCATGTGCTCCACGCGGCGCTCCAGTTCCTCGAACCGGTGCATCACCTCCAGCGAGGCGGCGCGGCGCACGTCCTCGCGGGCCTGGCGACGCACCCGGGCGTGCACGTGACGCTGCACCAGCATGCGCTGCTTGTCGCGCGCGGCGGCCAGCTTTTCGTCCAGCACGTCCATGTCGCCCTGCGTGCGGCCCACCAGCGCGTCGATCTCGTCCAGTTCGCGGCGCAGCGCGTCGGCGCGTTCGTTCTCGCGGCGGCGTTCCAGCAACGCCTCGCGCGCCAGGTCCTCGCGCCCGGAAGTCACGGCCAGTTCGGCCCGGCGGTCCCAGCGGTCCACCTGGTCCAGAACGCCGTCCAGTTCGCGGCGCACCCTGCGCGCCTCCGCCATGCTGGAGGCGCACCCGGCCTTCAGTTCCACCAGCGTCTCCTCCATCTCGCGGATCATCAGCCGGACCAGCTTTTCCGGGTCCTCGGCCTTGTCCAGCATGGCGCTGATGTTGGAACTGACGATGTCCTTGAATCGCGAAAAGATACCCATGATCGCCTCCTGCGGTGCGTCGTGCATTCGTGCCAGCGGGAAAGCAGCAACCGTGCCAGCCAGCCCGCAGGAGGCAACCATGAGCAATCACTGGGAATGACCTCAACATGCCGGGCGATACACACCGCCTGCAAAATTGATTTACACCAATCTATGGCGAAAATCACCAAAATATGGTTGAATCAACCATGCACGATCGCACGCGCGCTGTCGCGTCGCCTGCCCTGGCCGAGGCCATCGGCCAGTCGGACGCGTTTCTCGCCTTTCAGGAGGCGCTTTCACGCGTGGCGCGCGTGGACCGGCCCGTGCTGCTGGCGGGCGAGCGCGGCACCGGCAAGGAACTGGCCGCCGCGCGGCTGCACTATCTTTCCCCGCGCTGGCAGGGCCCGCTGGTGGTGCTGGACTGCGCGGCGCTGGCCCCCACCCTGGCCGAGGCCGAACTGTTCGGCCACGAGGCCGGGGCCTTCACCGGGGCGGCGACGCGCCGGGCCGGGCGCTTCGAGCGGGCGGACGGCGGCACGCTGTTCCTGGACGAGGTGGGCAACATTCCCGCCGGGGTACAGGACAAACTGCTGCGGGTGGTGGAATACGGCATGCTGGAACGGGTGGGCGGCACCCAGCCCGTCCGCGTGGACGCGCGCGTGGTGGCCGCCACCAACGCCGACCTGCCCGCCATGGTGGCGCGGGGGCTCTTTCGGGCCGACCTGCTGGACCGCCTGAGCTTCGAGGTGCTGGCCGTGCCCCCCCTGCGCGAGCGGGGCGACGACGTGATCCTGCTGGCCCGGCATTTCGCGGCCAGCATGTCGGCGGAACTGGATCTGCCCGACACGCCGGAACTGGCCCCCGCCGCGCTGGCCCAACTGCTGGCCCACCCCTGGCCGGGCAACGTGCGCGAACTGCGCAACGCAGTGGAGCGGGCCGTGGCCCGGCTGGATGACGGCGGCATGCGGCCCGGCGGCATGCGGCCCGGAGGCATGAGGCCCGGAGACATGAGATTTGACGACGCGCGGCGAGACGGTGCGAGACCGCCCGCTCGCGTACCGCGCATCGAACATTTCGACCTTGATCCTTTCGCGCGGCCGTGGCGGCAGGGACCGGCAGTCCCCCGTCCCGCCCCGGCCACGCAGCCCCCACCCTCCACGGGGGCCATGGCGGACGGTGCCGGGCCACGGCGCGGACCCGGCACCGTACCGCCCACTGGCGCCAATCCGGATGACGCCTGCCCCGACAATGCCCGCCCGGACGCGGCCCCCGCGTCGTCCCCCATCGCCCCGCCCCTGCCCCTGTCCGGTGTCACCCTGCCGGAGGCCGTCCGCCAACTGGAACTTTCCGCCCTGCGCGCCGCGCTGGACCGCGCCCGGCACAACCGCCGGGTGGCCGCCGGACTGCTGGGCATCTCTTACGATCAATTCCGCGGCTTGTACCGCCGCCACCGGCAGGATATGGAACCGTAACCGGCCGTAACCAGCTGGCACCACACCGCACCTCGCCGCATCGCGCGCACACCGTCAGCACCAGGAGGCACGCCATGTCCCATTCCGATACGTCCGCCACCGTGGTCACCCGCAACATCTACCTCGAAACCCTGCCCATCGCGGAAGCCGTGGACCGCGCCCGCGCCGCGCTGGACCGCGCCACGCTGGTCCGCGCCGAAACCGTGGGCTCGCACGAGGCCGCCGGGCGGGTGCTGTCCGAGGCGGTGTACGCGCGCTACTCCTCGCCCACCATGCACAGCGCGGCCATGGACGGCATTGCCGTGCGCGCTGCGGACACCTTTGCCGCGCGCGAAGGCCATCCCGTGGCCCTGCGCCGGGGTGAAAGCTATCACCCGGTCAACACCGGCCACCCCATGCCCGAAGGGTGCGACGCCGTGGTGATGATCGAGCACGTGGCCCAGACCGGCGCGGACACCGTGGAGATCGAGGCCCCGGTCTTTCCGTGGCAGCACGTGCGGCGCATCGGCGAGGACATCGTGGCCACCGAACTGCTGTTCCCGCGCAACCACCGGCTGGCCGCCTGCGACGTGGGCGCGCTGCTGTCCGGCGGCATCTGGGACGTGCGGGTGTGGGAGCGGGTGCGCATGCGCATCATCCCCACCGGCGACGAGGTGCTGGACTTCACCACACGGCCGGAACCGGGCGCCGGGCAGGTGGTGGAATCCAACTCGCAGGTGCTGGCGGCCATGGCCCGCGACATGGGCTGCATCGTGGATCGCATCCCCCCGGTGCCGGACAACCCCGACACCCTGCGCGCCGAACTGGCCCGCAGCCTGGACGACGGCGTGCACGTCACCGTGCTGTGCGCCGGGTCGTCCGCGGGCAGCAAGGACTTCACCCGGCAGGTCATCGCGGCGGAAGGCCGGGTGCTGGTGCACGGCATCCAGGCCATGCCCGGCAAGCCGTCGCTGCTGGGCGAATGTCGCGGGCGGCTGGTGGTGGGCGCGCCCGGCTACCCCGTCAGCGCGGTGGTCTGCTTCGATGAACTGGTGGCCCCGCTGGTGGCGTGGATGGGGCGCACCGTTCCGGCGGACCGTCCGACAGCCGAGGTGCACCTGACCCGCAAGGTGCCCTCCAAACTGGGGGTGGAGGAATTCGTGCGGCTGGCCGTGGGCCGCGTGGGCAACCGGTTGGTAGGCACCCCGCTGGGGCGCGGCGCGGGCAACATCACCACGCTGTCGCGGGCGCAGGCCGTGGCCCGCGTGCCCGCCCTGTCCGAGGGCGCCACCGAGCACGAGGTGCTGCGCGCCCGGCTGACCGTGCCCGAGGCGGTGCTGGACTCCATTCTGGTTTGCGTGGGCAGCCACGACAACACCCTGGACCTGCTGGCCGACGAACTGATGGGCGGCGAACGGCCCTTCCGGCTCATCTCCACCCACGTGGGCAGCATGGGCGGCATCACCGCGCTGCGCGGCGGCTCGTGCCACTTCGCCGGGGCGCACCTGTTCGACCCGGAAACGGGCGACTTCAACTTTCCCTTCCTGGACAAGTACCTGCCCGACATGGACGTGCGGGTGGTGAACCTGGCCATCCGGCACCAGGGGCTCATCGTGGCGGCGGGCAACCCGAAGAACATCCGGGGGGTGGAGGATCTTGCGCGCGGCGACGTGCGGTTCATCAACCGCCAGCGCGGCGCGGGCACCCGCATCCTGCTCGACTGGCACTTGGGGCAGGCGGGCATCGCGCCCTCCACGGTGCAGGGCTACGACAAGGAAGAATTCACCCACATGGCCGTGGCCGTGAACGTGCTGACCGGCGCCGCCGACTGCGGCCTGGGCATCCACGCCGCCGCGCGGGCGCTGGGGCTGGACTTCGTGCCGCTGGCGCGCGAGCGGTATGATGTGGTCATTCCCGCAAGGCACATGGACGATGCACGGGTGCAGGCCGTGCTGGCCCTGCTGCGGGACGAGCGGTTCCTGAAGCGGGTGGAAGCCATGGGGGGGTATGAGACGACGTTGTCCGGGCGGATGATGGAGAGGGGGATGGGGTTGGAGGGGTAAGGGGGAGCCTTAT
>JAITSV010000016.1 GCA_031287575.1 Desulfovibrio sp.
GCTATTTGATGCAAGAATACCCGGGGGACGGGAGGGGGCTTTGAAAAGCCCCCTCCCTTCCCCCGGACCCCCTTCCCACCCGCAAACTTTTCAATTGGTCCGATGAGCCCCCGTTGCGGAGACGCGACGGGGGCTCTTTGTCGTGAGGGGTGTAGTGAATAATTGGAACTCGTAGGGAAGAGGGGGATGTCGCCAAGACAGATTGGCCCCATAGAGGGGGTGCAGGGGGCATTGCCCCCTGCCCGCCGGAGGCGAACAAAAAACCGGCCGCCCCAAAAAGGAGCCGCCCCGTCCTGAACGGCAGGGCGGGGCGGTCCGTATCCTGGGCGTGGTGCCCGTGCCCTGGCCCCGCTGGCGCGCGGGGCTGGGCGTCGGAAGCTTGGGGTCAGCGCAGGCTGGTGCCCACGCTGGGCCGGATGGGGCCAAGGCGCGTGGCATCCACCAGCAGCGGGCGCAGTTCCTCGGAAACCGGCACGGTGGCGGTGCCCATGGCCAGTACCTCGTTGGACGGGGTGTGGATGAGCCGCATGTTGAAGCGCACGGCCTTGGGGGTGATGGTGTAGGTGCCCGCCAGAATGGCCACGCTGGACACGTTCTGGGTGCCCAGCAGTTCCGTCTTGCGGGTCAGCAGCAGTTCGCCCGTTTCCGGCTGGAACAGGATGGTGCGTCCCTTGCGGATTTCCTGCACCCGGTAGCCCGCCTGCACGAACCAGCGGGACATTTCTTCCGCCATCTGGCGGGCCAGCCCGTTGGCGCCTTCCAGGTCGCCAAGGTCCACCGGGGTGGTGACCATGATGCTGATACCCTTGGCGGGCGGGGCTTCCTGCCCCAGTTTCCGGGCCATCTGCACGTCCATGGCCGCGGCCATGGCGTCGGCGGCTTCGGGCACGCTGGCGGCGGCCGCCGCCAGGGGCAGCAGCAGACCTATGGTCAGCACGAGCAGGGCGAGTATGCGCTTCATGGGATGCTCCGGAATCGCCGCGTCAGCGCAGCGTCTTTATCTGACGGTCCACCACGTCCACTTCGCGGGCCAGGGCGTCGCGCACGTCGTCCGAGCGCGCGGCGGCAAGGGCCAGCAGGTAGTGTTCGCGGGCCAGTTCATAGCGGCCCTGGGCCTGGTAGGTGCGGCCCTGGTGCCAGTTGTGCAGGGCCTCGTCGCTTTCCGGCACAGAGGCCACCTGCCTGCCGCACCCGGCAAGGGCGGGCAGGGCCAGGCTGGCCAGCAGCAGAAGGATGGCGGGGGTACGCATGGTTGTTTCCTTGCGGCTATTTCCGGGCAGTCCGGTCAAAATCGCCGATGTTCATGGAACCGCCCATCAGCTTGCGCCCGGTGTTGGCCAGCATGCGGCCCAGCAGGCCGTTGGCGGGCATCACCAGTTCCGCCGTGCGCAGCACCAGGCCGTCCGCCGCGCGGATCAGCCGGGCGTTGATGAACACGCTGTACTTGTCGCGGTAGTAGGTGCCCGCCACGAACACGGCCCACCCTTCGCGCGCGGGCAGCACGCCCACGTTGCGCGACAGCAGGAATTCCCCTTCGCCCTCGCGCGGGCGCAGGGTGCCGGGCAGGCGGTATTCCCGCACGGGAAAGCCGCGCTGGTTGAATTCGTAGAACAGCTGCTCGGCGATGTACCGGCCCAGCGACGACGATTCGTCGAAGTCGTCCTGGTTCACGAACGACGTGGGCAGGGCAATGTACCCCATCAGGGCGTCGTTGGGTACCGTGGCCAGCAGTTGGTCCACCAGTTCGCGCACCTTCAGCTTCAGCTCGCGGGCCTCCATGTAGTTGGGGTCCGCCTGGGGGCGCGGCGCGCCCTTGCTCCAGAACATGCCGCCCTGATTGTCGGGCACCATGAAGCCGTTGTCGTGGGTGACCACCGTGGACAGGGGCATGGTCTGCCCGTTCACGTTGGCCTCGCCCGATTCCCTGGCCTCCAGCGGGGCGCCGGGGTCCGCGCCAAGGCGTGGGGGTTGCGGCGCCATGGACGCGGGCTGCGGCGGTACACCCTGCGACTGGCGCATCTCGGCCACCGCGGGTACGCCGCCGGGGGGCAGCAGGGGCAGGGCGGCAAGGGCAAGGCCGGTCAGGATCAATCCGGTCAGGACGGGGCCCGTGCGGACCAGCGCCGCAACGCCCGCGCCTGCCGTCTTGTCCTGCCCCTTGCCGGGGGTCTTCTGCGGAATATGTGACTCGCGGGGTACGCGGGACATGATTGCCTCCGGTGGTATCCGCGCGGCGCCGGGCCGCGCGCTGCATGCCGTGGGTGCGCCGGTCTTGCCAGTTTGGCCTGCCTGGCCAGTCTGGCCGACATGACGGGGCGCTGCTTCGGGATGCTTCGTTGCTCGTCCTATCGGCGGAAACACGAAAAGCTTGAGGCTGCGAAGGCGCGACGCGAGAGAGGAGAGAGATGGCAAGGCCAGACGAGCGCCAGAGGAGCGCCAGACGAGCGCCAGACGAGCGCCGGGCGAGTGACGGACGCGTGCGGACGAGGGAAGGATGAGGGAAGGACGAGCGACGGGCGAGCGGAAACAGCGGGGATGCCGTGCGCGATGCCCGGATTTTTCAAGCGCATGTCCATGGCGATGGGCGAAAAGAGGCGGGTGCCGGAAAGGGAAGAAGCCGTTGCTGCCGGTCAGCCCCTTTGGCACCGGCCGCACACCCCGTCCAGGCGCACTTCCACGTGCTCCACGGTAACCCCGGCGGGCAGCAGGGCGGCGGCGTCCAGCGTTGCGGGCAACGGGGGCAGGCAGGTCATCACCCCGCATCGTGTGCACTGGAAATGGCCGTGCGGCGCGTTTTCCCCCGCCGGGGCCATACAGTGCCGGAAGGTGCCGTCGGCCCCGCTGTGGCGTTGCAGGATGCCCGTCTCCACCAGCAGGTCCAGGGTGCGGTACAGGGTCACCTTGTCCATGCGGGTGGTGCGGCGCACCGCGTCCAGCAGTTCCTGCGCGGCGGGGGCATGGGGCAGGACGGCCAAGGCCTCCAGCACGGCAATGCGGCGGGGGGTGGCTTCCAGCCCGGCGTGTTCCAGCCGGGTGCGGGCGTCTGTCACGGGATTGGTCATGGCGTATTCCGATGATGGATTGCGGACTGGACTGCTGGGATGCGCTCTGTCGCAGGTCCTGTAGTATCCCCTCCGTGACGGTGTCCACGAAGTGGGCACCGTCACGGCAAAAGGGGTCAAGGGGCGGCAGCCGTTACGTGAGCGCGGAGCGCGAACGTTACGGACGCCGACAGCAGAGATGGTGCGGCCCCCTTGCTTCAGCCGTTAGGCGTGCGCGTAGCGAACGTCTTACGGATGAAGACAGCAGCGCTGCGGGGGATGGGGGCGGAGCCCCCAGTTCATTGCGGGTTGCGCCCGCCCATTGCCCGCCGCAGCGCGCCCGCGCCGGACACGGCCATGAACCCTGCCGAGGCCACGGCGATGATGGCCGCGCCGGAGGTCACGTCCCAGCGGTAGGCCAGGGCCAGTCCCCCCACGCAGAACACGGTGCTCCACGCGGTGGCGGCGGCCATCATGGACGGCAGCGAACGGGCCGAGCGCGCCGCGATGAACGGCGGGATGGTCAGCAGGGCCATGACCAGCACCAGCCCCACCACGCGGATCAGCATCACCACGCCCACCGCCGTCATGCCCACCACCAGGTAGTGGGCGGTGCGCACCGGCAGGCCGCGCGCCTCCGCGAATTCGCGGTCGAAGGAGGTCACCAGCAGGGTCTGGTGGCACAGGGCCACCACGGCCAGCAACGCGGCGTCCAGTGCGGCCATCAGGTACAGGTCGGTCAGCGGCACGGCCAGGATGGACCCGAACAGAAAGCTCATCAGATCGGCCTTGTAGCCGGGGGTAAGGTCTATGAGGATGATCCCGAAGGCCATGCCCGCCGCCCACAGCACGCCGATGGCCGTGTCCGCCTTTTCGGGCCGCTTCAGGGCCACCCCGGCCATGAGCATGGACGAGGCCACGGAAAAGCCGATGGCGCTGGGCAGCACCGGCCAGCCGTAATGGAAGGCCAGCCCCACGCCGCCGTAGGCCGCGTGCGATACCCCGCCCGCCAGAAACACCAGCCGGTTCACCACCACCAGGGTGCCGATGACCCCGCAGGCAATGCTGGCCAGCAAGGATGCGGCCAGGGCCTGCTGCATGAAGTCGTAGGAGAGCGCGTCAAGCATCAGGCGTCCTTTGCGGCGGGGGAGGTCGGGGCGTTGGAGACATCAGTGGAAACGGGAGGTGTGGCGGGGGCGGAAGTCTTCAGCTCGTCCATGCGCGGCAGCACCGGGAACAGCCCGGACACGGACGAGATGAACGCCCCCATGGGGCAGGTCTTTTCATGGTGGCCGTAGAGCATGGTCAGCATGTCCGGGGTCAGCCCCGCGCCCCGGCTGTGCACCAGGGTACGGTTGACGAAGGCCACGTTGGAAAAGGTGGACGTGGCGATGGACAGGTCGTGGCTGACCACCACCAGGGTGTGCGGCCCGCGCAGGGTGCCCAGGAATTCGAAGAAGCAGAACGAGCCCTGCGGGTCGATGGAGGCGGTGGGCTCGTCCAGCAGCAGCAGTTCCGGCTGGGCCATCAGGGCGCGGGCCACCACGGCACGCTGGCGCTGCCCGCCGGAAAGCTCGCCCACCATGCGTTTTTCCATGCCGGAAAGGCCCACCTGGTCCAGCGCCTCGCGGGCACGGCCGATGGACGCAGCATCGCGCGACCAGTGGCGGCCCAGCAGGCCGCGCCGGGTGCCCGCAAGGCCCATCAGCACCACGTCCAGCACGGTGACGGGAAAGTCCAGCCGGGCCGTGGAGTACTGCGGCACGTAGCCGATGCGCGGCAGCGCCGCCCTGGGCGCGCCGCCGAACAGCGTGACGCTGCCGGAACGCGGGGCCAGCAGGCCCAGCAGCAGCTTGAGCAGGGTGGTCTTGCCGCCGCCGTTGGGGCCGAGCACGGCCAGGAATTCGCCGCGCTCCACGGTAAGGTCCACGTGGTCCAGCACCGGTTCCTCGCCGTAGGCGAAGCACAGGTCGCGCACGGCGATGACCGGTTCGTGCGGTGTAGGCGGTGCGCCCGGCATGCCGGGCGCGCTGGAGGGCATGTGCATGCGTGTCTACTTGCTGAGGGTTTGGGCCATGGACTCGGCCACGCGGCGGATGTTGGCGGCCCAGTCTTCGGCCAGCGGGTCGGCCTCGATGAGCTTCGCCCCCACGTTGCGGGCGATGGTTTCCGCGCCGCGCTTCGAGAACTGCGGCTGGACGAAGATGGCCTCGATCTTCTCCTTCTTGGCGAACTCCACGATGCGGGTCAACTGCCTGGGCCCCGGTTCGCGTCCTTCCACCTCTATGGCCACTTCGCGCAGGTTGTAGTTGTGGGCAAAGTAGCTCCACGCCGGGTGAAAGACCATGAAGCGGCGGCGGTTTTCGGGCACGTTCTCGAACAGGCCGTTGATGTGCAGGTCCAGTTCGTCCAGTTCGCGCACGAAGGCGTCGTGGTTGGCGCGGTACAGGGGGGCGTGGGCCGGGTCGGCCTTGACCAGCGCGGCCTTGATGGATCCGGCCATCATCTTGACCAGCGCGGGAGACAGCCAGATGTGCGGGTCGCCGCCTTCATGGTCGTGGTGGTGGCCTTCGGCAGCCTCGCCGTCGTGGTGGTCGTGATCGGCGTCATGCGCGGGGTTGGGAGCCGCCGCGTGCGCGTCCTTGTGCCCATCCTTGTGATCGGTGTCGTGCTCGGCGTCATGGTCGTGATCTTCATCCAGAAAATGCTCGTCCTGCGGCAGCAGGTCGATGCCCTTTTCCAGGCGCACCACGGTCATGTCCTTGCCGCCCGCAGAGGTGATGCGGTCCAGCCAGGCCTTTTCGAAGGGCACGCCGATGGTCATGTACAGCTTGGCCCCGGCAAGCCCGCGCATCTGGCTGGGCTTCGGCTCGTAGGTGTGCGGGTCGGCACCGGGGGGCACCATCACCGTCACCTCGGCAAGGTCGCCCGCGATGCGCTGGACGAAATACTTCTGCGGCAGAATGCTGACGGCCACCTGCACGGCGGCAGCAGCGCTGGCGGGCGCAACGGCGGGGGAGCCGGGTGCGGCAAGCAGGCCGGACAGCAGGAACAGGAAGAGCAGGGCACGCAGGGCGGACAGCCCGAACCGCGAGCCCCGGGCAAATCGGGTGAATCGGGCAAACCGGGACGGGATGGTTTTCGGAAGGGCAAAGGGGGTGTTCATGGCGCCTCCGGCGGGGGTTCCGGGATGAAGGGTTGAAAATGCAACTCGGTTGCATTTCGAGCATGTAGTCCTCTGGCCGCATGGTGTCAACGCGCCGGGGCGAAAGATGGGACGAAAGAAGAGGGCGCAGCGACAGCTGGCCGCGCGGGTCTCCCCATCTCCGGAGGAGGGACCCCATCTTCCGCCCGCCGCAACACACGACGGTTCCGGGCGCCATCCCGTCCTGCCTCCCCGCCGCCATCCCGCCGCGCCTGTCCCCCCCCCGCCTGTCTGTCACACCTGCCCGCCATGCCGTCCGGGCGGCGGTGGCGCCCTTGGCGAGCAGGGGGAAATGGAGTATGAACCATCAATTCGGCCCGCGCCCTCCGAGCACCTGGGGGGGCCGCCGGGCCGTCCATCTTCAGGAACCATTCATGACCATCGAACGCAGGCGGACCCGCGAGGTCCGCATCGGCTCCGTGCGCATCGGGGGGGACAACCCCGTGGTGGTGCAGAGCATGGCCAACACCGACACCCGCGACGTGGACGCCACCGTGGCGCAAATCCGCGCGCTGGCCGACGTGGGGTGCGAGGTGGTGCGCCTTGCCGTGCTGAACGAGGCGGCGGCTGCGGCCATCGGCCCCATCCGTGCCGCATCGCCCGTGCCGCTGGTGGCGGACATCCATTTCGATCACCGCCTGGCCGTGGCCGCGCTGGAAGCGGGCGTGGACGCCCTGCGCATCAACCCCGGCAACATCGGGGGCGAGGCCAACGTGGCCCGCGTGGTGGACGCGGCCCGTGCGCGCGGCGCGTGCATCCGGGTGGGGGTCAATTCCGGCTCGGTGGAAAGGCACCTGCTGGAACGCTTCGGCGGGCCGACGCCCGAAGCCATGGTGGAAAGCGCCCTCGGCCATGTGCGCATGCTGGAGGATAGAGGCTTCGGCGACATCAAGATTTCGCTGAAGTCCTCGTCGGTGCTGCACACCATCGACGCCTACCGCGTGCTGGCCGAACGGTGCGACTATCCCCTGCACATCGGCGTGACCGAGGCGGGCACCATGCTGCGCGGGTCGGTCAAGTCCTCCGTGGGCCTTGGCGTGCTGCTGTGGCTGGGCATAGGCGACACGCTGCGCGTCTCGCTGACCAGCGACCCGGTGGAGGAAATCCCCGTGGCGTGGGAAATATTGCGCTCGCTGGGGCTGCGTCACCGGGGGCCGGAAATCATTTCCTGCCCGACCTGCGGACGCACGGAGATAGGCCTGATCAGCCTGGCGCAGGAAGTGGAACGCCGCCTCGCGGGCGAGACGGAAAACTTCAAGGTGGCCGTCATGGGCTGCGCCGTCAACGGCCCCGGCGAGGCCCGCGAGGCCGACATCGGCATCGCGGGCGGGCGCGACAAGGGCATCATCTTCCGCAAGGGAGAGATCATACGAACAGTCAAGGGCGGCGCGAACCTGCTCGCCGCCTTCATGGAAGAACTCGATACGTTCCTTGCCGAACGCAAGGCAGCCAGAAAGGACAGCTGATGCGCTGGAGCAATTGCTACATCCCCACCCTGAAGGAAGCCCCGGCAGACGCCGAGGTGGTCAGCCACAAGCTGCTCACCCGCGCGGGCATGATCCGCAAGCTTACCTCGGGCATCTACATCTATTTGCCGCTGGGCCTGAAGGCCATCGAGAAGACCGCCGCCATCGTGCGCGAGGAAATGAACCGCGCGGGCGCGCTGGAGCTGTCCATGCCCATGGTGCAGCCCGCCGACCTGTGGCAGGAATCGGGCCGCTGGGAATTCTACGGCAAGGAACTGCTGCGCTTTCAGGACCGCAACGGGCGCGACTACTGCCTTGGACCCACGCACGAGGAAGTCATCACCGACCTCGTGCGCGGCGAGGTGCGCTCGTACCGCCAGTTGCCCATCAACCTGTACCAGATCCAGACCAAGTTCCGCGACGAGATCCGCCCCCGCTTCGGCCTGATGCGCGGCCGCGAATTCATCATGAAGGACGCCTACTCCTTCGACCGTGACGAGGCGGGCGCCGACAAGAGCTACTGGGCCATGTACGAGGCCTATCAGCAGGTGTTCAAGCGCCTGGGCCTGCGCTTCCGCGCGGTGGAGGCGGATTCCGGCTCCATCGGCGGCAGCTTCTCGCACGAGTTCATGGTGCTGGCCGACACCGGCGAGGACACCATTGCCGCCTGCACCGGCTGCGCCTACGCCGCCAACGTGGAGCGCGCCGAGGTGGCGGCGCCTGCCGTGCCTGCCACGCTGCCCGCCGTGGGCGCCATCGAAGAAGTGACCACCCCCGGCAAGCATACCGTGGAAGAGGTGTGCGCCTTCCTGGGCGTGCCGCAGTCCGCGCTGGTCAAGACGCTGATCCTGGTGGCCGACGGCAAGCCCGTGGCCGCCCTGGTGCGGGGTGACCGCGAACTGAACGACGTGAAGCTGAAGAACCTGCTCAAGTGCGACGACCTGGAACTTGCCGCGCCCGAACTGGTGCAGCAGATCACCGGCGCGCCCGTGGGCTTTGCCGGGCCGGTGGGCCTGAACGTGGAACGCGTCTTTGCCGACCACGAACTGCTGGCCTCCGACGGCTGGATCACCGGCGCCAACAAGGGCGACACCCACCTGCGCAACGTCAGCCTGGGCCGCGACGCCAAGATCGAACGCTACGCCGACCTGCGCGTGATCACCCCCGCCGACGCCTGCCCGCGCTGCGGGCAGCCCATCGAACTGACGCGCGGCATCGAGGTGGGCCACGTGTTCAAGCTGGGCACCAAGTACAGCGAACCGCTGAAGTGCACCTTCCTTGACGAAGACGGCAAGGAAAAGGTCATGATCATGGGCTGCTACGGCATCGGCGTGTCGCGCGTTGTCGCCTCGTGCATCGAGCAGAACCACGACGCCGACGGCATCGTGTTTCCGCCGCCCATCGCCCCGTTCGAGGCCGTGCTGTGCTGCCTGGACCCCAAGAACGGCGAAACCCTTGGCAAGGCCGAGGAATTCTACGCCGAACTCAAGGCTCAGGGCGTGGACGCCATCCTTGACGACCGCGACGAACGCCCCGGCGTCAAGTTCAAGGACGCCGACCTCGTGGGCATGCCCCTGCAACTGGTGATCGGCGGCAAGGGGTTGGCACGCGGCATCGTGGAAGCCAAGGACCGCCGTACCGGCGAGAAGACCGAACTGCCCGTCGAAGGCTTCGCCGAAGCCTTCCGCACCTGGCGCGCCGCCGTGCGTGCGGGTTGGGGGCTGTAGCAGAAGAGAAATAGGGAAAGAAATTCGCGAGGGGGAAACCTCTTGAAAGAGGTTTTCCCCCTCGCGCTCCCCCTTCCAGAACTTTTTATTTGGTGCGTCCCTCGCCGTTCGGCTTGCCACAGTCGAAGCAAACCTCGATGAAAAAGTTTGGGGGGGAGGGGTTCGGGGAGGGAGACCCTTTTCAAAGGGTCCCCTCCCCGATGCACGAACACCGCATCTGCAACGCCATGAGCACCATCTACACCGTAGGAGAATTGACCCGGGCCATCCGGGCCGCCATTGAGGGCGGGTTTCCCTTCGTGTGGGTGCGCGGGCAGGTGAGCAACCTGTCGCGCCCGGCCTCGGGGCATTGCTATTTCGCGCTCAAGGACGAGGACGCGGTGCTCAACTGCGTGTGGTTCCGGGGCAACCAGCGCGACGCGGAACACTTTGATCCCATGACCGGCGAGGTGTTCGAGGACGGGCCACGCCCCGGCCTAGCGCGCACCATGGCCAACGGGCAGGAACTGCTGTGCGCGGGGCGGCTGACGGTATACCCGCCGCGCGGCGGCTACCAGCTGGTGGTCGAAATGGCCCAGGACGCGGGCCTGGGGCGGCTGCACGCGCAGTTCGAGGCGCTGAAGGCCCGCCTTGCCGAACTGGGATATTTCGACGCGGCGCGCAAGCGTCCGCTGCCGCGCCATCCGAAACGGGTGGCGGTGATCACGGCCCCCACAGGGGCAGCGGTGCGCGACTTTCTGCGCATGGCGGACGAGCGCGGCTGGGGCTGCGAGATACGCATCCACCCGGTGCCGGTGCAGGGCGACGAGGCTCCCCCGCGCATTGCGGCGGCGCTGGCCGAGGTGGCCGCGCGGGGCTGGGCGCAGGTGGCGGTACTGATTCGCGGCGGCGGCTCGCTGGAAGACCTGTGGGCCTTCAATGACGAGCGGGTGGCCACGGCGGTGTTCGGCAGCCCCTTGCCGGTGCTGGCGGGTATTGGTCACGAGGTGGACCACACCATGGCCGACATGACCGCCGACGTGCGCGCGGCCACGCCCACCCATGCGGCACAGTTGCTGTGGCCGGAACGGCGCGAACTGGCGCAGCGCGTGGACGAACTGGAAATGGCCCTGACGCGGGGCATGGAACGGCGCTTCGCCCGGCTGGACGAGCAGTTGGGTACTTTGGTGCGCGGACTGGCCTGGCTGTCGCCGGAACGGGCGCTGGCCCGGCTGGACGAACGTTTTGCCGACGCGGCGGCCCGGTTGGGCCGGGCGTGGGAGGTGCTGGCCCGGCGCGATGCGGCGCGGCTGGACACGGCGGACGCGGCCTTGGCCCGCACGCTGGGGCCGGAGGCGTGGGAACGGCGTGAACGCGCCGTGGACGCGCTGGAAGCGCGCCTGCATTGGGCGGGCGAACGCGCGGTGACCGGGCGCGAGCATGAACTGGAACGCTGCGCCCTGCGGCTGGACGCGCTGGACCCGTTGCGCCCGCTGGAGCGTGGCTACAGTCTGGTGCGCCGGGCCGACGGCGGCTTTCTGCGCGGCGTGGCCGAGGTTGCGCCCGGCGATGCGCTGGCCGTGCTGGTGCGTGACGGCGAAGTGGACGTGACCGTGCGCGGTGCGCGTCCTGGGCGGATGATGGAACAGGGCGGCGTGGCAGGTGGCGGACGGGCCGCCGCAACGGACCGCGAGGATGGAACGGGCGCCACGGAGCAGGGCGCCGGAGATATTTCGTGATGCAGTGTTTTCCGTTTGCCGGGCGGGATGACCGGGGGGCCGTTCGCCTGTGGTCGGTGCTGGCGGCGGGCTGCGGTCTGGCCGGGTTGGTGGTTACATTGGCCTTGCTGCTTGTCGCGTCGGCCTCGCCCGCGCGGGCGGCGGTGCTGTCGTTGGATGCCCCGGAATCCACCGGCGACGGCAAGCCCTTCGTGGTCACGGTGACGGCGGATGCGCCGGGCGACGTGGTGCTGGACTGGCGCGGCCATGCTATCACCGTGCCCGTGGCGCCCATCAGCGTCGGAACTGTCTCCGGGGCTACCGGGTCCGCTGGCCCTGCCCGCTGGACGGGCCAGGCCATCCTGGCCGTGCCGCTGGACACCAAACCGGGTACGGAAACGCTGCGCGCCCGCGTTGTCGGGCAGCCCAAGGCCGCGCCTACCGTCACCCGCGCCGTCGCCGTGGTCCGCGCCGCCTATCCGGAACAGCGCCTGACCGTGGAGGGCAAGTATGTCAACCCGGACAAGGCCGCGTTGGACCGCCACGAGGCGGAGCGCGCCCGCGTGAAGGCCGCGTTGGCCCTGCGCACTCCGGAACGCCTGTGGGCGCTGCCCATGGCCCGGCCCGTACCGGGCGAAGTGTCCAGCCTGTTCGGTTTGCGCCGGGTGTTCAACGGCGAACCGCGCGCCCCGCATCGCGGGCTGGATCTGCGCGGCGCGGCGGGTGAACCGGTGATCGCCTGCGCTGCCGGACGGGTGGTGCTGGCCGAGAATCATTATTTCGCGGGCAATTCCGTGTATATCGACCACGGCATGGGCGTGGTCAGCATGTATTTTCACCTGTCCGCAACGGGCGTGACCCCCGGCCAGATGGTGGCTCAGGGCCAGGTCATCGGCAAGGTGGGCAGCACGGGCCGGGTCACCGGGCCGCATCTGCATTTCGGCATGGCGGTGCTTGGCGACATGGTGGACCCTCAGGTATTGCTGGACCCTCGGATATCGTTGGAGAGGGCGCCCGCGAACGCGGGCGTGACCACACGGGAGTAACGCATGGCCGCGCGTACACGAAAGAATGCAGGGGCTAATGCCCCTGACGGCGTTGACGGCGTCGTGGAAAGGGCCGGGGACACGGTGGACTACGAAGCCGCCATGGCCCGCCTGCAAGAGGTGGTGGCCGCCCTGGAAGCGGGCGACCTGCCGCTGGAGCGCAGCGTGGCCCTGTACAAGGAAGGGCTGGGCCTGTCCCGCGCCTGCCGCGACCGGCTGCGCACGGCCCGCAACGAGATACGCCTGTTCACCGAAGGCGGCCTGACAGAATTTGAAGGGGTGGGGGACGATGCTGACGCCGAGTGAGATCAAGGCCCGCCTGCGCGACGCCGCCGCCGGGGTGGAGCGCTATCTGGCCGCGTGCCTGGCCGACCGGGGCATTCCCGCGCGGCTGCGCGCCTCCATGGAATACAGCCTGAACGCGGGCGGCAAGCGGGTGCGCCCGGTGCTGTGCCTGACCACCGCCGGGCTGTTCGGCCTGCCAGCGGAGCGGGTGATGCCCTTTGCCGTCGCCATCGAGATGATCCACACCTATTCGCTCATCCACGACGACCTGCCCGCCATGGACGACGACGATCTGCGGCGGGGCAAGCCCTCGAACCACAAGATGTTCGACGAAGCCACGGCCATTCTGGCCGGTGACGGCCTGCTCACCGACGCCTTCGATTTCATGGCGGGTGTGGGGGCGGGAGTGGGCGTGAATTCCGGCGACAAGTGCCGTGGCACGGGCAACGGCAACGCCGCCATCCCCGCCGCCAACGTGCTGGCCGCCCTGCGCGTCGTTGCCCGTGCCGCCGGTGCCCCCGGCATGGTGGGCGGCCAGGCGCTGGACATGGAATACACGGGCCGTGCGGGCGTGACCCTGGACGAAATGGCCGCCATGCACGCCATGAAGACCGGGGCGCTGCTGCGCGCGTCGTGCCTGTCCGGGGCCCTGCTGGCTGGCGCCGACGCCGACGCGCAGGCCCGCATCGCCGACTACGGCGCGCACATCGGCGCGGCCTTCCAGATCGTGGACGACATCCTCGACGAGGTGGGCGACGAGGCGGAAATCGGCAAGCCCGTGGGCAGCGACGCGGAGCAGGGCAAGACCACCTATCCCTCGTTGCTCGGTATTGAACGCAGCCGCGCCCTGGCCCGCGAACGGGCCGACGCGGCCATCGAGCGGCTGTCGCCCTACACCGGGCCGGACGCCGATTTTCTGCGCAGCCTGGCCAGCTACATTGTAGACAGAGCCAGCTAACGCCCGCACCAGAGTGCATTGTACGGCACGACAACAACGCCTTGCATCACCGGGCGCGCCCCGCGCGGCCCGATAACGGATACCCACGCATGACCGGACAGCTACCGCCCTCGCGCTTTCCCCAAGGGCAGCCCCGGGGGCAGTCATCGGAACACTCCGCTGGCACGTCCCTTCTGGATTCCCTCGCCAGCCCGCGCGACGTGGCCGGTCTGGCGCCCGAACAGGTCCAGCAACTGGCCGACGAGTTGCGCCAGCGCATCATCGCAACCGTGTCCCGCAACGGCGGGCACCTTGCTCCTTCGCTGGGCGTGGTGGAACTGACCATCGCCCTGCTGACCTCGTTCGACGTCGACCATGACAAGGTCGTCTGGGACGTGGGCCATCAGGCCTACGCCTGGAAGCTGCTGACCGGACGCGCCGCCAGCTTCCACACCCTGCGGCGCGGCGGCGGCATCAGCGGCTTTCCCAAGATGGCGGAAAGCCCGTACGACCACTTCGGGGTGGGGCATTCCTCCACGTCCATTTCCGCCGCGCTGGGCATGGCCATGGCGCGCGACCTGGCCGGGGGCGACAACAACGTGGTGGCCGTCATCGGCGACGGCTCCATGACGGCAGGGCTTGCCTTCGAAGGGTTGAACCAGGCCGGGGCCATGGACCGCAAGCTCATCGTCGTGCTGAACGACAACGAGATGTCCATTTCCAAGAACGTGGGGGCGTTGTCGCTGTTCCTCAGCCGCAACCTGTCCAAGCGCTGGGTGCGCCGCATGAAGAAGGACATGGAAACCTTCATGCGCTCCATCCCCGGCATCGGCGAGGACATGCTGGGCTACGCCAAGCGCAGCGAGCACAGCCTGAAGGGGTTCTTCACGCCGGGCATGCTGTTCGAGGCGTTCGGGTTCAACTACATCGGACCGGTGAACGGGCATGACGTGAAGGCGCTGACCCGCACCTTCGACATGGCCCGCACCCTGGACGAGCCGGTGCTGCTGCACGTGCTGACCCGCAAGGGCAAGGGCTACGCCCCGGCGGAGACCAATCCCACCCACTTCCACGGGGTGGGCCGCTTCGAGCCGGAAACGGGCAAGGCCGCCAAGCTGGCCGACGCCCCGGCGCTGCCCAGCTTCACCGACGTGTTCGGCGAAACCCTGTGCATGCTGGCCGACGAGGACAAGCGGGTCATGGCCATCACCGCCGCCATGCCCGAGGGCACCGGCACCAGCTGTTTCTGTACACGCCACCCGGAGCGGTTCGTGGACGTGGGCATCTGCGAGCAGCACGCGGTGACCTTTGCCGCAGGCCTTGCCACGCAGGGGCTGCGCCCGTTCGTGGCCATCTATTCCACCTTCCTGCAACGCTCGTACGACCAGGTGGTGCACGACGTGTGCATCCAGAACCTGCCGGTGGTATTCTGCGTGGACCGTGCCGGGCTGGTGGGCGAGGACGGCCCCACCCACCACGGGGTGTTCGATATTTCCTATCTGCGCCACATTCCCAACATGCACATCCTGGCCCCGCGCGACGAGGCGCAACTGCGCCACGCCATGCGCACCGCCCTGGCCCTGGATGCGCCGGTAGCCATACGCTACCCGCGCGGCGTGGGCACGGGGGCCGCGTTGCCCCCGCGCGGAGAGGTGCTGCCCCTTGGCCGGGGCGAGGTGTTGAAGCAGGGCGAAGGGCTGGCCGTTATCGCCTGCGGCAGCCGGGTGGCCCCGGCGCTGGAGGCGGCGGAACGGGTGGCCGAGGAATCGGGCCGCCAGGTCACCGTGTTCGACGCGGTCTGGGCCAAGCCCCTTCCCGTGGAGCAACTGCTGGAACTGGCCGCCACCCACGAGGCGTTGCTGCTGCTGGAGGAAAACGCCCTGGCGGGCGGCTTTACCTCTGCCGTGCTGGAATGTCTGGCCGACCATGGTGCACTGCGCGGTCAGGCCATCCGCAGGCTGGGCGTGCCCGACCACTTCGTGGAGCACGGCAGCCAGAAGGAGTTGCGGGCCAAGCTGGGCCTGTGCGTGGACGGCATCGAGGAGGCCCTGCGGTCCATGCTGGGGCTGGAGTAGGGCGGGCTGCCGATTCAGTCTGGAACATCATGCAATGAACGCGGCGGCGGGAGGTCACTCCCGCCGCCGTTGGTTTTTGCGATGTGTCCGGCGAACAATCCGGCATCACCGGGCCGGCATCACCGGGCTGCGCGGCGTGGTTGCTCCCTACGCCCGCATGTCCGCGATGATCTCCTTCAGTTCCACGGCCAGCCGGGCCAGTTCGGTCACGGCCTGCGACGACTGGCCCATGGCTTCCGCCGTTTCCGAGGCGATGCGGTTGATGTCTTCCGTGCCGCGCCCCACCTCTTCGCTGGCGGCGGACTGCTGTTCGCTGGCCGCCGCGATGGCGCGCACGTTGTCCGAGGTGCGCTCCACCAGCCCCACGATACTGCGCAGCGAATCGCCGGAAAGATTGGCGGTGCGCGTGCAGTCCACGATGGCGGCGGTGGTGTTTTCCGTGCTCTGGATGTTGGCCCGCGCGCTCTGCTGCACCGAGCGGATATAGCGGCCCACCTCGCTGGTGGCGGTCATGGTCTTTTCGGCCAGCTTGCGCACCTCGTCGGCCACCACGGCAAAGCCGCGCCCGGCGTCGCCAGCCCGCGCGGCCTCGATGGCGGCATTCAGCGCCAGCAGGTTGGTCTGGTCGGCGATGTCCGCGATAACCGTCATGATCTGGCCGATGCCGTCGGCCTGGCGGCCCAGTTCGGTCATGTCGGCTTTCAGGCTTTCGGCCTGGCCGTTGATGGCGTTGATGGTGTTCACCACCGATTCCACCAGCCGCGCGCCCTCCTGGGCCTGCGAGCGGGCGGATTCGGCAAGGTCCGCCGTTTCCGCGGCGTTGCGCGCGACGCTCATGGCGGCGGCGTTCATTTCCTCCACGGCGGCGGCGGCCTCTGACGTGCGGCTGCGCTGCTCGTCGCTGCCGCGCGAGGACTGTTCGATCTGCGCGGCCAACTGCTCCGATGCCGAGGCCAGCATGTTGGCCACCTCGTCGGCCTTCACCGCTGCATGGGCGATGCGTTCGTTCTGCTCCTCGATGCGGGCGTGCTGGGTCTTGATGTCCGTCTGGTCCGCAATCAGGGCAAATCCGGCGATGAGCGTGCCGTCCAGGTCGTACATGGGGGCGGCATCCACGCTGGCGTACAGCCGTGCGCCCTTGCGGCCCGCCAGTTCCGTCTGCACGCCGCGCTGGGCGCTGCGTTCGCGCATGCAGGTTCCGATGACCGTGGCGTGGTTGTCGTCCGCGTGGAAGATGCGCCCCACCGGCGCGCCCGTGAAGGATTGCGGATCGCCCTCGATCTGCATGTAGTCGAGGGTGGCGCGGTTGACGAACAGCACCCGCTGGTCGGGCCCGGCCACCACGCAGGGCAGGGTGATGCCGTCCAGCAGCCCCTGGGCAAAGCCCAGCTTGTTCTTGAGTTCGCTCACCATGGTCCGCACGTTGTCACCCAGGCTGCGGAATTCGTACTTGAAGTCCTGGTGCAGGACGGCCTTCAGGTCGCCCCCGGCCACGGCGCGGGTGAATGCCTCGATGTCCGCCACCGGGCGGGCCACCAGGCGCCGCACCAGCAGCGACACCACGCCCGCCAGCACCAGCAGCGCCGCCGCGCCGATGCCCAGCAGGGTGTTGCGCTGGGCAACGGCCGTGCCGGCCAGTTCGTCGGTGTAGGCGCTCATGCACACCAGCCAGCCGGTGGCGGGGTCCGTGGTGACGGTCAGGTACTTGCGTTCGCCCTTCCAGTCGTAAAAGGCGTTGCCGTTCTTCATGGACAGGGCGGTACGCACGAATTCGTGCTCGGTCACGTCCTTGAGCATCATGCTCTTGTCGGGGTGGGCGATGATGTGGCCGCTGCCGTCCAGCATGAAGCCGTAGCCGCGCTGTCCGAAATGCAGCCCGCTGACGAAGGTGGTGGTGAAGTTCTCCCAACGGGGGAAGATGCCCACCCCGCCGATGACGCGGCCAGCGGCATCGCGGATGGCCTTCACCGCCACGAAGATGAACATGTTGCCGCCGCCGGTCTTGGCGGTGATGATGGACTTGCCGATGAAGGTGTCCTGCCCGGCCATGACCGCCCTGAAGTAATCGCGGTCGCCGCGTTTGCCGCCGGTCAGGTCTTCCATGTCGGCGTTGATGCCCGCGCGGATGATGCCCTGGTCGTCGAACACGATGACCGACCAGATGTTGCCGTCGCCGCGCACCACCTCCTTCAGGCGGTTCTGGGCGGTGGCGGCATCGCCGGTCAGGGCTTCCAGCACCAGACGCTGACTGGAAAGCTGGTTGATGGTGCCGGTGAAGTTCTGCACGTACAGCGCAAGCGCATCGCGCGCGCTGGTGCCTGCCTGTTCCATGGAGTGCTGTTCCAGTTCCAGCGCCATGCGGTACGAGGAACCCGTCACGTAGTATATGATGCCGCCGAATGCCGCGATGACGGCCAGCATGACGGAAACGATGAACACCGGTGCGACGCTCTTGACGCTCATGGACCCCCCAACGAATGCAATGTTTCTATCGTATGTAAAATCTAGCTCCATGGCACGGATGCTGTCAAGGAATGGGGGCACTACCGGGGACATGGGGGAAAACGGAAGTGGCGCATCCGATACGCGGAATGCGCCACCCCGGCGGCAAGGATGCCATGATTTGTTGTAGTGACGTTACAATGACAGTACGAACAGGCGGATGCCGTTTTCCAGCATCTGCACGGCCATCATGATGAGCACGAGGCCCATCAGCCGCTCCATGGCGCGCATGGTGCGCGGGCCCAGCAGGCGGGCGATGTCCGGAGTAAAGGCCATGATGGCGGCGGTGGCCGTCCAGGCCATCAGGATGCCCGCCAGCACGTTGACCTGGGCCATCATGCCGCCCTGGGCCTGCCGGGCAAAGACCATCACCGCCGCCAGCAGCGAGGGGCCGGCGATGAGCGGCACGGCAATGGGCACGATGAACGGGTCGTGGGCCACGGCTTCGCTGTCGCCCTCCTGCGGGGGAAAAACCATCTTCATGGAGATGATGAACAGGATCAGCCCGCCCGACAGGCGCAGGGTGGATTGCTCTATCTCCAGCATGCCCAGCAGCGCATCGCCCAGCACGTGAAAGCCCAGGATGATGCCGAGGGCGAACAGCAGTTCGCGCCGCAGGATGGCGCGTTGCCGGGCCTCGCCGTGTTCGCGCAGCATGCCGAGGCAGGCGGCGGCATTGCCCACCGGGTCCATGATCAGGAACAGCGGCAGGGCGATTTCGAAGGCGGTGCGGAAGTTGAAGGCGTCGAACATGTGCGTATCCGTTTGGGGGGCCTGCCCATTGTTGGGGGCGGCCCGTTTTCGGGGGGCGTTCCTGCCCGGGGTCGACGATGGTCCGTTACCGGGTGTGGCAAGGCAGACAAAAAGGATTCGCCCGGCGGGGCCGCGCTGCTGCGGGTGCCGCCGGGCGGAAACTGTCGGGCGGCGCCGCCGCGTGCGGCTATTCGTCGATTTCCATGTAGGTGGCCGACTGGGCGGCCTTTTCCGACACGGTCACGGCGTGCAGGCGCACCCCGTGCGGGGCAAGGCGCGGTGCCAGCTGCTGCCAGATGTGCCGCGAAAGGTTCTCCGACGAGGGATTCACGGTGTCGAACGGCGTGACGTCGTTCAGGTTCTTGTGGTCCAGGGTGTCGAGCACCGCGTTCAGTTCGCGCTTCAGCACCTTGAAGTCCAGCACGATTTCGGTGTCGCCGGTCAGGCGGTCACCCTCGGCCACCATTTCCACGGCAAAGTTGTGGCCGTGCATGGATTCGCATTTGCCTTCGTAATGGCGCAGCGCGTGCGAGGCGCAGAACTCCGAGCGCACGGTCAGCCGCCAGATGGATTTCTTCACGGTGTGTCTCCTGGGCGTAAACTCTTGCAAGGCAGCGGTTCAGATCGGTCGCCAGCCAGGCTGGCATCCATAAAAGCGTGCTGGCTACTCAGGCCCTTCGGTCCAGTGGGCAATATCCGTCTCGAAGGCCGGGCCGGGCTGCACCATCCACTGCGGGCCGAACTGCAACAGGCACTCGGACTCGTCCACCACCAGGCGCACGTTCACCGGCACCGGGCCGCGATGCCGCTCCAGAATGGCGCGCAGGGCGGCAAGGCTGGCAGGCTCCACGCGGGGCAGGGGCATGTCGATGGTCACGGGCTGGTCGCTGGCGCCGCAGGCGCGGGCCAGCGGAATGACCTTGTCGCCCAGCAGCTTGATTTCGCGCGGGATGTCGTCGTCTTCGTCAGGCATGGCGGCCAAGCCGTCGCCGCCCCCGCCACCGTTCCTGCCGCCGTCGTCGTTCTGCTGCTTGCTGATGGTGGCCTCCAGCAACAGCGGCTGGTCCGACTTCAGCAGTTCGCGGAATTCCGCGTACGGCTCGGGAAAGAACACGCACTCGCCGGACGCGGTCAGGTCTTCCACCTGCAGGAAGGCCATGCGCGCGCCCTTCTTGGTCATGTGCTCCTTGATGCCGGTGACCAGCACGGCGGTCTTCAGCGACATGCCGGGGGCCATGTCCCGCGTTTCTTCCAGCGGGGTAAGGCGCAGGCGGAACAGCTCCTTGCGGTAGGGCTGGAGCGGGTGGCTGGTCAGAAAGAAGCCCAGCGCCTCCTTTTCGAAGCGCAGCTTCTGGTCGTCGTCCCATTCCTGGGCCTGCTGCTCTTCGCAGTCGAAGCCGATGCCGGGGCACACGGCGGGCTCTTCCGGCACCATGGTGAACAGCGAAACCTGGTTGGATTCCTTGTCCTTCAGGCGTTTCTGGGCCTTGCTGACCACGTTGTCCAGCGCGGCCAGCATGCCCGCGCGGGTGCAGCCAAGGCAATCGCACGCGCCGCCCTTGATCAGGCTTTCCAGCACGCGCTTGGTCACCTTGCGCAGGTTCACGCGCATGCACAGGTCCAGCAGCGAGGCGAACCCCCCGCCTTCCTCGCGGGCGTCCACGATTTCGCGGATGGCTTCGTCGCCCACGTTCTTGATGCCGCCAAGGCCGAAGACGATGGCCCCCTCGTGCACGGTGAATTCGCGGCGGCTGGCCTGCACGTTGGGCTGCAACACGGCTATGCCCATGTCCTTGCACGCGGCCACGTACTTCAGCAGCTTGTCCTGGTTGCCCATTTCGGACGTAAGCAGGGCGGCCATGAATTCCGTGGGAAAGTGCACCTTCAGGAACGCGGTGTAGTACGAGATGAGCGCATAGGCCGCGCTGTGCGACTTGTTGAAGCCGTACTCCGCGAACTTTTCCATCAGGTCGAAGATTTCGTCGGCCTTGGCCTTGGGAACCTGGTTCTTCTGCGCGCCCTCCACGAACTTGATGCGCTGCTGGCCCATTTCCTCGGCGTTCTTCTTGCCCATGGCGCGGCGCAAAAGGTCCGCGCCGCCCAGGGTGTAGCCCGCCGCGATCTGGGCGATCTGCATCACCTGTTCCTGGTACACGATGACGCCGTAGGTATCGCGCAGGCAGTCTTCCAGCGTGGGCAGGGGGTAGGTGACGGGCACCTCGCCGTGCTTGCGCTTGATGAATTCGTCCACCATGCCCGAGCCCAGCGGGCCGGGCCGGTACAGGGCCAGCATGGCGATGACGTCGTCGAAGCAGGAGGGCTTGAGCATGCGCAGGTACTGGCGCATGCCCGAACTTTCCACCTGGAAGATGCCGTCGGTGTCCCCGCGCGAGTACAACTCGTAGGTTTCCGGGTCGTCCAGGGCCAGGTTGTCGAGATCGGGCGGGGTCTTGCCCTGCCGGGCGATCTCGTCCAGCGAATCCTGCACCAGGGTCATGGTGCGCAGGCCCAGGAAGTCGAACTTCACCAGCCCGACCTTCTCGACCATCTTCATGTCGAACTGGGTGACTATTTCACCCTTCTTTCCCCGGTACAGCGGCAGGTAGTCGCGCATGGGTCTGTCGGAAACCACCACCCCCGCCGCGTGGGTGGAAGCGTGGCGCGACAGCCCTTCCAGCCGCATGGAAACGTCCAGCAGCTTGCGGATCTGCGGATCGGTCTTGTACAGCGCGGCCAGGTCCGGTTCCGCGTCGATGGCCTTCTTGACCGTCATCTTCAGGTCTTCGGGCACCAGCTTGGCGATGCGGTCGGTCTCGGCAAAGGTCATGCCCAGGGCGCGGCCCACGTCGCGCACCACCGCTTTCGCCTTCATCTTCCCGAAGGTGGTGATCTGCGCCACCATGTCTTCGCCGTACTTCTCGCCCACGTACTTGATGACCTCGGTACGGCGGCGTTCGCAGAAGTCCACGTCGATATCGGGCATGGACACGCGTTCAATGTTCAGGAAGCGTTCGAACAGCAGGTTGTACGGGAGGGGATCGAGGTTGGTGATGCGCAGCGACCACGCCACCAGCGAACCGGCGGCGGAACCGCGCCCCGGACCCACGGGAATGCCGTTGTCCTTGGCCCAGTTGATGAAGTCCTGCACGATGAGGAAGTAGCCGGGAAAGCCCATCTGGCCGATGACGTCCAGTTCCAGCTCCAGGCGCTTCCAGTACAGGTCGTGGTCGATGGTGTCGCGGTTGGGGTGGCGTTCCAGGCGGCGCTTCAGGCCGTCGCGCGAGAGGCGGCGGAATTCGTCCTCCAGGGTCATGCCTTCGGGCAGGGCATACACGGGAAAGACGTACTTGCCGAATTCGAACTTCACCGCGCACTGCTCGGCGATGCGCCCGGTGTTGGCCACGGCGTCGGGCACGTGGGCGAACGCCTTCGCCATTTCCTCCGGCGACTTGTAGTACAGCTCCTTGGTTTCGAAGCGCATCCGGCGCTCGTCGTCCACCTTGGCCTGGGTCTGGATGCACAGCAGCACGTCGTGGGCTTCCACGTCGCTGGCTTCCAGGTAGTGGCAGTCGTTGGTGGCCACCAGGGGCAGCCCGGTGTGGTCGGCCAGTTCCAGCAGCTTCTCGTTCAGTTCGTCCTGTTCCTTCAGGCCGTTGGACTGCAATTCCAGATAGAAGTTGCCGGGGTAGATGGCCTCGTATTCGCGGGCGATGCGGATGGCGTCGTCCATGCCGCTGCGCAGGAGCGCGCGCGGCACCTGCCCGGCCAGGCAGGCGGAAAGGGCGGTGATGCCGCCCGAATACTGGCGCAGCAGATCCATGTCCACGCGCGGCTTGTAGTGAAAGCCGTGCAGAAAGCCGTGGGTCACCAGCTTGACCAGGTTGTGGTAGCCTTCGTTGTCGCGCGCCAGCAGCACCAGGTGGTGGCGCACGCGGGCCAGCTCCGAGGTCTTGTCCGTGTGGTCGTTGGCCACGTAGACTTCGCAGCCGATGATGGGCTTTATGCCGAACTGCTTGCAGGTATTGTAGAAATAGACGGCGCCGTAGAGGTTGCCGTGGTCGGTGATGGCGGCGGCGGGCATGCCGAAGTCCACCGCCTTGGCGCACAGGTCCTTCAGGCGGATGGCCCCGTCGAGCAGGCTGTATTCGGTGTGGCAATGCAGATGGACGAAATCGGACATGGACGTTGGACGTGTTCCCGACAGGGCGGCGCAGGCAGGGCCGCGCGGGCGCGGTGCCTGGTCGTCTGTCTGTTCGCGTGTGAATCCGGATGGTTGCCGCTTCGGATGCCGCCCAGCGGGGCGGCGGCGGTGCCGTGACGGGGATGGCACACCCTAGCAGAAGGGGGGCGCACCCACAACGCCGGAGTGGGGGGGCGCAGAGGCCCGGACGGGGACTGGTCAGACAGGACGTGTCAGGCCGGACGTGTCGGGCCAGATGTCGAGCCGGACGTGTCGGGCCAGATGTCGGGCCGGACGGGTTGGTCCGGACGGGAGCGGGCCGCGTGCCGGGCCGAACGGGGAGCGGGCGCCGGTTCGCCGCGCGGCTTGCCCGGCAGATGGGGAATGCGTACAACCACGGCTGCCGCCGCAACCAGCGGACGGCACAGGAGCCAGCGGACGGCACAGGAGGTTGATGTGTTCGACGTGACCATGGCCCATGCGGCCGCCGCAGCCACCGTGGCAACGGACGCGGGGGTGGGGGGGCTGATTCTGGAGAAAGCGGGACAGTACGTCCTGATCATCGCCTTTTTCGGGTCCATCATCTGGTTTCTGCGCTTTCTGTACGGGCCCAAGGGCATACTCCGCGACCCGGCCTGGGACCGCTGGAACGACCAGGCCCGGCGCGAGGCGGAAGTTTCCGCGCAGGACGCCGACGCGCAGGCGCAGGCGGCGGCCCCCCACAAGGCTTCCCCCACGGTTCCCCCTGTCGGCTCCCGTTCTGCACGGTCCGCCGGGGCGGCAGCGCCTTCCGACGGGGAGCGGCGGTAGCCATGGACGCCGCACGCGACATTTCCCGGCACGAGGCCTGGTTCGGCCAGTATGTGGACCGCTTTCTGACCGGCGATGCGGCGCATGACGCGCACATCGAACTCAAGCGCGAACATTCCCTGCTGGTGCTGGGCAATGCCCGCGTCATCGTGGCCGAGGCCGTGGCGGCGGGGACCATGGACGTGGTCAGCGCCCGCGCGGCGCTGTTGGGCGCGCTGTACCACGACATCGGGCGGTTCCTGCAGTATCGGCGCTGGCAGACCTTCAGCGATGCGCGCTCCACCAACCACGGCCTGCTGGGCGGACGCGTCCTGAACGAGGAACGTCCCCTGCACGATGAATCCCCCGCCGTGCGGCATCTGGCCGCCTGCGCCGTGGTGCTGCACAACCGCTTCGCCATTCCGACCGGGGTATCGCCGCGCGCCCGCCAGGTGACCCGCGTGGTGCGCGACGCCGACAAACTGGACATCTTCCGGGTGCTGGCCGCCCACATGGAACCCGGCGGCCCCCGCGACGACGTGGTGGTAATGCACCTGCCGGAAGTACAGGGGGCGTGGAGCCCCGCCGTGCTGGACGCGGTGCGCGCCGGGCGCCTGGCCAGCTATGCGGACATGCGCTGCCTGAACGATTTCCGCATCCTGCTGTGCGGGTGGAGCTTCGACCTGGGGTTTGCCGCTTCGCGCAGGCTGCTGCGCGAATCGGGCCGGGTGGAACGGTTGCTGGCGTGGTTGCCCGCGCCGGACCAGGTGCCGGAAATGGCCGAACTGCGCTGCCGGGTGCTGGCGGCGCTGCACGATGAAAAGGACATGCCGGATTGCCGGGCGGACTGCAGCCCCGGCATGGCGGACGATGCTGCGGAGACGCCGGAATCCGTGGCCCCGTAGCCCGGTGCACCCGTGATCCCCATGAAGGGGCTGGCGGCGTGCTTTTCCCTGCCCGGTGCCATTGCGATGCGCCGCCCCGCGTTCCCCAACCCCCTGGATTTTCCATGACCGCCGATCCTTACGCCCGCATTGCGGAATGGTACGACCTGCTGCTGAACCCCGTGCTGGACGGGGTGCGCCGGGCCGTGGCCGACGTCTGCCGCGCCGAGGGGCTGCTGCGGGTGCTGGACGCCTGTTGCGGCACCGGGAGGCAATGCGCGGTGCTGCGCGGCGCGGGCGTGGCCTGCGTGGGGGCGGACTTTTCCCCGGCCATGCTGGGCGCGGCCCGATCCGCCACCCGTGTTGCCCGGCCCTGCGAGCGGGATGCGTCCAGCGGGGGCGGCTGCGTGCCGCCCGTCATTGCCCGGCCATCGGGTATGTCCGGGTCTGTGCCGTCCGCCCCAGCGTCCCCACCCTCCTTGTCCCCTTTGCTCCTCCCATCTCTCTCCCTGCTGCGCGCCGACGCCCGCGTGCTGCCCTTCGCGGACAATGTCTTCGATGCGGTGGTGCTGTCGCTGGCCCTGCACGAGATGCCGGAACCCGTGGGCAACGCGGCCCTGGCCGAGGCCCTGCGCGTGGCCCCGCGCGTGCTGCTGGCCGACTACCGGCTGGCGGAACGCAACCTGGACCTGCCCGCCGCCCTGTTCGTGCATCTGCCGGAACGGCTGGCCGGAGCGGAGCACTACCGCAACTTCCGGGGGTTCATGGCCCGTGGCGGGGTGGAAGGGCTGGCGCACCGGACCGGGTTGACCATCCTGCGGCGGGAGCGGCTGTTCGGCGGGGCCGGGGCGCTGCTGCTGGCGGAGCGGGGCAGCCGAGCGGGGTGACGACGCGCGGGCGGGCGCAGTGATGGTCGCGATGCCCGCTGCATGCCTGTTTCCTGCCCCCTTCGAGTCTGCTCCGGTTCTGCTTCCTACCTGACGCGCACACCACTTTTCTGTTCGTCCATAACGCGAAACGCCCGGCTAGAACCGGGCGTTTCGGTTGTTGACAAAGTCTGCTTTTGTAAGCCTCCGGCGGCCAAGGACGGCAGCCGCCAGACGAACTTGCGAGCCTTGCGGATGGCGATCGCAGAGGGGCTGCCGCCCCTTGGAACTCCATGTTTTGTGCTTTCGTAATGCCCAGGAAACACAAAGGAAAGTTTTTGGGGGAGGGGGGCGGGGGAGGAAACCCTTTTCCAAAAGGGTCCCTCCCCCGCAAGAATTTGGGTTTGTCAGCAGTCTGAAACGCCCGGTCGAAGCCGGGCGTTTCGCGTTGGAAGGATATGGCCATTGGTAGTCACATTGGCAGTAGCCGTGCGTCACTCTTTGGGCGTGCCCTCGCCGGTGGCTGCGGCGGGCACGGCGGCCACCAGGTCCAGGGTGGGCTGGGTCACCCGGCCTTCGGCCAGAAGGCGCTGGCGGGCGTCGGCCACGCGCAGGATGGACAACGGCGTTGCCAGCAGCGGCACTAGCCCGGAGGTCAGGGCATCGCGGTAGTAGGCGGTGTCCTCGTGCTTGCCGAGGAATTCGCGCAGGGTGGCGTCGAGGGAATAGCCCTCTTCCGTGAAGGCGTCGTCAAAGGCGCGGTACATGTCCAGTCGCAGGCCCTCGCCGGTGAATTTCGGCCCGGTGGCCGTGCCGGTCAGCACGCCCAGCAGTCCCTGCACCACGGCCTGCTGCCCGGCGTTGACCGCCTTGTTCTGCACCCGCTCGAACACCGGTTTGGTGCAGCTTTCGCGCGGGGGGCAGACCCGCCCGGCGCAGGCGGCGCACAGGGCGGCGGCAAGCAGCAGCACGAGGACGGCGGTTCTCGGAAGGGCGGCACGCGGTGCATGCACGGGGGCGTGGGGGGCTGATATGCCAGTCATGACGGGCTCTCCTGCGAGATGTTGCGGCCAGGGCCGTACACCCACAGTAGGCCGGGCTGCGGGGCTGCGCAATATCTGCCGTAGCGTGGAGAGGGAATTTGCGGGTAGTGGGGTGGGCGGCGTAGGGGGACGCCTTGCCCGTTGCGCGTACCTACTCCGCGTCTGCCACTTCGATGTGCCCCAACCCCAGATGCACCATCAGCGCCGCGCAGTCGTCGGCCACCACGTGCGCCCCGGCCTCGTGCAGCGCACGGGCCGGGCTTTCGCCGCTGGTCACCCCGGCGGTCAGGGTGCCCGCGCGGTGCCCGGTCACGATGTCCATGGGGTGGTCGCCCACCATCAGCGCTTCGCCGGGGGCGCGGCCCAGCATGCCCAGCGCGCGCAGCAGGTGGTCCGGGTCGGGCTTTACGCGGGGCACGTCGTCGCGGGTAAGCAGGCAGGGGCACAGGACGTCCACGTCGGGAAACACGGCCCGCACCGCCTCCGGGCAGTTGCGGGTCACGATGGCCACGGACACGTCCAGTGCGGCCAGTTTGGCCAGCATGGGGCGGGTGAACGAAAACAGGCTGCCCCGCGCGGCGGCCTCCACCTCCACCCGGCGGATGGCGGCGTGGGCATCGGCATGCAGGGCGGCGGCGTCGGCGGGGCGGCCATGCGCTTCCAGCAGGGCGGTCACGTGGGCAATCCACTCCATCACCGGCAGGGCAGCCGGGTCGGGGCCATGAGCCGTATCAGGGTGATGGGTCGGATATGGGCGCTGCGTTGCATCCGGTTGCGGGTGTGGCTGCGGTGACGGATGCGGGTCCAGATGCACCCGCATGGCGTCCGCCACGGCGCGGCGCATGACACCGAAGTCCAGGGTGGGGGCGGCAAGAGTGCCGTCGAAGTCGAAGACCACGGCGCGCACGGCCACCCCGGCGCAATGCAGGGTGCGTCGGGCCATCACTGGAACGGGGCCAACCCCGGCAGGTTCAGCTGGGGCTGGGACTGGGGCGGCGAGGGCCAGGCGTCATTGACCGGCACCACCAGCGTTGCCGGGTGAAAGCTGGACCAGGCGAACCACATGGCGTTGACGGGTATCAGTTCGTTCAGCACGGCGCCCTTCATGGGGCCAGCCTCTGCCTTGCCGTCGATGGACCATTCGCTGCCACTTTCGGTGTCCACCAGGCGGTTGGGACTGTTTTTCTTCAGCGCGAAGTTGGCGGGTTTGCCCCACACCGTGCGGTCGTATACCCGGATCACGTCCAGCCGCCTGTCCACCACGGCCACCAACGGCATGGGGCCCTGGTCGATGTTGACCACGCCGTCCTTGCGCACGGTGGCCACGTCGATGGCCAGTTGCTGGCCCTGCACGTCCAGGCCGAGGATGGGCGTCTTGGGCTTCATGCGCCTGTCCAGCCTGGGCACGGCGTACATGATGCGGTCGTCGTCGTAGTAGGTGCCGGGCAGCAGGTAGGAACCGTAGGGATCCTTGCCGTACGAGCGGCGGACGCCGCTGGGTGTGGCCAGCACCTTCGCATCCGGCATGGCGGCGCGCGCCACGCCCCAGGTGGTCCACCAGGCGGGAATGCGTTGCAGCACCTTGCCGCGCAGGGGGCCGTCAATGGCAATGCCCAGCAGTTGCGACCACAGGCTGCCGCTGGCCCTGTCGAACAGCACGGTGTTGTTGTACAGCAGGCGGCCATCCACGCCGAAGGTGGTCATGAACCGGCCCGCCTGGCCCTTGTATGCGGCCAGCACGCCGGTGAGCGGGCTGTAGCTGATGCAGTAGGTGGCGTCGCCCACCACCTCGTTGACCACCTCGTGCCAGACCATGATGCGCTGGGGGTAGATGCGCGGGCCGTCGGGCAGGCGCACCACGAAGACCGGTTCCGGGTCTTCCAGGCTGAGGGCGGCGCTGATGGTGGAGGTGTATTCCGGGCGGTACAGGGCGGGAATGGCGTCGGGCTTGATCTTGGTTTCCAGCAGGCTGGACGTCAGTTGCTTCAGGTCGTCGTCGTTGCGTGGCCCCGCGGCGGCGGGCACCCCCAGGCACAGCAGGGCGACCAGGCAGGCCATGACCTGCCCGATGAATTTGACCGACTCGGTTTGCGTGGCCAGCCCGACTCGTTTGAATAGACTGATACGCGCGAGCAGGCCAGCCAGTGTTGCCGACACGGTGCGGTGTGGCGGAAAGATGGTGCCGTGTGGTTGCATCCGTTGCCGCATGTGTTAGGTTCTCCTTGGCTGACGGCATGTTGCGGGGACAATGCGTCTCCTGCCCGGCATGCTGTCATGCGTGGCGTGCGGGTTGCCGTGCCGGATGTTCCGGAAGACATGCCCGAAGGGCATGGTGCCGACGGTGCGCCAAAGGCAGTTGCGTCTGCATCAGGACAAGAATAGAGAAAACGGCGGCATGGGGCAAGGACGCCCCGATCCGTCGTATTTGATGATGTCTTGCGACACCCCAGGAGGAACCATGGGCGAAACACCCATCTGCAACGTGCTGGTCTGCGGCGGTGCGGGCTACATCGGCTCGCACATGGTGCGGGCGCTGGTGGCGCGCGGCTGCACGCCCGTGATCTTCGACAATCTTTCCACCGGCCATGCCGACGCCGTGGATGCCGCCGCCCCCGATTGCGACCTGGTGCGCGGCGACCTGCTGGACCGCCAGGCCCTGCGCCGTGTGTTCGCCGAGCACTGCTTCGACGCGGTGATGCACTTTTCCGCCCGCAGCCTGGTGGGCGAATCGGTGCGCGAACCCGCACTGTATTACGCCAACAACGTCACCGGCACCCTGAACCTGCTGGACGCCATGCGCGAGGCGGGCGTGTTGCGGCTGGTGTTTTCGTCCACGGCGGCGGTGTACGGCAACCCGGTCACCGAGCGCATCGCCGAGACGCATCCGCTGGCCCCGGTGAACCCCTACGGCGCGTCCAAGCTGATGGTGGAACGCATGCTGGCCGACCACGCCACGGCCTACGGGCTGCGCTCCGTGGCGTTGCGCTATTTCAACGCCGCCGGGGCGGACCGGGCGGGGGGCATCGGCGAATCGCACTCGCCGGAAACGCACCTCATCCCCAACATCCTGCGCGCGGTGCTGGGCACGGGCCCTGCGCTCACCGTGTTCGGCAGCGACTACGACACCCCGGACGGCACCTGCGTGCGCGACTACATCCACGTCAACGACCTGTGCGACGCGCACCTGGCCGCGCTGGACAGGCTGCTGGCCGCCCCCGTGGGCACGGCGGCCCTGAAGGACGGGGTGACGGCGGAAGGCGGCGCCCTGCACTACAACCTCGGCAACGGGCTGGGGTTCACCGTGCGCCAGGTCATCGACGCGGCGGCGCGGGTGACCGGGCGCGAGGTGCCCTACACCGTGGGGCCGCGCCGCGATGGCGACCCGGCCCGGCTGGTGGCCGACAGCACCCTGGCGGGCAGGGAACTGGGCTGGACCCCGAAGGTTACCGACATCCGCGAGATCATCGAAACCGCCTGGGCCTGGCACAGCGACCAGAAGTATTGAACTGCGGAGGGAGCCCGTGTTTCAGCCGGGCAGATCGGTAGGGCGAGGCAGACGCAGGTGGATCAGTGCCACGTGGTTTCCCCGCGTGTCGCGCCGTTCTTCCACGGCATGAGGACCGAATCCCAGCCCAGCGTACAGCAGCAGCCCCGCCGTGTTGCGGTTGAAGCACGATACGCCCACTTCGACGGCCCGGTGCTTCGTGAAGGCCAGATCGACCATCCAGCTCACGAGGTACCGGGCCGCGCCGCGTCCACGAGCCAGCGGATCAACCATGACGTTGCCGATGGCGCAGCGACCGCCCGTTTTCCAGTGGTGGAAGTTGGCGAACGCCGCCACGCGCCCGTCCAGCAAGGCCACGGTGGCGTCGGCCCGGCGAGCCACGGCTTCGCGCAGTTGTCTGGACGTCAGCGGAAAGGTGGCGGTGGGAAAGCAGAAGAACAGTTCATCCGCGTCACGCGGAAAGGCGCAGATGTCGGACAGATCGGCATCTTCAACTGGCCGGTGGGTGAACCGGGCGGGGGATGTGGATTCCATGGCGACTCCTCTGCGTGGGAGTGAAGGGCAGGGGCATTCGTGCGAAAGCGCGGTGCGCGCCTACAGTTGGCCCTGCGGTGCGCCGCGCATCTCTTCAAGAATAATCCGCGCGGCGGCGTCCGCCGCGCCGGGGGGGCCGCAGCGGCGGCGCAGGTCGGCCAGGTCGGCGCGCACGCGGTCCAGTTCGTCGGGGGTATCCAGCCAGCGGCTGGCGTGGCGGGCCAGCACGGCGCCGTCGGCGTTCTCCTGCAACAGTTCGGGGAACACCTCGCGGTTCAGCACAAGGTTGGGCAGGCTGACCCACTGGACCTTCACCAGCCGCTTGCCCAGCCAGTACGAGAACGGCGACACCCGGTAGGCCACCAGCGTGGGCACGCCCAGCAGGGCCGTTTCCAGCGTGGCCGTGCCCGATGCGGCCAGCAGCAGTTGGCAGGTGCGCAGGGTGGCGTAACGGTCGTCCGGCGATTCGATGGTCAGGGGCACGTCGGCGGGCCACAGGGCGCGCAGGGCGTCCTCGGTCACGTTGGGGGCGCGCACGCAGTGAAAGGACAGGCCGGGGCGGCTTTCCAGCAGCAGGCGGGCGGCCTTGCCGTATTCCGGCATCAGCGCCTCGATCTCCTTGCGGCGGCTGCCGGGCATCAGGCCGATGCGCCCCGGCACGGGGGCGATGGCGTCCAGCCGCTGCCAGTCCATCATGTCCAGCAGCGGGTTGCCCACGTAGTCCACGTCCATGCCGTGGCGGCGGTAGAACTCGACCTCGAAGGGCAGGATGCAGATCATCCGGCGGATGTGGCGGCGGATGAAGTTGACCCGCCCGGTGCGCCACGCCCAGATCTTGGGGCTGATGTAGTAGTGCACCGGAATGCCCAGTGCGTGGGCGGCCCTGGCGATGCGGAAGTTGAATTCCGGCGCGTCGATGAGCACCACGGCGTCGGGCCTGCGCGCGGCCAGTTCCGCCTTGATGCGGCGCAGCATGCCGAGGATGCGCGGCAGGTAGCCCAGCACCTCGGTGATGCCCATCACGGACAGGTCTTCCACCCGCAAGATGGCATCCTGCCCGGCTTCGCGCAGGTGCGGGCCACCCATGCCGATGCAGCGCAACGCCGGGTCGCGGCGGCGCAGGGCCTCCAGCAGGCGGCCTCCGTGCATGTCGCCGGAAAGTTCACCGGCGTTGATCCACACGGTGCGCGGCGGGGTGCCAGGGGTTGCGCCGATCGTTACGCCGGACGCTGCGCCGACAGCAATGTCGGACGCTGCGGCAACGGGGGCGGTAGCTTCGGCTGGCTGCGCGCCGGGCTGGGGGGTGTCCGTCATGCCCTGCCGCCTACGCGCCCATGCTTGCCGTGGTGACCGGCGACGGCGTGGGCCGCAGCCGGTCGTACAGCCGGATCAGCAGCATCACCACCACCATGGAGAAGATCAGCCGTCCCCACAGGGTGCCGCCCAGATGCGCGCCGATAAGGGTCATCAGCAGGGTGTCCTCGATGAGCGCGTGCGACAGGCCCATCAGCGACAGCGAACTGAACACGTCGCGCGGGGGCACCTTGCCGCCCTGCACCTCGTGTACGATGAGCCCGCCGCCATAGGCGATGCCAAGGCCGAGGCCCACGATGGTGATGGTGGCGGCGTTGTCGCCGATGCCCATCAGCCGCAGCACCGGGCGCAGGCAGGCGTTGAGCAGTTTGGTGATGCCCACGGCGTCCAGCACGCGCATCAGGCCCATCAGCACCAGCACGATGCCGAACACCGAGACCAGGTTACGCGCTTCGTTCCAGGCCCAGGCGGCCAGGGTGGCCGGGGCCTCGCGCGGTGCCCACAGCATGGCGGCGGGCTCGGAAAGGTAGCCGGTGGCGTCGAAGAAGGCGCGCATCAGCATGCCGCACAGCAGCGCCCCGCCAAAGCGCAGCACGATCTGGGTGGTCATGTTCAGGCCGCACTGCTGGGCGATGCGCCCTTCCACCAGCACGTTGTGGGCGATGAGCGTCATGGTGGCGAAGGTGGTCACCTGGGCCACACTCAGCTGTTCCATGCCCGGCAGCAGCCCGGCGTACACGAACAGGCCGCTGTAGATGTTCACCAGCATGCTGGTGGCCCACGACAGGCCGAGGTCCGCGGGCAGGCCCACCAGCCCCATGATGGGCGACAGCGGCAGGGCCAGGTAGCGCACCAGGTCCAGTTCGGTCAGCACCTTGACCACGATGATGATGGGCACCATCACCTTGACCAGCGTCAGCCAGACCTGGAAGGCGTCCCTGGTGGTGGAGCAGGCGGCGCGTGCGAGCGTGCGAAGGGTTTCGGCGGGCGGCATGTGGTTTCCCTTTGGTATCCTGATCGTTGGTGGCCGCTGGCCGAAGTGCGGTCTGCCCGCGCGACGTCAGGCGTCGTGCATGGCGGGCAGGCATTCCTTGTAGATGTAGTCGCGCAGGGCCTGCGGCCACGGGCGCGGGGTGATGCCGGTCACCTGGGTGAAGCGCGCGGTGTCCAGCACCGAAAAGGGCGGGCGCTGGGCCTTTTGCGGGTAATCGCGTGATGGTATCGCGTGTACCTTGCAGGGCAGCCCGGCCAGGTTCACCGCCTCGGACGCCAGTTCGCACCAGCTGGCCTGCCCGGCGTTGGCCAGGTGGAAGATGCCGGTGGCCCGCAGTTCGGCCAGCTTCACGCTGCCCGCCGCAAGGTCCAGGGTGTAGGTGGGCGAACCGATCTGGTCGTGCACCACGCGGGCCTCGCCATTGTCGTGGCAGATGTCCAGGATGACCTTGACGAAATTGCGGCGCCCCGGCCCGAACAGCCAGGATGTGCGCACCACGCAGGCGTTGTCCGGGCACTGTTGCAGCACGGCCTGTTCACCGGCCAGCTTGGTGGCGCCGTAGACGGACGCGGGGTCCGGCGTGTCTTCCGGCGTGTAGGGCGTGCCCTTCTTGCCGCTGAACACGAAATCGGTGCTGAACTGCACGAGATGCATGGACGTGCCGCGGACCATGCGCGCGAGGCAGGTGGGCAGTTGGCGGTTGAGACGGGTGGCGTCTTCTTCGCGCTCTTCGGCCAGGTCCACCTGGGTCCAGGCCACGGTGTTGAAGATCACGGCGGGTTCGGCGCGCTCGATGAACGAGGCCAGCGCCCCGGAATCAAGCACATTCACGTCGTCGCGCCCGGTGGGCAGGGCGTCCCAGCCCGATTCGCGCAGCACGCGCACCAGGGCCTGGCCGAGCAGCCCGGTCCTGCCGCCGAGCACCAGCGCCTTGGGGCGCGGGCTCACAGTCGTTCTCCGTACCAGCGTTGCATGAATTCCCTGTACGCCCCCGAGGCCACGCTTTCAAGCCATGCCGCGTTGTCCCGGTACCAGGCCACGGTTTCGGCCAGGCCTCGCTCGAAGTCGTATTCCGGGGCATAGCCAAGCTCTTGCGCCGCCAGGGAAAAGTCCATGGCGTAGCGGCGGTCGTGGCCGGGCCGGTCGGTAACGTGGCGGATCAGGCTTTCCGGCTTGCCCACCAGACGCAGGATGGCGCGCACCACCTCCATGTTGGGGCGTTCCGCCGCGCCGCCGAAGTTGTACACCGCGCCGGGGCGGCCCTTTTCCAGGGCCAGCAGCACGCCCCGGCAGTGGTCGTCCACGTGGATCCAGTCGCGCACGTTCATGCCGTCGCCGTAGACGGGCAGGGTTTCGTCGCGCCCGGCCCGGCCGATCATCAGCGGGATGAGCTTTTCGGGGAACTGGTAGGGGCCGTAGTTGTTGGAGCAGCGGGTGATGACCACCGGGTAGCCGTAGGTCTCGTACCAGGCGCGGGCCATCAGGTCGCCCGACGCCTTGGAGGCGGAATAGGGGCTGTTGGGGGCCAGGGGGGTGGATTCGGTGAAGCGGCCTTCCGTCCCAAGGGTGCCGTACACTTCGTCGGTGGAAACGTGGACGAAGCGGGCCACCCCGGCCTCGCGCGCTGCGGTGAGCAGGGTCTGCGTGCCCAGCACGTTGGTGACCACGAAGGGCGCGGGATCGTCTATGGAGCGGTCCACGTGGGTTTCCGCCGCGAAGTTGACCACCGCGTCGATGCGGTGTTGCGCAAGGATGCGGCGTACCGCATCCGCGTCGGCGATGTCGGCGTGCTCGAAGAAATAGCGGGCGCCGCCATGGGCTTTTTCGATGTCGGCGAGGTTCAGCGGGTTGCCCGCGTAGGTCAGCTTGTCGAGGTTGACCACCGTGATGTCGGGGCGGCGGTCGATGACGAGACGGACGAAGTTGGTGCCGATGAAGCCGCAACCGCCCGTGACGAGTAGGCGCATCATGTCTCCGTGAAAGGTGACGGGTGTGCAAGGAGCTGTCTCTAACTTGTCTTTTCGCCCGTTGGCGGCGTCAAACTTCGCCTGCCATATCGGTCGAATACGAGAAGAGTATGCTCCCTCATGGCAGGCTTGTTTTCCTTGCCAACGAACGAAAATCCTAATTTAGAGACAGCCCCTAGGGATGGAAACCGGGAGGTGAGGCCCGGTTATGTCTGACGAGGCCCGGTGCCCAGGCTCGGGCCAGGCTTTGTAACGCCCGGATGGTACAGGCAGCGGCAGGGCAAGGTCAATATGGCGCGGTGGGTGGCGCTGGCGCGGTGCGCGCTGTGCATCGTGCAGAAATAACTTGCAATGTTGCGTCGTCGTGGGTAGCGTGCACCGTGGCGCTTCACGTCGTTGCGCCGCCCGGCATGCGGTGGGGCGAGCAGCCCCTGGCGCTCCGGGCGCGGCCAGTCTGTGTCCAGTCTGGGGCCAGTCTGTGTCCAGTCCGCATCCGCCTGCCGCAAGTCCATTTCGCACACGGTTCGTATGGCACCCGCATGAAGAAAGGCATCCTTCTCGCCGCGTTCGGCTCCGGAACCCCGCAGGGGCAGTCCACCCTTCGTCTGTTCGACGAACGGGTGCGGGCGCTGTTTCCCGACGTGCCGGTGCGCTGGGCGTTCACCTCGGTGGTCATGCGCAACCGGCTGGCGGCCGCGCGCAAGAAGACCGATTCCGTCCAGAAGGCCCTGCGCAAGATGTGGTTCGAAAAGTACACCCATGTGGCCGTGCAGTCGCTGCATTCCATTCCCGGCGCGGAATATGCCGACCTGCTGGCCGACGTGGAGGAGATGCGCGCGGCGGAAGCCCGGCCGGAAGGCTTCGTGCGGGCCACCGTGGGCGCCCCCCTGCTGGATTCCGACGACGACATCCGCCGCGCCGCCGTCGCGCTGCTGACCCATCTGCCGCCGGAGCGCGTCCCCGGCGAGGCCTGCGTGTTCATGGGGCACGGTACCTGGCACGAGGGCGAATCGCGCTACGGGGTGCTGTCCGCCCAGGTGCGCGAGCGCGACCCGCTGGTGCACATCGGCACCATGGACGGGGATTGCACCATCGACGACATCCTGCCCCGCCTGGCAGGGGCCGGGGTGCGCCGGGCGTGGCTGCTGCCGCTGCTCTCGGTGGTGGGGCGGCACGCCATGCTGGACATGGCCGGTGATGCGCCGGATTCGTGGCGGTCGCGCATCGTGGCGGCGGGCATGGAATGCGTGCCCGTGCTGCGCGGCACGGCGGAATACGGCGGCTTCGTGGATATCTGGCTGGACCATCTGGGCGTGGCCCTGCGCGCGCTGGATGGGGATGGGGACGCGGACGGAGGCACGGGTGGGGACGCGGACGGGGCGCTCCGATAATCCCGACGCCCCGACACCTGACATCGCAGATTCGCCTGACATCGTAGATTCGCCTGACATCGCAGATTCGCCTGACGTGGCAGGTTCACCAGGCACACCCGATTCTCCTGACACGCCGGCCACTCCACGCGCGGAGCGGGCCGGAACATGCCCCGCCGCCGGATTTCCTTCCCTTGCGTTTTCGCGGGTTGCCCCCCCTTTCGCCCGTCCCCGCCTGAGTCCGCCCGTCCGGTTCCCCCGCCCGCGCTGGCGTTCGGGGGCAAAATCGGCTACAACGCCACGGAACGACACTATTTTGCAGAACACCGGAGTATTCATGATGTTCCGTTGTCCCGGCCGCCGTGCGTGCGGCCACGGGGCGGCTCCGTCCCCCCGCCATATATCCCGCCGGATGTCCTCCGCCGTAGCCTCGGGCGCGCTTGCGTCGCCGTGGCGGCTGCTGTGCGGCCTTGCCGTGGTGGTTGCCGTGCTGTGCCAGGCCGTGCCGGGCCATGCCCGCCGCGCCGAGGCCGTGTGGGGCGAAGGACAGGTTTCGAAGACCCGCGCCCAGGCACAGGGCGAGGCCTTTACCTCCGCCGTCACCGACGAAGCCCTGGACATCCTGCGTGCTCCGCTGTCAGAGGCGCGCCGCGCCGCGCTGCGCGAGTATCTGTCCACCGTCACCGGCGAGGTGGTGCGCGGCTACAGCGAACTGGGCATGACCCAGGTGCAGGGCGGCACGCGCCTTGCCGTGGACGTGGACGTGAACCGCGACATGCTCAAGGAGCGCCTGCGTCAGGTGGGCGCCTACTACACCGCCGAAGAACCCGTGGCCATGGTCCTGCAGCTTTCCGGCGCATCGCCGGAGGTGGCGGAGCGGGTGAGCAGGCTGCAACTGCTGTACGGGGTGGAGCAGCGCGCCGGGGCATCCGTGCGGGTGGCCCTGCGGCCCCAGAACCCCCAGAGCAAGGGCTGGTACGGCACGCTGGACGCAACCGAGGGGTCCACTTCCGCGGATGGGGCCAGCGTGGACGACGTGTGGCGCGGGCTGTGGGCGTGGTATTTCTCGCACCGTCAGGTGGCCGGGGCGGCGGCGGGCCAGCAGGCCGTGCTGCGGGTTTCCGGCTGGCTCACCGCCGACAGCGTCGAATCCTTCGACCGGGCGTTGCACGACTGGGACCGCGCCCTGCAAAGCGCGCAGTTGCAGGACGTGACCATGCGCCCCGGCGGGCTGGTGGCCACGTGGAAGCTGGTGCTGGTGAACCGGGTGGAACTGGACCGGCGCCTGGACGAGTATCTTGCGCCGCGCAAGTTGACGCGGGAAGTCCTGCCGTAGCAGCACGCCACCCCGCCGGTGCCGGAAGGCGGAAACGAAGAAACCCGACGGGCATGCCGCGCCGGGTTCCGAAAAATGTCGGTCGGGCGCGTGGCCCGGTTATGCCTGCTTGTCGTCCTTGTCGATCTTGCCGTTCTTCTTGCCCGGAGTGATGTCGATTTCATCGGGCTCGCTGGTGGCCCGCTTGAAGTTCCGGATGGCACGCCCGAGCCCGCCGCCGATTTCGGGCAGCTTGTTGGCCCCGAATACCAGCAGGACCAGAACGAGAACGACCAACAATTCCTGAATGCCGATACCGAACATATGCATGCCTCCGTTAGTGATGCCATGCATATACACATCGGGTACACCCCGGTCAAGACGCGCAACGCCGGGGGATGACCTGTGTTCCAAGGTGGTTGCGCACACTTCAATGAATGGAGCGATACATGCGACGCATCGTTGTCATAGGTTCCGGTGTGGGGGCGGGCAAGCTTGCCGCGCGCGTCAAGCGGCTGCTGCCGGGGTGCGAGGTGAACATGATCATGCCCGAAGCAGGGGGGGACGGCGCCGAAGGCAGCGGGCCGTTTTCCGCATGCCTGACGGGGCGGCGCACCTCGCGCGTGCTGCTGGCCGCCCGCGAGGTGGGCGTGCTGGATGCCGCTGAACTTTCCGTCGATCTGGACGCCAACACCGTCATCACTAGCTCCACCCGGGGCAGGCTGGCCGTGCGCTACGATCAACTGGCCATGGAGATCGACGCCACCCCCCGCATTCCCCGTGCCTTGCGCGGCGCGCCCAACGTGTTCGCCTGGCCCTGCGCCGACGCCACGGGCCTGGATGGCCTGCTGGCGGAACGCGTGGCCGCCGGTGCCTGCCGTGCCGTGGTGGTGGGGCAGGGGGCCGAGGCGCTGGAAGCCCTGCGCCTTGTCCGCGTCGCCGGGGCCACTCCGGTGTGGGTGCGCACCCGCGCCGCCGCAGGCGATGCCGCCAACGCCGCCAACGCGGTTGACGCCGACATGTGGCGCCACGCGGCGCGCATGGCCCGCCGCAACGGCGTGGAAACGGTGAACTGGACCGGCGTGGCCATGGAACGCATGGGCGCGCTGCCCGCCGAGGGTGGTGGCTTTGCCGCGCTGGTGGCCGTGGGGACTGATGGTTCCGACCTGCGCGTGGAAGGCGATCTGTTCATCTGGACCGCCCCCATGGTGGTCCAGAATCCGGCCCTGACCCTGGACGGCATCAGCCTGGACGACACCGGCCGCATCGACGTGGACGGCTGCCTGCGCACCGGCGCGCCCGGCGTGTACGTGTTCGGCACCGGCATCGGCGTCGAGCGCATGGCCCCGGACGGCAGCGTGGAGCGGGCCGCCGCCGTGCCCGCGGAGGTGCCGGGCCTGGTCCGCGCCCTGGCCGACCATCTGGCCTCCATCGACGGCAGCGGTGCCAGCGTGGCCCCCGCGCGGGGCGTGGCTGCCTGCCCGGCTGGTGACCTGGCGGCGGAACTGGCCCGGTCCGATGCATCGGCCATCGAGGGGGTGCCCGCTGATCAGGCCGCCGAACTGGCCGCCGATCTGGCCGCGGCGCTGGGCGACTGCCCCTGCCGCCTGCCCGCCCTGGGCATCGTGCACGGCGAAGGCCCCGGCGTCACCGTGTCCGCCGTGGGGCTGGGCTCCGCCGCTTGCGCGAAGGCCGGGGTGGAAACGGAGTTTTCCGTGTATGCAACCCCCGCCGCGCACGGCGGGGCGGGCCAGAACGTGCCTGCCGCCGACGACGACGATGCCGCAGCCTGGGGCGGCCTGCCCGCCGGGCATGCCGTGAAGCTGCTGGCCGCCAGGTCCGGCGGTGCGCTGCTGGGCGCGCAGGTGGTGGGCCGCGACGCGGAACTGTGCGCCGCCGTGGTGTCCGCCGCGTCGCTTGCGCTGCGGGCGGGCATGCGCGTGGCCGACCTGGCCCAGGCGGAGTTGCCCGGCGCCGCCGGTGAACTGTTGCGCCGCGCGGCGGCCGTGCTCGCCAACAAGCTTGCGGGCCGCTACTTCGGCATTACCTCCGACGAATTCATCGCCTCGCGCGAGGCCGGGGCGGAATTCTTCACCCTGGACCTGCGCAGCGCGCCCGACTGGCGCGCGGGCCACGTGCCCGACGCGTACAACATCCCCCACACCCAACTGCGCAAGCGGTTGCAGGACGAGGTGCCGCGCTTTACCCCCATCGTGCTGGTGGCGGCCACCTCGGACGCGGCGTGGAGCGTGGCCTGCATGCTGGGCGGCCTGGGCGCCACCGACCTTTACGTGCTGGACGGCGGCATGGCCTTCTGGCCCCACGCGCTGGAGAAGGCATGACCTTTGAGAAACCCGGCGAAAAATCCGGCAAGGGGGGACAGCCCCCCGAGCGCACGGGCGCTGCCGCCGGGCCGGACGCCTCCGGCGGCTCCCCCGCCACGGGCGGGCGGGGCCGCCTTGTGCGCTTGCCCGGCATCAACTGCCGCTTTCACGAGTCGGGGCGCTGCGCGGTAGACGAGACCATGAACCCCGGCCTGAACGAGGACTGGCGCTGCGGCGAGGAACAGCGCGTCGTCCGCGCCTACGACCATTTCCTCGAACAGGCGGAAACGTTCGACCTGTCGTCGGAGCAGGCCACGGCGCTGTGGGAGCGCCGCCTGGCCACCATGCCACCGCCCGGCGGGCTGTGCGCCGACTATACCCCGCCCGCGCGTTGTCCGTCCTGTACGGGCGACGGGTGCGGCGACGAGGCGGACTGGCTGGACTGCACCCACTTCCGCGAGGGGGTGTGCGTGCTGCTGCTGCCCCGATGCGACGGCATCTGCGAGCGGTTCCAGGGGGCGTGAACGGCCATGGCGCCCGGCGCCCCGTTCCCTCGTTCACGCGGTTTCACAGACTTCAAGCCCTTACCGATGGTGACCATGCACAACGCTTCCGAACATCCCGTGCTCTATATTCCCTTGCTGCACCGTGAGCTGGCCCCCGCCTGTCTGCCCGAGGGCGTGGCGTTCCTGTCCGCCGGGCTGCCCGCCGCCCCTTCGGTGGCCGGTGGCGCGCCGCAGGCCCCCGCAACCTCTCCCGCCGCCGCCCCGTGGCGGTCGCCCCTGTTGCCCCTGTCCGAGGCGGAGGCGCGCGCCTGTCTGGCCGAATTGCTGGACTTCGGCATGAACGTGGGCTCCGGCCCGCACGGCGATCTGGCGGCCATGGTGGCCGCGCTGGAAAGCGCGCACGACGAGGCCCCGTTCTCCCTGGGCCGCTCCGAACTGGCCGCGCTGGAGAATTTCGCCTCCGGCGGGCCGGGCGAGAAGGACGAGAAGGACGAGAAGGACGAGAAGGGCGGCGGGGCCGCTTCTGAGGACCCGGCCCAGGCGGACCGCAACCGGCGCATCGCCGCGCAGAAGACCCTGATCCTGGCCTGGCACCTGGAAGAGCGCGTGCGCGAACTGGATGCCCTGAAGGAGAAGTTTTCGCGCAGCCGCGAAAGCCTGGCCGACATCCTGGGCGTGGAAACGGACGAGGAACTGCGCGAGATGCCCGCCCTCGACCCGTATTCCGCCATGCTGCCCGGCAGCGGCGCCGACATCATCGGCCCCTCGTGGCGGGTCATCGTGGAGAACATGGGGCCCTTCCTGCCCGACGGCGCGGTGCTGTTCACCTGTGACGCCGAGATTTCCGCCACACTGCGCGACGGCGGCGCCGCCTTCTCCCCCATCACCGCCGAGCAGGCCGCCCGGCTGTGCCCCGCCTGGGGCGCCAAGGTGGCCAAGCTGGTGGTGCACGCCCGCCTGCCCCTGTGGCAGGTGGCGGGCCGCCCCGGACCCGACGCCGCGCGCCCCTGGCTGGACCGCGTGTTCGACGTGGTCTGTTGCGGCAAGTGTGCAAGATGATTTTTGAAAAAATGTGAAGAGTAATCGGGGGAAGGGACCTTTTGCCCCAGCCGTTAGGTGAGCTTGCGAACCTTACGGATGGGGACCGCAACGCGTAAAAAGGTCTCCTTCCCCCGTACCCCAATCCCCCAAAACGTTCATTTGGGAATACATCGTAGCGGCACCTTGGGAGACTGACCAAGGGTCTGTGCTTGTCGCCGCTTCACCGTAGTACCTCAGGGCGGCGCCATCGGGGCATGATGTCGTGAAGCCAGCCTTTCCTTCGGAGTCATCGTGTATCCAACGGTTCATCGCCTTCAGCAGCTGTTCCCCAGGGGCCTCAAGGGCATCATCTTCGATTGCGACGGCGTGCTGTTCGACTCGCGCGCGTCCAACATCCAGTACTACAACCTCATCCTTGGCGCGCTGGGCCAGCCGCCCATGTCGCGGCAGGATGAGGACTACACCCACATGGCCTCGGTGGGGCAGTCGCTGGCGCGCATCGTGCCGCCCGCGCTCATGTCCAGGCTGCCGGAGGCGCGCAAGCGCATCGTCTACCGGCGCGACATCCTGCCCCTGCTGGAGCCGGAACCGGGCCTGATGGAACTGTTGCGCTGGCTGCGCGGCGCGGGCCTGCGCCGGGGCATCTGCACCAACCGCACCACCACCATGGAATACGTGCTCGACCACTTCGGCATGACCGAGCTGTTCTTTCCGGTCATGACGGCATCGCGCGTGCGGGCCAAACCCCACCCGGAAGGCATCTGCGCCACCCTGAACGCCTGGGGCCTTGCCCGCGACGAGGTGGCCTTCATGGGCGACACCATCGCTGACGAGGAAACCGCCCGCATGGCCGGGGTGTGCTTTTGGGCCTACCGCAGCCCGTCACTTTCCGCGCGGTTGCATCTGGACGACTTCTGGGCGTTGCGTCGGGTGCTGGCGGAGTACGCCAGGCAAGAGCACGGGCAGGAACATGTGCGGCGGAACGGGCGGCGGGGCACGGGCGAGAACGGGCGCAACGCCGCGTCGGGCTGCTTCCTCCGCTAAGGCGCGCCCGGCGCGCAACGGGTCGGCAACCGGCTGACGACCGGCGGACACCCGGCGGCATCCGGTGGGGACATCCGGCGGGCAGCGCCGTGCGCCCGGTGCGGGAGTAACCACTTTTTGCTTGATTCTTGTGGCGGGTAAGTGGAAGTATCGGTGTTACGGTCGCCCCCCAATTCCGGGGTGCGCTTAACCGGAGGGTTCATGTTCGTTTTCTCGAATCTCATTTTCGGCGTGGCGCGCGTGCTTGATGCCGTGCTGAACCTGTATTTCTGGATCGTCATCGTTTCGGCGGTTCTCTCGTGGGTCAACCCGGATCCCTACAATCCCATCGTGCGCATTCTGCGCAACCTGACGGAGCCGGTGTTCTACCGGGTCCGCAAGTGGATTCCGTTCACCTACGTGGGAGGGCTGGACCTGTCCCCGGTGGTGGTGTTGCTGGCCATCCAGTTCATCAGCGCCGTGCTTGTCCAGTCGTTGTACCAGTTCGCCGTCACCATGCGATAGGGGCGTCACATGTCCGTGAGCCGCATAGATCTGCTGAACCACAGCTTTTCCAAGTCCCTGCGAGGCTACACCACCGAAGAGGTGGACAGGATGATGCAGGAGGCCGCGGATGCCATCGGCCGGTTGAGCGAGGAAAAGGCCGCGCTGGCCGGGCAGGTGGCGCGGCTTGAAGAACGCCTGTCAGAATTCAAGGAGCGGGAATCGACGTTGCGAGACACGTTGATGACCACCCAAAGGGTTACCGCCGACCTCAAGGCAAGTGCCCAGAGGGAGGCGCAGCTGATCATCGACGCTGCCCATTCCAAGGCGGAGAACCTCATCAATCAGGGGCAGCTCCGCCTTGCGCGCATTCAGGAGGACATAGCCGAGGCCCGCAAGGTCAAGGCGCAGTTCGAAATGAAGGTGCGCGCCGTGGTGCAGCAGCACCTGCGCATGCTGGACATGGCCCGCGAGGACGACGAGGAGTTGGAGGCCGCCGCGGCGCGCATCGCCGGGCGGCAGAAGGGTGGACCGGCCTGATCCCGCCCGCCCCGAATGGGCGGCCCCTGCCGGGGAAGGGCAATGGGCGGTACTGGTGCGGGCGGTGCCCGGCGCGCGCAAGAGCGCTTGCGAAGGCACGGCGGACGGAAGGCTGAAGGTGCGCCTGGCCGCACCGGCGGTGGACAACAAGGCCAACAAGGCGCTGGAGGAATTCGTGGCCTTCGCGCTGGGAATGCGCCGCAACCGCGTGCGCCTGGTTTCCGGCCACACGAGCCGGTTGAAGAAATTGATCGTCGAATCGGATGTGGAGCCCAGCTGGGGCCTGCTTGGCACATGTGGGAAATAGCAACCCTCAACGCCAGAGGAGAAAGTTCCATGGAACCGAAAGACAACGCGCTCATCGAAAAGTACGCCGCCGCGGACCCGGAACTGAAGGCGCTATGGGACGAGCATATTCTGTTCGAGAAACAGCTGGAGAAGATCGAATCCAAGTCGTTCCTGACCCCCGCTGAAGAAAAGCAGGCCAAGGAACTGAAGAAACAGAAACTCGACGGAAAGACCCGGCTCCATGCCATACTGGACCGGTACCGCGCCTTGGAGGGCTAGATGGAACTGAACGGGGCCCGGATCCTGCTGGAATGCCTCAAACGGGAAGGCGTGGACGTACTGTTCGGCTATCCCGGCGGGGCCGTCATAGACATTTATGACGAACTGCCCAGGCACGAGATCCGGCACATATTGGTCCGGCACGAACAGGCGGCGGTGCACGCCGCCGACGGTTTCGCCCGCGCGTCGGGCAAGGTGGGCGTCTGTCTGGTCACCTCCGGACCGGGAGCCACCAACACCGTGACCGGCATCGCCACGGCCTATGCCGATTCCATTCCCATGGTCGTGCTGACGGGGCAGGTACCCACACCCCTCATCGGTAACGACGCCTTTCAGGAAGTGGACATCGTCGGCATCACCCGCCCGTGCACCAAGCACAACTATCTGGTGAAGGACGTGCGCGACCTTGCCCGCGTGCTGCGGCAGGCCTTTTATCTGGCCCGCTCCGGCAGGCCGGGTCCCGTTCTTGTCGACCTGCCCAAGGACGTCATGCAGGCCAGGACAGAATTCGTCTGGCCCGAAGACGTCAAGCTGCGCAGCTACAACCCCACCTACCGGCCCAACCTGAACCAACTGCGCCGCGCGGTGGAGGCCCTCATCGAGGCCAGGCGCCCGCTGTTCTTCGCGGGGGGCGGCGTGGTCATGTCCGACGCCAGCGAAGAGCTTGGCTGGCTGGCCCGCACCCTGAGCATTCCGGTAACGTCCACCCTGATGGGCCTTGGCGCCTTTCCGGGCGATGACCCCCTGTGGCTGGGCATGATCGGCATGCACGGCACCTACGCGGGCAACAAGGCCGTGAACAACGCCGACTGCATCGTGGCCGTTGGCGCGCGCTTCGACGACCGGGTGACCGGGCGCCTTTCCGCGTTCGCCTCGGGCGCGCGTATCATCCACATCGACATCGACCCCACGTCCATCCGCAAGAACGTGCAGGTGGACATTCCCGTGGTGGGCGATTGCCGCAAGGCGCTGGCGGGCATCCGCGAGATAGCCACCACCCGCCTTGCCGAAAAGGATTGGGCGACGGCGCACGAGCCGTGGCTGACCCAGGTTTCCACCTGGCGCACCGAACAGCCCCTGACCTACGTGAAGAACGGCTCCATCAAGCCGCAGCAGGTGGTGGAAACCATCTTCTCCATCACCCGTGGCGACGCCATCGTCACCACGGAAGTGGGCCAGAACCAGATGTGGACGGCCCAGTTCTTCACCTTCCGCAAGCCGCGCACGCTGCTGACCTCCGGCGGGCTGGGCACCATGGGCTACGGCTTTCCGGCCGCCATCGGCGCGCAGTTCGCCTTTCCGGACAAACTGGTCATCGACATGGCCGGCGACGGGTCCATCCAGATGAACATCCAGGAACTGGCCACCGCCGTCTGCAACAAGCTGCCCATCAAGATCGTGATCCTGAACAACGGCTACCTCGGCATGGTACGCCAGTGGCAGGAACTGTTCTACCAGCGCAACTACTGCTCCACCTGCATGGAGGCGCAGCCCGACTTCGTGAAGCTGGCCGAGGCCTACGGGGCCGAGGGTTACCGCATCACCGAGGTGGGCGAGTTGGAATCCACGTTGCGCGCGGCCTTCGCCTCGCCCCATACCGCCGTCATCGACGTGCGGGTGGAACGCGAGGAGAACGTGTACCCCATGGTGCCCGCAGGCGCGGCCCTGGACGAAATGCTGCTGGTCTAGGGAGGGCAGCCCATGCGACATGTGCTTTCCGTTCTCGTGGAGAACGAACCGGGCGTGCTGTCCCGGGTGGCGGGGCTGTTCAGCGGACGCGGCTTCAACATCGAGTCGCTGAACGTGGCCCCCACGCTGGAAGAGGGCGTTTCGCTCATGACCATCAGCACCAGCGGCGAGGAACAGATCATCGAGCAGATCGTCAAGCAGCTGCGCAAGCTGGTGACGGTGATCAAGGTGGTGGACTTCATCGACGTGTCCGCCGTGGAGCGCGAGATGATGATGGTCAAGGTGCAGGCCGACGACGCCCGCCGGGCCGAGGTGCTGCGCATTGCCGACATCTTTCGCTGCAAGGTGGTGGACGTGAGCCTGAACGACCTGACCCTGGAAGCCACCGGCGACCATGGAAAGATCCAGGCCATCCTGAGCCTGCTGGCGCGCTTCGGCATCAAGGAAATTGCCCGCACCGGCACCGTGGCCATGCGGCGGTCGATGCAGCCGGAATCGGCGTAGGGGCAGCCGCCAAATTGTCCTTTCGCCCGTTGGCTTCCGACCCGAAGGGCGCGTAGCGTGCCCGTTAAGCGAGCTTGCGGGCTTTACGGGCATCGTGCGCAGAGCGGTCAAACTTCGCCTGCCATGGCTTTGCTGTCCTTATCCGCGCGTTGCGGTCCCTATCCGTAAGGTTCGCTTCGCTCACCCAACGGCTAGGGCAAGACTCGCGCTGCGCGCTTGCCTAACGGCTAAGGCTCGGTCGAATACGATAAGAGCGCGATGCGGTCGCCATCCGTAATGCTTGAAGACTCGCATAACGGCTGCCGCATACTCCCTCATGGCAGGCTCGTTTTCCTTGCCAACGAACGAAAATCCTGATTTGGCAACTGCCCCTTGAGACACCGGCATGTCTTTGTTGCGGCGTACTGATTGAACAAATATTCAGTCCGCCGCGTTTCGGCACCCCCCAAGGGGTAGCCTTCCGCCGCTGAATCCGGTATCGCAATCCATTGCGGCAGCGCTTTCGCTGCTTACGGTGGCAAACCCGCAAGGGTGCCGGGGCCACTCCTGGTACCGGGCGGGGTCTTCATACACCGCAACCGTCATTCGAGGACGCCGCACCCGTGTGCGGCAGGGAGTAGATGATGAAGGTCTATTACGAACAGGATGCGACACTGGAGGTCCTGAAGGACAAGACCGTGGCCATCATCGGCTACGGCAGCCAGGGCCACGCGCACGCTCAGAACCTGCGCGACTCCGGGATCAACGTCGTTGTCGGGCAGCGTCCCGGCGGGGCCAACTACGAACTCGCCAAGGAACACGGCTTCGCGCCGCTACCCGTGGCCGAGGCCGCAGCCAAGGCCGACCTCATCATGATCCTACTCCCCGACCAGGTACAGGCCGCGATCTACGAAGCGGAAATCAAGCCGAACCTGAAGCCGGGCGACGCGCTGCTGTTCGCCCACGGGTTCAACATCCACTTCGGCCAGATCGAGCCCCCGAAGGACGTCGACGTCTTCATGATCGCCCCCAAGGGCCCGGGCCATCTCGTTCGCCGCACCTACACCGAGGGGGGCGGCGTCCCCTGCCTCGTCGCCATCCACCAAGATGCGACCGGCAAGGCCATGGAGAAGGCTCTGGCGTATGCCAAGGGCGTTGGTGGTGCGCGTTCCGGCGTCATCGAAACCACCTTCAAGGAAGAAACCGAGACCGACCTGTTCGGTGAACAGGCGGTGCTGTGCGGCGGTCTTTCGTCGCTCATCAAGGCCGGTTTCGAAACCCTGGTCGAAGCGGGCTACCAGCCCGAAATCGCCTACTTCGAGTGCCTGCATGAAGTGAAGCTCATCGTCGACCTCATCTATGAGGGCGGCCTTGCCAAGATGCGCCACTCCATCAGCGACACCGCCGAATACGGCGACTACGTCACCGGCCGTCGCATCGTGAACGAGGAAACGAAGAAGGAAATGAAGAAGGTGCTCCAGGAAATCCAGGAAGGCACCTTCGCCCGCAACTTCATCCTCGAGGCCAAGGCCGGGTACCCCGGTTTCAAGGCCACCCGCCGCATCGAGGCCGACCACCAGATCGAAAAGGTGGGCGCCAAGCTGCGCGGCATGATGCCCTGGCTGCACAAGAAGTAGCCGCCAGCCTCATTGCCTTGCATGTCAGGCAGGGGCCGTTCCGAAAGGGGCGGCCCCTTTTGCGTGCGCGGCGCGCCAGGTTTTGCTCTGCCTGAAATAACAGTGTGTTGTGTAAAGATTCGCGAGTCCTTTTTCTTTGCAGTCTGACTTGCTGCACTATACTTCCATGAATGTGGAGCGGGGCCAGGCAGAAGGCCCCCAGATGACCATCACCCTGTCCCTGTCTTGACAGGTTGCTTATGTGTATATACACCTTTTTGGGTGCGGTGAAACGGCAGCCAATCTGATGAGGAGACGTGGCGTGGTTGAAGACACCCGGATTTCATCCATTGGGCAGCAATGTGTTTGCAACGGTTTGCGGCGCGCGGCCAGGGCCGTGACGCGCCTGTATGACGGCCTGCTGGCCCCCAGCGGCTTGCGAGCCACACAGTTCAGTATTCTCGTGGCGTTGGAGGCATCTGGCCCCATCATCCTTGGGAAGCTCGCGGAACGTCTCGTGACCGAGCGCACCACCCTTACGCGCAATCTCTCCCTTCTGGAGGCGCGGGGGCTGGTTCATGCGGAGACCGGCAAGGACCAGCGCCAGCGGTACATCTCCATCACGCCGAAGGGGCGAGAGGCCCTGAATGCCGCACTGCCACACTGGGAGAAGGCCCAGTCGTTCCTGCGCGGGCGCCTGGGCGAAGACCGACTGGACGCCTTGCTCAGGGATTTTTCGGATGTGGTCGATGCGACAGAAACTCCGCCCCCTTCCGGAAAGTTTCACCCATAAGGAATCGACCATGCACCAATCCGCTTGTTTGAATGCCGCTGAACTGAAGCAATTGTGCCTGGATGCCGGGGCAGGGGACGCGGGTTTCGTGGAACTGGGCAGGGAGGCGCTGGACGCTGAGCGCAACGATATTCTCGCGGCCTACCCACGCGCGCGTACACTCATTGCGCTGGCCTTTCCCCTGAACCCGGAAAACATCCGCAGCCCGGCCCGGCACATGTCCTCTGCGGAAGTCCACAACGCTTCCGATGAAAGCGTCACCACCTCGCGAGGCATCCTGCGCGCCCTGAACGCACAAGGCGTGCGTGGCGTGGCCGTTCCGGCGGACTTCCCGATGGACATGGGTCGTTTTCCCGGCAAGATATGGACCGTGAGCCACAAGATCGTGGCCGTGGAGGCGGGCCTGGGCCACATGGGCGTCAACCGGCTGGTACTGCATCCGCGCTTCGGCAGTTTCCTCCGGCTCACGTCGCTGGTCATCGACGGCGAGGTGGACAGTTATGGCACGCCGCTTGAAAATTCGCCGTGCATTCATTGCGGCCTGTGTGCGGCGGTATGTCCCGTGGGGGCGGTCAAGAACAAGGGGGCCTTCGATCCCATGGCCTGCATGACCCACGCGTATCGCGACAACGTTCTCGGCTTCATGGACCTGCTTGATGCGACGATGACTTCTCCGGGAATCGAGGCCTTTCGCCAGCGCTTCCTCGACCGTGAGACCGCGTCCATGTGGCAGTCGCTGATGTATAAAATGAACTACCGCTGCGGCTACTGCATGGCCGTGTGCCCGGCCGGACGGCCCGGCGGGGCGGACTTCCTCTCTGGTCGCAAGGCCTATGTGGACGAGGTCGTGAAGCCGCTGCTCAACCGCCAGGAGGAGGTCTACGTGATCACCGGCACCCCGGCAGAGAAACGGGCGACGGCAAACAGCAGCAAGCTGGTGCGCCGCGTGGTTCCCCTGGTAGAGCGGCGTCCAGGCTAGGCGAGAAGCCATCTGGGTTTTGTGGTGCGACCTCAGGCGTGGCAGGTTGGCTATATCTGGCTATATAATTTGAGGTAGGGGACTCGGCATGCACCAGGCATTTGATCACCCCCGCATCGGCGTCGCTAAACCGAAGCCCCCCCAGAACCCCCTTTTCGCTCTGCCCCCAGTGACGGGGGGGGCGGGCGAGCGGCGCTGACGGATGCCTCATGTGTCGACTCGGGTGAGTGATGACGTGAAAAATTGCGAGCAAACGTTGCCCCGGCGGCGTTCCGGTAGTATTCTACCGGTAACGTCGTTTCTCCCCCCGGTTGGCGTACCCGCCGGGAACACGGCGATACCTGAAACCACAGGAGAGACACCATGAGCACCATATTCACCGTCGCCGTCATCGTGGGCAGCCTGCGCAAGGATTCGCTGAACCGCAAGATGGCCAGGGCACTGACCGAACTGGCCCCGCCCGCGTTGCGCTTCGAATTCGTGGAAGTGGGCGGCCTGCCGCTGTACAATCAGGACCTGGACGACGAAGGCACCCCGCCCGCCGCCTGGGCCGATTTCCGCAAGGCCATCAAGGGCGTGGACGCCGTGCTGTTCCTGACCCCGGAATACAACCGCTCCATGCCGGCCACCATCAAGAACGCGCTGGACGTGGGGTCGCGCCCGTACGGCAGCAGCGTGTGGAACGGCAAGCCCGCGGCCATCGTCAGCGTGTCGCCGGGCAACGTCGGCGGCTTCGGGGCCAACCATCATCTGCGCCAGTCGCTGGTGTTCCTGAACATGCCCCCGTTGCAGCAGCCGGAAGCGTACATCGGCGGCGCGGACAAGCTGTTCGGCCCCGACGGCGCCCTGACCGACGCCTCCATGCGCGAGTTCGGCGCCAAGTTCATGAATGCCTTTGCGGGGTGGGTGGCCATCAACGTGAAGCGATAGCGGGCCGAATTGTCCTTTCACCCGCAGGCATCCGACCCGAAGGGCGCGTAGCCCGCCCAACGGCTGGGGCACTCCCTCGTGACGGGCTTGTTTTTTGTCAACGGGCGAAAATCCTGCCTTGGCCCCATGGCGTAGTCCCTCTGAATTCCTGCGCGACTGCGTGACCTGACGAAACGACGGCCCGTGCCCCTCCTGAGGGGGGGACACGGGCCGTCAGCATTTGCGGGCGGTGATCAATCGACAGGGGGCAATGCCGTATGCGGCTGTCGGGCGGCGGCTTGGGTGGAAGCGGTGGAAGGGGCGGGGGATGGGGGGGCGGGCACGGCCATACCCGCGCCACGCTTCACTCAGGCCCCTTCGGCCACCAGCCGGGCGTACAGGTCTTCGTGTTCCGGATATTTCAGCCCTGCGCCGGTCACGATGACGCTGGGCCGCAACTGGTCGGAGCGGGCATCGGTGATGGGAACGATTTCCCAGCGTCCGTCCTCGCGGCCGACGACCAGTTCCTGCTGCTGCCGGTGGGCAAGCTTGATGGCGAGGATGACGGTTTCCTTGAAGGTCATGATGGCTCCGTGGCGGTCCTGCGTGCGTGATGCGCGAAGATGCCCGCGCACCCGGCATCGCGTCAAGTGCGGCAGGCGTGGAAAGCAGGAGGGATCCGGCTGTTTCAGGCGTACTGCCGCCGCGCTGCCGCGCGCCGCGGGGCGTCTGGCCCCGGCGGCAAATGAAAACGGCCCTCCGAAGAGGGCCGTTGCGTGTGCGTATGATCCGGATACCGGGTGGTTACGAACCGCAGCTGCCAGCGCTGCCGCAGCCGCCGCAGCTGCTGCCGCCGCCAAGCGGCTTGCCGGATTCCACCGAGAATCCCATGTAGCTGATGTCGATGCGGATGGATTCCGCCATGGCCAGAAGTTCGGTGTTCACGCAGAAGGTGTAGCCGCCTTCCTCGAAGACTTTGTCGGTATCGTTAGGCTCATCCAGAGCCAGTGCCAGCCGGGGACCGCTTCAGCCGCCGGGGGCAAGGTAGACCCGGATGGGGTTCTTCTGCTTGTCCGCAAAGTAGGCATCAAGCTCCTTGCGGGCGTTTTCGGTGATTTCGAACATGTGTCCTCCACTGTTGGATGTACGGAGAGCAACAAGTACGTATCCGATGGGTGTTTGTCAATGAGTCACCCGTGTGGTTATAGCGAGCATCTATGGATTGCGGAGGGCAATGCGGAGGCCGAAGTGGGGGACGGGGCAGCAAGAAGGGGTTGCACGAAGTGCAACCCCTTGGATTCCTGAGTGGGCAGCGGATGGGGGATGCCGGGCGGCACGGCAGGTGATGCGATGTCGTCGGCGGGTCGGCCTCAGGATGCGTCGGACGCGCGCGCGCTGAGGGGGCGTTCGGAAACGACTTCGAATCCGGCGTTGCGCGCCCGGATGCGCACGGCGCCCACCTGTTGGGCCAGCCGCTGGCTGATGCAGAAGGTGTAGCCGTCCACCTGCACCACGTGATCGCGTCCGGTGGGCTCGTCGGGCCCCAGCACGAGGTGCGGCCCCCGGCTGCCGCGCGGCGAAACGTAGATGCGGATGGGGCTTTGGGGGTTTTCGGAGAAGTATTCTTCCAGAATGCCCCGTGCGTCGTGTTCTAGGGTGATCATGTCCGTTTCCTTGCGGCCTGTGGCGGCGTTGGGCCATACCCTACCGCAGAACGGGGGAAAAGGCCAATCGGAATGCCTGAGCAATGAGCGCGCAATGACCGCGCAATGACCATGCGGTGCCGGCAGGGGGGCGTAACAGTGGCATGCAGCGCCCCCAAAGGCGGGCCGTGGATGGTTTGCCAAGCAGCCGGAAACCGGTTAGCAATGAAGATAGCTACCAATTCCCACCGCACGGGTGAACCCGATGGAACAGACCATTCTGCTGACGGAAGAGGAAATGCGCCGGGCGCTGGAGCGCCTGGCCTATCAGGTGCTGGAACGCCACGGCGACTGCGCGGGCCTTGTGCTTGTGGGCATCCAGCGGCGGGGGGCCGACATCGCGGCCCGCCTCGGCCGCATCATCGCCGAACGCCTTGGCCGCGCGCTGCCTTCGGGCGCGCTGGACATCAACCTGTACCGTGACGACTGGACCACCCTGTCCGCCAAGCCCGCCATCGGGCCGTCGGACATTCCCGTGGACCTGGACGGGCGCGACGTGCTGCTGGTGGACGACGTGCTGTTCACCGGGCGCACCATCCGCGCCGCGCTGGAAGCGCTGCTGGACTATGGCAGGCCACGCCGCGTGGAACTGCTGGTGCTGGTGGACCGTGGGCACCGCGAACTGCCCATTCACGCCGACTACGTGGGCCGCGCCGTGAACACGGGCCGTAACGAACAGGTGGACGTGCTGCTGCGCGAGCGCGACGGACGGGACGAGGTGTCGTTGTCTTCGCATTAGGCGGCGAGCTTTTGCAGTTTCGCGCCGCCCGCGTGCGGCGCACGAAAAACGGGGCGGTGCCGTGGTTGCGGCGTCGCCCCGTTGTCGCCCCGTTGTCGCGTCGTTGTCGCGCCGTGCGCGCGAGCTGCGCGGGATGTCCTAGTCGCTTTCGGGCTTCCCGGTCTGGCTGGTTTGCCCCGGCTTCTTGCGGCGCAGGGCGTTTTCGCGAATGCGCTGGGCCGCGCGATAGATGCGCCGGAAACGTTCGCGCCGCGCCGCCGTGAATTCGCCAAAGCGTCCGTGCAGCGGAAAGGCCAGGCGCCGCACCATGAACACCGTCAGCACGATGGCTATGCCGCCAAAGGCGCGCAGCAGGCGGGCGGCATCGTTTTCCGCGGCGAAGGTCCACCATAGTTCCGCGGTATAGGGAACGCGGGCATGCACGAACAGGCCCAGCAGCAGGGCACAGCCCACCACCAGCAACACCGCCACCATCCAGCGCACGGTAAACCGTTCGCGCAGCAGCGAGGTGCGGCGGAAAAAGCGCCGCCGGGTCACGCACAGCGATGCCAGCACCAGCGCCAGCAGGATGGCTTCCTGCCAGTCCAGCCCCTTCAGCACGCAACTGGCGATGCCCAGCACCACCAGGGCCGTCACCAGCCGCCAGGCCGAAGCCAGGCGGCGTTGCAGCCCGCGCGAAAGCAGCAGCAGACCGACGCCCGCCACGCCACCCAGGAAGTGGGCCGATTCCATGGCCCACAGCGGCACGTTGGCCATCAGTACGGCGCGGCTGTCCGCCGCCAGGGGGATGGCGCTGGAGAACAGCAGGATCAGCCCCGCGGCAAAGGCCAGATAGGCCATCAGGGTGTGCGACAGGGCATCGGTCCAGTGGCCCGCTTCGTCCAGCATCCGTTCCGCCTCGTGGCGGCGCAGGTGCAGCTCGTGGCCGCCCAGCAGCACGGCGGCGAACAGCAGCGGCAGCAGGTAGTAGATGAACCGGAAGCAGATCAGCGCGGCGATGACCGTCTGCGGCGAATGGGTGTGCGACAGGCTGAGGATGACCAGTTCGAACACGCCCGCGCCGCCGGGCACGTGGCTGAGCACCACGGCCACGATGGCCATCAGGTACACGGAAAGGAACTGGATGAAGTCCAGCCCGAGGTCGGCGGGCATGAGCACGAACAGGCAGGCCGCCGCCACCACCAGGTCCAGCCCGGCCACCATGGTCTGCATGATGGCCAGCCGGAAGGGCGGCAGCGCGAATTCCTTGCCCATGACCCGGATGGGGTGCTTCGCCACCAGCGTCAGGACGTGGTAGCCGATGGTCAGCGCCAGCAGCGCCACGCCCAGCAGGCGCACGTCGCGCACGGGAATGTCGAGCGATTCGGGCACCGGCAGCGGCTGGATGATGAACACGGCCCCGGCCACGCCCAGCGCGCCCACCCAGAAGGTGATGGCCAGCATGACCACCAGGCGCACCACGTCCACCACCGAAAAGCCCCAGGCCGAATAGAACCGGTAGCGCACCGAACTGCCGCCCAGCAGCGCCCCGAAGTTGTAGCTGGTCACGCAGCCCACGAACGAGACGAGGGCGGTGCGGGCCATGGAAAGCGGCTTGTTGATGGCGCGCAGGGCCAGCGCGTCGTACCCCACCAGCACCAGGTAGTTGAACACCATCAGCACCATGGAGGCCACGATGCTGGTCATGGGCATCTGGCGCATGCTCTCGCGGATTTCGTCGATGTGGTATTTGCTGACTTCGTTGTACAGCAGCCACACCGCCCCGCAGAAAACGGCGAACACCGCAACCTTGCCCAGCGAACGCAGGTGCTTCTTCCATGGTGAGGAATGCTTGGGGGCGGCGGATACGACGTCTGTGTGCTGCATGCGGGGAAGGTGCCGTCAAGGATGAGAGTGTTTACGTGAGCCGCGTTGCCACACCTGTCGGCGCGGCGGAACGCAGCCTACACTGGAGCCCCGGTTACGGCAAGGCGGTGGAGCATGAATTCCCGTGTGGGGCATGTCGTTGCCACTGGTGTCGCGCGCCGGGGACGCGCTTTTGTGTGCCGTACGCGCTGTTGGGCATGCGGGGTTGGCGGCAGGAACAGGTTTTGTACGCGGTTCGCGCGTTGCCGCCGAGGGGGCAGCGAGGCCGGACCGTGCGTCTGCCGCCATGCCGCAGGGCGCGCGGTCCGGTGGGAGAGGCGGTGGGGCGTTGCGGCGGGTTCTTGGGACGTCCGTTTCAGTTCCGAAGGATGTCTCGCATGTTTCACGGTTTCGGGAAACGTTGCCCGCGTGGCCTATCCATGGGCAGTACATGAATATTTTTTCCTGTCGCATGGGCGTGTTGTGTCAAGAAGTCGGTTTCGTAGCATTTCTGTCGCTTGAACACGTTTCAACGGTGCAGTAGAAGAGCGTTCCGCAGGGGGACTGTGTCCCGGCTGCATGGCGCTTTGCATGTGCGAAGCGCCCGTTTGGCGTGTCCGCAGCCGCAGTGCGGGCAGGCGCGCGCCGCATTCGGCAAGGGGTTGCCCGTGGGCGTCGCGCCGGTACCTTTTCATGCCGCATCATGCTGCCGCAGTGTGTCGGGGCGCGATGCAGGGCGGGGGGCCTTTGACGGCGCGGGAATGGTGACCTGGATCACCGCCCGCCTGCCGCGCGGGCCGAAGGAAGGATATGGACGCAGTGAGTCCCGGGCAGGAGATGTACCGCTGGATGGCGGACCTCTTTCCCATTTGCAGGAGCCTTACCGGTGACGGGGTGCGCGAGACGTTGCGCTACCTTGGCGATTTGCTGCCGGGCCTGCGCCTGCACGAGGTGCCCAGCGGCACGCAGTGCTTCGACTGGACCGTGCCGGACGAGTGGAACATCCGCGATGCCTGGGTGGCCGACATGCAGGGCAACCGGCTGATCGACTTCAAGGCCAGCAACCTGCACGTGGTGGGCTATTCCGAGCCGGTGGACACCGTGGTGACCCGCGAGGAACTGGACGCCCGGCTCTACTCGCTGCCCGACCAGCCGGACGCCATTCCCTACGTCACCTCGTACTACAAGCGCACCTGGGGGTTCTGCATCGCGCACGACAAGCGCGAGGCGCTGGGCCCCGGCCCGTTCCGGGTGGTGATCGATTCCACCCTGGCCTCCGGCCACATGACCTGCGCCGACCTGTTCCTGCCCGGCCGTTCGGAAAAGACGGTGGTGCTGTCCACCTACGTCTGCCACCCCTCCATGGCCAACAACGAACTTTCCGGCCCGGTGCTGCAAACGGCCATGGCCCGCCACCTGATGCAGCGCGACCGCGAACTGTCGTACCTGCTGGTGTTCGTGCCGGAAACCATCGGCACCATCTGGTACCTCAGCCGGCATCTGGCCGAGATGCAGCGCGACGTGGTGGCCGGTTTCGTGCTGAGCTGCACCGGCGACGACAGGGGCTGGTCGTACCTGCCCTCTCGCCAGGGCGATACGTTGTCCGACCGCACCCTGCTGCACGTGCTGGGCGCCTATCATCCGGACTTCAAGCGCTACACCTTCCTGGATCGGGCCAGCGACGAGCGCCAGTACAACAGCCCCGGCGTGGACCTGCCCATCATTCCCTTTGCGCGCAGCCTGTACCGGCACTATCCGGAGTACCACACCTCGCTGGACGACCTTTCCGTGGTGTCCCCGGCGGGGCTGGACAATTCGTTCACCACGCTGGCGCGCTGCCTGGACATCATCGAGAACAACCGCACCTGGCGCGCCACCTGCCTGTGCGAGCCGCAACTGGGCAAGCGCGGCCTGTACCCCACCACCTCCATGAAGAACGGGTACTGCAACAAGGTGAACATCATCATCGACTACCTGGCCTATGCGGACGGCACGCTGGACCTGGTGCAGATCGCCGACCGCATCGGCGTGCCCGCCGACGAGTGCATCCCCGTGGTGCGCGAACTGGTGGCGGCGGGGGTGCTGGCCCCGGTGGAGTAAGAGGCGGAGTAGGGTGGCCCGAATCAGGGTATGGTCTTGATGGGGACAGGGCGGCTACCGGTTGCCCCGCGCTGGAGTTGCCCGCAAGGCCCGAAAGTTTGCCATGAACGAGGCCCCCGGCACGATGCCGGGGGCCTTTTGCATGCTGCGCGGATGTGGCGCGCTAGTTCAGCGCGGCAACGCCAGCCTTGGCGACCGCCATGTCGTTTTCGACCGAGCTGCCGCTGACCCCGACGGCCCCGATGACGGTGCCGTCCTTGGCGCGCAGCAGTTCACCCCCGCCAAAGATGACCAGATTGCCGTTGGTCACCTCTATGCCGTACAGCGGCTGGCCCGGCTGGGCCGCGTCCCCCAGTTCCTTGGTGGACATGTTGAAGAAGCGCGCCGTGCGGGCCTTGCCGATGGAAATGTCGATGCTGCCCAGAAATGCCCCTTCCATGCGCGCGAACGCCTTCAGGTTGCCCCCGGCGTCCACCACGGCGATGTTCATCAGCGTGCCTTGTTCCACGGCCTTGGCCTGCGCGGCGGCGATGACCTTCTGCGCCTGGGCCAGGGTGATGTCGCCGGGCAGCACCAGCTTTGCGGCATCCGCCGGGGCCGCCTGCGCGGGCAGGGCCACGGCCATGCAGCAGCCCACGGCCAGCAGGGCCGCCAGCATCAGTCCGCCGATGCTCCGGATGTGCCGGATGTGCCGGATGTTCCCGATGCTCCGGAAGTTCAGAGTGGTCCGAGTTCCGTGTGCCATTGCAGCCTCCTTGTCGGTCACGGCAAGCGTGAGTGCTTGCTGTTATAGGCTTTGGTGCCGCATAACATATTTTTCGTGACTATACACGTGCGCGGCAGGGCGCGGCGGTGCAAGGGGGGGCGGGACGGCGCAAGGGCAGCGCAAGGGGCGCGGGGTGTCAGCGGGCGACGGCAGATGGCGGTAGGGGAGGGGGATAGTCGGAGCAGCGGTGCGACGGCACAGAGGACGGGGGGCAAAGGAAAAGGGGGGCAGGGCCCCCCTT
>JAITSV010000066.1 GCA_031287575.1 Desulfovibrio sp.
CCCCCCGCCCCCGGACCCCCACCCCCTTTCTCCAAAACTTTTCAATTGGGGGGCATCGCAGGGGAAGGGCTTGGGATACTGCGGTTACGCATTGCGGAGCCTACCCTAACTAAAAAGTTTAGGGGGGAGGGGTCCGGGGAGGGAGACCCTTTTTAAAGGGTCCCCTCCCCGGTCATTCTTTCAAGTCCTTCTTCTGGCTACACCCCACCCCGCACCCGTGCGGCGGCGGCCACGAGGTGGGCGAGGCTGGCGCGGGTTTCGGGCCAGTCGCGGGTTTTCAGGCCGCAGTCGGGGTTGGCCCACAGGCGGTCCAGGGGCAGGACGCGGGTGGCCGCGCGGAGCAGGGTTTCCAGTTCATCGACGGAGGGCACGCGCGGGCTGTGGATGTCGTACACGCCGGGGCCGACTTCGTTGGGGTAGGCGTGGGTGGCGAAGATATCCAACAGCTCCATGCGGCTGCGGCTTGCTTCCAGGCTGATGACGTCGGCGTCCAGGGCGGCCACGTGGTCGATGATGTCGTGGAAGTCGCAGTAGCACATGTGGGTGTGGATCTGGGTGGCGTCCCGCACGCCGGACGAGGCCAGGCGGAAGGCGCCCACGGCGGCGTCGAGGTAGGCGGCATGGCCGGCCCGGCGCAACGGCAACCCCTCGCGCAGGGCGGGCTCGTCGATCTGGATGACGCCGATACCGGCGGCCTCCAGGTCGGCCACCTCGTCGCGGATGGCCAGGGCAAGCTGGCGGAAGACCACGGGCCGGGGCACGTCGTCACGGACGAAGCTCCAGCAGGCGATGGTGACCGGGCCGGTGAGCATGCCCTTGACCGGCTTTTGGGTGAGCGACTGGGCATGGGTGATCCAGCGCACGGTCATGGGGCCGGGCCGCGAGACGTCGCCGTAGAGCAGGGGCGGCTTGACGCAGCGGGTGCCGTAGCTCTGCACCCAGCCGTTGGCGGTGATGCAGAACCCGCGCAGCTGCTCGCCGAAGTATTCCACCATGTCGTTGCGCTCCGGCTCGCCGTGCACCAGCACGTCCAGCCCAAGGGCCTCCTGCTCGCGGATGGCGGTGGCGATGGCCTCGCGCATGGCGGCGTCGTACTGGGTCTCGGTGATCTGGCCGGTACGCAACTTGCGGCGCTGGGCGCGGATGTCGGCGGTCTGGGGGAACGAGCCGATGGTGGTGGTGGGCAGCACGGGCAGGCGCAACGCGGCACGCTGGGCGGCGATGCGGGCGGTGTAGGGCGTGGCGCGCCAGCCCATTTCCGGGGTGCCGGTGCCCATGCGGACCGCAACGGCGGGGTCGTGGATGACCGGGCTTGCGGCGCGGGCAGCCAGCGCGGCCCGGTTGCGGGCCAGGGCGGCTGCGGTTTCCGGCGCGTCGGCGCGGCCATTCAGGTCGCACATGTCGGCCACCAGGCGCACCTCGGCGCACTTCTGCTTGGCGAAGGCCAGCCACTGCGCCACTTCCGGGTCCAGCCCGGCTTCCGCGTCGAGGTCAACGGGACTGTGCAGCAATGAGCAGGAGGGGGCCACCCACACCCGGTCCGGCCCAAGGGCGGCCACGGCGGCGCGCACCGGCGCGGCGGCCTTGTCCGCGTCCACGCGCCAGACATTGCGGCCATTGATGACGCCCAACGAAAGCGCAATGCCGGATTGCGGCCCGGACTGCGGCCCTGACTGCGACGGGACCGGGTCGGCGGGCTGCCGTGCGGCGGCGCGGGTCAGGATGTCCAGCGCGGGGGCCAGGTCTTCCGGGCCGCGCACCAGGTCCAGATGCAGCACGTCAACAGGGAGGGACAGTGCCGTTGCCAGGTTGTCGCCCACCGGGGCGAAGTAGCTGGCCAGCAGCAGGGTGGCGTCGGGCGCGGCCACGCGCAGCCGGGCATAGGCGGGCACGAAGCGCGAGCGGATGTCTTCCGGCAGATCCAATGACAGGATGGGTTCGTCCAACTGGATCAGCGGGCAGCGGGCGGCCACGTCGCGCAGCAGCGCGCCGTAGGCGTCGAGCAGGGCGGGCAGCAGCGACCAGCGGGTGCCGCCGTCCACGCGCTTGGACAGCCACAAAAAGGTCATGGGGCCGGGCAGCACCGCCTTGGGGGTGAAGCCCGCCGCCAGCGCCTCGTCGATGTGGGCCAGCAGGGGGGCGGCGTCGGGCGCGAAGGTGGTGCCCGCGTCCAGTTCCGGGACCAGATAGTGGTAGTTGGTGTCGAACCACTTGGTCATTTCCAGCGGGGCCACGGGGTGGTCGCCGCCCTGGCCGCGCGCCATGCGGAACATCAGGTCGATGTCGCGGGGGGCGTCGCCGGTGCGGAAGCGCGGGGGCACCACGCCCAGCAGCAGGGCGGCGTCCAGGATGTGGTCGTACAGGGCAAAGTCGCCCACGGGCACCACGTCGATGCCCGCCTCGCGCTGGAGGGTCCAGTTGCGCAGGCGGATGGCGCGCGCGGCGTCTTCCAGCTGCTGCCGCGTGGCGGCGCCTTTCCAGTAGTCCTCGACGGCCTTTTTCAGTTCACGGTTGCCGCCGATGCGCGGAAAACCAAGGATGTGAGTACGCATTGCCACCTCCGGAATGCGTGAAGACAGGTGAGAGCGATTCGCGAGCGCGCGCCCGTGCAACGGGGCGGGCGCATGCCGGGGTCCGGTTCGCGCGGCCTTGGGCGGTGTGCGGAGGGGACGTCTTCCGACTGACGGGCGGTGGGTGAAAGGCTTCGTAACCACGCGAGCGCCCTTGCGAGGGGCATCGCGTGGTCCGGAGCCGTGGCCCGCGCCCTTCCCGCCGAGCCGTGTTCCGGCTGTCCCTTGCCGTGCAGGCAAGGGGAGAGCCGGAAGGGCAGTGGCGGTGGACGCGGGCGGCATGCCCGAACACGGCAGCGCGCCTGTACCGGATTCGCACCGGTTTCCGTTTCCCTTCCACGTCCGAGCATGCAGCGGTCTGCGCTGCTCGGGGATGATAACATCACTGAATCAGCAAATACTGATATAGTGATTGAGTGTCAAGCGTGGGAACGGGAATTCTGTCCGTGCGCTCCCTCTCCGCCGTCACGCAGAACGGCCCGCCGCACCGGGTGGTGCGACGGGCCGTCAATGAAAGCAGCGAGTCGGGAAGCGTGCTGCGGCGGGCTACTTGCGGTACATGGCCCCGGTGGCCGCGCTGGTCACCTGGCGGGCGTAGCGGCGCAGCAGGGGCGAGGTGACCGGCTTTTCCAGCGGCACGAAGGTTTCGCGCCGGGCGGCCAGTTCCGCCTCGTCCACCAGCAGGTCCAGCCTGCGGGCCGGAATGTCGATGAGGATGTGGTCGCCTTCCTTGACCAGCCCGATGTTGCCGCCGTCGGCGGCTTCCGGCGAGACGTGGCCAATGGCCGCGCCGCGCGTGCCGCCGCTGAAGCGGCCATCGGTGATCAGGGCCACGTCCGCGCCCAGGCCCATGCCCGCGATGGCGGCGGTGGGCGACAGCATCTCGCGCATGCCGGGGCCGCCGCGCGGGCCTTCGTAGCGGATGATGATGGCGTCGCCCTTGCTGATCTTGCCGCCCATGATGGCGGCATGCGCCTCGCCCTCGGAATCGAAGACGCGGGCCACGGCCTCGCGCACCATCATTTCCGGCGCCACGGCGGACTGCTTGACCACCGCGCCCTGCGGGGCCAGCGACCCCTTCAGGATGGCGATGCCGCCCTGCGCCGAATACGGAGCGTCCACGGAACGTATTACATCCTGATTGAGCACGCGCGCGTTCAGCTCGGCCAGGTTTTCGGCCAGGGTCTTGCCGGTGACGGTCATGACCGAGGTGTCCACCAGCCCCTTCTTGGTCAGTTCCGCCATCACCGCCGGGATGCCGCCCGCGGCGTGCAGGTCTTGGATGTGGTGGTGCCCGGCCGGGGAGAGCTTGCACAGGTTGGGGGTCTTGCGGCTGACCTCGTCGAAGATGTCCAGCGTCAGGTCCAGCCCGGCCTCGCCGAACACGGCGGGCAGGTGCAGCACCGTGTTGGTGGAGCCGCCCAGGGCCATGTCCACGGCCACGGCGTTGGCCACCGCGCGCGGGGTGACGATGGAGCGCGGGGTGATGTTCTTTTCCAGCAGTTCCATCACCTTCATGCCCGCGTGCTTGGCCAGCCGCACGCGCGCCGCCGTCACCGCCGGGATGGTACCGTTGCCGGGCAGCGCGAGGCCCATGGTCTCGGCCATGCAGTTCATGGTGTTGGCGGTGAACATGCCCGCGCACGAACCGCAGCCGGGGCAGGCCGTTTCGGTCATCTCGTCCAGTTCGGCCATGGTCATGTCGCCGCGCTGCACGCGGCCCACGGCCTCGAACACGCTGATCAGGTCGGTGCGGCCCGCCAGGGTGCCGCCCGCCAGCATGGGGCCGCCGCTGACCATGATGGACGGAATGTCCAGCCGCAGCATGGCCATGAGCATGCCGGGCACCGACTTGTCACAGTTGGGAATGAACACCAGCGCGTCGAAGGGGTGCGCCGTGGCCATGATTTCGATGGAATCGGCAATGATCTCGCGCGACGGCAGCGAAAAATGCATCCCCTCGTGGTTCATGGCCAAACCATCACAGACCGCGATGGCCGGAAACTCCATGGGCGTGCCGCCCGCCGCGCGTACCCCGGCCTTCACCGCCTCGGCAATGGTGTGCAAATGCACGTGGCCGGGCACCACCTCGTTGGCAGAGTTCACCACGCCCACCAGGGGGCGCTCGATTTCCTCGCGCGTCAGCCCCAGGGCATGCAGCAGCGAACGGTGCGGGGCCTTCTCCAATCCATGGGTCATCTTTTTGCTGCGCATTGTCTGCGTCCTCTTGTTTGCCGAGAGTGCTGTTTTTGCGGGGGAGAGGAGGGGAGCTTTTGGAAAAGCT
>JAITSV010000037.1 GCA_031287575.1 Desulfovibrio sp.
GGGGTCGAACAGGGCGTCGCGCGGCGGCTGGCCGGGCGAGCCGTGCAGGTAGGCGTGCACTTCGCCCCCGGCCGTTTCCGGCACGATCTGCATCAGCCCCAGGGCCTGCGCCGGGCTGACCGCATTGGGGTTGAAGCCGCTTTCGGCATGCATGATGGCCAGCACCAGGCGCGGGGAAAGGTTGTAGCGCCGGGCGTAGCGGTCCACCATGTCGCGGTACTGGCGGGCGCGCAGCAACATCTGCTCGGGAGTGGCAGCGGCGAACATCTCGCGCGAGGCACCGCCGTACACCGGCCTGCGCACCCCGGTCACCACCGAACGGCGGGTGGCGGCGCACTCCCTGGCCAACAGGCGGGCCGTTTCGCCGCGCGACCAGCGCAGCGGGCGCCCGGTCTGGTCCAGGGCCTCGCCGTAGAAGACAGGTTCGGCCACAAGGGTGGGTTCGCCCGCGCGGCCACCCTCGGCGCGCAAGGGGTCGAGCCCCGGCAGGATCATGGGAGAGGCGTCGGCCATGGCGTCCACGGGACGGTGCCCGTCCACGGTGGACACGGCCACGCCGCCCCCGGCAAAGCTGACCGAGGGCACGGAATGGGAGGGGGAGAATTCTTCCACCGTGCCGCCCGGCACACCGGGCACGCCCAGCGAGGCGGCCACCGCCGCATGCACCGAGGCAGGAAGGACCACCGCCGGCGTCACGTCCGCCGCGATACCGGAAGATGCCGCGCCGGTGGCAACGGCAAACGCATCGCCGGGACGGGCCACGGCGGCGCGCATGCGCCACTGCTCGCCCTCCGCCACCGGACGTTCCACGGCGGGCCTGGCGCGCAACACCCTGTCGCTCAGCGGCGCACGCACGAACGGGCTGCCCGCGTCGGGCACGAACCCGGCCACCAGGCCAAGCACGCCCACCGCCAGCGCAGCCGCGGCCACCAGACCGCCGTATGCCGTGCGTTTGCGCTTCACCCACCATCCTCCGTCGCCGGCAACATTCCGCCCACCCGATGCGCCCGGCGCATCGGGCATCCCCGTATCCGTAACCGTGTTCGCACGGGACGCCCTGCGTTCCAAATTCCGTGGCTGGACCATGCCCCGGCAAAAAGCAAATTCCGCGCCAAGAGTGATACGATGCACGCCAGCCCGGCGACGCATCCCCCGGTGCCAAGCCAGCGTCAGGCCGAAAATCTGGCAAAACGGGCACCGCAGTCGGAAACCCGACGCCGCGTTGTCCCCCAGCATAGGGGGTGACGACCCGGCGGGCAAGCCCCATGGCCATTTTGCCGGTAATCCGCACACTCGGACATGGGGAGCCCCCCCGCCGTGGACGTCGGTCCATCTGGTACTGCCCTCGCCCCAGCAACGCCAAGGGCCGCCGCTCCCGCAACGGAAGCGGCGGCCCATCTGTCTTCATTCATGAAAAGCTACAACCCCTTGCGCTCGAACCACCGGAACAGCAGCAGTGCGCCCGCCACCATCGGCACGATGACCACCCAGTGGTTCACCCCCAGCAGTCGCGGCAGGGTGACCTTGCCGAAGTCGCCCCAGGTCAGCAGGGTGACCTTCATGGCCGGGTAGGCCTCGGCATACAGGGCCGCGCCGCACAGGCTGCCCAGGATGCCCCACAGGGCGTCCCAGCGGCCTTCGCCCAGCGCGCCCAATGACGTTCCGGGGCAGTAGCCCAAAAGTCCCCACCCCAGTCCAAAGGCCAGCCCGCCGGTGATGTTGCCGCCGAGCACCAGCGGCTTCACCGACAGCTTCGCCAACTCCAGATCCACCAGCAGGTACACGCCCACCATGCCCACCACCACGGTGGAGAGCATGAACTTGACGATGGTCATGTCACGCAGGCGCAGCGCGCCCAACTGCTTGTCGTAACGCAGCACTTCGGAACGTTGCAGGAAGATGCCGAACAGGATGCCCGTGACGAGCCCGTACGTAAGGTCCATGGCTACCTCCCCCGGTACAGGATGTACGCCGTCACCAGCCCGCCCGCGAAGAAGCAGGCCAGCGCCACGAAGCCGCTTGCCGCAAGTTGCAACGAGCCGCTCAGGCCATGCCCGCTGGGGCAGCCGTCGGCCAAGCGCGCGCCGAACATGGCCAGCACGCCGCCGCAGAAGGCCGCCACGCCGCGCCGCGGCCGGGACGGGCCGAACCGTTCCGCCCAGCCCGGCGGCACCGCCTGCCAGCGGAAGGTGCCGGAAGCCAGCGACGCCAGCAGCGCCCCCACGAATATCCCGGCCACGAACATCCACTGCCAGTCCACCTTGGGCGCTTCCTTGACGAAGTAGTCCAGCGCGGCCACGTGTTCCGGCGAAAACACCCGCTCCACGAAGCCCGCCGAACGGACGAAGGTGGTGGACGCGCCAAAGTACTTGCCCGTCACCCACACCGACGCCACCACCAGAAGGCCGCTCAGCGCGCCGCCCACGTAGGGGCTCCACGGCTTGCGGCCCGGATTCACCGTATCTCGTGCGTTCATGACGCCTCCCTGAGGTTTGGCGCATGCTACACCACCAGTGAGTATGTGACAACTGACGTCGCTGTTTTTCAGGGGCGTGACCGCCGGACAGACAGCGCCCGCGTGTGTGGGGGGCATAGAAGGAAAGGAGAAGGGGGATAGAGAGGCAGCGATGCAGCAGGAATGGCGAACCCTATTCCGTTGCCTCGCCGCGCAGGAAGGTGGCGGCCAACGCGGCCATGGCGTCGAGGTCGTCGGGCCTGATCCAGTGGATGCGCTTGTCGGCCCGGAACCACGTCAGTTGCCGCTTGGCATAGGCGCGGGTGTTGCGCAGCCACAGCTGACGGGCCTCGGCCCAGGGCAGTTCGCCGGTGAGGTGGCGGTACAGTTCGGCGCAGCCGATGCCCGACCAGCCGGGCGCGGCGGGGTCGTCGCACACGGCGCGGGCCGCGCGGGCCTCGCCCAGCGCGCCTGCCTCCAGCATCAGGTCGATGCGGCGGTCGAGCCGGGGCGTCAGTTCGTCGAGGCTCATGTCCATGCCGATGCGCAGCGCCGCGTAGCGTGGCGGCGGCACGGGCCGGGCGTGCCACCACGACAGGGTGTGCCCGGTGCCCTCGTGCACCTCCAGCGCGCGCACGGCGCGCTGCCGGTCGTTGGGGTGGATGCGCGCGGCATAGTCCGGGTCGATGGCCGCCAGCCGGGCATGCAGGGCAGGGGCACCCAGCGCATCGCATTCGCGCTCCAGCCGCGCGCCGATGGCCGGGGCCACGCGGGGGATGTCGGCAATGCCGTCCAGCAGGGTCTTCAGGTACAGGCCGGTGCCGCCCACCAGCAGGGGCAGCATCCCGTCACCACACAGGGTATTGATGGCCGCCGTGGCCTTGTCGGTCCACACGCCCGCGCTGATCTTTTCCGTGCAGGGCAGAAAGCCGTACAGCAGGTGCGGACACACCGCGCGCTCCTCTGCCGAGGGCTGCGCGGTGATGACCGGAAAGTCGCGGTAGACCTGCCGCGAATCGGCATTGACCACCCCGCCCCCGAAGGTGCGCGCCAGATGCAGCGCCGCCGCCGTCTTGCCCGCCCCCGTGGGGCCGACCAGACAGATCACGCGGATGGGTGGGGCACTGATGAATGAATCTGCACAATTATCGGAGAGGGACATCACAATGCCGCCCCCCGTTTTATAAGCAAACGAGGATTTTTGTTCGCTGGCAAGGAAAACAAGGCTGCCATGAGGGAGTATACTCTTATCGTATTCGACCGACATGGCAGCCGAAGTTTGACCGCTCTGCGCTCGATGTCCGTAGGGCTCGCAGACTCGCCTAACGGCCACGCTACGCGCCCTTCGGGTCGGCCGCCAGCGGACAAAAGGACCGTTTGCTTGAACACGTTAAAACGTAGGCGCCATCGGCGGCGTCCCCCCGCCATAGCCCTCGTCGTCGGAGTCGAGGCCGCCGTTGCGCAGCGCGTCGTCACCTTCGGCGCTCAGGCCCGCGCCCAAGGAGCGCGGCAGAAAGCCCCCGTTGCCCAGCCCCGCGCCAAAGGCCGACCCGGCGGAGCCGCCCTTGCCGCCAAGTCCCCCCGCTCCCCCGAGCCCAAGGTCGATGTCGTCGCCCAGCGGGTAGGGATAGCCGTACTTTTCGCGCAGCTTGCGATAGATGTTTTCCGGCACCAGCCCCTTGATGTCGCCGCCCAGGCTGGCCGCCGCCTTGATGATGGTGGAACTGATGTACAGCCACTGGTAGTCCGTCATCAGGAACACGGTCTGGATGTGCCGCTTGAGCTTGCGGTTCATCAGGGCCAGCTGGAATTCGTACTCGAAGTCGGACACCGCGCGCAGCCCGCGCAGGATCACGTTGGCCCCGCGCCGCTCCACGTAGTCCACCAGCAGGCCGGTGAACGGCTCCACGGTGATGGACGGATGCCCGGCAAACACTTCCTCCGCCATGCGCACCCGCTCGTCCAGCGAGAACAGCGGCGTCTTCGGCGTGTCGGCGGCCACGGCCACCACCACGTTGTCGAAGATCTGGCAGCCCCGGCGGATGAGGCTGACGTGGCCGTTGGTCAGCGGGTCGAAGGTGCCGGGGTAGATGGCAAGGCGCCCTACCCGTTCTCGCGCGTGGTCCATAGCACGATCCTTGTCTGTCCGTAGGTCCGGTCCACGATGGGCACGAGCGCCGCGTTCTCCCGTTCCGGGTCCAGCGGCAGGCGCGCCTCCACCTCCACGGCCACGATGCCCCCGTCCGCCAGCCAGCCGTTGCGCACCGCGTTGCGCAGCGTGGGCGAGAGCTGGCCCGCACCGTAGGGCGGGTCTATGAACACCACGTCGAAGGTGGTGCGCGACCGGCGCGCCAGCAGCTTGTTGCAGTCTTCCTGCACCACCTGCCAGCGTTCCTGGGCAATGCCCAGCGTCTGGGCGTTCTTGCGGATAAGCTCCGCCGCCTTGGGGGCGGTTTCGACAAACCACGCCTCCGCCGCGCCCCGGCTCAGCGCCTCGAAGGCCAGGCTGCCGCTGCCCGCGAACAGGTCCAGCACGCGCAAGCCGGGCCAGACCACCCCGCGCGACTCCAGCATGGAGAAGAGCGCTTCGCGCACCCTGCTCATGGCGGGCCGGTAGCCCGGCCCTTCGGCCGTCTTCAGCACGCGGCCGCCGTATTCACCTGCGATGATACGCATATCTCTCCTGAAACATTACAAACTTAGGCTGAGGTACTGTTTCAAAATTAGGATTTTTGCCCGTTGGCAAGGAAAACGAGCCTGCCATGAGGGAGCATACTCTTCTCGTATTCGCCCGAAATGGCAGGCGAAGTTTGACGATGCCAACGGGCAAAAAGACAATTTTGAATCTACACCTGCGACAGCAGGCTCAAAATCTCCCGGTTCAGGTCGGCCATCCGGTCGCGGATGTCCACCTGTTCCACCCACGGGCGCTTTTCCACCCCGGCCAGACGCTGGCGCAGCATGGCCACCTTGGCCTCGGTGTCGCCCAGCAGGAATTCCCAGTCCACGCGCGGGTGGGCCCGGCTTTCGTCGGGCGCGGTCAGCATGGTGCGGCCCGGCTTCAGCGTCACCTCTTCCATGTAGGTGGGCACGTGCACGGTAAGACCGTAGCGCTCGTGCAGCTTTTCCGAAAGGGTGGTCTGGGCCTTTTCTTCGCCGTGCACCAGAAACACTTCCATGTCCTTGTGCTGGAAGGCCCCCACCCAGTCGAGCAGATGGCTTTGCCCGGCGTGGGCCGAAAAGCCGCCGATGGTGAACACCTTGGCGTTCACCGCCACGTCTTCGTTGAACAGGCGGATGGTCTGCGCGCCGTCCACGATCTTGCGGCCCGGCGTGCCCACGCCCTGATAGCCCACGAAGACGATGGAGGCCCCCTGCCGCCACAGGTTGTGGCGCAGGTGGTGCTTGATGCGCCCGGCGTTGCACATGCCGCTGGCGGAAATGATCACCGCCGAACCCTTCATGCCGTTGAGGGCCTGCGATTCCTGGCTGCTCAGGGTGTAGCGCAGGTTGGGCAGGGACAGCGGGTCTTCGCCGCGCGCGTAGGCCGCCTTCAGGTCGTCATCGTAGAAGCGCGGGTGCTTGCGAAAGATTTCCGTGGCGCGGATGGCCAGCGGGCTGTCGATGTACACCGGCATGTCGGCGGGCAGTTTGCCGTCCTGCCACAGCATGTGCAGGGTATACAGCACCTGCTGGGTGCGCTCCACCGCGAAGGCGGGAATGATCACCTTTTCGCCGTGGCCGTGGCTGTAGGCGATGGCTTCCGCCAGTTCGGCGCGGCTGTTCTCGGAATCCTTGTGGTCGCGGTCGCCGTAAGTGGATTCCATGAACAGGTAGTCGGGGCGGGCGGGGTGGTCGGGGTCGTTGACGATGAGCTGGTTGGGCCGCCCCAGGTCGCCGGAAAACACCAGCCGCGTGGGGGTGCCGTTTTCCGTCACCTCTATTTCAAGGAACGCGGAACCCAGGATGTGCCCGGCGTCCTTGTAGGTGACGCGGATGCCCGGCGCGGGTTCGAACGGGGCGTTGTATTCCACGGGGCGCAGCCTGCGCACGGCGTTCTGGGCGTCGGCCATGGTGTACAGGGGCTCCACCGGCTTGCGCCTGCCGAAACGGCTTTGCTTGCGCGTTTCCCACTCCGCTTCCATTTCCTGGATGTGCGCGGAATCCTGCAACATGATGTCCATCAGGTCGCGCGTGGGCGGGGTGCAGTAGATGTCGCCCTTGAAGCCTTCGCGCGTCATGCGCGGCAGAAGGCCGGTGTGGTCGATGTGGGCGTGGGTGACGAGAAAGAAGGCGATGTCGCCGGGGCGGTAGATGTCCGTATCGACGTTGCGCTTTTCGATTTCGGAGTTGCCCTGATGCATGCCGCAATCGACGGCGAAGCGGGTGCCGTTGGCTTCCAGCATGTAGCACGAGCCGGTGACGGTCTGCGCGGCTCCCAGAAACTGTATGTTCATGCCGTTCCTCTGGTTCCGGTGAGTGGTGAAGGGCGCGAATGGCGTACGATGCGGAGATGCCGGAAGCGCCAGTTGTGGGGACGCGTGGGACGCGTCGGGATTGCGTTAGGGTGGATGCCGATGCGCGGGGCGCGTCGGGGGTACCGGGGGTATCGGGCGCGTCGGGGGGTGGCCGCCGCGCGGAGTTCACGGGCCGCGCCTGCCCCGCGAGACTGGACGGCACCGGGTCGGGAAAATCCGCCGGCCGGAAATCCGCCAGTCCGGAGGCAAGCGGTCGGTCTGGAGGCAAGCGGCCGGTCTGGCGCAATCGGCGAATCCGGCACAATCGGCGAATCCGGGGGCCAATCACCCCGCACGCCAAACCCGAGAACGATTTCCGGGCGTTGCGCGGGCTGCCCGGAATCCGTATAGTGCGCAAAACTCAAGGAGTGTGCAATGGGTTCTTCCAAGCAGTACGTGATTGACAACCTGTCCATAAAGGAGTCGTGGCGGCTCTTCAAGATAATGGCCGAGTTGGTGGACGGCTTCGAAACCCTGAGCGACCTGGACCGCTGCGTGTCCATTTTCGGGTCCGCGCGGGTGAAGCCGGACAATCCCCTGTACACGGAAACGGAAACCATTGCCCGCAAGCTGGTGGAGGCCGGATATGGCGTGATCACCGGCGGCGGCCCCGGCCTTATGGAAGCGGGCAACAAGGGCGCAGCCGACGCGGGCGGCACATCCGTGGGGCTGCACATCCACCTGCCCATGGAACAGGGCGCCAACCAGTTCGTGAAGACGCGTTGCGACTTTCGCTACTTCTTCGTGCGCAAGCTGATGTTCATCAAGTACGCCATGGCCTACGTGGTCATGCCAGGCGGCGTGGGCACGCTGGACGAACTGACCGAGGCCTTCGTGCTGACGCAGACCCACCGCATCAAGCCCTTTCCCATCGTGCTGTACAAGAGCGACTACTGGAACGGCCTGCTGGACTGGATCCGCGACAAGATGGTGTCGTACGACTTCATCCGCGAAGAGGAAATGGACCTCTTCACCGTGCTGGACACCCCCGAGCAGGTGGTGGCGTACATCAAGAAGCACGTGATCATTTAGGCGGTGCCGTCACGAGCGGTCTTTTGCCAGAGAGCAAGAGACTTACTCGTGACGACACTCCACAGGCGCTGTAGACGGGGCTTGCGGGTCTTTGGCACGCCAAGGGCGCAACAGAAACCGGCCCGGCCACCAGACGGCAACCGGGCCGGATATTTTTCGGAGCAATATCGTGACCGACGACGCCTTCATCCTGCCGCCCTACGCCCTGCGCGGACCGGCTGGCCCCGTGCCCCCTGCCCCGCCCGGCTGGACGTGGGATGCGCTGATGGATGCCGCCATCGCACAGGCCCGCAAGGCCGCAGACCAAGGCGAGGTGCCCGTGGGCGCGGTGGTGGTGGACCGACAGGGGCGCATCATCGGCATGGGGCACAACACGCCCGTGGCCACGCACGACCCGTCCGCCCACGCGGAAATGGTGGCCCTGCGCGAGGCCTGCCGCAACACCGGCAACTACCGGCTGGACGGCGCCGTGCTGGTGGTGACGCTGGAACCCTGCCTGATGTGCGCCGGGGCCATGGTACACGCCCGCGTGGCGGGCGTGGTGTACGGCGCGCCCGACCTGAAGGCCGGGGCCGTCACTTCCTGCCTGGACGCGCTGGACCAGCCCTTCCACAACCACCGGGTGTGGCACATGGGCCACGTGCGCGCGGCAGAGTGCGGGGCGCTGTTGCAGGAGTTTTTCCGGGAGCGGAGGTAGGGCGCAGGACGCTTGACTGTCCCACCTTCACCACTTGGGGATTTAGTGGCATGGTATGCTAGGCTTGAGGCCATATCGCTTTTCCCGGCCCCGCGTTGCCTGGAAATTGCCATCCCATGTGGGTTACTGAGTCAATGACGGCGCAAGCAAGTTCGGCGACGTAGCGTTGGACAGTACATAGAAATTCGACATCGATAGCTGTTTCGAATTTCTCGTTATTTTTATTGACGAACAACGGCAACGACTTACCCGCTCCATCGGGAATACGCCACGACCCATGACATAACACATTGCGAAGCTTCGTTGCTTCTTTTATGTCGTTTACAAGTTCATCGACGTTTGAAATGGTCGAATCCGTGTTGTTACGAACGGCTTTCCCGTATTTCTCCGCCAGATTGCAAAGCTGATCGGAAAGCGCATGCTGTAACTGCGGCAACCACGCTTCGTACGCGGCTCCGACTTCTTCGGTGCTGTCGTATCGGCGGGTCGCGGTGAATGCGAAGATAGCTTTTCCCAAGACTTCTTCAAGGAAGCCAAATGTTGCGATGGCCCTGCCAAGGTATTCCCAGAACTGCGCCAAATGTCTGTGCGTGGGATAGAACTCCGGAAGTCGATCTCTATCAATGATGAATCGTTTAATTTCTGGCGCTTCGTTTCTCATCGTATTGTGCCCTGCATATGTTGTTGCTGTTAGAACGATCCACTCGATAATTTTTGCGCAATTTCTGCAACTACTTTCGACTGTACCTTTCGGCGTTCCCGTCGTTTAATTCTCCCGCGACCTTTTCCAAGGTAACTTTGGTTTTCATCCCGACATCTTTAAGTTCGCAGATGCGTTCACCATACGTCAACCACGCGCTTGCATCACTGGCTGGCTTACCCTGCCTTCGGGCCAATCCCAATTTTTTCAGAAATTGCCTGCTGTTTCAGGAAACCGGCAGGCGCTGCTTGATCCACCCCTCGAAGTCTACAAAAAATACGACGCGCAGGTGGAACACGGCTTCGCGCAAGCCGCCAAGTCCCTGCATACGCTTCATATTTATCGAGCTTTTGATCTACCTTACAATCACAGGTGTGCCGCTGGCGGCGATTCTCGCCGATATTGGCGAGGCGTAGACGCACGAAACCAACCGGGCCAAACTGGTACAGTATTGCATACTACCATAAGGAGATAACGCAGATGGAGTTCTCCGTCTCGTCGGTTTCGGTTCACCATAAAAGCGTCTCCCATGCTGGCTAGGTAGACTGAACAGATCCCGCAGGCTGTACTCCGTATTCCCTCCTTGGGGGCTTGCTTTCCTTTCCGAAATTTCCTAAAAGGTCACTCCGCCACGGGCAAGCCCCGGTTGGCAACGCGGAGAGGTAGCGAAGTGGCCGTAACGCGCTCGACTCGAAATCGAGTTATCGGTTAGTAGCCGGTACGTGGGTTCGAATCCCACCCTCTCCGCCATATTTCAAGGGGTTGGACACAGTCCGGCCCCTTCTTTCGTTATGATGCCAGCCAGCGGGAGCGAGGTCGCTTGCGGCCCCTCCCCCCAAATACCAGCCGGAGCCACCATGAACGTCTTCCACCTTGCACCGCACGACCTTCTTGAAGAAGGGGCCATCCCCACCACCTCCAAGGGCATGGACAAAGAGGATGAGCACGCCCTGTGCGCCTTCGTGGAGGTGCGGCGAGAAGCGGACTACAGCCTGTACGTCCAGTGCTTCACGGACAGAGCGGGCACGCGCGGCATCATTCCCGCCGCGTGCAAGAGCGGCAGCGCGGCGTGGACGGCAGGTGACAGCCGCTACCTCACCAACCGCGTCTGGATTTTCACCGATGCCATGCGCGCCAACGCCACGGGCAATGCCGGCGCGGGTCAGGAGGACGGCGCGGGCCG
>JAITSV010000041.1 GCA_031287575.1 Desulfovibrio sp.
CGTAGAGGCCGTATCCGTCACAGCACGACACCTCCCATCCCCCCTACCCACCCCCGCCCCCCACCCCTCTCTTCCCGTTCTTGTCAAATCACGCTATACATCCCAGCTTGGAGTACCACGCACCATGTCGAGACGCTGGGTAGAGGCCAATCTGGCCGAGTTCGCACGGGACGTCATGCGGGATTTCTGCATGGCGAGCGTCGTGCTCGAGGGGCAGTTCCACCGCTTCGACGAGGCCGGTGCCGTATCCTTCCCCGTCATGCGCGACCTTCTGGGCGAAATGATGAACAAGGGGCTGCTCTGGCGTCTGAAAGACACCGCGCACCACCTCTTCCGCAACGACCCGGCGCAAGACCCTGTGGCGCCCATGCTGGACTGGGCCGTGGGCTACGCCTTTCACGAATGCGTGAAGCTGAAGGAAGACGCCTACCAGCACCAGCACTACGCGCCGCAGTACCGGGCCCTGCGCGAGCAGGACATGGGGGAGGAACTGCGGGCCATCGTCGAGCCGCTCGCATCCATGCTGGCCCAGACGCGGGAAAGCATGGAGCGCGAAATCCGGCGCATCCGCTACATCCTTGGCCGCATCCGCAGGCTGATGTGCCTGTACTACGCCGCCCACGGCGGCAACAGGCTGCTGGCGCGGCTGCTGTTCGACCGCGACGAGCTTGTGCGCTCGGTGTTCGGCGAAGAGTACGGGCCGCTGCTGCAAGGATTGTACGGCGACAAGCCGGAGCGCATGTTCATCCAGGCGGGGGAATCCCTGCTTGACGGCGGCAGGCCCGAAGACGCCCTGCGCGCCGCGCACGCCGCCGTGGCCCTGGCGCCCGGCTGCCAGCGCGCGCACCGCCTTGTGGCCGAGGCGGAACAGCGTATCGACCAGACCCCCCGAAGGAGAGCCATCTAGCCATGAGCCTGCTGCATCTCAACCGCGCCTCCTCCCGCGTACGGCTGGAGAACCGCGACGACCCCGAACTGTACCGCGAGATCTTTCCCTATTCCAAGATCAGCCGCGTGGAGTTCGACGACATCTTCCTGATGCCGCGCCCGGCGGAACCGATGTTCATCACGGACACGACCTTCCGCGACGGCCAGCAGGCCCGCCCGCCCTATACGGTGAAGCAGATCGTGCACATCTACGACATGCTGCACCGCCTTGGCGGTCGCAGCGGGCTCATCCACGCCTCGGAGTTCTTCATGTACTCCGAGAAGGACCGCAAGGCCATCGAGGCCTGCCGGGCCAAGGGATACAAGTTCCCCCACGTCACCGGGTGGATCCGGGCCAACGTCAACGACCTGAAGATCGCGCGGGACATGGAGTTCGAGGAAGTGGGCCTCTTGACCAGCGTGTCGGACTACCACCTGTACCTCAAGCTGGGCCTGGACCGCGAAAAGGCCATGGAAAACTACCTGCGCGTGGTGGAACAGGCGCTGGAATGGGGCATCACCCCGCGCTGCCACTTCGAGGACATCACCCGCGCCGACATCCACGGCTTCTGCCTGCCCTTCGCGCGCAAGCTGATGGACCTTTCGAAGCAGAGCGGCCAGCCGGTCAAGATCCGCATGTGCGACACCATGGGCTACGGCGTGCCCTACCCCGGCGCCACCCTGCCCCGCTCGGTGCCGCGCATCGTGCGCGCCCTGACCGACGAAGGCGGCGTGCCCGGCCAGTGGCTGGAATGGCACGGCCACAACGACTTCCACAAGGTGCTCATCAACGGGGCCACCGCGTGGCTGTATGGCTGTTCCGGCGTCAACTGCACCCTGCTGGGCTTTGGCGAGCGCACCGGCAACACCCCGCTGGAAGCGCTGGTGATCGAATACATCTCGCTGACCGGCGACGACGACGCCGCCGACACCCGGGTCATCAGCGAGATCGCCGAATACTTCGAGAAGGAACTGGATTACCGCATTCCGGACAACTATCCGTTCGTGGGCAAGGACTTCAACGCCACCAGCGCGGGCATCCACGTGGACGGCCTGGCCAAGAACGAGGAAATCTACAACATCTTCGACACGCGCAAGATCCTGAACCGGCCGGTGCCCATCATCATCACCGACAAGTCGGGCCGCGCGGGCGTCGCATACTGGATCAACCAGTACCTTGGCCTGGCCGAAGACCGGCACGTGTCCAAGAAGCACCCCGCCGTGGGCAAGATCTACACCAAGATCATGGACGCCTACGAAAAGGGCCGCAACACGTCCTTCTCCAACAAGGAAATGAAGGCCCTGGTGCGGCGCTACATGCCCGAGCTGTTCGCCTCTGAATTCGACCAGATCAAGAAGCTGGCGGGCGAACTTTCGGCGCACCTGATCATCAAGCTGGCCCAGGAATGCCAGATCACCGGCCTTGGCGGCGAGGACAAGTACCCCTGCATGCGCGACTTCGTGCGCGAGTACCCGTTCATCCAGTACCTGTACCTCACCGACAAGGAGGGCAAGCTGCTCTCCGCCGCCATCACCGACCCGGCGTACAAGTCGAAGTACGACCAGCTGCCGCTGGGCTTCGACTTCTCCAACCGCGCCTGGTTCATCCGCCCCATGCAGACCGGCGAACTGCACATCACCGACGTGTACCAGTCGCAGTTCACCAGCCAGCTCATCCTTACCGTGTCCACGGCGGTCACCGACGACAACGACGAGATCACCGGGGTCATCGGCGCGGACATCCAGATCGAACAGCTGCTCCGCCAGGCCGAGGCCATCGAGGACGTGGTGGACGGCGATTCCGACGACTAGCGACCGATTGGCAAGGCCCGGGGGCGGCAACGCTTCCGGGCCTTTTTTGTTTGCGGCGCGCACCTGCGCCTCCCGTCAGGAGCAGGGTCGGGAGCAGTGCGGGACAGGTCCGATGCCCTGGATTTAGCGGAGGGGGCATCCCCGCCGTGTCATGCCCAGGCAGGACTGCTGCGACGGCATGCGCCCACGCCCCATGGGGAGTGCCCCGCCGCACCTGTACGGACAAAACGGCATTGCGCCGTGCCCGCCACTGCCTGCTGCGTTGCGTGGCAGGCGGATGTGCAAGCAGTTGCGTACGCGGCGGTTTTCGGTAACAGTCCGGAAAACGCACGGCGCGTCGTGCCCACCGTGCTTGGCATGTCATGTCCCGTGGATTGTGTTGGGCACAGTGGTTGGGTGATTGCGTAAAACCTGCTGTGCCAGACCCGCTGCGCAGACCCGCTACGACCGCATGCCGTGCGTATCCGGAACGACCGTTTTCCGCTGCCGCCCGATTGCGTCATGATTCGCTCATGGCCGCCGTACTCGCCGTATCCGGCGCAACCCGACGGAGCCTTAATGCCGCACCTTCGCCCCAGCCAGACCTGTTCCTCACCGTCCCTCCCCGTTCTGCCTGTCCTCTCCATCGTACCCATCGTGCCCATCGTGCTGTTGTTGCTCGCCGCATTGCTGGTGGCGGGCTGCGGCTCCGGCCCGCGTCGCATTTCCGCGCCGCCGTCGGACCAGTCCGTGAAGTACCCCAAGGGTGAACCTCAGGGGCCGCGCGCCAAGCCGTATACGGTGCTGGGCAAGACCTACCATCCGCTGCTTTCGGCGCACGGGTTTTCGGAAGAGGGCGTGGCCTCGTGGTACGGCAAGGATTTTCACGGCCGCAAGACCGCCAACGGCGAAATCTACGACATGTACGGGCTGACCGCCGCGCACAAGCTGCTGCCGTTCAACACCGTGGTCAAGGTGACCAACCTGCAGAACGGCCGGTCCACCACCGTGCGCGTCAACGACCGGGGTCCCTTCGTGGGCGACCGGATCATCGACCTGACCAATACCGCCGCCAACCAGATCGGCATGCTGGGCCCCGGCACCGCGCGAGTGCGCGTGGAATCCGTGGGCGACGTGCCCGGCCTGCAGGACGGCGACATGACCGGTCGCTTCTATGTGCAGGTGGGTGCCTTCTCCAACAAGGACAACGCCAGCCGCCTGGTGACCCGCCTGCAAGGCCAGGGCTGGAACGCCCGCATGTACTGGGCCGACATGGTCCGGTTCTGGCGCGTCCAGGTGGGTCCGTGGAGCACCCTGAGCGAGGCCGAGCGCATGCGTGAGAAGTTAAAGGGTGATTTTGCGGTCAACTTTGTGGTCGCGGATTAGCGCACTCCGTCTTTTCGTCCTCCGGCATCGTCAGATTTCGCCTTTTGCTCCGGTCACGTACGAGAAGAGTACGCTCCCTTCGCAAAAGACTCATCTTCCTTGCCGGAGAACGAAAATCCTGTCGTGCGCAAATGCCATCGGCACCGGGGTAGCTGCCTGATCTGTGCGTGGCCCTCGTGCTTCGCCAATCCGATGTCCGCACCTCCCCCCGTTTCCTTTCGGACCTGCTCACGGTAAGGATGCGCCATGAACCTTCTGCTGGTGAACCTGACCCGCTTCGGCGACCTGCTGCAAACGCAGCCGGTGGTGCATGGCCTGCGTGCGCAGGGGCACCGGGTGGGGTTGGTGTGTCTGGAGAATTTCGCCGGGGCGGCGGCGCTGTTGGAGGGTGTGGACCACGTGGCCGCCCTGCCGGGCTCGGCGTTGCTGGCGGGCGTGCAGCCCGGCGGCGACTGGCGGGCCTGCACGGCGGGGTTGATGACCTGGGCCGAGCGGCTGCGCGGGGCCTATGCCCATGATGCGGTGCTGAACCTCACGGCCACGCTGGGCGGGCGCCTGCTGGGGCGGCTGCTGGCTGGCAACGGGAGTGACGGGAGCGACAAGGGGACCGGGGGCGACTTGCGCGGCTTCGGGCTGGACCCGTTCGGCTTCGGGGTCAACGCCGACCCGTGGTCGGCCTTCCTGCAAGCCTCAACCCGGCAGCGCGGATGCAGTCCGTTCAACCTCGTAGACCTGTTCCGCATGGCGGCGGGCGTGGGCGATGTGGACCCGGTGTACCGGTTGCGCGCGCCCACTCAGGACGCCCTTGCCGAGGCCGGGGCGCGACTGGCCCAGGCCGCGCCGACGAACCATGCCGGATACGTGGCCATGCAGCTTGGCGCCAGCGAAGAGCGACGCCGCTGGCCCGTGGCCCACTTCGCGGCGCTGGCCGCCCGGCTGTGGCGCGAACTGCGTCTGGTGCCGGTGCTGCTGGGCGCGGGAGGCGAGCGCAAGCTGGGCGAGCGGCTGCGCGCGGCGCTGGCGGAAGACGCCGGAAGTACCGGGGCTGGCGGAGTTGGCGGGGCCTGGGCAACCGGGCCGGTGCCCTGCATCGACCTGATCGGCGCCACCAGCCTGCCACAACTGGCCGCCACCCTGCGCCACATGCGCATGCTGGTCACCAACGACACCGGCACCATGCATCTGGCCGCCGGACTGGACGTGCCGGTGCTGGCCATCTTTCTGGCCACGGCCCAGCCGTGGGACACCGGCCCCTACCGCCAGGACTGCTGCTGCCTCGAACCCGCGCTGGACTGCCACCCCTGCCCGTTCGGCGCACCCTGCCCGCACGGCGAACGCTGCCGCCGGGTCATTTCCGCCGACACCGCGTTCGGTTTGGCCCATACCCATCTGACCACCGGCCAGTGGCCGCAGCCGGATGCCACATCGGGCGCCACCTCGGGCGCAGCACCGGACTCCCCGCGCGAGGCGCGGGTATGGCGCACCCAGCGCGAGGCGGATGCGGAGCGCGTGACCGGGGATTCCCCGGACCTCGTCATGCCCGGACGCGGGTTCATGGACCTTGCCTCGCTGTCCGGCCACGAGGCGGAAGACCGCACCCGTTGGATACGCCTGCAACGCCATTTCCATCGTCAGTTTCTTGACCTGCCCCGGATGCAACCCGCCGATCCTGCGGCTGCCCGGCCTGCCCGGTCCATTCTTCCTCCGCACGGCCCCTGCGTGCTTTCCCAGGCCCTGCGCGCCCGCGCCGCCGACGAACTGCGCCAGGCCGACGCCCTGCTGCACCTCATGGGCGAACAGGGCGGCCTGCTCAGGGTGCGGCCCTCGGACATGGCCAAGTCGCGCTTCCTCGGTACCGTCAGCCGCGTGCAGGCCCTGTGGGACAACAGCACGCTGTTCAACGTGCTGGGACACCTGTGGCTGTGCGAATCGCAGGGGGCGGGCGGCTCGCTGGATTCCGTGCTGGCCCTGGCGGCGGCCTACCGCGGGCTGGTGCGGGTCTGGCTGGACCATCTTTCCCCGTCGTCCTGAGTTTCCCTTTCCGGTTGCCGCGTGGGGCGGTGCCAGCGCGTGCCCCGACGGGGCACGCCGCCTGTGTCATGGTCCGTTTCTTGCTTCACCGCAGGCGGACGTGACAAATTTTCCCGGTGCCGGGATGCAGGAGGGAGACCGCATGATCGTTATCGATGGCCGCCAGGCCGATATCAAGCTGGAAAACTTCGCGAATCTCGAAGAAATCCTCGTCAAGGTGATGGAGGGCAGCTACCTCGAGAACCGCGTGGTGACCGACGTGCTCGTCAACGACGAGGCGTTTTCGGAAATCTACCCCCACCAGGCAGAGGACATCGAGCAGCGCGACATCCGCTCCGTCGAGATCCGCAGCATGCCCGTGGGCGAAATGGCCGTGAACATCACCCGCGAACTGTACAAGGTGGTGCAGGTGATGACCGACGGCGCCCGCCAGGTGGCCGGGCTGTTCCGCCAGGCCGACGACGCCGAGGCGCTGGACATGTTCCAGGACCTGCTGGAAGTGACCCGCGACTTCATGGGCATGATCGGCGTGCTGCGCAACGAATTCTCGTTGCGTACCACCAAGGATTTCAGCGACAGCGTGGAACGTTTTTCCGACCAGCTGGGCGAAATGACCGAAGTGCTCGAAAACGAGGACTGGATCCTGCTGGCCGACCTGCTGGAATACGAATTCCTGCCTGCCTGCGAAAACTGGAAGAAGGTCATCCAGGCCCTGCGCGAGGACATCCGGCAGGCCAGCAAGGGGTAGCAACCATGGCCGACAGCCTTTCCCTGCTCGACATGGCCCTGCAACTGGGCGAGCGCGAACTGGGTGCCCTTGCCGCCGGTGACGTGGATGCCGCCGACTCCGCCTCGCGCGAGCGGGCGGAACTGGTGGAGATGGCCTGGAGCCGCCGCGACCCGGCGGCACTGAGCGATCTGCGCGCCAAACTGCTGCGCCTGCAGTGCCTGCAAGGCCGCCTGACCGAAGAGGCCCGGAGGCTGCACGACAACATCCGCAACCAGTTGCAGCAGACCCGCCGCGAGTCGCAGCGCCTTTCCGGCTACCGCCAGGCCACGCGCTCCACGCCGTTGACCCTCAGCCTGGGGCGCGGGCAGGTGTAACGGCTGTCGACAACGGCACCGGATACGCAATGAATCGGGGGCCGGATGCATCATGCATCCGGCCCCCGTTTGCCGTCTTGTTGGCGCCGCTCCTGTTGCCGGGGCCGCTCACTGCCGTCCTTGTTCTTGGCTGCTCACGGATCTTACGGACAGGGCCGCGCCCTGCCATCCTTATTTTCGGCGGCTCGCGGCCGGGGCCGCTCGTGGTTTCCCCTACTTCCGGCTGCCTGCGGACCCTCCGGACAGGGCCGCTCGCATCCAGTCCGCGAACCCGCCAGCGGGCAGGGGCTTGCTGTAGTAGTAGCCCTGCACCTCGCGGCAGCCATGGGCGCGCAGGAAATCGAGCTGGTCGTCGGTTTCCACCCCTTCGGCCACCACGTTCAGCGACAGGTTGCGCCCCATGGTGACGATGGTGGAAACGATGGTGGCGTCGCCTTCGTCGCCGGGCACGTCGCGCACGAACGACCGGTCGATCTTGATGGTGTCGATGGGGAAATTCTTCAGGTAGTACAGCGAGGAATGCCCGGTGCCGAAGTCGTCGATGGCGATGGAGATGCCCTGCTCCGCCAGCCGTTCCAGAATGGCCACCGAGGTGGGCAGGTCGCGCATCATGGTGGTTTCGGTGATTTCCAGTTCCAGTTGCGAAGGCGGCAGGCCCGATTCGGCCAGGGCCGCCTGCACCCGGTCCAGCAGGTCCGGCTGGAACTGCCGGGCCGAGATGTTCACGGCGATGCGCAGCGGGCCAAGCTCGTCGGTCCAACGGCGGGTCTGGATGCACGCGTCGCGCAGCACCCGTTCGCCCAGCGCCACCACGAGGCCGGTGTCTTCGGCCACGGGAATGAATTCAAGAGGCGGCACGATGGTCCCGTCGGGCCGGGCCCAGCGCACCAGGGCCTCCATGCCGGTGACCTGCCCGGTCATGATGTCCACGCGCGGCTGGTAGAACACCACGAACTCGTCGTTCTCCAGCCCCTTGCGGATGCTCTTCTCGATGGCCAGGCGCCGGGTCACGTCGTCGTTCATGGCCTGTGTGAAGCGGCGGAAACGCGCGCCGCCCTGCTCCTTGGCGCGGTACATGGCGATTTCCGCGTTCTTCAGCAGGGTGGCCGGGTCGCGTCCGTCGTCGGGCGAAACGCTGATGCCGATGGACGGCATCACGTACAGTTCGTGATCGGCGGCGTTGAAAGGCCGGGTGAACGCTTCCTGGATGCGTGTCGATTCGGTCTCTGCCACCTCTCCGTCACCCTCGCCCATGTCGGCCCGGGACAGCGGCAGCAGCATCACGAATTCGTCGCCGCCAAGGCGCGCCACCATGTCGCGCCGGGGGGCCATGCCCACCAGGCGCCCCGCCACGGCACGCAGCAGTTCGTCGCCCACGGCATGGCCCAGGCTGTCGTTGACGGTCTTGAAATTGTCCATGTCCAGGTACAGCACCGCCAGCCGGGCATCCGGCCCGCCCGCGAGGGCGTGGGCCTCCATGCGCTGGCGCAGCCCCATGCGGTTGGGCAGTCCGGTCAGCTCGTCGTGGGTGGCCTGGTGGACGATCTGCGCTTCCTTGCGCTTCAGCTCGCTGACGTCGAGGAAGGTGCCCACCTCGCCCGCGCGCTGGCCGGTGCGGTCGCGAAAATAGCTCTTGTACAGCACCAGCACCCGATCCTCGCCCGAGGCGTCGCGCAGGTCGATCATGCACGAGTAGCCCGCGCCGTCATCGTCCCCGGCATCCAGCCGCCGCCCGGATTCCTCGACGCGGCAGGCCAGTTCCTGCGGCAGTATCTCGTGCACCGAGCGGCCCACGATGTCTTCGGGGGCACGCCCGATCAGACGGCTGAAGGCGCGGTTGCAGCCGATGTAGGTGCCTTCCAGCGTCTTGTAGAACACCGGGTTGGGCATGCCCTCCACCAGGGCCTCGAGGAACTGGTTTTTCTCTTGCAGCAGGGCCTGGTATTCCACCAGGCGCTCGTTGGTCTCGCGCAGCTCGCGGGTACGTTCCTGCACCTCCTGCTCGAGGTGCTCGCGGTAGCGCTTGCGTTCCTCCAGCAGGCGGGCGCGCTCCAGCGCCTTGTTCACGGCGTGCTCCAGCACGCGCATGTCGGTGACCGGCTTGGTCACGTAGTCCCACGCACCGTGGCGCAGCGCCTCCACCGCCTCTTCCAGCACGCCCACCCCCGACACCACGATGACGGGCACCTCGGGGGCGTCCTCGCGCAGGCGTTCCAGCACTTCCATGCCGCCCATGACGGGCATGCGCAGGTCCACCAGCACGAGGTCGGGCGCGCTTTCGGTGAACGCCTCGAGTCCGCGGCGGCCGTTTTCCGCCTCGATCACGTCAAAGCCGCTGTCCTCGAGATAGGCGACCAGATTCGAGCGGACGTTGACGTCGTCGTCGATGGTCAGAATGCGGGGGGGCCGATGGAGCATGGGACGGCTGTTTCCTGTGGCTTGCGCTGATGGGGTTGGCGATATGTTGCATTCCAGATTGCCAAGCAGCGGGGAAATTATCCACAAAAAAAATGTCCGCATCACGTCGGGTAGTGACGGCCCGATGGTGATGCGCTCTTGCGGCACACGGGGAGGCGCATGGCCGAAGCCTGCGACCGCTTGCGGATACGCGAAGCGGGAGGAGGGCGGCAGTCGGCATTGCCGCCCGGCTCGTGCATGCAGGGGGCATGCGATCATGCCCGCTGGCGCGGGGCGGAAAAGGTGCCGGAACGTGTGGCAGGGCGGCCCTTTTCGGGCCGCCGGGCGGTACGGGCGCGCCGGAAGAATGCCCTCACGTCGATGCGAGCGGGCTGCCGGACAGCGGGGGACGGCGGGGGACGGCGGGGGACGGTCAGTCTCGGGCGCGGTCGGCCACGATGTCGATGTCGGCGTGGCGCTGCATCAGGTGGCGGCGCAGGGCGCGTGCGTCGTCGAAGTCGCGGAAGGGGCCCACGCAGACCATCCAGCGCTTGCGGCCGTTTTCCGTGCGCGCGCGGACGCGCGCGGCCGCTTCGCCTTCGCGTTCGAGCCTGCGGACCAGCCGTTCGGCTTCGGCCTTGCTGGCGTACGACCTGATGCGGACGAAATAGGCGCTGTCGGGGTCCAGGGGACGGCCCTTGGCGTCACCCAGCACCTCGATGCGCACGGCGGCGCTGCCGGGCTTGACGATGCCCAGCTGCTTCGCGGCGGAGTAGGAGACGTCGATGTCGCGGTTGCCGCGATAGGGGCCCCGGTCATTCACCGTGACCAGCACGGAACGACCATTGGAAAGGTTGGTCACGCGGACCACCGTGCCGAGGGGCAGGGTCTTGTGCGCGGCCGTCAGGGCGTTCATGTCGTAGCTTTCGCCGCTGGCGGTCTTCTTGCCGTGCAGGTCGTCGCTGTACCACGAGGCGCGGCCGCGCTTGGCGGGTGCCTCGCTGGCCGCCGCGGGCAGCGGCGCGGGAAGCAGCGCACAGAGCATCAGGATGGTCGTCAGGTATCGTAGGGGGTGGCGTCGGGTCATGGGCCTCCTGTGGTTGCGTGCCACGGAAGGTCGTGGCGGGTCGTGTCCTGCCCGGCGCAAGGACACGGCTCTGGGGCAACTTTCGGTATGTCCCGTCGTGCAACGGGCTGCCGGGCAAACCTTGGGGGTGGCACCTCGACAGTACCGTGTTTTTCCCGTATATCGCCGCACGTGTCAACGTGCCGCAATCCCGGCATGTTACGAGGCGATACTACGGCAACATGCTGTTACGCCACAGTACGTGGGCACAGTGTTGCAGCATTATTTTTTTCGCCCTTCCCGCGACGAGCCCCGCGCATCGTGCGCCCGCGCCGCCGCGCCTTTTCCTGCACGCGGGAGTCGTTCATGTTGCTGTATGCCAAGCTGATGCTGGCCACCGTGTTCTGGGGCGGCACCTTTGTTGCCGGGCGCATCGCCGCCGCCCACGCCGGTCCCTTTTCCGCAGCCTTTCTGCGCTTTGCCATAGCCACCGGACTGCTGTTCTGGCACGTGCGCCGCCGCGAGGGCGCGCTGCCGCGCCTGACATCGCCGGGCATGCACGGCTGGGCCGGGGTGCTGCTGCTGGGCGCAACCGGTGTATTCGCCTACAACGCCCTGTTCTTCACCGGGCTTGCCACCGTGCCCGCCAGCCGGGCGGCGGTGATCGTCACCAACAATCCCATCGCCATCGCCGTGGGCGCCGCGCTGTTCCTGGGCGAGCCGCTGTCGCGCCGCAAGCTGGCGGGCATCCTGCTGTCCGTGAGCGGCGCGGTCATCGCCATCACCCGGGGCAACCCGCTGACGCTGTTCTCATCGGCCCTGTCGTGGGGTGACGTGGCGCTGCTGGGCTGTCTGGCCAGTTGGGCCGCGTATTCGCTGCTGGGCAAGGTGGTCATGCGCGCGCTGTCGCCGCTGGCGGCGGTGACCTGGTCGTGCGCGGTGGGCGCGGTGATGCTGCTGCCCTTCGCCCTGAACGAGGGGCTGTGGACGGCACTGCCGGAGTATCCTGCCGCCCTGTGGGTCTCTGCGGCGTACCTTGGCGTGTTCGGCACCGTGCTGGGGTTCACCTGGTTCTACGAGGCGGTGAAGGAGATAGGCGCCGGGCGGGCCGGAGTGTTCATCAACTTCGTGCCCCTGACGGCCATCGTGTGTGCCTGGGCCATGCTGGGCGAGGCGCTGCCCGTGTCGCTGCTGCTGGGGGCCGCGCTGGTGACGTGCGGGGTGTTCATTACGAACAGGGCGTAGCTGGTGGACTATCGCGTTTGCGGACGCGGCCTCTACGTAGACATGCCAGCCCCTTTGATGCCTCTCGATTTCGTTATGTCTCCGACAGGTGGAGAGCCAGTGCCCTGTTGGGTGCGGCCTCTACGAAGACACGCCAGTCCTCTTGATGCCTGTCGATTTCGTTATGTCTCCGACGGACAGGGGGCCGCTAAGCGGCGGCCCCCTGTACCCCCGCGCTCCGGGGGCCCTGCCCCCTGGCCCCCCGACGTATCTCGCACCGCATTCCTTTCGCCGCCAGCTTCCCTTCGGCGCTGAGCGCCTCCGGGCGATCTGGCGACGGGAATGCGATGTGCGCGAAGCTCCCGTCGCTTTTGTGATGCATGGGTGCCTTTACCCCCACACATCATGCACCGCGTTCTTTCCGTCGGCAGCTACCCTCGGCCAAAGCGCCTTCGGGTGATCTGCCGACGGGAACGCGAATGTGCGCAAATCTCTCGTCGCTACGGCGTGGCGAGGGTGCCTTTCCCCTCGGTTCGCCTGCGGCGCGCATCCGCGACTCCGGAGCTTCCCCTCGCAAAGCCTCGACGGCGATCTCCGGCTGCGGACGCGTATCGCCGCACCAAGGTTACGTTTGAAGTCGCCCGGTCGCGGGGAATACAACAGACAAAGAGGTCCGCTGTTCGAGCCAGCACAACAGGCCGAACATTGGAAACAGTGCGCTATTATTGTCCAACGGAAACATCTCGTGCGTAGAAGCGTGTGACGCCGGGCCTTGGCGGCGGCACATGCGTCGCGACGGAGGCGTGGGCAAAACGCCCAAGCGGGATGGAGGTAGCGAGAGCTTCGTGCGTATTGGCGTCACCGGCGGCAGATCGCCCGGAGGCGTCTTGCGCCGAAGGGAAGCTGGCCAGCACGGGAATGCGGTGCAGGATACGCCCCGCGCCCAAGGCATTCCCATGCTGCTCAAAGGAAAGGTGTCGTGCGTAGAAGCGTGTGACGCCGAGCCTTGGCGGCGGCACATGCGTCGCAACGGGGGTGTGGGCAAGGCACCCGTGCGTTATTGAGGTAATGGGAGCTTCGTGCGTATTGGCGTCACCGGCGGCAGATCGCCCGGAGGCGTCTTGCGCCGAAGGGAAGCTGGCCAGCACGGGAATGCGATGCAGGATACGCCCCGCGCCCAAGGCATTCCCATGCTGCTCAAAGGAAAGGTGTCGCGCGTAGAAGCGTATGACGCCGGGCCTTGGCGGCGGCACATGCGTCGCAACGGGGGTGTGGGCAAGGCGCCCAAGCGGGATGGAGGTAGCGAGAGCTTCGTGCACATCGCATTCCGCCGGGCAGATCACCCGGAGGCGCCTGGCGCCGAAGGGAAGCTGCCCGGCACGGGAATGCGGTGCAGGACAACTCGGGGTTCCAAGGGGCGGAGCCCCTGGAACGCGGGGGTGCAGGGGGTGTTCGTTACAACACCCCCCGCCCGCCGGAGGCATAACGAAATCGAAGGTGGTCAAAAGGGCAGGACTGTCTTCGTGGAGGCCGCACCTAGCAGCGCGCGACACCTCTTTTGCCTCCCGCCGGAGGCATAACGAAATCGGAGGCAATCAAAAGGGCTGGCGTGTCTTCGTAGAAGCCGTGTCCATCAGGGCACTACCTCCCCTCTCCTCTCCCACGCACCCCGCCGCCAGGCTACAACAAACACACATCCTCGCCGCAGCACCGCTTCAGGAACGCCGTGTACGCCCCCAGTATGCGCCGCTCTCCCGCCGCGCGTTCCGGCGTCAGCGGCGGACACGGATGTTCCGCCGCCAGCCGCCGCAATGCATCCCGCTTGGGCAGCGCCCGCATGCCCTCGCCCAGCACCGCGCCATCCACGGCGGCGACAAGCAGGGCGTCGCGCGTATCGGTCACGGCCACCAGCGGCGCGGGGCCGCCGGGAAACAGCCGGGCCGCCGCCACGCTTTCGCGGGCGTAGGTGCCCGGCGCGCCGGGGCAGAACAGCACGATGCACAGCGGCGTGCCGTCATCGTCGCGCAGGGTCAGGTCCACCACGCGACAGCCTTCGTCGGGGTCATCCGAAGGGGCGGGGGCGGCAGGATCGGCAGGATCGGCGAGATCGGCGAGATCGGCGGGGCGGTCGGCACCTTCGAAACTCCGAGGAGCTTCGGGGGTTGGCGGCACCAGAGGCGACGAGGCATTCGCAGAAGCAGGCGGCACGTCGAATCGCACCCGCACGCGCGGCTCCACCAGCCCGCGCGGGTGGCCCAGTTCCTCCACCAGCAGCCGCGCCAGCGCCTGCCGCAAATCCTCGTAGGTGGTGTGGTCCACGTCCTGCCCGGTCAGGTAGTCGCGCAGGGTGGCCCCAAGACTGACTTCGTGCATGCGGCCCTCCGGCAATACCTCCCCCGTTCACGGGCGGACTTGCTCCGGAATTCACGAGCACCGCCCTCGCGGAATCCGGGCGGCCTTCGTCACCAGGTTTCCGGCGAATGCCCTTGGGCAAACAACCTGCGTCAGTTCGCCTTCAGCAGGGCTCGCGCCACGGATTCGTCGTACAGCTTCAGGGGGTCGGCATCGCGCCCCATGTCGCGGTACACCCCCGCGGCATGACGGATGATTTCCAGCGGCACCCACTCGTGGCGTTCCCACACTTCGGGCCGGTCGGCACGCCACAGGCGAAATTCCACGCTGCCGGCGTTGGAACGCACGTAGACGCGGGTGCGTTTGTCATTGGGATCGGGGTAATAGTAAAGGCCAAGATCGTCCTGCATGGGCACTCCTGAACACACGGGCTGCGAATGGCGCCCGCCGCCGTGGCCGGGTGCGGGCATACGGTCAATGCCCTATCCCGCCGATGCACGCAAGCTGTTGTCATTCCCCGGATGGTGGGCTACAAGCAAGGAAGTGTCGCCCGCCCCTTGTACGGCGGCACCAGGATGTCCGACGGGGAGACTGCCATGCCCCGTCCCCGCGTGAAAGCGCGGCGGGCACCGGAACGATTCGGGACGCACGGCGCCACCGACACGCCGCCGCCTGCATCGTTTCGGCAATCCCGACAAGGCCTTGCCTGCGCCCTGCCCCGTGGCGGGGCGGTGCGGCGGCCCGCGTCGGGGCTTGACAACGCGCCGGAATCCTTTTAGGAATGACGTTACTTTGTCCAAAAAATCACGAGTTTTCCGGGTGCAAGGGCCGCGCCGACCGATGCCCTTACCTCCGGAAGACGCCGTCCTGTTGCGCCCCAGGGGCGATGGGCGTGTCTGTTGAGAGTCCAGAACTTCAACAAACCAATGTGGAGGTAAGGCAATGGCGAAACATGCAACCCCCAAGTTGGACCAGCTCGAATCCGGGCCCTGGCCCAGCTTCGTGTCCGACATCAAGCAGGAAGCTGCTTACCGGGCTGCCAACCCCAAGGGTCTGGACTACCAGATCCCGGTGGACTGCCCCGAAGACCTGCTTGGCGTGCTCGAGCTGTCCTACAACGAGGGTGAAACCCACTGGAAGCACGGCGGCATCGTGGGCGTGTTCGGTTACGGCGGCGGCGTCATCGGCCGTTACTGTGACCAGCCCGAACAGTTCCCCGGCGTGGCGCACTTCCACACCGTGCGCGTGAACCAGCCCGCGGCGAAGTACTACCACACCGACTACCTGCGCCAGCTCTGCGACCTGTGGGACCTGCGCGGCTCCGGCCTGACCAACATGCACGGCTCCACCGGCGACATCGTGCTGCTTGGCACCCAGACCCCGCAGCTTGAAGAACTGTTCTTCGAACTGACCCACAAGATGAACACCGACCTTGGCGGCTCGGGCTCCAACCTGCGTACGCCCGAATCCTGCCTTGGCATGTCGCGCTGCGAATACGCCTGCTACGACACGCAGGCCTGCTGCTACGCGCTGACCATGGAATACCAGGACGAACTGCACCGCCCGGCGTTCCCCTACAAGTTCAAGTTCAAGTTCGACGGCTGCCCCAACGGCTGCGTCGCCTCCATCGCCCGCTCCGACTTCTCGGTCATCGGTACCTGGAAGGACGACATCAAGATCGACCAGGCCGCCGTCAAGGCCTACGTCGGTGGCGAACTGAAGCCCAACGCCGGCGCCCACTCGGGCCGCGACTGGGGCAAGTTCGACATCGTGGCCGAAGTGGTGGAACGCTGCCCCTCCAAGTGCATCTCCTGGAACGGCTCCGCCCTGTCCATCAAGACCAGCGAGTGCGTGCGCTGCATGCACTGCATCAACACCATGCCCCGCGCCCTGCGCATCGGTGACGAACGCGGCGCGTCCATCCTGGTCGGCGCCAAGGCGCCCGTCCTCGACGGCGCCCAGATGGGTTCGCTGCTGGTTCCCTTCGTGGACGCCAGCGAGCCGTTCGACGAAATCAAGGGTGTCGTCGAAAAGATCTGGGACTGGTGGATGGAAGAAGGCAAGAACCGCGAGCGTCTGGGCGAGACCATCAAGCGCCTCAGCTTCCAGAAGCTGCTCGAGGTGACCGAGATCGACCCCGTGGCGCAACACGTGAAGGAGCCCCGCTCCAACCCGTACATCTTCTTCAAGGAAGAAGAAGTGCCCGGCGGCTGGGATCGCGACATCACGGAATACCGCAAGAGACACCAGAGATAAGAAGAGGGGTAGCACATCATGGCATTCATCTCTTCCGGGTACAATCCCGAAAAGCCGATGGAAAACCGTATCACGGACATCGGCCCCCGCAAGCACGACTCCTTCTTCCCCCCGTTCATCGCCAAGAACTTCGGGAAGTGGCTGTACCATGAAATCCTGGAACCCGGCGTGCTCATGCACGTCGCCGAATCCGGCGACAAGGTGTACACCGTGCGCATCGGTGCCGCGCGCCTGATGTCGATCACCCACATCCGCGAGATGTGCGACATCGCCGACAAGCACTGCGGCGGCTTCCTGCGCTTCACCACCCGCAACAACGTCGAGTTCATGGTCGACACCGAAGCGGGCCTGAAGGCGCTGAAGGAAGACCTGTCCTCGCGCAAGTTCGCCGGCGGCTCCAACAAGTTCCCCATCGGCGGCACCGGCGCCGGTGTGTCCAACATCGTGCACACCCAGGGCTGGGTGCACTGCCACACCCCCGCCACCGACGCTTCCGGCCCGGTCAAGGCGATCATGGATGAAGTCTTCACCGACTTCCAGTCCATGCGTCTGCCCGCCCCGGTCCGCATCTCGCTGGCCTGCTGCATCAACATGTGCGGCGCGGTGCACTGCTCCGACATCGGCGTGGTGGGCATCCACCGCAAGCCCCCGATGATCGACCACGAATGGACCGACCAGCTGTGCGAAATCCCGCTGGCCGTTTCCGCCTGCCCCACCGCCGCCGTGCGTCCCACCAAGGTGGAAGTCGGCGAAAAGAAGCTGAACTCCATCGCCATCAAGAACGACCGCTGCATGTACTGCGGTAACTGCTACACCATGTGCCCCGCCCTGCCCATCTCCGATGGCGAAGGCGACGGCTGCGTGATCATGGTGGGCGGCAAGGTTTCCAACCGCATCTCCATGCCCAAGTTCTCGAAGGTCGTCGTGGCCTACATCCCGAACGAAATGCCGCGCTGGCCCTCGCTGACCGCGAAGATCAAGCACATCATCGAGGTGTACGCCGCCAACGCGAACAAGTACGAACGTCTGGGCGAATGGGCCGAGCGCATCGGCTGGGAAAGCTTCTTCAAGCTGACCGGCCTCGAGTTCACCCACCACCTCATCGACGACTTCCGCGATCCGGCCTACTACACCTGGCGTCAGAGCACCCAGTTCAAGTTCTAAGCCGGACGGCAACCACATTCCGGGGGCGGGTTTGCCGTCCCCGGATAACCAAAGGGGCTATCCATGGAAGAAGCCAAGAACAAGGTCGTGGAATTCCTGCAGTCCAAGGCCGGCTCGAAGAGCAAGTTCTACTTCAACGACTTTCTCGACCTGTTCCCCGACAAGGGCCCGCGCGACGTGAAGAAGATCCTCACCGCGCTGGTGAACGCCGAAGTTCTGGAATACTGGTCCTCCGGCAGCACCACCATGTACGGCCTCAAGGGCGCCGGCAAGCAGGCCGGGGCCGAGGGCGAATAGTAGTTCTCCACGCCGGGGAACTGTTTTTCCGAAAAGGCGTATGGACTGCAAGGTTCATACGCTCTTTTCGCATGCACGCCCGCCATGCGCGCCGCGCGCGGCAGCCACTTTCGTCACCCGCCACCCTGGCCGGGCCCTTCGGCATCATTGCATGAACCTTCCGCGCATCGTCATCGCCGGGCTTTCCGGCGGCTCCGGCAAGACGCTGGTATCGCTCGGCGTGGTACGCGCCCTTGCGCGCTCCGGCCTTGCGGTAAAGCCCTGCAAGAAGGGCCCGGACTACATCGACGCCTGGTGGCTGGCCCTGGCCGCCGGGCACCCCGCCACCAACCTGGACCCCTACTTTCTCGATGCGCCCATGCTGCGCTCACTGTTCTGGACGCAGTGCGGGCTGGCGGGCGATGGCGCCAGGACCGACGCCGCGCCCGGCCCGTCATGGGGCGAACAGCCCGGCCTGCCTGGCCCGTCCGTTCCCTATGACCTCGCCGTCATCGAAGGCAACCGGGGGCTGTTCGACGGGCGCGACCTGTCCGGCAGCAGCTCCACGGCGGAACTTGCGCGCATCCTCGGGGCGCCGGTGGTTGTGGTGATGGACTGCACCAAGATGACCCGCACGGCGGCGGCCATCGTGTCCGGCCTGCGCCACTTCGAGCAGGGCGTGCACATCGCCGGGGTAATCCTGAACCGAACGGCGGGGCCGCGCCACCGCGGCGTGCTGCGCGAAACCATCGAGCATTACACCGACGTGCCGGTGTTGGGCATACTGCCCAAGATTGCCGACAATCCCATCCCCGAACGGCACATGGGCCTCGTTTCCGGCATGGAGCACGAGGCATGCGTGGCCGGGCTGGACCGGGTGGCGGACATCATGGCCGAACACGTGGACCTGCACCGGCTGCGCCAGGTGGCCTGTGCCGCACCCCCACCGCAGGGTCCGGTGGCCAACCTGTGGTCGCTGCTGCCCGGTGCGGCGCATGCCGCGCCGGAAGGCCCAACCCCGGCCAACGCCGATCAGGGCACCGACGTTCCCCATGCGGCGCCCCCCCTCCGCCCGCGCATCGGCTATGTGCACGATGCGGCCCTGTGGTTCTACTACCATGAAAACCTGCTGGCCCTGCGCCATGCCGGGGCGGAACTGGTACGCCTTTCGCTGCTCGACGACGCGGAGTGGCCGCAACTGGACGGCCTGTACCTTGGCGGCGGCTTTCCGGAAACCCTGGCCGCCCCGCTGTCCGCCAACCGGCCGGCCTTGGATCGGCTGCGCGCCCTTTCCGAATCGGGCCTGCCCATCTACGCCGAATGCGGCGGGTTCATGGTGCTCGGTCGGTCCATCGTCATGGACGGCATCGAGCACCCCATGGCGGACATCTTTCCGGTGCGCACCGTGTTCCACCCAAAGCCCCAGGGTCTCGGCTACGTGGACGCCGCCGCCGTGCTCGAAAACCCCTTCCATCCTGTAGGCGCCACCTTTCGCGGGCACGAATTCCACTATTCGCGCTGCGTGCCCTGCGACGCCCCATCCGGGACATCCGGGGCATCCGGGGCATCCGAGGCATCCGGGGGCGCTCCCTCCGTACCCAGCGCCCTGCGGCTCACGGCCCAGTCCGGCCATGTCACCGGCATGGGCGATGGCCGCGACGGCCTGCTGCTCCGCAATACCCTGGCCGCCTACACTCACATCTTCGCGCCCGCCGTGCCCCACTGGGCACCCGCCATGGTCCGGGCGGCGCGCGAACACCGGATGGCGCGCGCCTCCAAGGCATGACGCCTGCCTCCTGACCTCCTCCGGCCTGTCTGCGTGCCCCCGACAACGCCGCCCCGCCCGCTTCCGCCTGCTGGCTGCGCAGCGCATGCGAAAATGCTTGCGTTGCGCGGCGGCCGGGTTTATTCATCTGCATATCATTAGCAACGTAATAATATACACGGCAATCATATCCTGCCGCACGGACCATGCACCGCGTACGCCGCGTGTATCGTGCCCGACGTGCCCGCCCCAGTCCGCTGTTACGCGGCAGTTGCTCCCCCTTGCTTCGGCACCCGCCGATCCTCCGCTTCCTCCTACCCGCAACACGGCGCGCCAGCGCGCCCTCAGGAACCGCACATGATCCGCATTCTCCCGCACCGCGCCCACCGTGGCGCCCACCTCGTACAATCCGCCGCCCTGCTGCTGTGCGCCGCCCTGCTGCTGGGCCTTGCCGCCCATGCCCATGCCGAAGACAAGGATTTCACCGCCACCGTCACGGGCCGCACCGTGGGCGAGGCGGACATGGACGACGGCGGCTCGGTGGCCGTTACCGAAGCCGGGGCCAGCCTGCGCTACCGCTGGTTCGGCATCGACTACCTGAACCGCCGCTACGACTGGTCCGACACCGCCAGCCTGCCCTTCGGCAACGGTTCCGATCCGTGGGAACAGTTGCACATGCTCCGCCTGCGCGCCGACATGTCCGAACAGTTGGGCTTCGGCGGTCTTGGCTGGTTCGCCGGGGCGGGCCTGACCGCCGGATGGGAAGAGGAAATGGACGACGCCTGGGGCATTTCCGGCTCGGCCGGGCTTACCTGGGCCGTGGGCGGCGTGCGCCTGCGCGGCGGGGTTGCGGCGTCGCTCCATCCCGTGGGCACGCGCCTGCTGCCCGTGGCCGCCGCAGACTGGGGCAACCAGCACGACCTGGGCTTTTCGGCCACGGTGGGCATTCCGGAAACCATGCTGCGCTACCGCTCCTCCGACATGTTTTCCTTCCGCGCGGGTGGCCGGATGGAAGGCGACACCTACCGCCTGGCCGACGACAGCCCCGTCGAGCGCGAAGGCTACATGAAGACCTCGTCCCTGACGCTGGGCGGCTATATCGACATCACCCCGCTCGACGACCTTACCCTGACCGTGGGCGCGGAATACCTGACCCGCCGGGAAATGCGCGTCTACAATTCCGACGGCGACGAACGGGACACCTACGACCTGGACGACGCCCCCGCCCTGTTCCTGCGTCTGCGCTACGGCTTCTAGCGCGATGTCGCGCCCTGCCCGCGCCACTTCCCCTCGATCCATGTGAAGGACGCGGCACCAACGGCGACGTGCACCCCTGGCGGCCCCGCGAGATTGACAGCGCGCGGGGCCGCCGCATAGGCAAAGAGGATCATCCGAACATTCCGCAACGGGAGCGCCATGCCCAAAACCCCCGTCTACCCCCATGACGCCCCTCTGCCCGGCGTGCGCACCTCGCACCGGCTGCCCTGGCTGCTCACCGAACTGAACCGGGCCTGGCGGATGCGCCTGGACCAACGGCTGAAGCCGCTGGGCCTTTCCCTGGCCACCGGCGGCGTGTTGTGGTCGCTGGCGGTGCGCGGCTCACTGACGCAAATCCAGTTGGCCCGGCACATCGGCATCGAAGGGTCGTCCCTTGTCCGTCAGGTGGACAAGTTGGAGGCGGAAGGGCTCGTCCGGCGCATCCAGAACCCGCAGGACCGCCGCGCCAACCTGCTGGAACTGACGGAAGCCGGGGCGCCGCTGGCCCAGCGCGTCATTGCCGAGGGCGTTGCCGTGCGCGACGAACTGTACGACGGCATTCCCGACGCCGACCTGGACACCACCATGCGCACCCTGCACCTGCTGCGCACGCGGCTGCCGGACTGACAGCACGGCGTGCCCGCCACGCACCGTCCGCCATGCCCGTTCTGGCGCGCCAGCCAGCCCCCCTCCCCCCACTCCGTCCTGCACGGCCTGGACTGAACCCGCATTGGCCCGGCCTGGGTTGTTCAACCAGACCCACCGTGCTACGCAGGGGAGACCAGCGCGACCAGTTCGAGGCCACTCCGTCATGTCCACCGCTTCCCCCGCTCCCGGCGATCCTTCGCCGCGCCCGTTGCCCCCCGCGCGCACGGCCCCGACCGCGCTCGACGCACTGGCGCGTTCACCCCGCCACGTCATCGCCCTGGCCTGCGTGGCTGCGGGTGCCCTGTTGGCTCTCTATCCCCCGGCGGCCCTGCCGCCGCAGGCCGCCCGGCCCGTGGGACTGGCCGTGGGTGCCATCGGCCTGTGGGTTACCGCCGCCATTCCCGAATACCTCACGGCCCTGCTGTTCTTCCTGCTGGCCATCCTGCTGCGCGCGGCCCCCGCGGCCACGGTATTCTCCGGATTCCATTCGGCCACCTTCTGGCTGGTCTTCGGCGGGCTGTGCCTGGGGGTTGCCATGCAGCACACCGGCCTTGGCGCGCGCATGGCCCGAGGACTGCTGGCGCGCACGGGGACAGGCTACACCGCGCTGGTCCGCGGGCTGGTGGCCGTGGGCGTGCTGCTGTCGTTCGTCATGCCCTCGTCCATGGGGCGCATCGCCCTGCTCATGCCCTTGGCGGTGTCCCTTGCCGGGGCTGCCGGCCACGGACCGGGCAGCGCGCAGCGCACCGGCATCGTGCTGGCCGCCCTGTTCGGGGCGCTGCAACCGGCCTTCGCCATCCTGCCCGCCAACGTCCCCAACATGATCCTTGCGGGCAGCGCGGAAAACCTGTTCGGGCACACCCTTACCTACGGGCGCTACCTGCTGCTGCACTTTCCGGTGCTGGGCCTGCTGAAGGCCGTGGCCATCGCGACCGTGGTGCTGCGGCTGTACCCGGCACCCGCCGCCGGAGATGCGGACGACATGGCGGTGGGGGCGGCGGATGGAGATATGACGCACAACTCCCGGGCACCCATGCCCGGAATGCCCAGCGCTGCGTCACCCGCCACCGGTGCCGTCCTCCTGGCGACTGCGCCCAGTCCGGCAACCGAGGCCAGTCCGGCAACCGCGATCAGCCAGGCGGAACGGCGGCTGATGGTGGTGCTGGCCGTGGCCGTGGGGTTGTGGGCCACCGACGCGCTGCACCACGTCTCACCCGCATGGGTCAGCCTGGGGGCTGCGGTGCTCTGCCTGTGGCCGCCGATGGGCCTTACCGGCAGACAGGCCATCAGCAGGGACATGAGCATGGCGCCGCTGCTGTTCGTGGCGGGCATCATGGGGCTGGGCGCGATGGTGGCGGCATCGGGCGCGGGCCACCTGCTGGTGCGTACCCTGCTGGACGCACTGCCCCTGGTTCCAGGAGAATCCGCCCGCAATTTCACCGTGCTCACGGTGTACGCCATGGTCACCGGGCTGCTCACCACCCTGCCGGGCATCCCCGCCGTGCTCACTCCGCTGGCGGGCGATCTGGCCGCCGCCTCCGGCTTCAGTCTGGAGGCCGTGCTGATGACCCAGATCGTGGCCATATCGGCCATGTTCCTGCCCTACCAGTCGCCGCCGCTGGTGGTGGCCATGCAACTGGGCGGCGTTCCCTCCGGCCACACGACCCGCACCTGCCTGCTGCTGGCCGCCATCAACATCCTGGTGCTGCTGCCGCTGGACTACCTGTGGTGGCGCCTGCTTGGCATGTTCTGAATGGCTGGGCATGTTCTGAACGCCCTCCTCGACACCTGAACGCACGGGCCGATCCGGCAGGTACGCCGCCGCCCACGCCCGGTCTGCCCCCTGCCCCCGAAAAAACACCGACGCCGCCCCCCAGCCGGGGAGCGGCGTCGAAAACCCTTGCGGCCTGTGGCCGGGCAGGTGCGCGCTGGCGCGCTATTCGTCGTTCAGTTCGGCGCGGAACTTGCGCGACAAACGGAACACCACGACCTTGCGCGGGGGCAGGGTGATGGTTTCGTCGGTCTGCGGGTTGCGCCCCTTGCGGGCCTTCTTGTCATAGGCCTCGAACTTGCCGAATCCGCTTATGAGCAGGGCATGATCCTTCTTGATCGCCTGCTTCATGATGCCGAGAAGCGACTCGACAACGCCTTTCACTTCGGCGCGGTTCCTGTCGGTCTTTTCGTAGATGGCATCGACGATTTCCGCCTTGGTCAGGGTCTTGCCGCTCATACTGTCCTCCGGGCCGGTGCTTCCGGCTACTCCATGCGTTCCCTGATGGCCTTCGCGAGCGCCTGCATCTCGTCAATGCTGCCGTACTGCCCCTGCGCCCACAGTTCGTGGCCGTCGCCGGGAAAACGGGGCACCAGATGCCAATGGACGTGGAACACCACCTGTCCCGCCGTCGCGAAGTTGTTTTGGAATATGTTCAGCCCTTCCGCTCCGGTGGCCTCCATGACGGCACGACCAACGCGCTGCTGGGCGGCGATGATGTGTTCGCCGAGCCGCGCGGGCATGTCGAGCACCGTGCGGTGATGTTCCTTGGGAACGATCAGCGCATGGCCCCGGTTGACGGGTCCGATGTCCAGAAAGGAAAGCACGTGGTCGTCGGCATAGATTTGCGCGCAGGGAATTTCGCCACGCACTATTCTGCAGAAAATGCAATCGGACTGGGACATGGATTCTCCGTCACATGGAACACTTTGAAATCATTCAGCCGCGCGTACCGACGCGCAGCGGCGGGCATGTAACTAGTTATATACACAGTCAAAGACGCAACCGCAAGTAAAATCTTGCAAGATTATGCCGGGTTGCCACGCCTTGCGGCACAAGGGCTTCCGTGCCATCGTCCCCGCTTGGGGGGCCTGCGGATACCGCTCCAACCCCCTTTCGGGAAAGGGGCCATGGCGCGCCCTGCCCTTCTCGCCCGTGTTCCCTGCCCCCGAAGGGGGGCGGCCGAACGGTGAAACCGGGCATGCCAAGGCCTGACACGGGGCCGAACGTACGCCCCGAAACCATCAACTTGGCTACGATAGTAACACATCAGCAACACAAGGCAATCATGTCGGCGTTGATTTTTCCGGCCCCCGAGCCACTTTGCGGCGGTCGCGGACCCACCCGCTCCACGCCAGGCAGGCCCGACAGGCCAGACAAACCAGGCAGGCCAGACGGTCCGGATGGCCAGGAGCATGGGGACCGCGCGACCTGCTCGCCTGCCGTCATCCCACGCAATCGTCCACGTATACTACCGGTTTTCCTGCCCTTTGCCGGGTGTCCCACCCGCTGCGTGTTCTGCGCGCAGGACGTGCAGACCGGCCAGCGCGGCGGGGCCCACGGCGTTGCCCATGCCTTGGCCCAGGCCGAAGCGCGGTTGGAGCAGGAAGCACGCCGACAACAGGAAACGCCGATGGCGGGCGACGAGGCGGGACCGGACCATCCCCCCGCCCCGGACACCGGACGCGGCGCGCCCGCCCGTGAAGATTCCCCGCCGCCGCTGGAAATCGCCTTTTACGGCGGCACGTTCACCCTGCTGCCCGAAGCGGAGCGCGCGGCCTGCCTGGAACTTGCCGCCCGCTGGCGGCAACGCGGGGTGGTCTGCCGGGTGCGCTGTTCCACCCGCCCCGACGCCGTGACCGAGCGTGGCCTGGCGGCATTGCGCGCGTCGGGCATGGATTGCGTGGAACTGGGGGTGCAGAGCTTCGACGACGCGGCTCTGGCCGCCGCCAGCCGTGGCTACGCAGGGTCTGTGGCCCGCGCCGCCTGCGCCATGGTGGCCGACGCCGGGCTGGAACTGGGGGTACAACTGATGCCCGGCATGCCGGGGGTGACCCCGGAAGTGTTCCGCGCCGACGTGCGCACCGCCCTGCTGCCCGATGCCGACGGGGCAGCCCCGCTGACCGCCTTCCTGCGCTTCTACCCCTGCCTCGTGCTGCGCGGCACGCCACTGGCGGAACGCTGGCGGACCGGGGACTATTCTCCGTGGCCGCTGGACACCACCGTGGACGCCCTGGCCGAGGGCCTGCTGGCCGCGTGGGCGCGCGGGGTGGCCGTGGTGCGCATGGGCCTTTCGCCGGAAGACGGACTGGACGACGCGGTGCTGGCCGGGCCGATACATCCCGCGCTGGGCCAGCTGGCCAAGGCCGAGGCCCTGCGCCGCCACGTGGCCGCGCATCTGGCCCGCCTGCCGGGTCCGCCCGCGCGCCTGGGAGTGCCGCGCCGCCTGCGCGGCCTGCTGTGGGGCCACGCCAACGGGCTGGTGGACGCCTACGCGGCCATGGGCATCACCCGCGCCATGGTCCACTGGCGCGACGACGACAGCTTCACCCTGGAATGACGGCGGCGGCCGCCCGCACTCCGGGACGACCGCCGCCGCAAAACCATCTTGTCCCCACCGTTCACCAGCGGATGGGAACCTCCCCCCGTGCCGTCAGCCAGGCATTGACCCGCGAAAAGTGGGCGCACCCGAAGAACCCGCGCGAGGCCGACAGCGGCGAGGGATGCGCCGCCGTCAGCACCAGATGCTCCGGGTTGGTCACCAGGGCCGCGAAACCGTGCGCGGGCCTGCCCCAGAACAGAAAGGCGCACGGCTGCGAACGCGCGCCCAGCGCGGCCACGATGCCCCGCGTGACGGCCTCCCAGCCGAGGCCCGCATGGCTGTTGGGCTGCCCGTCCTCCACGGTGAGCACCGTGTTCAGCAGCAACACGCCCTGCGCGGCCCAGCGACACAAGTTGCCGGAAGGGGGGGCGGAAATGGGAGGGGCGCTGCTGAACGGCGCCAGCAGCGGTGCGTCTGCGGACGTGCCGCCAGCCGGACTGGAGGACGTGCCGGATTTTCCCGTCTGTGCTGGGAAGCCCGGTTGACCGGATTCCGCGCCGCAATCGGCGACCACTTCCTTGAAGATGTTGCGCAACGAGCGCGGCAGGGGCACCCCGTCGGGTACGGAAAAGGCCAGGCCGTGGGCCTGGCCCGGCCCGTGGTACGGGTCCTGCCCCAGAATGACCACCCGCACCGCGTCCCACGGGGTGGCGCGCAAGGCCCGGAACACGTCGGAGCGGGCGGGGTAGATGGTGCGTCCCCGCGCGCGCAACGCCTCGACCGTGGCCAGCACTTCCAGATGTTTTCGGGCGGCCAGTTCCGCCACGTGGTCCGGCCAGCCGGTACCCGTCAGCGGGTCCGGACCGGCCAGCACGGCGGGATCGGGCCCAGCCAACTCGGCGGTATTGGACCCAGCCAATCTGGCGGCATCTGAAATGACAGGCGCACGGGGCGGTGCGGAACGTGCGGATGCGCCGGGCGCGCGGCCCGGAACTCCACCAGACACCTTGCCCGGCGTAACGGCCCCCTCAACCTTGCGGGGCCTGCCGCGCCGCCGGAGAGTTGCCTGCGGCTGGTCGACCAGCACGGGCGAGGCCGCCACATCGGGCGATGGCGCGGCACTGGCCGCAGCCGCCCGCGTTTCCGCCACGCCCCCCGGCCCTTCCCCCGGTACGCGCGCCGGGCCGTCCACCAATATCCTGCGCCGGGCCATCTACAGGGCCGTCACCCAGCGCTGGATGCGGTCGAAGGCCTCGGTCAGTTCCGTCTCGTCCATGCCGAAGGACAACCGCAGGTGACGTTCGCCCGTGGGACCGAACGAGCCGCCGGGCACGGTGATCACCCGCGCCTCTTCCAGCATGCGCCGGGCCACGGCCATGGAGTCGGCGCCGCTGAAGGTGTAGCGGGCCATGGCGTAAAACGCGCCGCGCGGCGGCACGTAGGTGAAGTGCGGGGCCAGCGCGTCCAGCCTGCGGCAGGTCAGGTCGCGCCGGGCGGTCAGGGCCGCGCGCATGGCGTCCACGCAATCCTGCGGACCGGTCAGCGCGGCAAGGGCCGCGTGCTGCGACACGGTGGGCGCGCATACCGCCGTGGCGTCGTGCACCTTCAGCAGTTCCGCCATCCACGCGGCGTCGGCGGCCACGTAGCCCACGCGCCACCCGGTCAGGGCGTACTTCTTGGAAAAGGAATTCACGGTGATCACGTGGCGGCGCAGCTCCGGCTGGCCTACGGGAAAAAAACGCGGCGTGCCGGGGGCTTGTCCGTACACCATGTAATCGTAGGTATCGTCCACGATGAGCACCAGGTCGCGCTCCAGCGCAAGGTCGCACAGGGCGCGCACGTCGGCGTCGTCGTACACCCCGCCGGTGGGATTGCCGGGGCTGCACACGATGATGGCCCGGGTGCGCGGGGTGACGGCGGCGCGCACCGCGTCCACGTCCAGCCCCCAGTCCGCCGCGCGCAGCGGCACGTGCACGGGCACGCCTTCGGCCATCAGCACCTGCTCGGCGTGCGAGGCGTAGCCCGGCGAGGGGATGATCACCTCGTCGCCGCGCTCCACCACGGTGAGCATGATCATCACCAGCGCTTCCATGGCCCCCACGGTGACGCCGATTTCCGTCTCCGGGTCGAAGCGCGCGCCCTTGCGGGCCAGGATGTCCGCCGCGATGGCCTCGCGCAGGGCGGGCATGCCGGGTTGCAGGCTGTAGCGCCCCGCAGTGGGGTCGTCGCGCAGGGCGCGGCAGACGGCCTCCACGATGTGGTCCGGCGTGCGGAACGAGGGCACGCCCTGCCCCAGCGACACGCAGCCACCCACCTTGGCGGCCAGCATGGGCATGAGCTTGGTGGCGGAGATACGGATGTTGCGCACGCGCTCGGCGACGCGCAGGGGAGATTCCGAAGGGGCAATGTCGGACATGGTTCGGCTCCGGTGAATGACAGAAAGGGCGGAGGTAGCGAAATGGCCGCGCGGGTGGGCAAGTTCCGCTCTGCGCGCGGGCACCCGATGGCACGGTGCGTCGGCCAGCCTTGGGCTATACCCGCCCGCGCCGCGCTCCGCAACGCGCTGGGGTGGAGCGCTACGGATGCAGCGGCACGAACCCGGCGGCGCGGGCGTCCTGCGGATTGTCGGTGACGAAGCCGCTCGCGCCCCACTCCGTCAACCGGCGCATGCGCTCCGGCTCGTTGACGGTATACGGGGTCACCGCGATACCCGCCCCGCGCGCGGCCGCCACCAGTTGTGGCGTCAGCCGTCTGTGGCCGGGGTGCCAGGCGTCGGCCCCCAACGCGCGGGCCGTGGCCACCGGGTCGCCGGTCCAGGCGTGCGGGGTCAGGAAGCCCACGGGCACGTGCGGGGCGCCGCGCTTGCTTTCCGCCACGTAGCCGTGGTTGAACGAAGAAACGACCACCATTTCCTCCATGCCCTGCGCCCGCACCACGTCCAGGGTACGCGCCACGATGGTGCGCGCCAGCCCGGCGGGCATGGCGGCGGCCACGTCCTTGATCTCGATATTCACCCACAGCCCCAGTTCGCGCGACCGGGCCAGCGCCCCGGCCAGCGTGGGAATGGGCTGCCCCCTGAACGCTCCGTCGCGGCCCGCGTCTTTCCGGCCGCACATCCGGCGCGGAAAGATGCCCGCATCCAGTTCGCGCAGTTCCGCCAGGGTGAACCGCCACGGCAGCGCGGGCGGGTCGGCCCGGAACGCGGCGCGGCTGGCGGCGTCGGTGGTGCGCAGCAGGGCCAGGTCGTGCAGCAGCACGGGCACCCCGTCGCGGGTAAGCACCACGTCCAGTTCCCAGCCGTCGGCGCGGTGCGCGTGGGCCAGTTCCAGCGAAGCCAGGGTATTTTCGGGGGCAAGGGACCGGCAGCCGCGATGGCCCCAGACCACGGGACGGTCGTTGTGCAGGGAAAGACACACGGGAAGGACTCCATGGCGCGGCGCGCCGCGCGGGCGCACCCGCCCCCCGAACGGGGGAAATGGCGGATGACGGGGGATGGCGGGCGCAAGCGCCAGGCCGCGTCAGGCACGCCCTAGTGGTTCAGTATCTGGTCCAGAAAGGCGCGGCAGCGTTCCTCGCGCGGGGCGGTGAAGAACTCTTGCGCGGGCGCGTATTCCACGATCTGGCCCTTGTCCATGAAGATCATGGTGTCGGCCACCTCACGCGCGAAGCCCATTTCATGGGTCACGCAGATCATGGTCATGCCCTGCTCGGCCAGTTCGCGCATGACGTCCAGCACTTCCTTGATCATTTCCGGGTCCAGCGCGCTGGTGGGCTCGTCGAACAGCATCACCTTGGGCTGCATGGCCAGGGCGCGGGCAATGGCCACGCGCTGCTGCTGCCCGCCGGAAAGCTGCCCCGGAAACTTGGCAGCCTGCTCGCCGATGCCCACCCGCGAAAGGTAGGCGCGGGCGAGTTCCTCGGCCTGCCCGCGAGGCATCCCGCGCACGTGCACCGGCCCGGCGACGACGTTTTCCAGGATGGTCATGTGCGGAAACAGGTTGAACTGCTGGAACACCATGCCCACCTCGCGCCGGATGCGCTCGATGTGCCGGATGTCGTCGGTCAGTTGCGTGCCGTCCACGGTGATGGTGCCTTCCTGGTGCTCCTCCAGCCGGTTGATGGTCCGGATGAGCGTGGACTTGCCGGAACCGGACGGACCGCAGACCACCACCTTTTCCCGCCGCCGCACCTGCAGGGTGATGTCCTTGAGCACGTGGAACTGGCCGTACCACTTGTTCAGGCCCCGGATGTCGATGATCACGTCCCTGTCCCCCGCCGCGGAGGGAGCGGAAGGAACGGAGGTATCGGAGGAGGCGGTGGAACCTGTGGTAGCGGCGGCTGACGGTGCGTTTTCGCTGGCGTGCATGGTGATCCCCTATTTTCCGGCAGAGGGAATTCTGCGTTCCAGGTACCGGCTGCAACCGGAAAGTCCGTAGCACAGCACCCAGTACCAGAAGGCGATGAAGGTATAGGCCTCGGCCAGGCGGCCGAACCATTTGGGGTTGGACGTGGTGGCGAAGGCCACTTGCAGCAGGTCGACCAGCCCCACGATGCCGACAAGGGACGTATCCTTCAATATCCCGATGAAATTGTTAACCATGGGCGGAATGACGATGCGCAGCGCCTGCGGCAGGATGACCACCCGCATCTTGGTCCAGTAGCCCATGCCCAAAGCGTCGGCGGCCTCGTACTGCCCGCGCGACAGGCCCTGCAACCCGCCCCGGATGTTTTCCGCCAGGTAGGCGGAAAAGAACATGGTGATGCCCGCCATGGCCCGCAGCACCTTGTCCAGGTCCAGGTCCGACGGCAGGAACAGTGGCAGCACCACCGAGGCCATGAACAGGATGGTGATCAGCGGCACGCCCCGGACCAGTTCGATGTAGGCCACGCAAAAGGGCCTGGCGACGGGCATGTCCGAGGTGCGGCCCAGCGCCAGCAGCACGCTGACCGGAAAGGCCGCCACCATGGCCACCACCGACAGCAGCAGGGTCAGCATCAGGCCGCCCCAGTAGTGGGTGCCCACCTCCGGCAGGCCGGTGATGCCGCCGCCCCGGATGCAGGCAAAGACCAGCACCGGCGTGGTCAGCCACAGCGCGCGCAGCCAGCCCGCGCCGCGCAGCCGCCGCACGCAGGTCAGCCCGGCCACGGCCAGCACCGCGCACAGCGCCAGCAGCGGCCGCCAGCGCTCTTCCGCCGGGTAGATGCCGGTCATGAACACCGGCCACATCTCGCGGATGAAGCCCCACGCCGCGCCGGTATGCCGCTTGGCCACGGCCGGGTCCAGGGTGATGGTGGCGTTGGTCACGGCCCAGTTCCAGAACGGGGCCGCCGCCTTCGCGATCAGGAACGCGGTGGCCGCGCTGAGCAGCGCGTTGTACCACGGGCACAGCAGGTTGCGGCGCACCCAGCCCAACACGCCCACGCTCGTGGCCGGGGGAAGGCGGTCCGGAATGTCCACGGCCATGGCCCTACCTCTCCACCAGCGCGATGCGCGCGTTGTAGACGTTCATGCAGAACGAGATGCACAGCGAAATGCACAGGAACACGCCCATCCAGATGCCGACGATCTCCACCGCCTGGCCCGACTGGTTGAGGATGGTGCCGCCCACGCTGACGAAGTCGGGGTAGCCGATGCCCACGGCCAGCGAACTGTTCTTGACCACGGCCAAGTATTCGCTGGTCAGGGGCGGCACGATCACCCGCATGGCCTGCGGCAGGATGACGACGCGCATCACCTGGCGTTCGTTCATGGCCAGCGCCCGCGCGGCCTCGCGCTGCCCGCGCGACACCGATTCGATGCCCGCGCGGATGATCTCGGCGTTGAAGGCCGATATGTACACGGTCAGCCCCACCACCAGGGCGGTGAATTCCGGGGTGAGCCCGGTGCCGCCCTTGTAGTTGAAGCCTTGCAGCACCGGAAAATCCAGCGAGAACGGCGTGCCCCCCGCCAGCCAGGCCAGCGCGGGCAGGCCCAGAAGCAGCAACGCGCCCGGCAGGGCCCGCCGACCGGGTCGGCCCGTTTCCTCCCACATGCGGCGGGAGCGGCGCAGCACCACCCACACCCCGCACAGGGCGGCGGCCACGGCCCCGCAAAAAAGCCACGCGCCTTCCCGAGGCACCAGCGCGGGCAGGAACAGGCCCCGGTTGTTCAGCACCAGCCAGCCGCCCAGGTCGATGGACTGGGCAACCCCCGGCAGACCGCGCAGCACGATGAAATACCAGAAGAACAGTTGCAGCAGCACCGGCAGGTTGCGGTTCAGTTCCACGTACCAGCGGCACAGGGTGCCCAGCAGCCAGTTGGGCGAAAGGCGCCCCAGGGCCACCAGCAGGCCGAGCACCGTGGACCCCGCGCACCCCAGCGCCGCCACCTTGAAGGTGTTGGCAAGCCCCGTGGCCAGCGCCACAAGATAGCTGGACGATTCCGAGTAGCGGACGATCTCCACGCTGTGGCGGAAAGCATACAGGACCAGCAGCGGCAGCCCCACGCTAAGCGCCAGGCAGGCGGCCAGACCCTTGCCGGGCAGGGGGCCGCCCCGCCCCGGCGCCAGCCGCCGGGCCACCAGGCGCGACAGCAGCAGGCCCGCCGCCAGGCTGAGCAAAAAATACAGAAAGCCGCCCTGCGGCAGCGGCAGGCCGGTCACCTCGCCGATGCGGAAGCCTGCCTCGGAACGCAGGAACCCGAAGCCGGAGCCGATGCCCCGCGTGCGCAGGTTTTCCAGCGTGTTGCGGTACATGCTGGCCGCCAGCCACAGGAACCCGCCCAGCATGGCCGCCTGGAAGGCCCAGGCCCGCCCCGTGGGGCTGCGCCAGAAGGGAACGCGCGGCGGCGCGGAATGCTCGTTCATGCCGAAACCCCAGGGAAGGAAATGCGGGGCCGCGACCGTGCGCCGCGGCCCCGTGGCGAATCCCCTTCGGGAACATCCTGTTCCCGAAGGAGCTCCAAGACGTGAAACAAGATCGTGAAACAGGGACGTGAACCGCCCGGGCCTACCGGAACGGCGGGGCGTAGATCAGGCCGCCCTTGGTCCATTGTTCGTTGTACCCGCGCGGCAGGTTGACCGGGGTGCCGGGGCCCAGGTTGCGACCGAATATCTGGCCGTAGTTGCCCACCAGCTTCAGCACGCGCACCGGCGCGCCCGCATCCAGGCCCAGGTCCTGCCACAGGGTGCCGGTCTTGCCCAGCATGCGCTGGATTTCCGGGTCGGGGCTTTCGGCGAACAGCTTGTCCGCGTTCTCCGCCGTGACGCCGTATTCCTCGGCGGCCATGGTCAGCCACACGGTCCAGCGCACGATGTCGCCCCACTGGTTGTCGCCGTGGCGCACCACGGGCCCCAAGGGCTCTTTGGAAATGAGTTCGGGCAGGATGACGTGCTCTTCCGGATTCTTCATCAGCGAACGCTGGGCGGCAAGACCCGACACGTCGGTGGTGTGCACGTCGCAGCGGCCCGCGTCGTAGGCGGCGCGCACGTCGGGCTGCTTGTCGAACACCACCGGGGTGTAGTTCATGCCGTTGCGGCGGAAGTAGTCGGCCACGTTCAGTTCGGTGGTGGAGCCGGTCTGCAGGCAGACGGTGGCCCCGTCGAGCTGCCTGGCGCTGGTGATGCCGCTGGACTTGCGCACCATCAGCCCCTGTCCGTCGTACAGGGTGATGTTGGTGAAATCGAGGCCCATGTTCGCGTCACGGCTCATGGTGTACGTGGTGGTGCGCGAGAGCAGGTCGATTTCGCCCGATTGCAGGGCGGGCAGGCGCTCCTTGGAGGTAAGCGGGGTGTACTTGACCTCCGGTACGTTGATGGCGGCGGCCACGGCGCGGCAGAAGTCCACGTCGAAGCCGATGCGCTGACCGTTCGCGTCCAGCGCGGAGAAGCCGGGATTCTCGATGTGCGTGCCGCACTTGAGGAACCCGTTCTTGCGGACGTCCTGCAACGTACCCGCCTGGGCGAGCGACGACAGGGCCAAGATACCTGCGGCGGCAAGCGTGATGAACACGGAACGCATGGCATGCACCTCGTCTTCCCGGAGACATCGCGGCGCAACCCCGCGGGAGGTTCGGAGACGGCGGCATCTGGCCGCCGCGTTGCGCCGGAACAACATGGGTCGTCCTCGCCGGCGTGCTGTCGGCAAGGCGGACGGAACCAACCGTCCGCCTTCCTTGTGAACGGGATTCGGTTTCATTTGCATTACGGTATTGTCAAATGACGCGCAACTGGTTTAACCCAGATCGCACCGGGTTTGTCGGCTCCGCCGATGCCGGGTAGAAGACACCACTTGCCGGAAAGGCCGTCGGGCAGGCCGGATGCGTCACCAGACGCGTAACCAGACACGTCACCGGATGTGCCAATGACCCAACCGGCCCAGTTGGACCGTCCGCGCCAACCCACGCAGGAATCATAGGGGATGGAGAAGGAACATTTCTATCAGGCCGTACGCCAGGGCGTGCTGGAACGCATCCGTTCCGGCGCGTTGCGTCCGGGCGGAAAGCTGCCCTCGGAGCGTGAACTGTGCGAGGCCTTTTCGCTCAACCGCAACACCGTGCGGCACGCCCTGCTGCTGCTCCAGAAGGAAGGCGAGATATTCCGGCTGGAACGCAGGGGCTGGTACGTCAGCGCCCGGCGTCTGGTGTACGACCCGGCACGCCATGTGAACTTCGCGCGGCTGGCGGCGGCGCAAGGGCTTGCGGCACACTGGACCACCACGGACAACGGCGTGGTGGCCACCGATCCCGCACTGCACGGTGAAGGCTTTGCCCCCGGCACCCTGGTATACGAGATGGAGAACGACTTCTTTCTGGGCGGCCAAAAGGTGGCATACGTGGTGTCGCACCTGCACGCGGCCCGGCTGGAAGACATCGTGCCCAGGACAGCGTCGCGGGCGCTGACCCAGGTGGTGCAGGAAGACTACGGCATCGTGCTGGTGCAACGGAACCTGCTGATCCGTCCGGTGCTGCTGCACCGACAGGTCACGGACATCCTGGGCATCTCGCTGGGGTCGCCGGGGCTGTACATCCGCCGGGTGAAGACGGACGAGGCGGGCGCGGTGCTGTCCGTGGAGCAGGAATACTGGCGCTACGACGCCATAGAACTGCGGGTGGATGTGGAGTAGACTGTCCCATACGGCCCAAACGGCCAGCCACATCCTCCTTTCTCCGCTTTCCGTGACGAGGCGCCATGAAATTCACCTGCACCATCGAACATCTGCCCGGTTCGCGCCCGCTGGAAACGCCGCCCCGGCCGCCGCGCCATGTGGCCGGGCACAGGGCGGGGTACGACACCGGATTCGGCATGGACGCCGCGCCGGACGCTGACGACCTCAACCACGGTGGCGACTATGGCCAGCGCCCGGTGCCCGCGTCCGGCCTGCCCCTGCCGGTGCGTGACCGCATCGTGCTGGATGCGGTCCCCGGCGAGGTGCCGTGGCACATCGCCCTGAAGTTCCTGGGCTATCTGCTGTACCGGGAATGGGAGCCGCGCGTGGAGGAAAGCGTGGGCTGGCACTACAAGCCGGACCTGGTCTCGCTGGACGCGGCGGGAAACATCCGGCTGTGGCTGGACTGCGGGAACATCGCGGCGCGCAAGACCGACCGGGTGACGGCCAAGCTGGGCGAGGACACGCCCTTCCGCATCCTGCGCCGGACGGAGAAGGACGCCCGGCAACTGGCGGCCACGCTGGCGGGCAAGGTGCGCCACCCGCAGCGGGTGCGGCTGATCGCGTTCGACGCGGGATTCGTGGACGCCATCGCGGCGGGGCTGGACAGCACCAACCGCATCAAGGCCCTGCGGGGGGCCGACCGGCTGGACCTGACCTTCGAGACGCGACAGGACCGGGTGGAACTGCACAGCCGGTTGCATGTGCTGGGGTTGGAAAAGCAGCCGTAGCGTCCTGCTCCCGCTGCTCAGCAGATCCTCCCGATCCGCCATCGGCGCACCTTCCGAAATAAAAGCATGATTTCCAGGATATTACAATCTTTCAACACAACACCTTGCGCTTCACACGCTTGCCGCGTAACGCACTGGACAATACAACACTTTACCTATGCAAAATTTGAAATTCTTGAAATAATAATATTTATAAAATCGCATCGGCAAACATTCTATGTGCTCTTTCCGATAGCATAGAAGCAACATCAAGCGGAAATATCATATGCGTGCATATTCCAATATGCACGCATATTTTCTTAAAATATTTTCAGCAAAATATCTTTGCGCACATACTATATACATCATGAAAAAAAGTGCAATTATTTCACCAGTACAAAGGTTTTAAATACAAGCACATACAGTTGACACCTTACATGAAACAACGCCATAGATACACGCGTTTGCACTCACTTACATGGCACCTGTGCCATTCCGATCAGGAACAGCACCCACATCGATAATCGCCTTGCAATGAATGCTGCCCATCTCTGCGGCCTGATGGGGCAGCCTCACGACAAAGGGAGGATTCATGCGCAGATATCTGGGCCTTCTCGCCGTACTCTTTGCGCTCACCCTGAACGGGTGCTCGTGGCACAGCATGGGAGATAAGAAAGTCTCCTTTGAACCGGAGTACGCCAGCGCCCCCCTGGACAGGGACAAGGCACTGTACATCGCGGTCACCCCCCCGTTCCCGACAGATGCCCAGGCAACACCAGACTTCATATCCCTGCAATTCAGCAAATACATTCGCCCTGCCGTGCGATCCTGCATACCCGGAGGTCTGTCCTCGAATGCGGACGAGGCCATGCAGACAACAAAAACGCAAGGCGGCGACTACCTTGTGGCACTGAACGTGTCCCGCTGGAAAGCGCAAAGCATTTCAAACCCTGCACACGAAGTATCCATGGATGTCACTGTGTTCGATGCCCGCACAGGAGAAACTCTCAACAAAGCCAGAATCGAAGCGACATGCTATGCCATGCTGATGGGTCTGGAATTCTCACCACGGGAATGCGTTCGGCCACAAATCGACGCATGGGCACAGCAAACCTTTGGAACAGACAGCACATCAACTCCCCAACAGGACCGGGGAACATTCAACTAGATGGGGACATACGGGAGAGACACCATGAAACGCCTGTGCCTTGCAATGCTCATCATGATGAGCATGATCCTCTGTGCCTGCTCCATGCGCGTAGGCCATACCTCCTACCAGGTAATTCCCCTCAAGGATGCCCAGCAGTTGGATGGCGGCAAAAGCCTGTACGTCGCCATGCCTGCCGACTTCCAGCAGGATGGCTCCACACAGAAGGACTCCGGCCTGAAGACGCAGCAGGCCTTGCTGAAGGCCATGGAAGCACTGCCCGGCAAGAAGGTGCCCGCAGATACGCCCCAAGACGTGCCCGCTGCCCTGGCGACATCCAGCCAATCCGAATGCGCGCTGCTCGTTGAAGTGCGCATCGTGGATTGGAGTGACCCTCCCGCGAGCTTCCAACTGCACTCCGACAGGGGAGAAGTGATGCTGTCTGTCTACGAGGTGGGAACGGGCACTCTTTTGCGCTCCGACAGTCTCACCTGCAACGGTTCGCCAACAACCATCAACATGGTCGGAGCCTATAACCCGGCTTACTGCCTGAAGCCCGCCTTTGCCGAATGGAGCGCGAAAGCGTTCAGCAAGTAAGGGACGAGTGCGGTGCCTTGCCCTGAAAACAGAACAAGGTACCGCGCGAACTCCCGGCACTGCCCCTCTCTGCATGACCCGAGAGGACTTCCCGCCTTTCCGCAACGCACGCGGCGCCTGCGCGCAACAGCACGCAGGCGCCGCCTTGCGCTCATACCCTCGCCCTCTCGGGCACTCTCTTGCTTCTACCCGAACACCTTGCCGGGATTCATGATGCCCCTGGGGTCGAACACCTGGCGAATGCCCCGCTGCAACCGGATGGAGGCGGGGGAGAGTTCCAGGGGCAGCAGGTGCTTCTTGGCCTCGCCGATGCCGTGCTCGCCGGAGATGGTGCCGCCCAGTTCCAGCACCTTGCCCACCAGCGCCACGATGCCCTGCTCCACCACGTCGCGGGTGTCGCGGGTGGGGGCGGTGACGTTGAGGTGGATGTTGCCGTCGCCCGCATGGCCGAAGGCGAAGATCTCCATGCCGTAGCGCTGTTCGAATTCCGGCAACGCGGCCACCAGTTCGGCTATGGCCCCAAGGGGCACGGCCACGTCCTCGGACATGTACAGGGCGGCGTAGTCGTGGATGCGCAGCGACACCTGGCGGCGCGCGCCCCACACGCGGGCGCGGGTTTCCTCGTCGGCTGCGGGCAGCACGTGGGTGGCGCCCTGCTGGCGGCAGATGGCGGCCACCATATCCAACTCGGGCACGATCTGCTCGCGGGGGCCGTCCAACTCGATGATCAGCAGCGAGGGCTTGTCGCCGGGCACGGGGATGGGCAGCAGTTCGCCCAACAGGCGGATGCAGCGGTGGTCCAGGAATTCGATGGCCGAGGGCAGGTGCCCGCCCCCCAGCACGGCGGCCACGCCGCGCATGGCGGCGGCCATGTCCGGGAAGGCCACGGCCATGCTCACGGTGGCGGGCGGCAGGGGCACCAGCTTCAGGGTAAGGGCGGTGATGACGCCCAGCGTGCCCTCCGACCCGCACAGCAGGTGGGCCATGTCGTAGCCCACCACGCCCTTGCGGGTGCGCACCCCGGCGCGCAGCAGTTCGCCGTCGGGCAGCACGGCCTCCACGCCCAGCACGTAGTCGCGGGTGACGCCGTACTTGACGCAGGCGGGGCCGCCCGCGTTGGTGGCCACGTTGCCGCCGATGGTGGAACGGTCCATGCCCGCCGGGTCGGGCGGATAGTACAGACCGTGTTCGGCGGCGGCGTCGCGCACGCGCTGGGAGATGACGCCCGCCTCCACTTCGGCCACCAGGTTGCGGGGGTCGATGGCGCGGATGCGGTTCATGCGCTCCAGCGACAACACCACCCCGCCGCGTACGGCAAGGCAGCCGCCCGCAAGGCCGGTGCCGCCGCCGCGCGGAATGACCGGAATGGCATGCGCGCTGGCGCAACGCAGCAGCGCCTGCACCTGTTCCACGGTTTCCGGCAGCACCACCATATCGGGGGCGGCGCGCAGTTCCGAGGCATCGCGGTCGTAAGGTTCACCGGGGGCGTGCAGCACGGCGGCTTCGCCCACGGCGGCCACGATGGCGGCGCGATGGGCGTCGGTGAGCACGAAGCGGGGGGAGGAATCGGAGGTCGGAGGCAGGTTGCGATCAGACATGTCGGCACGCTGGTCCGACCACGCGGCAGGTGGCGTGCGCCGCCGGGTTCCGTCACCGGGCGGGGCCGGGGAGGAAAACCGGCTCGCGGCGCGCTACTGGCGCGGGCGGCCGAACCCGGGAATGTGGAAGCGCTCCTCCAGTTTGTGGAGCAGCCACGAAGCCACGGTGACAAGGAACAGGTAGTACGCGCCCACCACCAGGAACACCTCTGTGAACCGGAAGGTGCGGGACGCGAGCACCTTGGCCTCGCCCGTGAGCTCGATGCACGTGATCACGTAGGCGAGGGACGAATACTTGATGAGATAGACCACCTCGTTGCCGCAGCCGGGCAGCGCGCGCCGCACGGCCTGGGGCACCACGATGGAGATGAGCGTCTGCATGGTGCTGAAGCCCAGCGCCTGGGCTGCGCTGAGCTGGCCCTGGCGGATGGAGAGCAACGCGCCGCGCACGTATTCCGAGTTGTAGGCCGCGCTGCACAGGATGAAGCCCAGCACGGACGCCGCATACGGTTCGAGGTAGATGCCGATGTTGGGCAGGCCGAAATAGAGGATGAACAACTGCACCAGCAGCGGCACCCCCCGGAAAAGTGCGGTGTAGGCGTTGGCGACGCGCTGCATCCACGGCTTGCCGAACACCCGCACGACCCCGATGATCACCCCGAACAGCAGGCCGAACACGGCGGAGGGCACGATGAGCTTCACGCTCATCCACAGCCCGGCGTTCAGCGAGGGGAACACCCGGTCGACGAGGAAATCGACGTCGAACACTAGCTGCACTCCTCGCACAGGTCGGTCAGGCGGCTGCAGAAGTCGGCGGTGCGGGTGCCGGAACCGGGGGCCAGCAACTCCGCCGGGGACCCGCGCTCGATGATGCTGCCCCGTTCCATGAACAGGATTTCGTGGGCCAGGGCACGGGTGAAGTCCATCTGGTGCGAGGCCATGACCATGGTCATGCCGCCGCGCGCCAGGTCACGGATGACCGCCAGCACTTCGCCCACCAGTTCGGGGTCGAGGGCGGAGGTGGGTTCGTCCAGCAGCATGACCTTGGGGTCCATGGCCAGGGCGCGGGCAATGGCCACGCGCTGCTTCTGGCCGCCGGAAAGCTGGGCCGGGTACAGGGTGGCGCGGTTGGCCAGGCCCACCCGTTCCAGTTCGGCCATGGCCCGTTCGGCGGCGGCCTTGCGGCTCATGCCGCGCACCTTGCGCAGGGCGATGGACACGTTGCTCAGCGCGTCCAGATGGTCGAACAGGTTGAAATCCTGAAAGATCATCCCCACCTGCTGGCGAAAGGCGTACAACTCGGACTTGCGCGCGGCGTCCACCACCCGCCCTTCCAGGCGGATGTGCCCCTCGTCCGGCGGGATGAGGTAGTTGATACACTGCAAGAGCGTGCTCTTGCCCGCGCCGGAAGGCCCGATGAGCACCTTCAGCTCGCCCTTGTCCACGTCCATGGAAATGTCGGACAGGATGCGCTTGCCGCCAAGGGTCTTGCCGATGTTCTCGAGGCGCAGGATGGGGGTGCCGGACGTGATGACGCTTTCGGGCGTGGCCATGGGGATATCCTTATAACGGTCCGTGGCTGGCGTAGCCCGGAATGTGCAACTTGTGTTCGAGACGGCGCAGCACCTTGAGCCCGATCAGGGTGATGACGAAGTAGAGCGCGCCCGCCGTCATGTACAGCGGCAGGTGCTCGTAGGTGCGCGAGGCCACGAAGTGGGTGCGGGCCATGATCTCGGGCGTGCCGAGCACGAAGGCCAGCGCGGAATCCTTGAGCAGGATGGAATATTCGTTGGACCAGCCGGGAATGGACAGGCGCAGGGCCTGCGGCAGGACGATGGAGCGGATGGCGGTGCCGTCGCTCATGCCCAGGGCGCGGGCGGCGCGCAGCTGGCCCTGCGGCAGGGCCAGGATGGCCCCGCGAAATATCTGCGACTGGTAGGCGGCGCTGGTCATGCCCAGCACCAGGCACGAGGCGGTGAAGGCGGACAGGTTCAGCCCGATGAGCTGGAACAGCCCGAAATAGAACAGCAGCAGCAGCACCAGAATGGGCATGCCCCGGAAGAACCAGACGTAGAACCCCACGGCAAGCCGCACGGGCCACGCGCCGTAGGCCTGGGCCACGGACATGGGCACGCCGAGCACAAGCCCAAGCGCCATGGCCCCGAACACGGTGCCCACGGTGACGAGGCTGCCTTCCAGAATGTACGGCAGGGCCTCTATGATGGTGGTAATGCTTTCAAGCATGGACGCGGGCCGGGCGGCCCCCCCTTTTTTTGCTGTGGCGCGCCGGGGCGCAACGGGTTGCATACCCAAAAAAGGTCCGGAAGGCGACAGGATATTTCCCGCGCCTTCCGGACGGACATGCCCAGGCTGGCCGTGGCCGCGACCGGTGCCGGACGCGGCACCGCCCGGCAGCCCTCGACCGGATTACTTCTTGGCCAGGTGCTTCTGCTTCAGCTGTTCCCAATAGGGATCGGCCATGAGCAGCTTGTAGCCGTCGTTGATCAGCTTCAGCAGTTCGGCGTCTTCCTTGCGGGTGGCCACGCCGAAGTCCTCGGAGTCGCCGTACACGCCCACGACCTGGACGGCCTTGCCCTTGGAAGCGGCGTCGTCGGCGGGCAGGTTGTCCATGGTGGCGGCGTCGATGCGGCCGTTCAGCACGTCCTCGATGGCCAGCGGGGCGGAATCGTAGAAGCGCAGGTCATAGCCGTAGCCCTTGGCTTCCTTGTCCTTCTGCAGGGCTTCGGCCTCGGAGGTGCCACGCTGCACGCCCAGCTTCACCTTGCCCTTCAGGATCTGGTCGGCGGTGAGGGTGGACCCCTTCTTGGCGATGAAGACCTGCTTCACGTTCCAGTAGGGGTTGGAAAAATTGACCTTCTCGCGGCGTTCTTCGGTGATGGACATGCCGGAGCAGACCATGTCGATCTTCTTGGCCAGCAGGTTGGGGATGATGCCGTCCCAGTCCATGGGCTGGTGGGTGACCTTGAAGCCCATCTTCTTGGCGATCCAGTCCATGGAATCCACGTCGAAGCCGGCGGGCTTGCCGCTCTTGTCCACGTAGGCGAAGGGGGGATAGTTGGCGTCGATGCCGTTGATGTAGGTCTTTTCGGCAAAGGCCACTCCGCCAAGCGCCAGGACCAGGGCCAGGGCCGCCACAAGGGTGGTCATTCTGAACATGCTTGTGCTTCCTCTCGTTCGTTGAACCGTTGCTTCACCACGCCCGCGCGCGGGGCCCGTCCCCGCCACGCATACCCGGCCACGCATACCCGGCCATGCATACCGCCATGCGAACATGCCGGAAAAGCTAAATTTCTTCATTTCGCTACCAGAAACGGAGTACCCGCGCAAGCGCCCCCCGCGTGATTTTGACAATTGCGTCGTCACTTGCCTTGCCGCGAGGGGCAAAGTCTGCCAAACTCCCACCCAATGCCCAGCCGCACCCGGACCTCGCCGTCCGGCGCGGGCGGCGCCATCACCCCAAACGAGGTCGGACATGAAGAAATCCCTGGGTGCGCGCACCCTTGCCTATCCCACTCCGCTCTTTCTCGTGGGTACCTACGACCGCGACTCCCGCCCCAACATCATGGCGGCGGCCTGGGCGGGCATCTGCTGCTCGCAGCCGCCGAGCATCGCCGTTTCGCTGCGCAAGGCCACCTATACCTACCGGTCCATCACCGAGCGCGGGGCCTTCACCATCTCCATCCCCTCGCGTGCCTACGTGCGCCATGCGGACTACGCGGGCATCTATTCCGGCGAGAACGAGGACAAGTTCGCCTCGCTGGGACTCACCCCGGTACCGGGCGAACACGTGGACGCCCCCTACGTGGGCGAATTTCCCATGGCCATCGAGCTGAAGCTGATCCATCAGATAGAAATAGGGCTGCATACGCAGTTCATCGGCGAGATCATGGACGTGAAGGTGGACGAATCCTGCCTGCGCGATGACGGCCTGCCCGACATCAACAAGGTGGACCCGGTGGTGTTCGCGCCGGTTTCGCGCGAATACTATGCCGTGGGCGAATTCCTGGCCAAGGCGTTCTCGGCGGGCAAGGGCCTGCGTTCCTGAGCACCGGGCAACAACGCACCGCGCGGTGCCGCACCGGTTGCGGTACCGCGCGGTTTTCCTTTATAGAAACACTTTGTCACAGAACTTCCGTGCGCCGCACGGACCACGGAACGACGTCCAGAACAAACCGGCCCGGCCCGGATGCCACCCGGATGCCCCACCCGGATGCCCCACCGGATACCCATGACACTCTGCTCGGTCCAGGCCGCGCCCTGGCGTACCACCCTGCTGCTGGTGCTGGCGGATACCGCCGTCATCATCTGCGTCACCCTGGCGGCAACCCTGCTGCGCGACCTTGCGGGCAGCGGCATCCAGTGGGGATTCTATCCGCGGTTGCTGCCCTTCCTGCTGTTGCTGCCGCTGTTCAACGCGGTGCTCGGGCTGTACGCGGGCATCACGCTGCCCCCCCCGCAGGAACTGAAAAAACTCACCCTTGGCGCCTCCATGGCGTTCTTGTGCGCCGGTTCGTTCATCTTCTTCGCCAAGGGGGGTGAACGCTACTCGCGCGTGGCCTTCCTGCTGGCCTGGCTGGGATGCACCGTGGCCTTGCCGCTGTGCCGCCACTGGCTGCGCAGCTGTCTTGCCGCCCACGCCTGGTGGGGAACACCGGCCGTGATCCTGGGCGGCGGAGCCGCCGCCGAGGAAGTGGTGCGCACCCTGCGCGAGCGTCCCCTGCTGGGCCTGCGGCCCGTGGCCTGCGTGCCGCCGGATGGCGGCCCGGCCCCATACGCGGAAGAGTGCAGCCTTGGCTGCTGCCCCAGCGACGAGGACGCCGTACGCCTGTACCCCCGCGCCTACGCCCTGCTGCTGCTCGACAGCTTCGCCGACAACGAGGCGCGCCACCGCATCGTCGAGGCCACGGCGCAGTTCCGCAACGTATTGATCATGCCCCCTTTTTCCACGGGCGGGGCGCGACTGTGGGTCAGCGCCATGGACATCGGCGGCCTGCTGGGCCTGCTGGTGCGCCAGAACCTGCTGGACGCCAACCGGGTGCGCCTGAAGCGGGCCATAGATCTGCTGCTCACGCTGGGCACCGCCGTACTGGTCCTGCCGCTGATCCTGGCCATTGCCGCCTGGGTCCGCATGGACAGCCCCGGTGCCCCTCTTTTCACCCAGAGGCGCATCGGCCAGAATGGCCGCGAGATACACATCCTGAAGTTCCGCACCATGGTCCAGGACGCCGAATGCGTGCTGCGCGACTGTCTGGCCGCAGACCCTGAGCTGCACGCCGAATGGGAACGCGACCAGAAACTGAAGTGCGATCCCCGGGTGACCCGGGCCGGAGCCTTCCTGCGCAAGACCAGCCTGGACGAGTTACCCCAGTTGTGGAACGTGCTGCGGGGCGAGATGAGCCTTGTGGGACCGCGCCCCATCGTGCAGGACGAAGTGGCCAAGTACGGCGAGGTGTTCAACCTGTACACGCGCGTCAAGCCGGGCATCACCGGACTGTGGCAGGTTTCCGGCCGCAACGACGTAAGCTACCCGCAGCGGGTGGAAATGGACCGCTACTACATCTGTAACTGGTCGGTGTGGTTCGACATCTGGATTCTGGCCAAGACCGTGCCCGTGGTGTTGCAGCGCAACGGGGCCTATTAGGCCGCCACCCCTCCTTTGCGCGCTTGAAACATGCCGCACACGCAGGAAGGCCGGGAGCATGCTCCCGGCCTTCCTGCGTGTGCGGCAACGCGTCCGCCGCGCGCGGACATGCGGGCAATCCGTCAGCGTCCCGAAGCCGGTGCCATGCCCGGCCCCGCCATGTCCCGCAGGGCTTCTTCCACCACCGCGCCGAACTCCGTCCGGAACCGTTCCTCGCCAAAGTTCCGGGCATGCGCGGCAATGCGCAGCGGGTCGAACCGCTGTTCCTCGCGCTCGAAGCGATCCAACGCGGCCACCAGCGCATCCACGTCCTGCGTGCCGAAGAACAGCCCCGTCCCGCCGTCCACCACCGTCTCCAGCGCGCCGCCCCGCCCATAGGCGATGACCGGTCGCCCGGAGGCCATGGCCTCCACCGGCACCATGCCGAAATCCTCCTCGCCGGGGAACAGCAACGCGCGGCTCTGGGCATACATGGCGCGCACGGCGGCGTCGTCCAGTCGGCCCACGAAGCGTACCGTGGGTCCGGCCACGGCCTCCAGCGCGCTGCGCATCTCGCCTTCGCCCGCCACGATCAGCGGGCGGCCCGTGGCGGTGCAGGCGCGCACGGCAAGGTCCACCCGCTTGTAGCCCACGAGTTGGCCAAGACACAGATAGGGCGCCCCTTCCGCGGGCCGGGTAAGTTCGGCTGGCGCAAAGGCGCCCACGTCCACGGGAGGGGTTACGACGACCGCGTCGCGCCGCCAGTGCTTGCGGATGCGCGCCGCCACCGTGCGCGAATTGGCCACGCAGCGGTCCACCCGCATGGCCGAAACGGCGTCCCACATGCGCAGGTAATGGAACCACGGACGCATCATGCCCCGCGTGAACCAGCCCGCCTCTTCCAGGTAGTCCTGATAAAAATCCCACAGGTAGCGCATGGGGCTGTGGCAATAGCAGACGTGGGGGGTATCCGCGCGGGTCAGAACCCCCTTGGCCGGGCCCGATTCGCTGGAAATGACCAGGTCGTAGCCACGCAGGTCCAGCTGCTCCAGTGCCAGCGGCATGAGCGGCAGGTATTTCTTGTAATGGCGCACCGCGCCGGGCAGGCGCCCGATGAACGTGGTGCGGATGTCGTGGGCCAGCAATTCGCGCGAAAGGCGGGTGCGGTCCACCACGTGGGTGAACACGTCAGCCCGCGGGTACATGCGGCACAGCGCCTCGACCACCTTTTCGCCGCCGCGCATGCCCACGAGCCAGTAATGTACGATGGCTACCTTCATTCCGCCTCCGGCCACGTGCCGCCATTGCCTGAATGTTCCATGACCATGGCCTTGTAGCGCGCCCGGCCGGGGGGCGTCCAGCGCGGGCTGACGCCCGTGACCGCGCCACGGGCCACTCCCCCCGCCCGCGCGCCATGCAAAACGCCCCGCCGGGGGCACCGGCGGGGCGTCGTCATGCATCCTCCCGGCCGTTCCGGCGAGGGCTATTTCTTCATCGTGGGGGCCATCCCGTGCTTGTCGGCCAGCAGGCGCACGGCGTGCTCGATGGCCCGGTCCACGTTCTCGAACACGTTCTCGCGGCCTATCATGTCCAGGGTGCCGAAGCGCTCCATCATGTTGCGGGCGGCGGGCCGCACGCCGGACAGCAGCAGCACGGTGCCCCGGCGGCGGCAGGTGCGGTAGAACGCCTCCAGCGCGTTGGCCCCGGTGGAATCCACCGTGGTGGCCTTGCGCATGCGCAGGATGAACACCTCCGGCTGCTTCTGCAACGCCTGCGACACGCTCTGGAAGCGGTCCGCCACGCCGAAGAAGAACGGCCCGTCGATCTCGTACACCTGCACCCCGTCGGGCACGGTCAGTTCCGCCGTTTCGCGGCCCTGGATCACCGGCTTGTCGTCGATGGCGCAGGAGCAGATGGCGGTCACCTCGCTCATGCGGCGCATGAACAGCAGCGAGGCCAGCATCACCCCCACGTACACCGCCACGGTCAGGTCGATGACCACGGTCAGCACGAAGGTCAGGCACATCACCGTAATGTCGGACTTGGGCGCGCGCAGCAGGCGCAGGAACTTGTGCAGTTCGCTCATGTCCCACGAAACCATGATCAGCACGGCGGCCAGGCTGGCCAGCGGGATGAACGAGGCCAGCGGCGCCAGGAACAGTACGAAGGCCACCAGCACCGCCGCGTGCACCATGCCCGCCACCGGGGTCTGCCCGCCGGAGCGGATGTTGGTGACCGTGCGCGCGATGGCCCCGGTGGCCGGAATGCCCCCGAACAGCACCGACGCGATGTTGGCCGCGCCCTGGGCGGTCAGCTCGACGTTGGAATTGTGCTTGTCGCCGGTCATGCCGTCGGCCACCACGCACGAAAGCAGCGATTCGATGCCCGCCAGCAGGGCGATGGTCATGGCGTCGGGCAACAGTTCACGCACGCGGGCAAAGGTGAACGTGGGCCAGACGAAGCTGGGCAGTTCACGCGGAATGCCGCCGAACCGGCTGCCGATGGTCTCCACCTGCAACCCCAGCGCCCACACCGCAAGGGAGGCCACCGCCACCCCCACCACGGGCGCGGGAATGCGCGGGATGAATCGCCGCGTGGCCAGGATGCACGCCAGCGCCAACCCGGCCACGCACAGCGTGGTCGGGCTGATGGTGCCCAGGTGTTCTGCGTAAGCCATCCACTTGTCGAAGAATTCCGGCGGCACCGCATCCATCTGCAACCCGAAGAAATCCTTCATCTGCGACGAGAAGATCAGCACGGCGATGCCCGCCGTGAACCCGGTGGTGACCGGATAGGGAATGTACTTGATCAGCACGCCGATGCGGCACAGGCCGAAGATGAGCAGCATGGCCCCGGCCAGCAGCGTGGTGATGACCAGCCCATCGTACCCGTGCCGGTAGATGACGTTGTAGATGATGACCACGAAGGCGCCGGTGGGCCCGCCGATCTGGTAGCGGCTGCCGCCCAGCAGCGAGATGAGGAACCCGGCCACGATGGCGGTGAACAGCCCCCGTTCCGGCGTGGTGCCCGAGGCGATGGCGAAGGCCATGGCCAGCGGCAGGGCCACCACGCCCACGGTAAGGCCCGCCAGCAGGTCGCGGATGAATTTCTGCGTCGAATATCCGGCGCGCAGTTCGGTGATGGTGCGCGGCAGAAAGGATGTCGCGTCGTCGCCCATGTTGTCTGTACCAGCCATTGCCGCTCCCTTGCTTGCGCGCGCCGGGGTGGTGCATGCGCCCCAGGCACCGGTGGCGCCGTCATTCACGGACCGGATGCGGCAGCCCACCGCGCCCGGCCCCGATCAAGAGTGCGCCACGCCCCGATTGACGCGCGTACTCACTCGCAAAAACCGCCTACGTTCCGCCGGACATGCCGCACGATGCCTTGCCCCGACGGGACCGCAGGTCAGCGGGGGGTGCGCGCCGCGAACTGCGGCAATGCTGCCGTTTTCAGCAGTAAGTAAAACACGCACCCCAAAGCCCGGTCCATTACTCCCGGTGCGCGACGTTGGCAAGTGGACAGTTATATTTTTTTATTTCAATGTGTTGCTGTGTGTTATATAAGACTGCGCGTTTACATGACGCACACCAACGCACCGCTGACGGCATGGGGCGGAGACCGGTGCCCCCATTTTTGCCCGGAGTGGCCTGACGGACAGGGCGCGCATGGGGGACGGCCCGAGCGCACGGGCGCCCGAGCGTGCCTACGCGCGAGGATTCCGGCGCATTCGCGAGCAGGCAGGCAACGCGGAACGGCAGGACCACGCCATGCTCGCCACGCAGGCCACAACAAGAGAACCGCCCGCGGACCATCGGCCCACGGGCGGTTCTCTTGCAAATGGTTACGCCGAAGACTGCGCCCCCCCGCAAACAAGCCATCCCACGCCGCCCGCCGCCGGGCGGACGGTCTATGGCCGTGGGGCCGAGGGGCGTCGGGGGGGGGGCCCTTGCGCTGCTACAGCGACCGCACCGCCACGCAAATACCCACGTCCCATGGACCTTCGGGCGGGCTGCCCAGCATGTCGTGGTACAACTCGTAGCCGGGGCGGTCGTCGCACTGCCAGCCGCTGGCGGGCAGCCACTGGGTGTACATGTCGTTCCAGGCCCGGAAGAATCCGTCGCAGGGAATCATGCTGCGGTATTCCGCGTACAGCCCGCCGGGCAGGGTCTGCACGCTGATGCCCGCCTCGGCCAGTTCCAGTGCGTCCACCTCCGGCCCGATGGCGATGCAGGCGTCATAGCGGCAGTTTTCCGGCGGGGTCACCTCCGGGTTGTCCCAGCTCACGCCGAATCCCGGCACGCCGGGCCGCAACAGGCCGCGCTGCCCGGCCCAAGCCATCAGGCGGCCCCACACCGGGCCTATGGTTTCGCTCGCATAGGGACCGATGTGCCGCAGATAGGCCACGCGGTAGGCGGTCCTTTCGGTAACTTCCACATTCATGGCGTCGCTCCTTGTGCTGTCCGGGTCCAGCCGGACGTGTGGCGGACCGCCCGCAAACCACGGCATGTCGCCGTGCGGGGATACCACGTCCGGCAAGGCCGGGGTACCGGATGGTTCCGGATGCAGCGCCCCGGGACCGGTCGCCCCGTCGCGCCCGGCTGCCTCGTCGCGCCCGGCTGCCTCGTTGCGCCCGGCTGCCTCGTTGCGCATGGACGGTTGGTACACCGGACCGCCGGACGGGGCGTTTCGTGCCTTGCCATTCCCGGCGTGCGCGCGAAAGGGGTCTGCCAACAGGCAGTGCGCCCCCTCCCGGTCCGCGCCGGTCTGGTAGTGGCGGCGGCGCCGGTATTCACTGGGCGTCATGTCGAAACGTTCGCGAAAGGCGCGGGCGAAATTCTGCGACGAGGAAAACCCGCAGTGCATGGCCACGTCGGTCACGCTCAAGGCCGGGGCAAAGGCCAGCAGGTTCGCCGCGCGATCCATGCGCAGGCGGCGGATGAACCCGTGCAGCGTCTCGCCCACCAGCCCGGCGAAGATGCGGTGGAAATGAAAGCGTGAAAAGGGCGCGGCCCCGGCCAGTTCGTCCAGGGTGAAATCGCGCGCGGGGTCCGCCGCGATGTAGTCGATGACCCGGTTGATGCGCGCCTCGTAGCGGCGCAGGGTGTCTTCGCGCAGGGGCAGGCATTCCGGGCGGGGCAGGCCGAAGGCGGTATCCGTGCCGGGCGGGGCGTGGTCCGTGAATACTCCCGTGGACGGCGGCGCGGATGCGCCCTGCCCGGCAATGTCCACACCAAAGGGACCAGCAGAAAGTCCGGCGGAGGGGGCGATTCCGGCTGTGGCCTCGGGGATGCTTTCAGGGGATGTGTCGAGCGGGGAGCGCGTCATGGAAATCTCGGGTGGGGGGGTAG
>JAITSV010000051.1 GCA_031287575.1 Desulfovibrio sp.
CGAGGCTCTCCCACGTCATGGGCCTGCACCTTGTTGGTTTCCGTATTCAAAAGAGACCGGGGCGGGGACCTTTTGGAAAAGGTCTCCCACCCCGGACCCCTCCCCCCAAAACTTTTCATTTGGTGCACACGGATTTCGTGACACCAATCGAATGTCCTCCGCGCGCATTAAGCTGTTTGCCCCTGCCCCGCGCGAAACCCCACAATTAAAAAGTTTTGGGGGATGGGGATGGGGGACCGGGGGAAGGGGAAACCATTATAAACAACTAGTTACCGAAACATCCTGCGCCGCGATAAGGGCGGCGCCGAGGGCGCCGGTGGCCTGGGGCATGCCGGACACGGTGACGGCAAGGCCAAGGGTATCGGAAAAGATGCGGGCAAAGGCGGGGTTGGTGGCCAGGCCGCCGGTAAAGGCACAGCCGGGCACCAGGGGCACGCGGCCGGTCAGGGCTTTCAGGCGGCGGGCCACGGAGGCCACGATGGAGGCGGCCAGGTCGTCCTTGGACACCCCCTGGGCGATGAGCCCGATGACTTCGGTTTCGGCGAATACGGCGCACATGCTGTTGAGGGGCATGGGGATGCCGCGCAGGGCGGCGTCGCCCATCTCGTCCAGGGTCATGTCGAGCACGCCGGTCATGACCTGGAGAAAACGCCCGGTACCGGCGGCGCACTTGTCGTTCATGACGAAGTCGCGCACGTTGCCGCGCTCGTCCACGGCCACCACCTTGCTGTCCTGCCCGCCCACGTCGAGCACGGTGCGGGTATCGGGTGCCAGGTGGTGCGCGCCGCGCGCGTGGCAGGTGATTTCGGTGACGGTGCGATGCAGGAAGGGCAGGGAGATGCGGCCATAGCCGGTGCCCACCACGCGGGCCACCCGGTCGATGCGGGTTCCGGCCTCGCGCAGGGCGGCGTCCAGCACGGCCTGGCCGGTTTCGCGGGGGTTCCAGCCGGTGGGGGTGATGGCCACGCCCAGCACGGCGCGCGAGGCGGTGTCGAGCACCACGGCCTTGGCGGCGGTGGAGCCCACGTCCACTCCGGCAACCAGACGGGCAACGGGCATGGGGCCTCCTGCGGGAAAACTCGGGCCACACGCGGTGCCCTGCCATTGGATAGCCCACCTGCCAAGTTCCGGTAAAATCGATACTTTTTATCGAATCACCCAAAATGCATAGACGGTTCCCCCAGTTCTTACGCACGCCACGCGGGCGCAATCACGCGCTGGTGCCGGGCGGGCCACGCCGGGGCCAACGGGACACCCTTTTCCGCTCCGCCGACCGGCAAAAATATACTCCCGTTTCACGCGCCTGATGGTATCATGAAGGAGATGCCCGCATCGTTTCACCGCCGGGGGGAAATGGCCGGGTAACGCCGGACATGCGCCCCGACAAAAAAATCGCATTTCGCGCAAAATTCCCCGTGGTTTTGATGTCCGTCACATCGCGCATCCGCCCCCCGGACTATTGTGCACTCAACGACGGGGCAAATGGCCCGACAAAGATGCGCGTAAGACGGGTACGGGCACGGAAACGCACCCGGCCCGACGACGCCGCCCCGCCGAACCACAACCACGACGGAGCGCGCCATGGTCCTTTCGAAGATTTTAGGCCTCTTCGGCCACAAGAGCGAACCCCAGAAAAAGGAGAGCCCCATGTCCATGTTCTGCAACCAGTGTGAACAGACCGCCAAGGGTACCGGCTGCACCACCATCGGCGTGTGCGGCAAGCAGCCCGAAGTTTCCGCCCTTCAGGATCTGACCGTCTACGCCCTGCGCGGCCTGGCCCTGGTGGCCCTGGAAGCCCGCAAGAAGGGCATCGTCGATCCCGCCATCGACCACTACGGGGCCAAGGCCCTGTTCACCACCCTGACCAACGTCAACTTCGACCCGGCCCGCTTCCAGGCGTACATCAACGAGATCGTCAAGCACCGCAATGCCCTGGCCGCCCGCGCTGGAGTTTCTTTCGCCTCCGGCCCGGCCTCGTTCCAGCCCGCAGCCACCCTGGAAGCCCTGGGCGCCCAGGCCGACGTTGCCGCGCTGACCGCCGACAAGAGCGACCCGGACATCGTCTCGCTGAAGCAGACCCTGCTCTACGGCATGAAGGGCCTGGCCGCCTACGCCGACCACGCCGCCGTGCTGGGCCAGACCGATCCCGAAGTGTTCGCCTTCCTGTTCAAGGGCCTGACCGCCGGGTACGACGGCGTGCAGCGCGACCTTGGCCAGTGGGTGGAACTTGCCCTGGAATGCGGCAAGGTCAACCTGCGCGCCATGGAACTGCTGGACGCGGGCAACACCGGCACCTACGGCCACCCCGTGCCCACCCAGGTGCCCCTGGGCCACCGCAAGAACAAGTGCATTCTCGTTTCCGGCCACGACCTGCGCGACCTGCACGAACTCTTGAAGCAGACCGAAGGCAAGGGCATCGACATTTACACCCACGGTGAAATGCTGCCGACCCACGGGTATCCGGAACTGAAGAAGTACGCCCACTTCCACGGCCACTTCGGCACCGCCTGGCAGAACCAGCACAAGGAATTCCCGGCCTTCCCCGGCGCCATCCTGTTCACCACCAACTGCATCCAGAAGCCGCAGGACTCGTACAAGGACCGCGTGTTCACCACCGGCCTCGTGGGCTGGCCCGGCCTTGTGCACTGCGAGAACTACGACTTCTCGGCCGTGATCAGGAAGGCGCTGGAAATGCCCGGCTTCACCGACGACGCGCCCGGCAAGAACGTGCTGGTGGGCTTTGGCCGCAACACCGTCATGAGCGTGGCCGGTCAGGTCATCGACGCGGTGAAGTCCGGCGCCATCCGCCACTTCTTCCTGGTGGGCGGCTGCGACGGCGCCAAGCCCGGCCGCAACTATTACACCGAGTTCGTGGAAAAGACCCCCAAGGACACCGTGGTGCTCACGCTGGCCTGCGGCAAGTTCCGCTTCTTCGACAAGGAACTGGGCGACATCGGCGGCATTCCGCGCCTGCTGGACGTGGGCCAGTGCAACGACGCCTACTCGGCCATCCAGATCGCCGTGGCCCTTGCCGGCGCCTTCGAGTGCGGCGTGAACGACCTGCCCCTGTCGCTGGTGCTCTCGTGGTACGAGCAGAAGGCCGTGGTCATCCTGCTCACCCTGCTGGCCCTGGGTATCAAGGACATCCGCCTCGGACCGTCACTGCCCGCGTTCATCACCCCCAACGTGCTGAACTTCCTGGTGCAGAACTACAACATCAAGCCCATCACCACCCCGGATGAAGACCTGAAGGCCATTCTGGGTTAAGACGACCACACGCGGAAACGACGGGATTCGGGGGCGGCACTGGCCGCCCCCTCCCGCCCCCGCGCCGCTTCAAGCCACGACGGCACCAACGACGCATCAAGAGTACATCGCCCCCGGCCACCGCACCCACCGCCACGCCGCCCGACATCACCGACATCACCGATATGGCTCCCATCCGACACGGGGCCGCCCGCGCTCCAACCCGCGGGCAAGGATCACAGACATGAAGACCACCCGAAATATTTTGGAAATCGACGAGGAACGTTGCGACGGCTGCGGCGCCTGCGTGCTGGACTGCGCCGAAGGCGCCATCGCCATCGTGGACGGCAAGGCCAAGATCGTGTCCGACAGTTTTTGCGACGGCCTTGGCGCCTGCCTTGGCAGCTGTCCGCAGGGCGCGCTGCGCATCATCCAGCGCGATGCCGTGCCCTTCGACGAAGATGCGGCCATGGAACACGTGCGCGCGCGTGACGGCGAGCAACCCCGCACCGACGACCATCATGCCGCCCACGCCAGGCCCGACGGGCACGGAGTGCACGGGCACTACGGCCAGGCGCGCCAGGCCGGGCACGGCCCGGGACAGGGCCATGGACATGGCGGCGGACACGGCGGTTGCCCCGGCTCCATGATCCGCAGCTTCGCCAAGTCCGAGGCTCCCCTGTTCGGGGTGGCCGAAGGCCCGGTTTCCGGCCCCGGCCACTGGCCGCTGAAGATCCGCCTGGTGCCGCCCACGGCCCCCTACCTGAAGGACGCCGACGTGCTGGTGGCGGCGGACTGCGCGGCGGCGGCGTCGCCCCTGTTCCACAGCCACTTCGCCAAGGGCAAGGTGGTGCTCATCGGCTGCCCCAAGTTCGACGACACCGACGCCTACGCCCAGCGGCTGGCCGAGATACTGGCCACCAGCGGCATCCGGTCCATGACCGTGCTGCGCATGGAAGTGCCCTGCTGCCGCGGCCTTACCGCCGCGCTGGCCAAGGCCCGCGAATTGTCCGGCACCAACGTGCCGCTGAACGAAATGGTCATGACGTGCCAAGGCGCGCCAGCGCCTACGCCGCTCGCCTGACGCGCTAGCGCCTACGCCGCTCGCCTGACGCTCCAGCGCCCACTCCCTTGGCCTGACGCACCAGATCCTACACCGCTCGCCTGACGCTCCTGCGCCGACTCCTCTGGCCTGACGCGCCAGCGCCTACCCCGCCGGCCTGACGCGCCAGCGCCTACCCCGCTGGCCTGACGCGCCAGCGCCACCCCGGTTTGCCCGGCCCGTCATCCTGTTCCGCAAGCCCCTCTCCGCAACACACGACGTACGGTCCGCCCACGCGGGCCGTACGTCGCTTTGCATTTGGTAAACCCTGTCCACAAAAAGGGTGACGAAACGGCCCCGGCTTGCATACAGTAGGGATACGGGGAAACACTCGCGGAGCCTTTGGGGAAAAGAGCGCCGCACAGGGCCGCATCGAGGGCGTTCCATGAACGACTACGAACTGCGCAAGTTCGTCGCGCCGGAATTCGTGTTCGGTTACGGCGCGGCCGGTCTGGCCGGGCGGCATGCCCGCAACCTTGGTGCATCGCGCTGTCTCGTGGTGTCCGACCAGGGCGTGGCGGCGGCGGGGCACACGGAAACGGTGGCCCGCACCCTGCGCGATGCAGGCATTGCCTGCGCGACCTTTCTGGGAGTTTCGGAAAACCCCCGCGATACCGAAGTGATGCAAGGCAGCGAGATGTTCCGCGCCGAAGGGTGCGACGCCATCGTGGCCGTGGGCGGCGGCAGCCCCATGGACTGCGCCAAGGGCATCGGCATCGTGGTGGCCAACGGCGGGCACATCCTGAACTACGAGGGGGTGGACGCCATCCCCAAGCCCATGCCGCCGCTGGTCTGCGTGCCCACCACGGCGGGCAGTTCCGCCGACGTCTCGCAGTTCGCCATCATCCGCGACACGCCGCGCAGGGTGAAGATAGCCATCGTCAGCAAGGCCAACGTGCCCGACGTGGCCCTGGTGGACCCGCTGACCACCCTGACCAAGCCGCGCAAGCTCACCGCCGCCACCGGGCTCGACGCCCTGACCCATGCCGTGGAAGCCTACGCCTCCAACGCGCACTCCCCCGTCACCGACATGTTCGCCCTGGAGGCCATCCGGGGCATCGGAACGGCCCTGTTCGACGTGCTGGACGACCTGGGCAGCCGCGATGCCAGGGCACGCATGGCCCTTGGCAGCATGAACGCGGGGCTGGCCTTTTCCAACGCCATCCTGGGAGCGGTGCACGCCCTGTCGCACAGCCTGGGCGGCCTGCTGGACCTTCCCCACGGCGAATGCAACGCCCTGCTGCTGCCCTTCGTGGTACGCCGCAACTATGCCGCGGCGCCGCGGCGCTATCGCCGCGTGGCCGAGGCGCTGGGCGTGGCGGATGCCCTTGCCGCCCCTGACGACGAAGTGCGCGACGCCCTGTTCGCCCGGCTGGGCGACATGCGCCGCAAGGCCGGGTTCGACAGGGGCCTCGCCCAGTACGGGGTCACCCGTGACCAGTTGGCGGAACTGGCGCGACTGGCCCTGGAGGACCCCTGCCTTTCCACCAACCCGGCCCCGCTCGACGCGCGCGAACTGGAAGAGCTGTATGCCGAAGCGCTCTGACGACCTGCGGGAAAAACTCATCGGGCTCGGGCAGGCCTCCACGCGCAAGAGTTACTACCCGGAACTGAAAGAGCGTCTCCAGCAACTGGAACTGTTCCGCGCCCTGCTGGAAAGCGCGGGCGACGGTGTGTTGCTGTTGGCCGCCGAAACCCTGATGGTGCTGGACGCCAACGGCGCCGCCTGCCGCTTCGCCGGGCTGCCGTGGGAAGCCCTGACCGGCCGTCCGCTGGCGGTGGCATTTCCCGAACTGGCCGGATGGAAGCCGTGCCTCACGGGCAACGCGGAAGGCTCTGCCCCGCAGGACGGCCCGCGCTCCGGCACCTGGCACATGGCCGATACCGCCCCCCACGCGGGTGGTGAGGAGCGCCGCCTGATCCGCCAACCCTCGCACGGGGCCGACCTGTGGCTGGAACTGGCCCTGAAGCGTCACGACATCGGCGGCGTGCCCTATGTCTCGTGCATCGCGCGCGATGTGTCGGAACGGCTGCGCGCCGAAGAGGAACTGCGCGAAAGCGAGCGCAAGTACCGCGCGCTGTTCGAGGCGGCCAACGACGCCATCTTCCTGATCCGCGACGGCCTTGTGCGCGACGCCAACCGCAGGGCCTGCGAACTGTTCGGCAGGCCTCTGGACCAGTTGACCTCCATGGCCCCGCGCGACCTTTCGCCGCCCGAGCAGCCCCGTTCCGGGGCCACCCACGTGGTCGAGGACATACGCCTTGCCAACGCCCTGGCCGGAGAGCCGCAGTTCTTCGAATGGACGCATCTGCGCGCGGACGGCACCCCCTTCGACTGCGAGATTTCCCTCAGCCGTTTCACCCTGCGGGGCGAACCGTGGCTCATCGCCATCATCCGCGACGTGACCGAGCAGAAGAAGCTGCGCGAAATCATGGTCCAGACGGAAAAGATGATGTCCGTGGGGGGCGTGGCCGCGGGCATGGCGCACGAGATCAACAACCCCCTTTCGGCCATCGCCCAGTCCGCCCAGAACCTGCAGCGCCGCCTGATGCCCGGCGTGCCGGACAACGAAGCCGCCGCCCTGATGTCCGGCGTGGACCTGGAACGGGTGCAGCACTACTTCGAGCTGCGCGGGCTGGCCAAGCTGGTGACCAACATCCGCGATGCCTGCGCCCGCGCGGCGGACATCGTACGGCACATGCTGGATTTCGCCCGACGCAGCGACGCCGAGCGCGCCGCATGCGACCTTGCCGCGCTGCTGGACCGGGCCGTGGAACTGGCCGAGAACGATTACGACCTCAAGAAGCGCCACGATTTCCGCAACATCAGCATCATCCGCGACTACGCCCCCGGCACGCCCATGGCGGAATGTGCCGCCACCGAGATCGAACAGGTGCTGTTCAACCTGCTGAAGAACGCCTCGCAGGCCATTTCGCAGAAGGTCTACCCGCAGGGCGAGACGCCGCGCATCACCTTGCGCGTGAGCACGCGGTGCGGCGCTCCGGGCCTGCCCGGCGGCATCGGCGGCGCAGGTGGGGTTCGGAGGATGGGAGGGATCGCCGCCCTTGGCGAAACCGGGGCAACGGACGCCGCCCCGGCCAACACGGAATACGTGTGCGTGCAGGTGGAGGACAACGGCCCGGGCATGGACGAGCGGACGCGGGCACGGGTGTTCGAACCGTTCTACACCACCAAGCCGCCGGGCGAAGGCACGGGGCTGGGCCTTTCGGTGTCGTACTTCATCATCAGCCGCAACCATGGCGGGCACATCATGGTGGAATCGCAGCCGGGGCTGTGGTGCCGCTTCACGGTGCTGTTGCCCGCCGTGCGGCGCACGGCGTAAGTCCCCTCCGGGTGCCCGCCGGGCCATACATCGGACATCCGCGCGCGGCTGGAGACGTTCAGGCGGACGTTTTTTCGGGGGGCGTTCAGGCGGCCTTGCGTGGCCTCATTTCACACGTACTCCGGTAGCCCGCCAACAGCAGAAACCCGACCGTGTGCACCACCACGACGGGCGGCCCCACCACAAACGCGCCATAGGCCGCGAATTCCCAGATGAACACCGACGGCACGGCGTCCAGCCCGCCGGACACGGCCACCACCCCGCGCCCCACGGTGAACACCCCGGACACCACGTTGCAGCCCGCTATCAACAGGGCGGGCCATGGACTGCCCGTGCGGTACGCCCGCCAGGCCACCCACATCAGATCGACGTAGACCGGCAGCATGTGCAGGCTGAACACCAGCACCCGTGCGGACACGCTGAATCGCACCCAGGTGAACCACGCGGCAAGGCAGACCAGCGAGACCAGCAACACGGCATAAACGCGCCACGGCACCCGCCTGCCCAGAAACTGGCGCAACCCGACCGCGGTCAGCACGCCACCGCCCACGAGGCACAGGTTGGCCCCAAGGATGGAGGCGACCCAGGGCCAGGTTTCTTGCATGAGCATCAGGAAAATACCCGTGGACAGCACTCCGCCGCCAGCGGCCCAGACAAGCATGCCGGGGTACCGGCGCATGCCCAGGGCAAACACCATCGCGGCAAGGGAGCACAGCACCATTGCCACCATGAGCACCATCGCCCAGGCATAGGCCTGAGGGTGTTGCATCGTTCCTCCATAGCGGATTCGCCGGGCACGGCAAAGAAAAGCACCTGACCTCCGCTCCCCGCCGGGGGCGGGGTCGACACCGGACGCGGACCGCTCCCCCCGCACGCGGCCCGGGCATCAGAGCGTCTCGTCTCCGTCGGCCAGAGCCTGCAAATAGTCACGATCGACGATGGTCACCTCGCGCCCGTCCACGGAAACGGCCCCGCGTTCGGCCAGCTTTCCGAGACAGCGTGAAAGCGTCTCGCGCGCGGTGCCCAGCATGCCCGCCAGCACCCCCTTGGCCATGTCCAGCCGAAAGGTGTCGGCATCGCCCTTCAGTTCGCTGGCGTGCAGCAGATAGGCGGCAAGGCGTTGCGGGGTTTCGTGCAGGGTCAGGGACTCCACCTTGGTGGTGAACACGCGCAGCTTGCGCGACAGCGCGGCCAGCATGTTCATGGCCAGGGTGGGATCGCGGGTGATGCGGTCCACCAGCCCCTTGCGAGGCAGAAACAGCACGCGGGCGTTCTCCACGGCCATGGCGTGGGCGGGAAAGGTGCCGCCCTGGAACACCGCCACCTCGCCGAAGGTTTCGCCAGGGCCCATGACATGCATCACGGCCTCGCGCCCGTCGGGCGCGGTCTTGAATATCTTCACGCGGCCCTCGGCCACCACGTAGAAGCCCTCCGCCGGGGAGGACTCGAAAAAGATCATCTGGCCCTTGTCCACGCGGCGGTCCACCACGATGCCCGCAAGTCCTTCCAACTGGCTGTCGGAAAGCCCGTCGAAGAGGGGCAGGCGCTCGATGATGCGGCGATTCTGCTGGGTCACTGGCGTACCTCTGGGTATGGCCGGGCGGTATCCGCCCTGTAGGCGCAGCATAGGCCACCTCGACCCTGGGGGCAAGAACGGCCAATGTCCACAGCCCGCGACCGTGGACGGCGGGACCACCCCGCGCATCCCTGTTGCGACGGGGAGCGGGGTGCGGTAAGCGGTGAATGACCACGGGCGCCCGCGCCCCATCCACAGGAGACGATTCCATGAAATACGGCAGCAAGGTGGCGGCCCGCGTAGAGGAACTGCTGCGCGAGCAGTTGGAGGAACTGGGCGAAAACCCCGGCGCCATCGACGCCCACGACATCGCGGCGCACATGCGCTGCGAGATATGGTCCGACGACACCATGATCTACATCTGGAAGGAAACCCCCATCCTGCGCGTGTCCTCCGAGCAGCATGACGACGGCAGCGTGACTTGGCGCATGTTCACCCGCGACGACGAGGGCGACGGCTTTGCCGCCGACCCGGCGGGCAGCCTGACCCGCGACGACGGCCCCCTGCTGGACATGGACCTGGCCTACCGCCCCGCCGGACGGGCGGACGCGGACAGCGCGGACGGCGAGGACGACGAGGACGATGACGACCTCGACGAAGACATCCTGTCCGCCCTGCTGGACGACGAGGATTCCGGCAACGACGACCTCGGCGACGAGGACGACGATGAAGGCCAGGACGGCGGTGGGGACGGCGGCGGGGACGAACGCCGCAACGGCGGCTACCCGGTACAGTAGCGCCCAGGCAGGGATGCCGGAAGCGGAAAGGACCTACCGGAAGCGAAAAACTGGCCGGAAACGGACGGCAACGAAAGGGGACGCCACATGGCGTCCCCTTTCGCGTGCTTCTTCGGCCTCCGCGTTGCGGCAATGCCGCGCTCAGCGCCGGATATGGCGCGTGAACTTGCTGCGCGCCTTGCCCTGCGCCTCGGCCGCGGTGTCGATGATCTCGTCCCGCCGCGACTCCAGCGTGGCCACCACGCCCCTGTCCAGCAGCCCCCGGCGCACCCCGTCGCGCAGCACGTCGATGATCTCGTCGCGGCGCATGCCCGCGCGGTAGGGCCGGTCCTCGGCCAGGGCGGTGCACATGTCGGCCACGGCCATGATCCGCGAACCGATGCTGAGGCCGCCCGCCCCGATACGGAACGGATAGCCGGAGCCGTCGAGCTTCTCGTGGTGAAACGCCGCCCATTCGGCGATGCCGCCAAGCCCCTTCATGGAGTTGAGCACCAGATAGGTGTGATAGGTGTGCTGGCGCATGACGGCGAATTCCTCGTCGGTGAGGGGTCCCGCCTTTTCCAGAATGGCGTTGGGCACCACCATCTTGCCGAGGTCGTGCAGGTTGCCCGCGATCTCCATCAGGCGCGCCTCGGGCTCGGGCAGGCCGAAGGCCCGCGCCAATGCCCCGGCGGATGCGGAAACCCCGGCGGAATGGGTGGCGGTGAACGGAGAGCGGAAGTCGATGATCTCGCGCACCAGCAGCGACCACGTGCGCACGCCGTCCAGGTCCAGTTGCAGGCGGCGGCAGGGGTTGCGCTCGCTCAGAAAGGTGAACAGACGCGGCGAGACAAGGTTCAGCCAGAATTCGTCCCGGCCGGAAACCAGCAGAAAGGCCTCCACCACCCGGCGGTCAATGGCGCAGCCCGACATACGGCGGATTTCCGCGGTGAGGTCGTCGTGCTGGTGCAGCACGTAGATGCGCCGGTCCATGGACCGTTCCAGCGTGTCGGCCAGCAGGACGATCTGGGCCAGCAGGCCCACGCGCGGATCGGGGCCATGCGTCTCCAGTTCCGGCAGCGTGGCATGGTGCAGGCGCACCACCTCCGCCGCCTCGGCCAGGCCCGGCCCCTGCGCCAGCAACCCCGCGCCCACGGCGCAATGCTCGTCCATGCTTTCCACGCGCGATGCGCGCACGTCCAGCTTGTCTTCCGGCGACAGCGCGCCCACGTCGTGCAGCAACGACGCGATGAACAACGTCTCCTTGTCCTTCTGCGGAAGGTCCAGTGCCTCGGCCAGTTCCCACGCCACGAAGGCGACCCGCAACTGATGCTGCGACAGCGAAGGGCTCGCGAGATCGAGCGCCTCCGAGATGGACAACAGCATGTCCGACAGGTCGACCGAAATCCCCGAATACATGGCCCCCCCGGCACTGTCCCGGCAACGCGGCGCCACTCCGTGCCCGCATTGCGCGTCCGGCCACCGCACCACGTTCCCCGGCGGTGTCCGACAACATTGATGGTCCTACACTTTATCGACGAGCAAATGGCGATGTCAACAAGCAAATGACGTTTTACCGGATTCCCTGCCTGTCTGGGTGGGGTGCAGCCGTTGCATGCTCCTTGCGCGAGCGGGGTGGAACAACGCGGGCCGATACCGCCGTAGTGCTTTCCGGCGGACATTCCGCGCACTGGGCACACCGGGGCACGCCCCGCGCATGCGACAATGCAGAGAGGCCGGAAGCACTGCTTCCGGCCTCTGATACGGCGTCAGTTCATGTACGGGGGGTGCGGCATCTTCATTGCGTATGCCATGCGCGGAAAAACCGGAACATGGCGGGATGCCACGCGACATTGCAGCACGGACACGGCACGAAAACGTCACGGCGGCAGTGCCGTGCGTGCGCGGCCTAGCCCAGCGCCGTCGCCCGGTCGAGGCGGGCCAGGGTCTCGGCCCGGCCCAGCACTTCCATGATCTCGGGCAGGCCGGGGCCGCCCAGCGAGCCCGCCAGGGCCACGCGCAGCGGCGGGCCAACCTGCTTGAACTTCAGGCCGCCCTGCTCCACGTAGTCGTGCACCGCCTTTTCCAGCGTGGCCTTGTCGAAGGGGTCGGCCTGTTCCAGCAGCCCGCGCAGGGCCGCCACATGGGCCTTGCCCTCGGCGGTCAGGGCCTTGGCCACGGCGGCGGGGTCATGCTCCAGCGCGGCGGCGTCCACCAGCATGAAGCGCATCACCCTGGCAAGATCGGCCAGGTTCGAGGCACGCTCGCGGAACAGGGGCACCAGCGCGGTCAGCCGTTCGGGGGCCACGTCGAAGCCTTCCGCCTTCACGAAGGGCGCGGCCAGGCGGGCCAGATCGTCCACCGGGGTTTCGCGCAGGTAGTGGGCGTTCAGCCACTGCAACTTGTCCGGGTCGAAGGCGGCGGGGGCGCTGTTCAGGTTGTCGGTGGTGAACTTTTCCACCAACTCCTGCAACGCGAATATTTCCTGGTCGCCAAACGACCAGCCAAGGCGCACCAGATAGTTTACCAGCGCCTGGGGCAGCAGGCCGTCCTGCTCGTATTCGATGACCGCACGGGCGCCGTGACGCTTGGACAGCTTCTTCTTGTCCGGGCCAAGGATCATGGGCACGTGGCCGAATACGGGCAACGGCAGGCCCAGCGCCTGGTAGATCAGCACCTGCTTGGGCGTGTTGGACACGTGGTCGTCGCCGCGCAGCACGTGGGTGACCCCCATGGTGGCGTCGTCCACCACCACCGCCAGGTTGTAGGTGGGCGCGCCGTCGGCCCGGCGCAGCACCATGTCGTCCAGTTCCGCCACGTCGAAGGCCACGGTGCCCTTGACCATGTCCTCGAACACCACGCGGCCGGTCAGCGGGGCCTTCAGGCGCACCACCCGGCCGGGGCCGGGGCCAAGGCCGCGCTCGCGGCAGCGGCCGTCGTACTTGGGCTTCAGGCCGCGCTCGCGCGCCGTTTCGCGCATCTGCTCCACTTCTTCGGGCGTGCATTCGCACCAGTAGGCGTGGCCGGTTTCCAGCATGCGGTCGATGTAACCGTTGTAGATGTCGAAACGTCTGCTCTGGTAGATGAGGTCGCCGTCCCAGTCCAGGCCCAGCCAGCGCATGGAGGCCAGGATGGAGTCGGTGTACTCCTGCAGCGAGCGTTCCTGGTCGGTGTCTTCGATGCGCAGCAGAAAGGTGCCGCCGAAATGGCGGGCCAGCAGCCAGTTGAAGATGGCGGTGCGCGCGCCGCCGATGTGCAGGTGCCCGGTGGGGCTCGGCGCGAAGCGCGTGACGACCTTGGTCATGATGTTCTCCCCGTTCTTCGGGTGTCTGTATGGCGTGGAAAGCGTACCCGCACCGGCCTGATTGGCCTGGCCGGCCTGATCGACCTGACCGGCCCGACGCGGCAGGCTGCCGGATGATGACGGCGTGCCCCGGACGGCGTGCTGCGGACGGTGTGCCGAAAGGAGGCTGCGCGAACCCGGAACGCGGGCGCGCCCAGTGCGGAAAAAATACGGAAACGATGCGGAAAAATAGCGGGAAACGGCGCGCGGCGCGAAGGCTACACGGCCTCGACGCGCTTCACCTCGGCCACTTCCTTCAGCACCATGCGCTCCACGCCGCCCTTCAGGGTCTGCTGCGACATGGGGCAGCCCTTGCAGGCCCCGGTCAGGCGCACGCGGACCACGCCGTCGGCGGTGATCTCCACCAGTTCGACGTCGCCGCCGTCGCCCTGCAGATAGGGACGGACCTTGTCGAGGGCGGCCTGCACCCTTTCATGGATGGCATCGGACATGGAAACCTCCTGAAGTTCCCCCACCACCAAGAGGGAGAGGGGGACGAATGGCGTGCCGGGCAATGACATGCCTGACAAGGGCGGCGAACGCCGCGCCCTTCTACTGCCTTCGGCGGCGGGGTGTCAAACGGCGGTCTGGGATGGCGGAACGGAACAAGGATGCTAACCAGAAACATATGGGGGGATCACGTCCCCCCTTCCTGCTGGCTCGAAAAATGCCTTTCTTCCCTATACTCCGCGCCGGGCTTCCGGCGCGGATGGCCAGTGCGGGCACGATGCGAGAAATTACGGGTTTTGCCCGCCGGGCAAGGCGGCGCGCGATTTTCGCGCGCAGTGTACTAAGGTACATGAGCACCGAAAATCGCGCGCCAACGCCGCCCGGCGGCAAAAGCGGCAGCCGTTATGCGAGCGAAGCGAACATTACGGATGGCGACCGCAGAGCGTACGGATTTTGATGGCAGGGTGGCCGCGTTACCGCAGGCGTCTCCGTGCCATTATCTCTTCCCCCTACGCCGGGGCCACGTCCACCGCGAACTTCTTCAAAAAGCCCACGGGATTGTAGCTTTCCTTGGCCTGCCGCAGGCCCAGGTCGTCCAGATCCTGCTCGCGGTTGATGTACCTAAAGCTCATGGCGTGCTCGCGCGCGTACAGGTTGTTGATGGCCTGGTACACGCCGCGATACTCCGGCTTGGCCTTCTCGAAGTGCACCACCAGCGTCTCGTCGTCCAGCCGCTCGCCCACGGTATAGGCAATCATCTTGCCGTCCACGTACAGCGACCCGCCGGAAAGCCCGGGAATCCTGTCCCAATGCTCCAGCACCCTGCGCACGGCGGTATTTTCCGCCACCAGCGCTTTGGATTCGTCGCACTCGCGCCACTTGCACCATTCCTCCTGCATGTCCAGCACCGCCTCGATGCAGTCTGACGTCATGGGATGGTACTCGTGCGGGTAGGCCTTCAGAAAGCCGTTCACGTGGTTCTTCTTCTTGTGGAACCTGTTGCCCTTCAGTTCCGCCAGGTCCTGCGCGGCGTACAGGTAGTCCCACTGGCCGCGCGCCTCGGTCAGCGTCACCCGGTCGCCCAGGGCCTGGCGCCAGTGCTCGGCCAGCGATTCGGGCACGCGGATGAACCGGGCCCCCGCGCCCAGCAGCGCGCACTGGCGCCAGTCGGCATCCAGCCACGGTCCCACGGGCGCCCACCACACCGGCTCGGGCCGGGTCTGGCGCAGCCAGCACAACCCGTGCGCAAAGGTCCATTCCAGGCCGTAGTATTCGGCCCAGCCCCAGACGTTGGTGAAACTGAAGTCCGACGCATGCTGCGGCGTGCGTGCGAAAAGGTCGAGGTACTCGGCCATGCGGTCGAGCGAGACGGGCCGGAACTCTCCGGGGGTCAACTCACTGTCGGTCATGCGAGGCGGCTCCTTGTGACGCGGCCTGGCGGCCATTGCGCCGGATCATGCTGAACCGGCTCCAGTCATGCGTGTGGAACAGCCACAACATGACCAGAGACTGGAACACCTGGGAAACGAACATGGCAAGAAATATCCCCGCCGCATCGCGCCACACCACATGGCCCATGGCCCATGCCAGCGGCAGTCGCACGAACCACGTGGCCGAACCGTACACCAGAAAGGAGTACAGGGTGGCGCCCGCGCCGGTCATGACCCCGCCAAGGGTCATGCTGGCCACGGTGAAGGGGATGGAAACAAGGTTGTAGCGCAGATAGCTGACCACCTGCACGGCCACGGCGGGTTCCGGGGCCAGCCAGGCGGCGATGTCGGCCGTCCACGGCCAGAGCAGCACGGCGAACACGCTCATGGATGCGCAGCCGACGCCCAAGAGGCGCAGGCTGACCCGCACCGCCTCCGGCTTGCGGCCCGCGCCCAGCAGATGGCCCACCAGCACCGAGGCGGTCATGTTGAAGGCCAGAGCGGGCAGAAAGATGAACGACTCAACGCGCATGCCCGCCGTCATGCCCGCCAGGGCCGCCACGCTGCCCACGGGCAACGACGCGGCGATGGAGAACAGCACCAGATAGCCGAGGTTCCACATGATTTGCAGCCCGGCGGCAGGCGCGGCCACGCGGATGAGATACGGCGCCCCGCGCCGCATCCAGCGCAAGGGGGGGAACGAGGCGCGTTGCAGCAACTCGCGGTCGCGGACCAGCATGGCCATGTTCAGCACCGCACCGATCATGATGGCGACGAAGGTGGCCCAGGCCACCCCGGCATATCCGTACGCGGGCAGGCCCCACAGCCCGAGGCCGAACCCCAGGGTACCCCCGGCGTTGACGACGCACACCACCACCATGGACAGCAGCGGCGCGATCATGCGCTTGCGGGCGCGGAACACCGCCCCGGTGATGGTGAACAGGTAGTTGGCGGGCAGGCCCAGCAGATACACCTTCCAGAAGTACGAGGCCACCGGCATGACGGGTTCCGGCACCTGCAACAGGCGCAGGAAGGGTTCTATGGTGCCCAGGCCCAGCAGCATGATGCCGACGCCCACCGTACAGCCCCCGGCCAGCACCATGCCCGCGTAGCGCCGGGCACGCGGCAGCAGCCCCGCGCCCAGTGCCTGGCTGATGGCCGCGACCCCGGCGTTGGCCCCGGCCACCGCCACCACCAGCAGAAAGAACAGGCACTGCGAGACGAGGCCGATGGCGGCCTGCACCTCCGCCTGGATGCGGCCGGCCACCCACACGTCGGTGAACCCGATGAGGAAGTGGAAAAGCATCATCAGCATCTGGGGCCATGTCAGCCGCCAGATGCCGCTGTAGGAAGCGTCGTCGCCCAGCGGGCGCGCGTGCTGCGACATCTCGTGCCGTCCGTTCGGTTCGGTGGTGGGCGTCGCACCCGCCCGCAGGCATGATCCGGCGCAGGGCACGGGGCGCCGCCGCCCGCATGTACGGGTGGCCGCCTCCGTGGCCAGGCGCGCAAAAACCCACGGCCATGCCGGAAAAACCGGCAGGGCCGAAGGAAAGGCGCGCCGCGCGCCCGGTACCGGCGGGTCACACCGGCAGGGCGCGGCCCCGAAGAGATAGGTGCTTACGGCCTGCTGTCAATGACGTCGCCCGCATGCAGGCGATGTTCGTGCCCGGCGGCATCCACCAGGCGCAGCAGGCCGTCGGGGTCCACGTCGGCCACCAGCCCTTCCACCACGCCGTGCGGCGTGCCCACCCGCAGGGGGGTGCCGACGATGGCGGAAAGTTCCTTCCAGCGGGCGATGACCGGGCCGGGATCGCCCTCGCGCAGGGCGGCGTACCAGTGCTCGGCCCGTTCCAGAAAGGCGCGCAGCACGTCCACCCGCGATACGGGGCGGCCCAGCTCCGCCGCCAGCGAGGTGGCCTTGCCGCGCAGGTCTTCGGGCAGATCCTCGACGCGGGTATTCACGTTGATGCCCGCGCCGGTGACCACGTGGGACACCGTGTCGGCCACCAGCGCCACCTCGGTCAGGTTGCCCGACACCTTGCGGCCATGCAGCAGCACGTCATTGGGCCATTTGGCGCGCGGGGCAAGGCCGGTGACCTCTGCCACCGCCTCGGCCACGGCCACGGCGGTCATCAGGGTGACCAGCGGCGCGGCCTGCGGGGCAAGGCGGGGCCGCAGCACCAGCGAAACGTACACCCCCACCCCGGCGGGCGACGCCCACACGCGACCGGCGCGGCCGCGACCGGCGGTCTGCGCCGAAGCCGCGACCACGGCGCCCTCGTCCGCCCCGCCCAGGGCCAGCAGCGCGGCCTCGCGGTTGGTGGAGTCGGTGGTTTCGTGCAGGACAAAGCCGCCCCGCCCGAAACAGCACGTGCTCAGCCCCCGGCGGACACCATCAACGGTCAGCACGTCGGCCTCGGCCAGCATCCGGTATCCCCGGCGGGTCATGGCCTCGATCTGGTGCCCTTCACCGCGCAACGTCCGCACGTGCTTGGCCACGGCGGCCCGGCTTACACCAAGCTGCCGCGAAAGTTCCTCTCCCGACCGCCAGTTGCCGCCCGCTTCGCGCAACATGGCGAACACACGCACCTTCGTGGTCGTCCTGTCTGTGTCCACGGCGATTGTAAACCATCAGGCAATTGCTTGGTTGACAAAATGGAACACGCCCGCTACTCGCCCTGAACTGCCATTCAACAGGAGCGATACCGGAACATGAACCCCCTGCTGGAACGTTTGCGCGCGCGCCTTTCGGACACCATTCCCCCCGGAACGGAAGCTCCGTACGCATCGCCAGGCCACGCCCGCACGGCGGAAGTCCCCCGGCCCGGCATCACCGGAGAAGAGGCGCTCGCCGTGGCGCGGCTGCCCGCGTCCGACATCCTGGACATCCTGGCCGTGGCGCAGACCGTGCGTTCGGCCCACAAGGGGCCGTCGGCGACCACCTGCGGCATCGTCAACGCAAAGTCGGGCCGGTGCGGCGAGGATTGCGCCTTCTGCGCCCAGTCGTCGCACCACGACACGGGCGCCCCGGTGCATGCGCTGCTCGGCCCCGACGCGTTGCTGCGCCATGCGGAAGAACTGGCCCGCGCGGGGGTGCGCCGCTTCGGCATCGTGACCAGCGGCAACGCCCTTTCGGAACGGGAGTTCGACGCGGTCTGCCAGGCGGCGCGCCTGTTGCGCGACCGTGTGGACATCGGCCTGTGCGCCTCCCTGGGGCAGCTCGTTTCCGGCACCGCCAAGAGCGAAAACCGGGGAGAACGAGCCCGCCGCCTGAAGGACGCAGGCATTTCCAGCTATCACCACAATCTTGAAACGGCCAGAAGTTTTTTCCCGCAGGTATGTACCACGCACCCCTACGATGACGACATCGCCACCGTGCGCGAAGCCGCGCGGGCGGGGCTGCGCACCTGTTGCGGCGGCATCCTTGGCCTTGGCGAAACGTGGGAACACCGCGTGGAACTGGCCCTGACCCTGCGTGAACTGGACGTGGACTCCATCCCGCTGAACTTCCTGCATCCCGTTCCGGGCACACGGCTGGGCCACCGCAGTCCGCTGCCGCCCATGGAGGCCCTGCGGGCCATTGCCGTGTTCCGGCTGCTGCACCCCGGGCGGGACATCCTGGTGTGCGGCGGGCGCGAGACCACCTTGGGCCAATGGCAAGCGTGGGTGTTCGCCGCCGGGGCCAACGGGCTGATGGTGGGCAACTACCTGACCACGGCGGGGCGCGCCCTTGCCGACGACATGGACATGCTGGCCACGCTGGGCGTGGGCGGAATTGCCCGCAATGGCGAGGGGGCACGGGCATGAGCGGACGGACGACGGATACCGGCATGCCCGGAGCACCCAGCACTCCCCCCACGGCAACGGACGCCACCCTGCGCCTGCGCGCGCTGGACAAGGCCCACGTGTGGCACCCCTTCACCCAGATGCGCGACTGGCTGGCGGCGGACCCGCTGGTCATCACCGCCGCCGAGGGCAACCGGCTCATGGACACCGACGGCGTGTCCTACCTGGACGGGGTGTCCTCGCTGTGGACCAACGTGCACGGGCATCGCCACCCCCGGTTGGACGCGGCCATCCGGGCACAACTGGACAAGGTGGCCCATACCACCCTGCTGGGCCTGGGCAGCGAGCCATCCATAGAGCTGGCGGCGCGCCTTGCCGCCATCGCCCCGCAGGGGCTGACGCGGGTGTTCTATTCCGACAGCGGGTCGACAGCGGTGGAGGTCGCGCTGAAGATCGCCTTCCAGTTCCACCGCCAGGCCCCGGCGCATCTGGCGCATCCGGCGCATCTGGGCGGCGACGCCCGGCGCACCCGCTTTCTCAGCCTGCGCAACGCCTACCATGGCGACACCGTGGGCGCCGTGGCCCTGGGCGGCATGGCCCTGTTCCATTCCATCTACGCGCCGCTGCTGTTCGACACGGTAAAGGCGGAAAGCCCGTACTGCTACCGCTGTCCGTTCGGGCGGCAGGCCTGGACGTGCGAACGGGAATGCATCACCCACATGGAAACGCTGTTCGCCCGGCACGGCCACGAACTGTGCGCCGCCGTGGTGGAGCCGCTGGTGCAGGGCGCGGCGGGCATGCTGCTGCAGCCGCCCGGCTGGCTGCGCCGGGTGCGCGAACTGTGCGACGAGCACGGTGTGTTCCTGATTGCGGACGAGGTGGCCGTGGGCTTCGGCAAGACCGGCACCCTGTTCGCCTGCGAACAGGAAGGGGTGACGCCCGACTTCCTGTGCCTGGCCAAGGGCATTTCCGGCGGTTACCTGCCGCTGGCCGCCACCCTGACCACCGAGCGGGTGCACGACGGCTTTCTGGCCCGCCACGAGGAATTGCGCACCTTCTTCCACGGCCACACCTACACCGGCAACCCGCTGGCCTGCGCGGCGGCCATCGCCTCGCTGGACGTGTTCGAGGAAGAACGGGTGATGGAGCGGCTGCAACCCAAGATCACCCGGCTGGCCACGCGGCTGGAAACGCTGCGCGACCTGCCCCACGTGGGGGACATCCGTCAGCGCGGAGTCATGACCGGCATCGAGATGGTGCGGGACCGCGATACGAAGGAAGGCTACGACCTGGCCCTGCGCATGGGCCACCGGGTAACCCTGGAGGCACGGCGGCGCGGGGTGATCATCCGCCCGCTGGGCGACGTGATGGTACTCATGCCGCCCTTGTCCATCACCGACGACGAGATCGACCTGCTGGTGGACGCCACGGGCGAAGCCATCCGCGCGGTGACCGAACGCGGGGCGACTGGCGGACTGGAAGCGCTGCCTGCCGTGCCGGGGGCGGCATGACCGCCACGGGTGACACGCACGTCACCGTGCGTTGCGGGGTGTTCCGGTTCGACCCGGCCCACCCGCTGTTCGCGGATCATTTCCCCGGCGCCCCCGTGGTGCCGGGGTCGTGCATCGTGCAGGCCTTTGCGGACGAAGCGTCGCGCTGGGCCCACGAGCACGCTCGGGGGGACGGAGGGACGCCGGAAGTGATCGAATCCGGGCGGCAGGCAGGCCTGCGGGAAGCATTGCCCGCAGGGATGTCGGTAACGCCAGGGGCCGGGTCTGCCGGTGTCCCTCCGCATTCCGCCGGGGACGGGCCGGATGGCCGTCTGCCCGAAGAAGCCCCGCACGCGGCATGCGCGATGCCCGCAATACACTCTGTACGCCCGATACGCCCGATACGCCCGATATGTAAGGCACGCGGGTTCCGTTTCCGGCGCTTCGTGTCGCCGGGGGACTATGCCTTCCGCATGGAATGCACGGATGAAGGCCTGCGCTGCTCGCTGCACGCGCTGCCCCATGGGCACGCCGCAACGGAAGGGCAAACGCCGGGTGCCCCGCATGGACCGGATGGGGCTGATGGACCGGACGGGCCGGATGGACCGCATAGACCGGACGGGCCGGACGCGACGACCGCCCCTTCCCCCACTGCCCCCAGTCCCTTGGTCACCGGGGTGCTGGCGTGGTAGCCGCCGCCGGACTGTCCTCCCCCCTGCGCGGCCCCGTGCTCATCGCCGGGGGCTCGTGCGAACTGGGGCTGGCCCTCGGGGCGGCGATGGCCGCCGACGGCATGGCCGTGGCCCTTACCGTGCGCGATGCAGCGGGCGCGGCGCGCATCCGCGCGGCCCTGCCCCATGTGATGGGTACGCCCGAAGCGGCGGTGCTGCGCCTGCACGCACGCCGCCCGGAACGGGGCACCGTCGGACAGGATTTCACCACGCCGCCTGCACTCGACGGTGCGGACGCCGAAGACGACACCCCGGAAACCCTGCCCGAACGCGCCCGTGCGGCACTGGGGGAAGCCCCCCGATTGTTCGTGGACCTGCTGCACTCGCGCTTCGAATGCCTGCTGGCCGGAGCTGACCCCGCCGACATCGACCTGTGGGCCGCGCGCGACATCGCCTTTCGCGCCCGGCTGCTGCGGGCCGTCAGCCGGTCCATGCTGGCCGCGCGCGACGGGCGGTGCGTGTTCGTCTCGTCCTCCGCCGCGGAGCGGGCCGCGCCGGGGCAAGGGTACTACGCCGCCGCCAAGCTGGCCGGGGAGGCCCTGTACCGCGCCGTGGGCGTGGAACTGGCACCGCGTGGGGTCACCGCCTGTTCGCTGCGGCTGGGCTGGCTGGAGGCGGGCCGGGGCGCGCCGTTCCTGCAATCCCGTGCCGCGGGCGCTCCCCTGCCGCCCACCGGGCGCACCGTGACCCTTGCCGAGGCCGTGCAGACCCTGCGTTTTCTGCTGTCCGCCCCGGCCACGGCCATCAACGCCACCACCCTGACCTGCGACGGCGGCTTCGGCGCGCTGAAACCGGCCTGCTGAGCCGCGTTCCGAGCATCCCGCCGGTTCCCGAAGCGGGACCGGCCCACCCTTTCGACCACCATCCACAGCACAACATCACCATGCCCGCACAGACCCGACACGAACCGCACGACATCGCGGTGGCCATCGCCGCGCTGGTGGCCCCCATCTTCGACGTGGACCCGGCCACCCTGTCCCCGAGCACCCGGCTTATGGCCGACCTGCCCTGCGAATCCATCGACCTGCTGGAAATCGGTGCCGGGCTGAACCGCTGCTTCGCCATTCCGGTGCGCGATGCCGCCGCCTTTCTCACCGACCTGCGCATCCACGTGCTGGAGGCGGAACGCACCGGCGAAGCGCCCGAAGCCCGGCTGGCGCGGGAATACCCACACCTGTCCGCCACGCGCGTGGCGGAAGTGCTGGCGGCAGTGCGCGTGCCCGGTGCGCCCCCGGTTCTGACCATCGGTGACGTGGTGGCCTACGTGGCATGGAGCCTCGCCCGGCACGCTGGCCAACCGGCCTGATCGACAGGCGCCACGCCCATGCAGCCCCCTTCCTGCCTGCCTCTTTCCCCCCACCGCGTGGTCATCACCGGCGCGGGCGCGGTGACCCCGCTGGGCCACACCCCGCAGGACGTGGCGCGCGCCATCCGCAAGGGGCACAGCCCGTTCCGCCATGCCCCGGCCCTGCCCGGCGCGGCCTGCGCCCCGGTGCCGGACTTCGACGCCGCAACGGCCACCGGACGCTGGCGGCACCGCCGCTATCTTTCGCGCGGGGGGCTGCTGGCCCTTGTCGCCGCCCTGACCGCCACCCGGCAGGCCGGATACGCGTGTGACAGCGAGACGACGCAGGGCAACGACGGCACGCATCCTTTGCCCTGCCTTCCGGACGACACCGCGCTGGTGGCCGCCAGCGGCCCCAACATGGACGTGACCGCCGATTTTCCGGCGGCCAGCGGGCGAATCCGGCTGCTGCACGACACCCCGCCCGGTCTGGAACACCCCGGTCTGGACGCCCTGTGGATGCTGCGCTGGCTGCCCAACACCGCCGCTTCCGCCGTGGCCATGCGCTGTGGTGTCCGGGGTGAGGGGCTGGTGCTGGGCACGGCCTGCGCCGCCTCGTTGCAGGCCGTGGGCGAAGCCGCCCGGCGGGTGCGCTGGGGCCTTGCCCCGGCGGCTCTGGCCGTGGGCGGCGATTCGCGCCTGTCCGAGGGGGGATTGCTGGGCTACGCCCGCGCCGGGGCCATCCAGCGCGACCTGGACCCCGCCGACGCCAACGCCCCGCACCACGCCTGCCGCCCCTTCGACACCTCGCGGCGCGGCTTCGTACCCGGCGAGGGGGGCGCGGCCTTCGTGCTGGAGCCGCTGGACATGGCACTGGCGCGCGGGGCCGCGCCACTGGCCGAGGTGCTGGGCATGGGGGCCACGCTGGACGGCCACGCCCTGACCGCGCCGGAACCCGACGCCCGCCGGGCCGAGGCCGCCGTGCGCGGCGCGCTGGCCGAGGCTGGCCTGACGCCCGGCGACGTGCACTGGGTGGCGGCCCACGGCACCGGCACCGCCCTCAACGACGCGGCGGAAATCCGCCTGCTGGAACGGGTGTTCGCAGACGCTGGGCACGCCCCCGCCGTCACCGCCGTGAAGTCGTGGACCGGGCACTGCGCCTCGGCCTGCGGCGCGGTGGAACTGGCCGTGCTGCTGGCCTGCGCGGCGGACGGCTTTCTGCCGCCGGTGCGCAACCTGACCACGCCGGAAAGCGCACGGCTGGATTTTGTGCGCCCGGTGCGTCAACCGCGCCCCCTGCCCGCTTTCGGCAACGGCTCCGTCGGCCTGCTGCTCAATTTCGGCTTCGGCGGGCAGAACGCCGCACTGGTAGTGCGGTTGTGACCCCTTTCCACCACGCCCTGCCGCAGGAAACCCCCGACCGCTTCCTGCTGCTGGATCGGCTGGATGTCTGTGATCCGACCGGGGCCACGGCCCGCCGCGCCTTCGCCGCCGCGCCCCCGTGGCAGGGGCTGGAGGCCATGGCCCAACTGGCCGCGCTGCATGCCCGCTGGACAGCCGACTTCACTCTGCACGCCTTTCTGCTGACGGTGGATGAATGCACCTGGCCGCCCCACGTACCGGCAGCCGACGTGCACCACGGCATGTCAAACAGCACACCGGGCAGCACACCGGGCAACACACCGGGCAACACACCGGGCGGCGCACTGCACGGCACCCTGTACATCCGGGCCGATCTGCTGGCCGAAAGCGACCGCGCGGCCACCTATGCGGCCACCATCACGCCCCTGACAGTCTTCTCCGACGCGGCTTCCGCGCCTGCGCCCCCGTACATGGCCGCCACCCTGACCATAGGCCGCGCGCCCTACGACACCCGCTTCAACGGCGGCACGCTCACCGCCCGCTATCACGAGATATTTGCATGGCTGACCAGAATCGCCTGACCGATGCCCGCCTGCCCGGCACTGACTTGTCCGGCTCTGACTTGTCCGGCTCTGACTTGTCCGGCACTGACCTGTCTGGCACTGACCTGTCTGGCGCAACGCCCGTCGCCGCCCCGCATCCTGCCTCTCCCGGCCTGCTGGCCGCGCGTCTGGCCCTGCGGGTGGAGGAACTGCACGCCGCAGGCCTTGGCCGCAACGCGCTGCCGCTGGACGGGCTGCCCACCCCAATGTCCCGCAGTGCCGCCGGGCAGCCTCCCTCCCCGGCGCTGGTGCACATGGAGGGCCGTCCGCTGCTCCATTTCGCGGGCAACGATTATCTGGGGCTTGCCTCCGATAAGGAATGGCGGGCCACGGTGGCCGCCTGCTTCGCGCACCACGCGCCCTCGGGCACGGCCTCGCGCCTGGCCGCCGGGCACACCGTCCTGGCGGCGGAAGCCGAGGCCGCCTGGGCCGAATACTTCGGCTACGCCGAATGCCTGTTCCTGCCCAGCGGGTATCAGGCCAACCTGGCCCTGCTGTGGGGACTGCTGGGGCACGGCGATGCCGTGTTCCTGGACCGCCGGGTGCACGCCAGCATGGCCCACGCCCTGCCCCCCACCGGAGCGCGCCTGCATACGCACCGGCATGCGGACATGGACGACCTGTCGCGCCGCCTGGCCGCGTGGCGTGCCGATGGCAACGACGGTCCGCCCGCCTGCGGGACGGCCTGCGCCCCCCAGCCCGTTGTCCTGGCCGAATCGCTGTACAGCATGGACTCCACCCTGCCGGACATGGCCCGCCTGGGCGCGGTGGCCCGTGAACACGGGGCCTTCGTCATCGTGGACGAAGCCCACGCATTCGGCGTGCTGGGCGCGGGCGGACGCGGGCGGGCGCACGGCGTGGCCGACGTGGCCGTGGGCACGCTGGGCAAGGCGCTGGGGCTGTTCGGAGCGTTCCTGCTGCTGCCGCGCGGCACCCGGAACGCGCTGGAAAACCTGGCCTCGCCGCTGATCCACTCCACCGCCCTGCCGGAAGCGCACGCCGCCTGCTGCCTGGCCCTGCTGGACCTGCTGCCCCGGCTGGACGACCGCCGCCACCATCTTGCCGCGCTGGGCGCGGCCCTGCGCACCGGGCTGCGCGCCGAAGGGGTGCCCGTGCGCGAGGGGGCCCACGTGGTCTGCGTGGACGTGGGCGACGAGGAGCGCTGCACCCGCCTCGCGGCAAGGCTGCGCACCCCCACGGATGGCGGCCCCGGCGTGCTGGCCCTGGCCGCGCGCCACCCCACCGTGCCGCGTGGCGCCGCCACCCTGCGCCTGGGCCTTACCGCCCTGCACCGGGTGGACGACGTGGCCCGTTGCGTGGATCTGCTGGCCCGTGCGTGGAAAGAAGAGGAAGAAAAGCAGAACGCTGCACCGCAGCATGCTTTCCTCGATTCGGGGACGGATACCGCTGACGGCGCACCGGGAGAACAATCATGAACGCAATGAACCAGCCCCCCTCCCGCGCCCTGTTCGTGGTGGGCACGGACACGGGCGTGGGCAAGACGGTGGTTTCCATGCTGCTGCTGCGCGAGCTGTTCGCGCGGGGGGAGCGGCCCTTCTACGCCAAGCCCATGCAGACCGGGTGCAAAAACCCGTACGACACGGACAGCGACGCGGCCTTCGTGTACCGGCACGTTCCGGAACTGGCCGGGCGCGACCCGGCGGAGGCGGTGGGGTGGTGCTTCGCGGCGCCTAAGGCTCCGCTCCACGCCGCGCGGGACGAAATGCGCGGCGTGGAGACGGAAGACCTGGTGCGCAGTCTGGCATGTCTGCGCGGTGAACACGCCTCTCTGGTCCTTGAAGGAGCGGGCGGTCTGATGGTGCCGTTCACGTCAAAGGCCCTGTGCATCGACTGCATCCGGGCCGCCGACGCCCGTCCCGTGCTGGTGGCGCGGGCGGGACTGGGCACCGTGAACCACACGCTCCTCTCGGTGGAGGCGCTGGTCCGGAGAGGGATGGAACCGGCAGGGATCGTTTTCGTTCACACCAAGGAACGTTCCGCATCCCCGGACCTTGTGCGGGGCAACATGGAGGCGGTAGCCATGCTGTCCGGTTTTCCGGTGAGCGGCGTGGTGCCGCCCATCGAAAATCTGCTGCATCCGCCCGACGCCGCCTTCGCGCCCTTGCGGCGCATGCTCGACGTGCCAGACAGGGCGGACGGGGTGGGAATCAGCTAACTCCCCTCACCTGCGTTTTCCTCGTACCCCCATATGGGGATGAAAGGCCGGATGAGGGTTTTCGTTCGTTGGCAAGGAAAACGAGCCTGCCATGAGGGAGCATACTCTTCTCGTATTCGACCGATATGGCAGGCGAAGTTTGACGAAGCCAACGGGTGAAAAGACCATCCGGCTTACGCATCCGGGAACAGCGCCATCAAATCAGCCAACTCCTCCCGGCGGCGAATCAGCCGGGGCTGGCCATCAAGGCCGATGAGCACCTCGGCGGGGCGCAACCGCTGGTTGTACGTGGAGCTCATGGCGTAGCCATAGGCCCCGGCGTCCAGCACGCCCAGGATGTCGCCCTCCTGGATGGCGGGCAGCTGCCGTTCCTTGGCCATGATGTCGCCGCTCTCGCAGATGTTGCCCACCACGGTCTGGGGGTGCAGGGCCGCGTCGGGGGTACCGTTCTTGCGGTACACCTCGATGTCGTGGTGCGCGTCGTACATCACCGGGCGAGCCAGCACGTTGAAGCCAAGGTCGGTGCCCACGTAGCGGGTGGGGCCGTTGTTCTTGGTGGCGTGCACGGTGCCCAGCAGCAGGCCGCATTCGGCCACCACGTAGCGGCCCGGCTCGATGTAGAAACGGCCCTTGTAGCCGGTGCGCTCCGACCAGCCGGAAATGAGCGCGTGCAGGCGTTCCGCCGTGGCGGCCAGGTCCAGCCGGGACTGGTCCTCGTACTTGCGGTAGGGAATGCCGAAGCCGCCGCCGAAGTCGATGACCTCCACGGTGTCGAACTTTTCCGCCACGGACAGCAAAAATTCCGCCGCCGCCACGTACCCGTCCGGTTCCAGGAACAGCGAGCCGATGTGCTGGTTGATGCCCGCCAGGGTCATGTCGTGCCTGGCCAGAATGGCCCGCAACTCGGCCAGCGAGGCGTCGGAGGGGTCCACGCCGAACTTGGTGGCCTTGCCCGCCGTGACCACCTTCTGGTGGTGCCCCGCGCCGATGCCGGGGTTGAAGCGCACCATCACCTTGCCGCCCCGGTTCACCCTGCCCAGGGTGTCCAGCTGCGACAGCGAATCCACGCTCACCAGCAGGCCATGCGACACGGCGTTGGCCAGTTCCGCCTCGGACACGTTGTTGCACACGTACAGGATCTGGTCCGGGGTGAACCCGGCGGCCTCGTTGACGTGGATTTCGCCGGGCGACATGGCGTCCACCACCAGCCCTTCCTCGCGCACGATGCGCAGCAGGGAAAGATTGGTGTTGGCCTTGGCCGAATAGTTCACGAAAAAGCCGGGGTGCGGCGACAGGGCCTTCATGTCGCCGCAGCGGGCGCGCAGCAGGGCCTCGCTGTAGACGTACAGCGGGCTGCCGAAGGCGGCCACCAGTTCTTCGGGCGTGGTCCGGCCAAAGAAGCCGACCGCATCGGTGTACGTGGAACGAACGTTGGGCATGAAGGTCTCCGTCATGTTTCCGGTGTGGGCCGCGTCTTGCGCGGCGCCCGTCCGGTGTGCGTCAGTTGTCCGAAACGGGGACCGATCCGGCGTCAGGTATTGAGCCTGCCATGGAGCCCGGCATGGCGGCGCGGATGCGGATCAGCTCCATTTCATGCAGGATGGCCTCGCGCATCAGGTACACCAGGTGCTCGTTGCGCGAATACAGGCAGCGCCCGCTCACGCCCGGCTCCAGCAGACCCGCGATGACCTCGCTGGTGTCGGCGATGAGCTTCACGTGGCCGGTGCCCGCCTGGTTCTTCAGAAAGGTGGCCCCGGCAATGCCCGGCTCGGCATTGGACAGCAGCACCACCTTCAGCCCCCGCGCCACGCAATCGTCGAACTCGCGCCGGAACAGCGCCACGTTGTCCGCGTGCATGGATGCATACACCCGCAGCCGCGCCAGGTGCAGCATGTTGCGGATCTTGTCCTCGGTGTTGCGCAGGCCCGCCACGGTCAGATAGGGCGTCTCGTCCGGCTCGGTGTCCGGCAGGTTGGCTTCGAGGAAGGCCAGCGTGCCTTCGGCGTCGCGTCGCAGGTTCAGCAGCAGTTCCTCGCGCGGGACGGCCATGTAGCGGCTGGTATCGCCGCTGGCCACCACGGCCCCGCCCTTCTCCACCAGGCTCGACAGCGCCGCGTAGGCGTTGGAGCGCGAAATTCCGGCGGCCTTGGCCGCCTCGTACCCGGTCATGGGACCATGGGGACTCTGGGGATTCTGGCCCGCGTGCCGCAGCAGGGTAAGGTACATCAACGATTCCTGCTGGGTGAAACCGAACTTGCGCAACGCCTGAATGAGTTCCATGTGCTTCCTTCCAAAGGCCCGCCGGGATGGCGGGGTACCTGTGCATGAGGGCCGGATGACCGGATGACCGGGCAGCCAGGCGGCGGACGGGCGTCCGAGCGGCAAGGGCGGGGCTGACGACAACGCCGCCTTGCGCTACACTGGCCACGGTGCCGTCCCGGCATCCGCCGAAGTTTCTCCGCCCCGCTCCGTGCGCCTGGCCAGTTGCTGGCCACGGCGACACCGGGTCCCATGCGCGGCGGGGAAAACTCATGCGTGGTACTGATTGGTACTACTAGCGTCGCGTTTGCGGTTTGTCAACGTCCGAAGCACGGAATCCGGCCATCATCCGGCCATCCGGCGCCCCCGCGCACCACCGCCCCTGCGGTCCGATGCCACGGCGGCCCGGTAATCCGGCACCTGGCGGCGGCACCGCGCCCGCGCCGCGCCCCCCGTGTCCCCTGTACGCACGGTCGTGGCACGTACATCGCCGCGCCCCGCCAGAAACATGCAGGGGCGCGGGCAGGAGAACCCATGGAATCCCTTTCCGACCGCGTCCGCGCGGCCGCACCGCACATCGTCGACCTGCGCCGCCGCCTGCACCGCATCCCCGAAACCGGCTTCAACGAGGTGCGCACCGCCGCCCTGGTGGCCGAAGAACTGGCCACGCTGGGCCTGTCGACGCGCACCGGCATCGCGGGCACCGGGGTGACCGCCCTGCTCGATTCCGGGCGGCCCGGCCCCACGGTGATGCTGCGGGCCGACATGGACGCCCTGCCCATCACCGAGGCCACGGGACTCCCCTATGCCTCCGAGCACCCCGGCTGCATGCACGCCTGCGGGCACGACATGCACATGGCCATGCTGCTGGGCGCGGCGCGGGTGCTTGCCGCGCTGACGGCGGAAAACCCCGGCGCGCTGCGCGGGCGCATCCTGTTCCTGTTCCAGCCCGCGGAGGAAGGCCCCGGCGGCGCGCAGCCCATGATCGAGGCGGGCGTGCTGGGCGACCCCAGGGTGGACGTGTGCCTCGGCGCCCACGTCTGGCCGGAGATTCCCGCCGGTTTCGTGGGGGTAAGGCCCGGCCCGCTCATGGCCGCCATGGACCGCTTCGAGTTGACCGTGCTGGGCAAGGGCGGCCACGCCGCCAACCCGCACCTGTGCGTGGACGCGCTGGAAACCGCCACCCAGGTGGTGGGCGCCTTGCAACGGGTGGTCAGCCGCATGACCAGCCCGCTGGAGCCGGTCATCCTGACCATCGGCGAACTGCACGCGGGCACGGCGTACAACGTCATACCCGGCGAGGCCCGCATGGCGGGCACGGTGCGGGCCTTCGCGCCCGAGGTGCGCAATCTGTGGGAGCGGCGCATCAATCAGGTGGCGGGCGGAGTGTGCGCGGCCATGGGCGCCACGCATCGACTGGATTTCCAGTGGTGCCACCCGGCGGTAATCAACGACCCGCGCGCGGCGGCCGAGGTGCGCCGGGCCGCGCTGGACGCCGTGGGCGCGGACAGGGTGATGGAACCGGTGCCCACCATGGGCGGCGAGGACTTTTCCATGTTCCTGCAACGGGTGCCGGGATGCTTCTTTTTCGTAGGCTGCGGCGGCCCGGGCGTGGCCCCGGTGCACAACCCGGCCTTTGCCCCGGATGAAACGTGCCTGCCCGTGGGCACCGAGGTGCTGTGCCGGGCCGCCGTGCAACTGTGCGCGGGGTGGGATGCGCCGCAGGCCGGGGCGCAAGCGGTGACCGGGGCATAACCGGCAACAGGATGCTCCGTGCCCCGACAGGCCGCGCGAATCCCCGGCCAGTCGCCCGGCAATACCGGCTACGCGGCACGCCCCGCGCGGCCCATCCCCGCGCCAGGAATAATCTTTGACATTCCCCACGGGGCGGGCGATGGTCCACGGGTCTGCCCGGCCGCCGCGGCTGTTGCCGCCCATTCATTCCGGCTGGCGGATACCCACCACAGATTCTCCCCCAAGGAGCCCCACATGGCACTCAAGAACGGCGATACCGTCCGCGTTCACTACACCGGCACGCTGGACGACGGCACCGAATTCGATTCCTCGCGCGATCGCGAACCCCTGGAATTCACCCTGGGTGAAGGCATGCTCATCCCCGGCTTCGAAAAGGCCGTGCTGGGCCTTGGCAAGGGCCAGTCGGTGAAGGTCACCATTCCCGCCGCCGAAGCCTACGGCGACCACATTGAAGAAATGATCATCACCGTGCCCCGCGACCAGGTGCCCCCGCATATCGAGCCCGAAGTGGGCCTGATGCTGCAACTCATGACCGACGACGGCGAACTTGACGTCACCGTCACCGACGTCACCGAAGAGCACGTCACCCTTGACGCCAACCACCCCCTGGCGGGCGAGGACCTGACCTTCGACATCGAACTGGTCGAAGTCTGCTAGACGGATTCCAGCCTGTTTCGGCCAACTGCCGACAAAACCGGTGAAACCGGCTCTCCCGCAGTTGTACGGACCCGCGACACCGCAGTCAGATCATTGATACGCCAACGGCGCCTCCCTCACGGGGGGCGCCGTTTTCACGTCCGGAGGCCCGCAGGCCCACCGCCGTCAGGAACCGCTCAGCGGCCCGCGCAACCGGTGTCCTTCGTCGTCAGGCATGCCCCGCTCCTCCACCGCGACGGAGTCGGCGTCATCCCACAACACCACCCGGTTGCGGCCCGCCTGCTTGGCCCGGTACAGCGCGTGGTCGGCCCTGGCCAGCAGATCCTCCAGCGGTCCGGCACCATAGCGCGGCGTGACGGTCATGCCCGCCACCCCCACGCTGATGGCCACGGGCACGGCCAGGCCTGCCTGATGCAGATCGATGCGCTCCACGTTGCGGCGCAGACGTTCGGCCAGGGCCATGGCGTGGGGGGCGTCGGTATTGGGCGCGATGATGGCGAACTCCTCGCCGCCCATGCGCACCGCGAAGTCGGACGAGCGCACCGTGGCCGCGATGGCGGCTGCCAGCTTGCGCAACACCTCGTCCCCGGTGGCGTGCCCGTGCACGTCGTTGATGTGCTTGAAATGGTCCAGGTCCAGCATCAGGCAGGCGCACGGCTGCCCGGCCCGGCGGCAGATGCTGACGATGCGCGTGCCCGCGTCGGCCAGCAGGCGGCGGTTGGCCAGCCCGGTCAGTTCGTCGGTGCCGGACAGGCGCTCCAGTTCGCCCACGTGGGTGCCGATGCGTTCGGCCATCCGGCAGAAATTGTGGTACAGCCGCGCCAGTTCCGGGGGCATGCCAGATGCGTCGAGGCCGGGGCAGGCACTGCCGTATTCTCCGGCCATGATCCGCTCGGACATGGCCGAAATGCGCTCGACGGGCCCGGTGACCCGCCGCGCGAGGCGCAGCAGAAAGGGAGTAAGCGCGGCAATGGTCAGGCCCGACACCGCCAGAAGAAGCAGCAACAGCCGGTGCATGTCGCCCAGGATGTCGGCCACGGCGCGCTCCTGCACCAGCAGCCATTCACCGTTCTTGAGCGGCAGCCCCGCTCCCAGCACCTCGGCACCGTCACGGTTGCGGTAGATGGCCGGGCCGTCGATGGGCGCATCAAGCGAGGGCACCGGGATGGGCTGCGCCCCTTCCGGCGCCAACAGGGGGACGCCGGTGGCGGCGTCCACCAGAAAGGACGGGTCCACCGGAGTACGCCGCAGGCTGCTGACCATGTCGAGCAGCGCATCAATGCGCACCACGCCAAAGACCAGCCCGACGAAGTCGCCCTGCGGATTCAGCACCGGGGACGAAAAGGTCACGATGGCCTTGCCCGAGGTGCGCCCCGTCAGCACGCGCGAGATGAACGGCTGCCCCTGCCGCGCCCGCAGGAAGTATTCGCGGTCGGAAAGGTCCACGCCGCCTTCGGGCATGTCCAAGTCAAGCACCGTGCGCCCGGCGGCATCCACGTAGACCAGGGAGCGGAAGTCGCCGTGGGCGTCCAGGAAGGCATGAAAATCCCGTTCCATGGCGGGCAGATCCACGGTGCGCACCGCGTCGGTGCGCGACACGTGCACCACGTCGGCCAGGCGGTAGCCCAGCCAGCGTTCCACGTCGAAGCGATGGTGGCGCAGTTCCGCCTGCATCTCGCCCTGGGCCTTGCGCAGGCCTTCCGTACGCAGCACGCCATGGAACGCCGCCAGCGACAGTGCCAGTGGCAGCAGGATGAGCAGCAGTGAATAGAACCGAAGTTGCGCCTTTATGGTACGGCCAAGCCGCATGGCGTCAGTCCCCCCCCGAATGGCCTTTCGGCCTGTCCCGGTAAAATCGCCCCCGCCCGCCTTCAACGTCCCGCCTTCCATACCCGTGGCATGAGCGGCATGTGCGCCGTGCCCCCCGGCACGCCGTGCATGGCCTCGACAAGGACCAGTGTAAACGGCACGAAACCCGCGCGCAAGCGGATGGGTGACGGCAACGAGGCGGGGATCGCGAAGGCATCCCAGGGCGCCGGCCATGCGGGGCGCGCCCGCAAACGCGAACGGGGCGCCCCGAAGGACGCCCCGTAGTGGTTGCGGATGTTGCGCTAATGTCGCGCCAATGTTGCGCTGATGACGCGCGGGCCCTGCCCGGCGGGGTTAGCCCCCGCCCAGCATGGCGGTGCCGATCTGGTACACGGCCACGGCCAGGCCGAAGGCCAGGATGGTGCTGAACACCGTGCTGAAGATGGCCCAGCGCCACGAACCCGATTCCTGCTTGATGGCCACCACGGTGACGAAGCAGGGGGCGTACAGCAGCACGAAGACCATCAGCGCGGCGGCCACGGCCGGGGTCCAGTGCGGGTCGGCCTTGATGCGCTCGGCCAGCGGAGCGGCGTCTTCCGCGTCCACCTCGCCCAGCGAGTAGGCCGTGCCCAGGGTGGAGACGATGACTTCCTTGGCCGCGAAGCCGCCCACCAGGGCGATGTTGGTGCGCCAGTCGAACCCGGCGGCACCGGTCACCGATTCGAGGGCGATGCCCACGCGGCCCGCGATGGAGTATTCCAGGCCAGCGGCGGCTTCCTCGGCATCGATGGCGGCAAGCTGTTCCTCGAACGGATCGGTCTTTTCGCCTTCGGCGGCGGCTTCGCCGCCTTCATCGGCCGCTGCGTCAGCGGCGCCAGGCGCGGGCGCCTCGGCCACGGCCTCGCCAGGAGCGGCATCGGACGCGCTCTTGTCGGCATCGGCGGTTTCCGCTTCGGCGGCCTTTTCACCGCCGGCTTCCGCCGCTTCCTTCTGGGCGGTGACGGCGGCGCGTTGCGCCTCGAACGCGGCGGTGCGGTCCTCCGGCAGTTGCGGGAAGGTCATGGCCGCCCACAGCAGGATGGAGATCGCCAGAATGACGGTACCAGCCTTCTTGATGTACTGCCAGGTGCGCTCCCAGGTATGGATGAGGATGCCGCGCAGGGTGGGCAGGCGGTACGGGGGCAGTTCCATGACGAAGGGGGTGGATTCGCCCTTGATCACCGTGGAACGCAGCAGGCGCGAGACGATGAGCGCCATGCCCCAGCCCAGCAGGGTGAGGGCGAACATGGCCTGGGCTTCCTGCTCGGCGAAGAACACCCCCACGAACAGGATGAACACCGGCAGCTTGGCGCCGCAGGTCATGAACGGCGCGGTCAGGATGGTGGCCAGCCGTTCACGCGGGCTGCGCAGGGTGCGCGCGGCCATGACGCCGGGCACGGCGCAGCCGCCCGCGATGCCGCCGGACACGATGTAGGGCATCACCGAGCAGCCGTGCAGGCCGAACAGGCGGAACACCCTGTCCAGCATGTAGGCCACGCGGGCCATGTAGCCGGAGTCTTCAAGGAAGGCGATCATCATGAACATCAGCATGATCAGCGGCACGAAGCCCATGACCCCGCCCACGCCGTCGATGATGCCCGAGACCACCAGCGACTTCAGCAGCCCGTCGGGCAGCGTGGCCGATGCCGTCTCGTTCATCCAGCCGAAGAAGGCTTCCACCCAGCCCATGGGGTATTCGCCGATGGCGAAGGTGATTTCGTAGATGCCGTACAGCACGGCCAGCATGATCACCGGGCCGAGCAGGCGGTGGGTGAGCACGCGATCCATGCGGTCGGAGGCGGCAAGACGCTGCGAAAGCTCGTCGTGGCGGGTCAGCACGCCCTGGCGCAGCACGCCGGAAATGTAGCCGTAGCGGTAGTCGGCGATGACGGCTTCGGGGTAGCTGTTCAGGGTGGCTTCCAGGTGGCGGGCCACCTCGGCGGCCATGGCTTCAAGCTCTGCCGCCAGGGGACCGACGGCGCGGCCCAGGGCGCGAATGTCCTCGTCGCTTTCCAGGTACTTCAGGGCCACCCAGCGGGCCGGGTACTTTTCGGTAAGGAACCGGGCGGCCTCGATGCGCTCGACCATGCGGGCCAGCACCGGGTCGAGGTCGGGACCGTAGGAGATTTCCAGCGGCTTCCAGGGGGTGCCGCGCTTGGCGTCGCCGTGGGCGACGGCGGCGGACATCAGGTCCTTCAGGCCTTCGCCGGTGCGGGCCACGGTTTCCACCACGGGCAGCTCCAGCAGCTGCGACAGGCGCGCGGCGTCGATGCGCAGGCCCTGCTTGCGGGCCTCGTCGATCATGTTCAGGCCAAGGGCCACGGGAATGCCCAGTTCCATCAGCTGCACGGCCAGATACAGGTTGCGCTCCAGCGCACCCGAGTTGATGACGTCGATGACCACGTCGGGGCGGTCTTCCACCAGCACGCGGCGGGCCACCACTTCTTCCTGGGTGTAGGCGGTAAGCGAATAGGTGCCGGGCAGATCCACCACGCGCACTTCACGCCCGTCCACGCGGGCGATGCCTTCCTTCTTTTCCACCGTGATGCCGGGGTAGTTGCCCACGTGCTGGCGCGAACCGGTGTACTCGTTGAACGCGGTGGTCTTGCCGGAGTTGGGGTTGCCCGCAAGGGCGACGATGACGTTGGCGGACATGGTTACTCCTGCGGACGGGGCTTGGCGTCGATCTCGACGGCGATGAAGTCGGCCTCGTTGTTGCGCAACGAGAGGGTGAACCCCTTCAGGCGCAGGGCCACCGGATCCATCAGGGGCGCGCGGCCCATGACCTCCACTTCCGCACCGGGGATCAGCCCCATGTCGCGGATGCGCCGCCCGAGCTCGCCATGCGCGTCAACCTTGGCGATGCGCGCCCGCTGGCCCACGGCCAGTTGCCGCAGGGGAATGGTTTTGCCCATCTTCGTGTCTCCTCCTCGCTGTGCGCGGGCTGGCTGCCCCCGCGAAATTGAAAATCTTTCTCATTGAACGGCGTTAAAAAAAGGCACGGCCCTCGGGCCGGCCATCACCAGCTTGTCGCAGTGCTACTTGCCGCAACCGCAGGATGCACCCGGCTTGGAGGCGATGTTGCCCCCTCCGCCGCAGCAGCCCGAACCGCCGGTACCGCCAGAACTGCCAGAGCAGCCGCAGCCGCACCCGCCCGACTTGCGGAACAGGTACCGCCGCGCGACATAACCTGCCGCCGCCAGCACGATGGCGACGACCACAAGGGTGTCCCAACTCATACCTTTCTCCTTGTCGATGACCGTGACTGGATACTGTCGGCGACACCGCGCGACATGCGCGGGGTCCGCCGGGCGCACCCATCCGGCCAGCTTCCGAAGCAACCGGCCAGAACCGCCCGAAACCGGCTGACGCCCGTCAGTCGCGGATCTGCCGACCGGAATGCACCGGTTCGCAGTAGACGTCGCAGGCCAAGGTGTCGCCCAGCACCAGCGAGGCATCGCGCACCCGGACGCAACATGCGCCCCCTTGCGAGCAGACCTCCAGCTCCGTGCCGGGCGTTATGCCCAGCGCGCACAGCCTTCCCCGCTCACCCTGCTTGTCGCAGAGACGACGTACCCTGACCCGGCATCCGGCGGGAACATCACTCAACTTGCAACAAGGCATACGCGTCTCCTTGGTCCGGCCAACACCGACCGTCTGCGCGCACCGCCGATGCCGCGCGGGGCACGGGCAACGGGTGCGGCACCGGGCATGCACGCCCGACACCCCGGTTCTGCACCTCCTGAAAATGATTGTCAAGTTCCTTCTCGACAAAAACCGGCACTCCCGCCCCGACAAGCAGCCGCTCACGGTCGGCGCAGCCAGCCACTCCTGCCAGCACGGCTGCCCGCCCCTGCCAGGCCTGGCCGGGAACTGGACGCGCCCCGCCCGCTGCGGTAGCCTTTCGGTCCGTCGGCGCACCCCGTCCGTATGGCCCGCGCGGGCAACGGGCACGGCGCCGGACGCGTCAACCACAGCCTCCGCAGGAGCTTTGCCGCAATGCCTCAATCCACAGCCCCCGATGCCGTCGCGCCAAATGCGCCAGCCACGCCAGCCACGCCAGTCGCGCCAGACGTACCTTCGGGCACCGGGTCCGCGGACACCTTCGCCCGTTTCGCGGAGCAGGCCCGCGCCTGCCTGCCATCCGGCCTGGACGGCCCCACCGCTTCGGACATCGCCGACATGGTAGCGCTGACCGCCCGGCTCATGGCCATCCGATCCACGGCCTCGCGCCCGGCGGAACTGGCCCGCTGCGCGGACGTCATCGCCGCATGGCTGGCCGACAACGGCATCCCCTGCACCCGCATGGAGCACGAGGGGGTGCCCTCGCTGCTGGCGGGCAATCCGGCTCACGCCGCGCCACTGGCCCTGCTGGTGCATTTCGACGTGGTGGACGGCGCTGACACCATGTTCACCCCGCGCCTTGACGCCGCGACGGGCGTGCTGCACGGGCGCGGCAGCATCGACGACAAGTATGCCGTGGCCGTGGCCCTGGTGCTGTGCCGCCGCTGCCTGCGCGAGCTTGCCGCGCGCGGCCAGGGGCCGCAGGCCCTGCCCCTGGTGCTGGTGATCACCGGCGACGAGGAAACCGGCGGACGCAATGGCGCCTTCCGCGTGCTGCCGCACGTCCGGGCCGGCTTCTGCGTGGCCCTGGACGGCGGCTCGCCGGGCTCGGTCATCATCAAGGAAAAGGGCGCCATCGACCTGGTGCTTACGGCGCGGGGCAAAAGCGCCCACGGCGCCCGGCCCTGGCTGGGCGAAAACGCCGTGGATGCGCTGGTGCGCGACTACGAGGCGCTGAAGCCCCTCTTTCCCGGCCTGTATCCGCAACCGGCGGGGCTGGCGGAATCGGGCACGCCTCCATCCCCCGCCGCGCCCCCGCAGGCGGAAGCCCACTGGCACCGCACCCTGAACCTGGGCCTGCTGCACGCGGGCACGGCGGTGAACCAGGTGCCCGGCGAAGCCGTGGCCCATCTGGACGTGCGTTACACGGAACACGACGATCCCCACCAACTGGTGGCCGACATGCGTGCCGCCGTACGGGGGGAACTGGCCGTCACCCGCATGGAGCCGCTGTTCGTCACCGGCGAGACCCCGTGGCTGGACAGGCTGTTGCGCCACGCCCCCGGCACGGCCACCGGCTGCGCCCACGGGGCCAGCGATGCCCGGTTCCTGACCGACCTTTCCATGGCCGGGGTGGTCTGGGGCGCGGAAGGCGAAACCAGCCAGCATACCGACCGCGAGCACCTGCTGGTTCCCAGCCTGGTGCCCGTATACCGGGCCCTGCTGGCCCTGGCGCGCGAAGCGGCCAACGGATAGCCCGGCGCCAACCCTTCGCCCCCCTTTCACCGCACTGGCGGCATCACCCGGAAACAGCTACAGGCCAGACATGACCGACGACAACGGAACATCCCGAATGGCAGCCGGAACGGAACATCTGCTGGACGTGCGCGACCTGACCGTGGAATTTCCGGGGCGGCCCGACACGGACGGCACGCCGGGCGCACCCCTGCGCGCCGTGGCGGGGGTATCCTTTTCCATAGCGCCTGGGGGCACCCTGTGCCTGGTGGGCGAATCGGGCTGCGGCAAGAGCATGACCGCGCTGGCCCTGCTGCGCCTGGTGCCCGAACCGGGGTGCATCGCCTCCGGGTCGGTGCGGCTGGAAGGGCGGGAACTGCTGGCCCTGCCGGAACAGGACATGCGCAGGGTGCGCGGGCGCAGCATCTCGATGATCTTCCAGGAACCCATGACCTCGCTGAACCCGGTGTTCCGGGTGGGCGAGCAGATCGCCGAGGGACTGCGGCTGCATCTGGGCCTTTCCCGGTCCGATGCCGCCGCGCGCGCCGTGGACCTGCTGCGCCAGGTGGGCATTCCCTCGCCGGAACTGCGCGCCCGCGACTTTCCGCACCAGATGAGCGGCGGCATGCGCCAGCGGGTGATGATCGCCATGGCCCTGGCCTGCGACCCCCGCCTGCTCATCGCCGACGAGCCCACCACCGCGCTGGACGTGACCATCCAGCGCCAGATATTGCGCCTGATGCGCGACCTTGCGGCCCGCGGGGGGGCATCGGTGCTGCTGATCACCCACGACCTGGGAGTGGTGGCGGAAACCGCCGACCATGTGGCCGTGATGTACGCCGGTCGGATCATGGAGCATGCGCCGGTGGGCGACTTTTTCGCACGTCCGCTGCACCCCTACGCACAGGGGTTGATGCGCTCGGTGCCGCAGGCCGTTTCCGGACCGCGCGCCGAACGGCTGTCGGCCATTCCGGGCACGGTGCCGCCGCTGTGGGCGCTGCCGTCCGGCTGTACCTTCCGCGACCGCTGCCCGCATGCCTTCGCGCGGTGCGCCGAACAGGAACCGCCCCTGCTGGCCATGCCTCCGCGGGCAGCCGACGCCGACGCTCTCCCCGCTCTCCCCGCTCTCACTGACGACGCGGCGCATGCGCACGGCGTACGCTGCTGGCTGCATGCCCCCAAGGAATGACGGTCACGTCCCGAACCGCCGGGCTTAGCCCCGCCATGTCTGCAGGAAGCGTCCCGCAGTACGCCGCCCGTGCCTCCGCATCGCCTCCAAACGCACCATGCAGACGGTCCGCGCCGCATGCGCCTGCACAACAGCGCACAAGCACGCCACGTTACCGCCATGCTCGTTGCGGTGACACTGTCGTGCACGCGCCCTCGCTCACTCCACCCTACGTTATAATGGGGAATAACCCTACTGAGACGAAAGCAGGTTTACAATTCCACCGGGGGCACATATAACGTACCGTGTTATTTTCAGACCAGCCACATCATAGTCAAAGGCTGCCGACATGTCGAAAACAGTTGTGCTCGTCGAAGACCTCGATATCGTCCGTGAGGGGCTGAAGGCCCTGCTCGGGGCGTATCCCGCGTTCACCATCGTGGGAGAAGCCCCGGACGGCATCCAGGCCCTGAAAATCGTTGAAAAGCACATGCCGGATATAGTGCTCATGGACCTGACGCTGCCGCTCATGGACGGCACGGAAGCCATCCGCGAAATCAAGCGGCGTTGCGAGCGCACCAAGGTACTGGCGCTGACCGCCCACAAGAAGGACAGCCTGATCTACCGCACCCTCAGCGCGGGTGCCGACGGCTACGTACTGAAAAACGTTTCCAGCGACATCCTGGTGCAGGCCATGGAAACGGTACTTTCCGGGCGCCGGTACATCAGCCCGGAAATTTCCGAACTGCTTATCGAAGACTTTCTGCGCCATGGCCGCCGCGAAAGCGGATCGCTGCTGGACCTCTTGAGCGACCGCGAAAAGCAGGTGCTGAAGCTGGTGGCCGAAGGACACGGCAACAAGATGATCGCCGACAAGCTGTGCATCAGCCACAAGACCGTGGAAAAGCACAAGGCCAACCTGAAGCGCAAGCTGGGTGCCGACAGCACGGCGGAACTGGTCAGCTTCGCCATCGAGCACGGGCTGACCGTCACGCCGTAGCCGAAAGGCACTCTGCCCTGCCAACTCCGAACAATTGCGGAACGACGGGCCGGACTCCACCGCGAGTCCGGCCCGTCGATGCATTTCACGGCGGAAAGAATATGGCGGGACGGCTATTCCCGACGCGGCGATTCCTGCGTGCCCGTCAGGGGGGACTGCTCGGGCGGGCCGATCTGCGTGCCCCCAGTGGATTGCCCCGACTGGCCCGACTGGCCAGATTGCCCCAGCATGACGGACAAGGCAGACAAGGCGGCCCGCAGCCAGGCCAGGGCATCGGAGGCCGCGGCGATGTCGGCGGACCGGGCAGCACATTCCAGTGCCGCCGCGCAGGCGGCCCATTCCGGCATGGCGTAGTTGGCCGCCATGCCGCACACGGTGTGCGCCACGCGGGCCAGCAACGCCATGTCGCCCGCATGCAGCGCATCGCCCGCCTGACCGGTGAGCGCTTCTGCCGTGTGCAACACACCGGGCAGCAACGGACGCAGCATCTCCGGCATGGCCACGATCAGGGCCGCACCGCAAAGCCGCTGGCCGGACGGCACGCCGGGTTCGGCCACACGGCGCAGTTGGCCGCACCGGGCCAGCGCCAGCGCCACGTCGGCAAGGTCCACATATCCGGATGCGTGGGCGAGGCCGGAAGCTTCGGTGCCGTGGGGCTGGCCAGGCGCCGGAACGTTCTCGCCGTCCACGCCGTGGGGGCATACCTCGGCCACCGGAACAGCCTCCCAGCCGCGAGGCAGGGCGGCGCCCGCCCCGGCAAGCCGCGCCACCAGGCGCGCAGACGGTACGGGCATGCCGGATGCGCCAGATATGGCAGGCACGCATGGCGCATCCTTCAGGCTTCCGGCATGCACATGCGTCCCCGGCAGCAGCAGAACCAACTGCGCCGCCAGGGCCTTGCGCACGGATGGACGCGCGTCACACACCAGCACGAGGAGTTGCCCCGTGTCCGTTCCCGGCGCGGCCGCATCGGCATACGCCTGATCCGGGTCTTCTCGTCGATTCGGGGATGGCGTGGCGCCACCTTCCCTGGCCTTGGGCATCGTGTCTCCTCTCCCCCGGTGGACGGAACGCCGCCGCGTCCCCGCCCGATGTCTGCTTCGGTGCTATCGGCAGGCATGAGCCTTTGCCTTAGCCCGACCCGACATGCAAGTATTTTTCCGCGCCCGCCAACGGCATTCGGGACAAGGAAGGGCGAGACGACCAGGATTCGCAAGGTTTTTGAAAAAAACGCTTGCCAACCCAACGACGTTTGGCTAGAAGACCCTCCTGCGCCGAAGTGGTGGAATTGGTAGACACGCTAGGTTCAGGGTCTAGTGGGGGTTCCCCCGTGGGAGTTCGACTCTCCCCTTCGGCACCATCGACGGTAAAGGTCCCGGCATTCGCCGGGACCTTTCTGCGTTTTGAGCCCCTCTCCGCCCATCGGCCCTCGTTTTCCCGCTCCACTCCCCAGCCCCGCCCGCCCAACCGTCTGACCGATGCCGCGCACTCGCGCGACAACTTGTTGCAGGACAGGACGTTGCGGGCCGTGTCGTCCATCGTACGGCAACATTTCCGCAAACGCGCATGGCGCGTTTCGCCATGGGGGGCGCCCGCCCATGCCGCTCCCCATAAAATCATCCGAAACATCACCAGCAATTTCGTTACAAGGTGATCGCCCCCCTTCACCATGTATCGTAGTGATACCCTTACCTTTCAGCATGCAACGCAACCAAGAATGCCGTGCGGCAGGCCGACCGGGTTTTGCAGTGGGCTGCGAGATGGTGAGTAGTCTTTTTTCTAGAAAAGTTATAACACGCTTGCGCGGCAGCCAAATGCCGCTGCAAGGCCAGAGCCGCTTAGAGGGGGGGGATTCGCCGGGCCGCAGGGGGGGCCTTTCGCCCCGGCGCATTCCACACATCCATACGAGCAGAACCGGACGGACACCTCGCCGTCATAACCCACCACTACCATTACCGGTACTGACGGGTCATGGCGAGCGGTCGGCTTCGTCGCGCGGAACGCCTCACCGCCACGGCGGTGGGCATCCACGCGGCATGCCCGGGCCTTGCGATACGGCACGACAACAACGGGTGGGCCCCGCGCCCCCCGTGAAACCGTAATCGGGATGGTGGTTCCATGGGTCTGCACGCCAATGCATCCTCCACCGGGCGACTGCTCGAACTCATCCGCAAGGGCGATGCAGCGCGTCCCGCACCCCGGCGCGAGCCCATCCACTCGACGCCATCGGGCCCCGGCAAGTGGAACATCCCGCTGCTGCGCCCGCTGAAGGAACGCCGCGTGCTCGGCGTGGAATGGCGTGGCCGCTGCCTGTACCTGGCGGAAAGCCGCCATGGCCGCACCGGTCTGCCGGTATTGCAGGGGGTGCAGGCCCTCCGCATTCCCGCCGGCATCCGGCCCGGCGACGATGCCTTTTCCTCCTTCCTGCGCCAGCGGATCCTGGATTTCTGCGGCCCCGCCCCCGACCTAGAGGTATGGGCCGCCCTGCCCGACGAACACGCCGAACACTGGCACTTCCGCATTCCCAAGGTTTCGGCCAAGGAACGCGACGACGTGGCCTTCTGGACCGCCCGCAAGGAGCGCGAGTTCGACGAGCGGCAATCGGTGTTCGACTGCACCATCGGCGGCGAGATCATCGAAAAAGGCGTGCCCAAGCTCCCCGTCACCGCCACGCTGGCCATGCGCGCCTCCCTTGGCGAGGTGCGCAACATCGTGCAGCGCGCGGGGTTTGCCCTTGCAGGGGCGGCCACGCGGGTCATCGCCTCGCACAACCTGTTCACCACCGGCTGGCTGGACCCGGCAGCGGAACAGTTCGCGGTGCTGCACATCGACGAGGAATCGACCCGCATCGACATCTATTCCTCGTCGCAGGTGGTGCTGAGCCGCATGGTCAAGACCGGCTTCGCCAGCCTGGCCCGCGCCCTGGTGGAGTCCACCGCCGGTACCGCCGCCACCCTTTCCGATGCCGAAGCCCGCGCCCTGCTGCTGCGCGACAGCACCTGCATTCTTCCCGCCCACACCGGGCATGGCGCCACGGGCCAGCCCGCGCCGGCGGCCCCCGTGACCCAGCCGGTGACCGACATCGGCGCCAGCATCGCCCCCGCCGTGGAACGCCTGGTGCGCCAGTTCGAACGCACCATGGACCACTTCGCCAACACCCTCGGCTACCCCGCCGTGTCGCGGATGTTCCTTTCCACCCCCGGCGGCTGCCTGCAACCGCTGGTGGACGAGTTCGGGCGACAGGTGGGCATTCCGTGCACGGCGCTGAACGGCCAGCGCGGCCCGGCCACGCCCGGGGCCGAACTGGACCTGGCCAAGCTGCAGCCGGACTGCGCCGAAGCCCAGTGGGCCATCGGCCTTTCGCTGTCCGACGACGAACGCACCCAGAACTGCGTCAACACCTTTCGCGAGCGCAAGCAGGCCCGCCAGCGCGAACGCCTGCGCCTGGCCGTGGCCGTGGGCAGCATGCTGGTGGTGCTGTGCACCGCCGTCTTCGCCAGCATCCAGGGCGCGGCCCTGCTTTCGGCCCGCAACGAACGCGACGCGCTGCGCCAGCAGTTGGCCGCCTACGGCGAAACCACCGACAAGGCCACGCTGCTGGCCGCCTCGGCCAGGGGCAAGGCCCTGCGCATGGCCGTCCAGTCCATGAGCCGCCGCCAGGTGGCCGTGGCCCTGCTGTCGGAACTGGCCGCCGTCACGCCTTCGGGCGTGCGGCTTTCCGGCCTGCGCCTGACCCAGCTGGACCACGGTCAGACTCCCGGCGCAAAGGACGCCAGGGCCAGGTCGGCGCAGCCGCAGGCCAAGGCCGACGCCGCCGCCGAGGCCAAGTCCATGGTCGTGGTCACCGGGGTGGTTTCCGGCGACATGCTCCAGCGAGAGGCCATGCTGGCCGACTTCCTGTACCGGCTGGAACGCTCGCCCATGGTGCTTTCGGTGACGGTGGAGAAAAAGACCCCCGAAACGGGCACCGCCACCGAATCCCTGCAGTTCGTGGCCACCCTCAAACTGGTCTGACGGGCACAGCCATGCAAGCATCCAAAAGCACCTCGCCCTACCTCGTCCCCGGGCTGTCCCTTGTGGTCATCGCGGGCATGGCGCTGCTGCTCATCGTGCCCGCCATGCGCGAGACGGGCCGCGTGCGCGAAGAAACGGCGCAGATCCGCGCCCTGCTGCACATGCAGCAGGCCTTCGCCCCGGTCATCGCCGAAATGAAGGCCGACGCCGCCCGCCTCGACACCGCCCTGGCCCGGCGCAACGCGCTGGCCGCGCCCAACCCGCCCGCCCTGACGGAGGCCATCGGCACCTTGCAGGACATGGGCAACCGCGCCTCGCTCAAGGGGGTGCGCTTTGTTCCGCTGGCGGAATCGGTGCTGGGTGGCAGCGACACGGTGCGGCTGGACGGGGTCATGGACGGCCCGCTGGAATCGTTCCGCGCCTTTCTGATGCAGGTCACGGCACAGCCCTGGCTGGACCGCGTGGAATCCATGGAAGTGACGGCAGGCACCCAGTGGCCGGGCTACAAGGTGTCCATCTGGGTGAAGGTGAACGGCAACACGACGCGCATCGGTGGGTGACGCATGACCCGCAGGGAACAGATTCTGATCGGCATGGCGGGCGTGGCGGCCATCGTGGCGGCGGTCATCCTGCTGCTGCCGTCGGGCGCTTCGCGGCCCGTACCGGCGGCCAGCGCCCCCGGCGCCCTTGCGTCCAGCCTGTCGGCTCCGGCGGACGGCGGTGCCGCATCCTCCACACCGGCCGCATCCTCCACACCCGCCGCACCGGCCGCACCGGCCATCCCCTCGGCGCTGGCGGGGCTGCTGCCTCCCGGCGCCGAGGCGGCTGGCCCGCCGCAGGCCATCGTCGAACAGGCCCGCAAGACCCTGGCCGAAGCGGTCATCACCCCCAGCCAGATCTACGTGCTGGACGCGGCGGTGCGCCAGGCCGCGCCCAACCCCTTCCACCCGGTGCCGGGCAAGGGCGAAGGCCCAGGCGGACCGGACGGAAAGGACGGCAAGTCCGCCGCGCACGACATCGCCTACTCGGGCTACGTGGCCATCGGCAACAGCGTGCTGGCCATCCTGGACGGACTTGAATACCGCGTGGGCGAAACCGTGGCGGAAACCGGATATGTGGTGAAGTCGATAACGCCGGGCAAGGTCGTCCTGGCATCGCCGGGTGATGTGACCGACAGGGAAATCCCCTACTCGGGCGACGACCTGTAACCTGCGAGCAGTACGGGAGATTTTTGATGCGCTTCTTGAGAAGACACGTTCCCCTGACCCTCGTCGTCCTGCTTGTGGCGGCATTCGTCCTCGGCACCCTGGGCTGCGCCAAGCGCAAGGAAGAAACCGACCCGTTCTTCGACAAGTGGAAATCCATGGCCACCAATTCCACGGGCTACTCGCCCTCGCGCGAAGCGCGCGAGATAAAGCCCCGCGCCGTGCTGCAACAGGACAAGGTGGCGGAGGAACAGGACCAGCAGGCCAAGCCCCTGCCCAACGTGCCGGTTACGCTCAAGCTGCACAACGTGGACGTGGGCGTGGCCCTGCGCAGCCTGGCCGCCGCCGCGGACAAGAACATCATCCTCAGCCCCGGCGTGAAGGGCGCGGTCAACGTCAACGTCAACCGGGTGCCGTGGGCCGACGTGTTCAAGGGCATGCTGGACAGCAACGGGCTGGACTACGCGTGGCAGGGCGAACTGATCAAGGTCATGACCCTTGCCGACAAGAAGACCGACCTTGAACGCGCCACGCTGGAAAACCAGCGCATGGCCCAGAAGCTGAAGGGCCGCAAGGTAGGCCCGCTGATCACCACCGTGCTCGACGTGCGCTACGCGGAGGCGGCGGAACTGAAAAAGAACCTGGAAGGCTTCCTGTCCAAGGACGACGCGGGCAAGGCCGTGGGTTCCGTGGTCGTGGACACCTTCACCAACTCGCTGATCATCCAGGCCGTGGAAGACGACCAGAAGAAACTGATGACCCTGGTCTCCAACCTCGACAAGCCCCGCGCGCAAATCCATCTCAAGGCGCACATCGTGGAAGCCACCAAGGAAACCGCGCGCGAACTGGGCATCCAGTGGGGCGGCGTGAACCGGGTGGGCAACATGGCGGGCGGCAACGACCTCTGGATCACCCCCGGCGGCACCGGCGGCACGGCGGGCACCAGCCCGTACTCCGGCAGCTACACGCCCACATACGGATCGTCCGGCATCAGCGGCCAGGGCAACGGCATCAACTTCCCCATCGACACCACGGGCAAGTCGGGCGCGGGCTCGCTGGGGCTGATGTTCGGCACCATCGGCGGCAACATGCTGGAAATGCAGCTTTCCGCCCTGCAGGAAAACAGCAGGATCAACATCCTGTCGTCACCGTCCATCTCCACCCTGGATAACCAGATGGCCTACACCGAAAACGGCGAAAAGGTGCCCTACGTCTCCACCAACGCCCAGGGCGACAACGAGGTGAAGTTCGAGGACGCGGTGCTGCGCCTTGAAATCACCCCCCACGTCATCGACGACAGGAACCTGAAGCTGAAGGTGCTGGTAAAGAAGGACGAGGTGGACCTTACCCGCACGGTGGAAGGCAACCCCTTCATCATCAAGAAGCAGACGGAAACCACCCTCATCGTGCAGGACGGCGAGACCATCGTCATTTCCGGCCTGACCAAGGACCGCAAGAGCACGGGCCGCAGCGGCGTGCCCGGCCTGCACGACGTGGAAGGGCTGGGCTGGCTGTTCGGCAGCGATTCCAAGGCCAGCAAGCTTGAAGAAGTGCTGATCTTCATCACGCCGGCGGTTCTGCCCTACCGCGAAATGGCGGAACAGGGCGCCACGCAGCAGATCACGGTGCAGCCCGGCCAGATGGGCCAGGCCCCGACCATCGACCAACAGGTGCTGCCCCGCCAGTAGCCACGCGGGCCGCGAACCATGACGCCACACCATCACCCCGTAGCAAGGTAGGAACGCCGTGCGTCAGCGTGTACGATTGGGCGAACTGCTGGTGCAGGCCGGGCTGCTCACCGAAGAACAGCTGAAGGCCGCCCTGCGCGAACACAAGAAAAGCGGGCTGCGTCTTGGCCAGTACCTGACCAAGACCAACCTGTGCCGTGAATCGGACGTGGTGGAACTGATAAGCCGCCAGCTGAAGATAGAACGGTACAGCCCGCAGCAGCACCCGCTCAGCCTGAACATGGCGGAGCGCCTGCCGCTGGACGCCGCGCAGAAGTGCAGCGCGGTGCCCCTGCAGCACCACGGCCACGTGCTGGTGGTGGCCATGGTGGACCCGCTGGACATCGACGCGCTGGATACGCTGGAGTTCATCACCAACAGCGAAGTGGAACCGCTGATCTGCACGGAACAGGAATACAACCAGCTGTTCAGTGCCATCTACGGCATGTTCACCAACCTCGACGGCGTCATCGAAAGCCTGGGCGACCTGCACACCGCCGCCGCCAGCCAGGCCGACGCCGCCGAGCGCGACGTGGCCGTGGACGAACTGGCCAACCAGGCCGACCTTGCCCCCGTCATCCGACTGGTCAATTCCATTCTGGCCCAGGCCGTGCGCGAAGGCGCCAGCGACGTGCACATCAGCCCGGAAAAGGACAGCGTGCAGGTGCGCTTTCGCATAGACGGCAAGCTGCGCGAGGCCCCGGCCCCGCCGCGCAGCGTGGCGCCCGCCGTTGTCTCGCGCATCAAGATATTGGGCAACATGGACATTGCCGTCACCCGCGTGCCCCAGGACGGCCGCTTCACCATGCACCTGGACAACCGCGAGATAAACGTGCGCGTGTCCAGCATACCCACCATCTACGGCGAGAACATGGTGCTGCGCCTGCTGGACATGAGCGGGCGCGACTACACGCTGGACATGCTGGGCATGCAGCAGAACGACCACGTGACCATCGAGGGGGCCATCCACAAACCCTACGGCATGATCCTGTCCACCGGCCCCACGGGCAGCGGCAAGTCCACCAGCCTGTACGCCATCCTCAAAAGCATCAACCGGCCGGACATCAACATCATCACCCTGGAAGACCCGGTGGAATACCGCATTCGGGGCATCCGGCAGGTGCAGCTGAACCGCAAGGCGGGCATGACATTCGCCAGCGGTCTGCGCTCCATCCTGCGGCAGGACCCGGACGTGGTGATGGTGGGCGAAATACGCGACGCGGAAACCGCCGCCATCGCCGTGCAGGCCGCCCTTACCGGGCACCTGGTGCTGTCCACCCTGCATACCAACGATGCGGCGGGCGCGGTGACCCGGCTCATCGACATGGGCATAGAGCCGTTTCTGGTCTCTTCGGTGCTGCTGGCCTCGTTCGCGCAGCGGCTGGTGCGCCGGGTGTGCACCAACTGCGCGGAACCCTACGAGCCGCTGCCCGCCGCGCTGGCCGCCTTCGGCCTTGCGCCGGATACGCCGGGCGCCACGTACCTGAAGGGGCGTGGCTGCCATCACTGCGCGCACACCGGGTATCGGGGGCGTACCGGGGTGTTCGAGATACTGCCCATGACCCAGATGATCCAGGAACTGGTGATCAAGCGCAGTTCCACGCAGGTCATCGCGGATTCGGCCATCGACGCGGGCCTGATGCGCACCCTGAAGCAGGACGCGGCGCTGAAGATATTGCGCGGGACGACGACGGTTGAAGAGGCGGCCACGTCCGTCATGCTGTAGCACTCCAAAGCGTCCTTTTGCCCGTTGGCTTCGTCAACCTTCGTCCGCCGCTTCGGTCGAATACCACAAAAGTATGCGTTGCGGTCCTCATCCGTAATACTCGAAGACTCGCATAACGGCTGTGGCACTCCCTCACGGTGGACTCGGTTTCCTCGCCAACGAACAAAAATCCTGCTTTGGAGAAAGGCACCCGAAGAAGCTAGAAGAGAATTTGCGGCCACTGGCCATATTCACAGCTAACCGACAACGCACTTAACAGGCACGTACATGCCCACCTACGTCTACACCGCGCTGAACGACAACGGCGTGAACATGCAAGGCACCATCGACGCGGACTCGGCGGACACCGCCCGCGCCCTGCTGCTGTCGCGCGGCTACGTACCCATGAAGGTCAAGGCGCAGGGGGCCAGCATCGAGTTCGGCGCACTGGGCGACATCCTGAACCCGGTGAAGCCCAAGGAACTCATCCTGTTCACCAAGCAGTTCCGCACCCTGTTCCAGGCGGGCATACCCATCACCCAGTTGTTGCAGGTGTTGCAGAACCAGACCGAGAGCACGCGGCTGAAGCGCGTGGCGGCGGACATGGCCCAATCCATCGTGGGCGGCTCCACCCTGTACGACGCCTTCAAGGCGCACCCCCGCGTGTTCAGCGAACTGTACTGCTCCATGATGCGCGCGGGTGAAGCCAGCGGCGCTCTGGGCGACGTGATGGAACGCCTTGTGTACCTGCTGGAGCACGAGCACAAGATACGTTCCGACATCAAGTCCGCCATGCGTTACCCCAAGATGGTCATGGGTGCGCTGCTCATCGCCTTCTTCGTGCTGCTGAACGTGGTCATTCCCAAATTCGTCCTGATCTTCTCGCAGGCCCGCATCCAGTTGCCATGGCCCACCAAGGTCGCCATCGCCATGCACCACGCCATAACCGACTACTGGCCGCTACTGCTCGCCGTGCTGGTGGCGCTGATCGCGGGCTACAAATGGTGGGTACGCACCCCCACCGGCAAGTACTGGCGGGACAACCTGCTGCTGCGCGTGCCCATCATCGGCCCCGTATTGCAAAAATCCGTCATGGCCCGGTTCGCCTCCATCTTCTCCATCATGCAGTCCAGCGGTGTCACCGTGCTGGATGCCCTGGACGTGCTGACCAACACCATCGGCAACGAAGCCATCGCGCGGGAATTCCGCAAGATACAGGACAAGCTGCGCGAAGGCCGGGGCATCGCGGACCCGTTGAAATCCGCGAAATTCTTCACCCCGCTGGTCATCAACATGGTGGCCATCGGCGAGGAATCGGGCAGCCTCGATTCCATGCTGAAGGACGTGGCCGCCCACTACGACGAGGAAGTGGAATACGCCGTGGCGGGCATGGCCGAGGCCATCGGCCCCATTCTCATCGTGGTGCTGGCGGCGGTGGTGGGCTTCTTCGCCCTGGCCATCTTCATGCCCATGTGGGACCTGACCCAGATGGCGGGCAAGCACAAATAGCCTTTGATTACGCCCATGCATGCCGGGGCACGGTGCGCGAACTCCACGGGGGGGGCGCACGCTCCGGCACCATATAGGGAGGGGGCCGGAAGGTCCGGAACCCGAGTGAATTTGAAGACAGCGGAAAATCGTAACACCATGCACCAGGAGAAACATCCCATGACCCGGAACAAGACGGACCGCAAAAAGGAACAGGGCTTCACGCTCATCGAAATCATTGCCGTGCTGGTCATCCTTGGCGTTCTGGCCGCCGTTGCCGTGCCCAAGTACTTCGACCTTCAGGAAAACGCCCGCCAGTCTGCCGTTGATGCCGCGGCTGCGGAACTTCAGGCCCGTCTGAACCAGAGATTTGCGCAGGCCCTGCTCGCCGGTTCGGACTGCGCCGCGGCCCAAACCGCCGCGCAGAACGAGGTGAGCGACACCTCCGTCATCGGCGGCGGCTGGACCGTTACCGGCATTTCCTGGTCGGATACCACCACCACGCCCGCGACCCGCGTCTTCCAATCTTCCGTGTCGCTTTCGCATCCCACCGTCACGGGCGGTACCGCCATCGCCGCTTCCGAAGCCGGTGGTGCGAAGGCGCTGCAAACCCCCGCCTGCAACTAATGTTTCCGGCGGCGGCGCCCCGGTGCCGCCGCCCTTTCCCTCCAGCTTTACGCACAGGTATCCGCCATGAACGAGGCATTCAGCCGCATCATCTCCCAGGCCGTGGCCCACGGCTGGTCCGACGTGCACCTTACCGGCGGCCATCCGGTGGCGTACCGCAAGGACGGGGACATCGGCATGCTGCGCGACACCGTGCTGGCCCCCGCAGAGGTGGACGGGCTGGCGCGCGATCTGCTGACCCCGCACCGGGCGGACATCCTGCGCCGCCGCTGGTCCGTGGATTTCGCGCTTACCGTGGCGGGCATCCGGGTGCGGGTGAACATCTTCAACACCACGCGGGGCCTCAGCCTGGCCGTGCGGCTGCTGGCCGGGCGCATCCCCACCCTGGCCCACCTCAACCTGCACCCTTCGCTGGAAGAATTCACCCGCCTGCGGGCCGGGCTGATACTGGTGTGCGGGGCCACGGGCAGCGGCAAGACCACCACCATGGCCGCCATGCTGGACGAGATAAACCGCAACCGGCCGGCCCATATCATTACCCTGGAAGACCCCGTCGAATACCGCTTTGCCTCCAAGAAGGCCTTCGTGGAGCAGCGGGAACTGGGGGCACATTTTCCCAGCTTCGAACGCGGCCTGCTGGACGTGCTGCGCGAAGACCCGGACGTGATCCTGGTGGGCGAACTGCGCGAGGCGGAAACCATCCGCCTTGCCCTCAGCGCCGCCGAATCGGGCCACCTGGTCATCGCCTCGCTGCACTCGGCCACGCCGGAAGAAGCCCTGTACCGGCTGTGCAACGCCTTTCCGCTGGAAGCGCAAGACCTGGTGCGGCACCAGTTGTCGTCCACCCTGCACGCCATCGTGGTGCAGCAGTTGCGCATCCACCCCGTGGCGCGGTTCCGCGTGCCGGTGCTGTCCCTGCTCATCGGCACCCACCCGGTGCGCATGCTGGTGCGCGAGGGCAAGTTCGCCCAGTTGCACAGCATCATGGAAATGGGGCGCGCCGACGGCATGTTCACCATGGCTGCCTACCATGACGACTACCTGAACAGGCCACAGCGCTTTTCCGCCCCGGCCAACGTGTTTCGCCCGGCGCCGGAAGAGGAACAGTTTCCGGACCACGAATCACCCCTGGTGGACCGTGGGCTTGGCACCACCCACTACGCCCCGGAAGCGGCCCGGCATCTGGCCCGGCCGGGCGCCAATCTGCCGGATGCCCCCCTTGGGGATGCCACCCCGCACGGCCTTGCCCCCTCCGGCGCATCCGCCTCATCGGGGGTGACACGGACGGACGAACACGGCGAGACGGTATACACCCTGACCGACGAGGGCAGGCTGGAAGATGTACTGCGGGAGTTTACCGGACGCTAGCAGGCAGCATGTTCGGGCGGCACGGGGGCAGGCCGCCACGGGCGCGGATGACGAAAGATTTCCCACGCCTTACGGGCGGGCCCACGCCCGCCGCAACAACCGGGCGCACGCCCGGCAGGCACGCACATGACGACGCACACCACGCATCCCGCACCCCGCCCCGCCATGTACGGGGAATCCGGGCGCGGCGCTTTCCACGCCGCCGACGGCCAACACGCGGCAGGTGGAGCCGCCCTTTCTTCCCCTGCCCCACGCCCGGCACGCTGGACGGCCGGGCAACGCGGCTTCACCATCATCGAAGTACTGGCCGTGCTGGTGATCATGGCCGTGATCCTCGCCGTGGCCATCGAGCGCGTCTTCGACCAGACCCCGGCGGAACTGGGCGGCATGGAAGCCAGCGTGCGCAGCCACCTGCGCTATGCCCGCACCCGGTCCATGAACAGCGACGAAATCTTCGGGGTGCAGATCATCTCCGCCACCACCTACGCCATATTCCGCAACGGCAATACCGCCACCCGCGTGATCCTGCCCGGCCAGCCCGATACCGGCATCATCACCCTGGAAGACGGGGCCACCTTCACCACCGGGGCCACCATCATCGGCTTCGACCAGTGGGGCAGGCCCTGCACCAACGCGGCGGGCACGACGCCGAGCACCGCCAACACCACGATAACCCTTGGCTACCTTGGGCAGACGGCAAGCATCGTGGTGGTGCGCAACACGGGGTACCTGCAATGAACCGGCACACCCACCGCGCGGATGCAACGCACCCCGTATGCGCCGACCGGCGCGCAGGGTTCACGCTCATCGAGATCATCGTCACGGTCGTGCTGGTCGCCCTGGTAGGCGTGATGATGCTTTCCGTGACGGGTACGGCCCTGCGCGGCAGCGCCGAAAGTTATGGCCGTGCCCTTGCTCAGGCCCAACTGACCGCCATCATCGAATCCATGACAGCCGATTACCGCGCCCGGTACATGGAACAGGAAAACCCGATCACCACCATGATCACCAGCATCGGGGCCGCAGGGTCCACCCAGAACAATGCCTATGGCGCCTACACCGTGGTGGTGAACCGGCGCATTCGCTTCGACGGCACCGCGCCCAATTTCGCCGAAGTTGCCGATGCCAATGGCGACATGCTGCGCGTGACCATAGAGGTGAACGGTTCCACCGCCACCACCCTGTTCTCGCGCTAGGGGGATGCCATGAACGACAAGGGCTTCACCCTCATCGAGACCATCGTGGTGCTGGTTCTGACGGGCATGCTGGCCGCCGTGGCCGGCGTGGGCATCGCCACCGGGGCGCGCGGCTTCGTGGCGGCGCGCGAGGCCAGCGAAATGGCCCAGGAAGCGCAACTGGCCATGGACCGCCTGAGCCGTGACATAATGGAACTGGTGGACATACCGGCCAACAGTTCCTCCACCTTGCTGGTGCTGCGCAACGTGGGCGCCCGGGGGACGGCGCAATTCGACCGGTCCATCCAGTACGTCGCCGACGCACGCGCCATCCGCATAGCCGACGGCACCGGCGGCGCGGCCAACGGCGATACCCTCATCGACAACGTGACCAATTTCAGCTTTGCCTACCTGCGGCAGCAGGAAGACGGCACACAGCTGATCTCGTCCAGCACGTGGGCGTCCGATGCGGATTCGCGCCTGCTGGCGGCCGTGGACGTCACCTTCACGCTTACCGCGCCGGGTGGCACCTCCCATGTGTTCACCAACCGCATCGTGCCGCGCAACAACGAAAACCGGGGCGGCAACGTCGAAAGCGTTCGCCCCCCTTCGCTGGCACGCTACGACGTGTGCTTCGTGGCCACGGCGGCGGCCGGGTACGGAGACCACCCCGTGGTGGTGCAACTGCGCGAATTCCGCGACAGGCTGCTGCTGCCGTGGTCCGGCGGGCGGGCACTGGTACGCGCCTATTACGCCGTGGGGCCGGACATGGCCCGCGTGGTGGCCGCGCACGAGCCGTTGCGGGCGGCAACCCTGGCCGTGCTGACGCCGGTGGCCGCGCTGGCGGGGCTGGCCGTGCATGCGCCCGGCTGGCTTGCGGCCATGGTGGTACTGGCCGTGCTGCTGGCGGGCGCAGCCCTGCGCGCCCTGCGCCCGCGGGGGCAGGACGATGAGGCATCTCCCGCCACGCATTCCGACGGCCAGCGCGGGGCGGTGCTGCTGAGCGCCATTGTCACCATCGTGGCCTTTTCGGTGCTGGCCGCCACCATGGTGCCCATGATGACCGGATCCATGATGGGGGAAATCGCCGCCGTGCAGGGCGACCAGGCCTACTACCTTGCGGAATCGGGCTTTGGCGCGGCGGGCAGCATGTTTCTTGCCGCCGGAACGGAACAGGCCCGCAAGGACCTGCTGGAAACCATGGATGGCTCCACCTACACCTTCGCGGGCAACGCGGGCTCGTTCACCCTGGCCATCGAACCTTACTGGTTCGAAGTGACGGCCAAGAACAGCAACACGCTGACAACCAAGGTCTACGGGCACCCGCCAACCCTGCCCACCTCCCGCCCGGGCCGGCTGCGCATCGGCACCGGGTCCATCGTGTATCCCTACAGTACCATCGGGGTATCCGGGGATGCCGTCACCTTCACCCTCACGGGCACCACAGCGACGGTACCGGCGGGCACGGACGTCTATCTGACCGGCAACCCCAGCGCGAGCGGCACCGTGACCGAGCGGGGCAACCTGACCCTCACGACCGACCACGCGGCGGCCTTTCCCGACGTGAACGGCATGTTCACCATCCGCGACGCATCGACCGGCCAGACGGGGCGCATTTCGTACGTATACCGACGCAAGAACGGCAGCACGCTGGAAGACGTGCGCCTGGTGGAAGGCCAGGGGGTTTCGTGGAGCAACATATCCCTTACCACCGCCTCCGAAGTAACGCTGGAAGCATACCTGCGCCTGCATTCCACCGGCCGCGCCCCCGGCGGCCTTACGCGCGAGGTCGTCTACAACGTGCCCATCGGCTGGATTCTGGGCGGCGGCAACTTCAGCAAGGAACAGTACCAGGATACCTTCGACACACTGAACGCATGGTTCACCGGCGGTTCGTCCCAAGGGCAGCTGGGTTCGCACGCCATATCCAGCGGTTCGTTGCGTATCACCGGAATGCAGACGGCGGCCACGTCCGCCCTTGGCAACCTGTTTTCCTGGTTCGGCGGCAGCAACCAGTGGAGCACGCTGTTCTTCAACTACGGGGTCACCAACATAAGCTTTGGCGCAGGTTGGCTGGATACGCTGGGCAATTCCAGCTATGACATGCAGTTCAAGACCCAGGTGGCCAACCAGGGCAATGAAGGGCAATATTTCGGCGGCGTGCTGTTCAGGGGGCGCAACTACGGCAACAGCGACCTTGACGGATACGGGCTCTCGTTCGTGCGGTTCCGGCTGGAGCAGGACATGCTCCTGTTCATCACGGGGCCGTGGTATCTGCCCGGTGACGTTCCGGCATCGCTCATTCCGGGGTACCAGAGCGTGGACAACCCCGGCCCGCTATTTCCCTCCACGTACCAGACCATCACCATCGGCAACATTCTCCTCGGTTCGCGCAGCAGGCTTTCACAGCCTGCCATACTGCTGTGGGAACGGCGCAACGGGAATTTCAACTGGCTGGCCTACAAGCTGCTGGGGCAGTCATCCGGCATCATCACCTACAACGGCAGCGGGCCGACCTACAGCCTGAAGGACTGGTCTTCATTGCTCCTGCGGCTCGTGGAAGGCCAGGAAGTATCTTTCCGCAATGGCGGCGGTACCGACGGCGCGGGGGGAACCCTGCGCATAAACTACGGCGATGCCATAAGCACCACCAGCGGCGCCACCGCCCGCGTCATCGGACAACCCATCGTCACCGACGGCGATTGGGCGTCCGGCTCCGCGCAGGGCACACTTGTGCTCACCAACGTGGACACGTCGCAGGGAACCTTCGGCAACGGGCAGGCACTCAAGGTGAACAACGTGCAGCATGCCGTGCTGAGCGCCGCGGGGGTGGGCGGCAAAACCAACTTCATCCGGGTGTACTACGGGGACAACAACACCAGCAGTTCCACCACGGGCGACGCCACCCCCTACAACCCGACCTCGCCGGGCGCCAACACCTCGTACACCACCAGCCAGCGCATCCGGAACCCGCGCATCACCACGAGCGCCAGCGACAAGCTGAACTGGATACCCGACGACTACGAGCAGTGGACCTCCGCCACGGACTTTTTCTCCCTGGTGCAGTGGGACGGCGTGAATACCTCGGTATCCGGCGTAACCTCGCTGGGTGAACGGCTGAACAACACCAATCTGAGCAACACCATAGTGCGCAGTACCAACCTGCTCTCCCCCACGTATGATGCAAGCAACCCCGACTACACGCCGCAGGAAGGCATAGCCATCGTCACCAGCGGCCCCACGGGCGATAATTTCTACTTCGACGATTTCGGCTTGCAGCTTGACGTACGCGGCGGCAAGGGCTTTCTGCCGCCCATCCAGCAGTAGGGGCGGCCGGACCGCGCCGGATCCGCGCGAAAGGGCAGGATGGCGGACCTGAGAACAAGGATGCACCTGGTGCAGGAAGGCGGACCGAACGCAAGACAAGCGCGCCTCCTGCGGTGCAGGGGCGTGTGTGTGGCCATGTGGGCATGGCGTCACGAGCATGGCGTCGTGATGGCGGGCAGCCGGAAGGCGGCGGAATCCGGACTCGGGAAGAAGGCGGAAAAAAGGCGGAACCGGAAATGCGGAGGGCCGCGCCCCGGCTACGGGGCGCCTTCGCCGCCTGCGGCATCACCAGGGCCGCCGGAGGATGCATCGCCCCCGTCCAGCAGGCGCAGACGGTTTTCCACTTCGTTGATACGGCCTTCCACCTCGTTCTGCTGGTAGCGCGAGCGCTGCTTGGCGTAGCCGTCGCCCTTGGCGCGGGCGCGCCGGTTGTCGAGGTCGTAGGCGTCCTTTTCCTTCCGGAGTTCCTCCAGGCGGCGTTGCAGGGCCTCTCGCTCTTCCGCCTTGGGGTCCGGCGCGGACTGGATGGCTGGCGGCAACTGGCCGTCTAGGCCGATGCCCGGCTGGCCCGATTGGCCCGATTGGCCGGATTGGCCCGTTTGGTCGGATTGGCCGGATTGCAGAGGCTGGCCATCGGGGCCGACATGCACGGGCTGGCCATCAGGCCCGATGACGGGGTTGCCGTCCGGTTTCAGCAACACGCCGTCCACCACGCGTGCGCCTTCCATGCCGGGGATGGTGGCACCGGGCGAGTCTGGAGAGACGGAAGCGGCGGGCCGCCCCTCGTTGGGCGTGGCGGAAAGACTTTTCATGTTGGCGGGGGCCTGCGCCGGGGGCTTGTCGGAAATATGCTTCACGCCCCTTTCGTCGGTCCAGATGTAGACCTTGCCGCCAAGGGCCACGCCCGGCGCAACCAGCAACCCGGCCATCAGCAATGCCGCCAGCGGCGCACCCGGCCCACGCAATGAAAACATCGGTACCTCCCATGCATCACAGGACATTCAGGCCCGGTTCGATGCCCGTTCCGGCACCCGGCCCCCAGGGCGCACCATACACCACGAAGCCTGCATCGGCCACGCCCTTTGGATGGGGAGCCTGGGCCGATTGGATGGGCAGGGGCGAGCGGAAGGCATGGCGCGTGGGGGCCGGATCGGGGGGATGTGGCGGCGAAGCGGGGCAAGCCGGATGGAGGAGGCTGCCGCGTGCGGCCGCGCTGCTGCTGGCCATTGCCACATCGGGGCTATCGCCCCTGCCCCGCGCCGTGCCGACATTCATCCTGCCCCGCCCCGCCGCCGCTGCCCCCGCTGGAGAGGTCGTCACCATCTACCGATACGTGGACGAGGACGGCGTGGTGCATCTTACCGACAAGCCGAAAGGCGACACGCGCTACCGGGTGTTCGGGCGGTTTCGGGTGCAGGAACTGGTGAAGGCCGTGGGGCCGACGGGCATCAAGGGGCTGGCCGCCAGGCACGGCGCGCGCCACGGGGTGGACCCGCGCCTGGTGGAGGCGGTGATTGCCGTGGAATCGAACTACGACCCCACGGCGGTTTCTCCCGCCGGGGCGCAGGGGCTGATGCAGATCATGCCCGGCACCCAGCGCGACCTGGGGGTTTCCGCGCCGTTCGACGCCGACGCCAACGTGGAGGGCGGCGTGCGCTACCTGAAGTCGCTCATGGACCGCTTCGGCGAGTTGCCACTGGCGCTGGCCGCGTACAACGCCGGGCCGGAACGGGTGGCGAAGCACGGCGGCATTCCGCCGATACCGGAAACGCAGCAGTACGTGGCCAAGGTGATGGATACCTATGCGCACCTTTCGCGGTAGGGGCTGGGCCAACTTGTCTTTTCGCTCGTTGGTTAACCGACCCGAAGGGCGCGTAGCGTGCCCGTTAAGCGAGCTTGCGAGCTTTACGGGCATCGTGCGCAACGCGGCCAAACTTCGCCTGCCATAGCTTTGCTGTCCTTATCCGTAAGACTCGCGCCATGCGCTCGCCTAACGGCTAAGGCTCGGTCGAATACGATAAGAGTACGCGTTGCGGTCGCCATCCGTAATGCTCGAAGACTCGCATAACGGCTGCCGCACTCCCTCATGGCGGGCTTGTTTTCCTTGCCAACGAACGAAAATCCTGCGTTGGAAAATGCCCCTGAAACGACGGATACTCGTTGCCTGCTGGCTACACGGGCTTGCCGGTGACAAAGCCGAACCACCAGCGTACCAGCGCCGGGCCGTACAGCATGTAGACAACCGCGCCAAGGCTCAGGAACGGGCCAAAGGGAATGGCCACCTCGCGCGCGGACTGGCCATCTTCGCGGCGGCGCAAAAACCACGCGGCGGCCAGCAGGGCCGAAAGGCCCGCCAGCAACGTGACCACGGGCAGGGCCTGCCAGCCGCACAACCCGCCGATGAGCGCCATCAGCTTCACGTCGCCAAGGCCCATGCCGTCGATGCCGCGCACCCGCTTGAAGCCAGCCAGCACCAGCCAGAACACGCCGCCGCCCGCCACCGCGCCGATCAGGCTGTCGGCCAGGGACATGTCCAGCAGCAGCACGGCGGCCACCGGGGCGGCCACCACGCCGGGCAAGGTGATGACGTCGGGCAGGATGAACGTTTCAAAGTCGATGAACGAGGCCACCAGCAGCGCCCCGCCGAACACCAGGTACACGGCGAAGGGCCACGCGGGGCCGAAGCGCAGCGCCAGCAGCAGGGCCAGCAGGCCGGACGCGGCCTCGACGATGGGATAGCGCGGGCTGATACGCTGGCCGCAGGCATGGCAACGCCCGCGCAGCGCAAGATAACTGAGGATGGGCACCAGATGCCACGGGCGCAGGGGCGTGGCGCAGTGCGGGCAGTGCGACGGCGGCCACAGCAGCGACTGCCCCTCGATGGCGCGGTGGATGCACACGTTGTAGAAGCTGCCCAGCACAAGGCCAAGCACCAGCGCAAGCCACGGAAAGACGGCAGGGTCGGTGTACGGCATGGTGCGGGCTCCTTCTTCTGCGTTGCGCAAGCGACTTCTAGCAGAAGGGGCCGCGACGCGCCATTAGTATACGATACTTGATTATTCCGCCCATCCGCATAGGATCGGGCCAGTCTGAAAGGCGGCATCCGGCCCGCCCCAACCGGCGCACACATCCCCCGCCGCCGCCCGCGCGGCGCAAGGAACCACGCATGGCACGCATCGACCAGTTCTTCCACATCCTGCACGGGCTTGGCGGCTCGGACCTGCACCTTTCCAGCGGCTGCACGCCCATGGTGCGCGTGCACGGCACGCTGCAACGGCTGGACCACCCCGCGCTGGACGACGCCACCCTTGCCGCCATGCTGGACGAGATCATCCCCCCGGCCCGGCGCGACGAATTCGCCGCCAGCGGCGACCTGGACTTCGGCTACGCCGTGCCCGGCATGGCCCGCTACCGCGCCAACTTCTATCGTCACGAACGCGGCGTGGGCGCGGCCTTTCGCGAAATTCCCGGCACCATTCCCTCGGTGGAGTCGCTGGGCCTACCGCCGCTGCTGCGCGACCTGGCCATGCTGCCCAAGGGCCTGGTGCTGCTGACCGGCCCCACCGGCAGCGGCAAGTCCACCACGCTGGCGGCCATGATCGACCACGCCAACACCCACCGCCGCGACCACATCATCACCATCGAAGACCCGGTGGAATTCGTGCACGAGCCGCGCGGGTGCCTGATCAACCAGCGCGAGGTGGGCCGTCACACCAGAAGCTTTGCCGCCGCCCTGCGCGGCGCCCTGCGCGAAGACCCGGACATCATCCTGGTGGGCGAAATGCGCGACCTGGAAACCATCAGCCTGGCACTGGAGGCGGCGGAAACCGGGCACCTGGTGCTGTCCACGGTGCACACCATCTCCGCGCCCAAGACCATCGACCGCATCGTCGAGGTATTTCCGCCGGAGATGCAGTCCCAGATCCGCACCAGCCTTTCGGAAACCCTGCAGGCCGTCATCTCGCAGGTGCTCTTTCCGCGCGCCGACAGGCCGGGCCGGGTGGCCGCGCTGGAAATCATGCTGGGCGTGCCCGCCGTGCGCAACCTGATCCGCGAAAGCAAGACCTACCAACTGACCAGCGTGCTGCAAACCGGCAAGAACGCGGGCATGCAGACCCTGGACGACGACATCCTGCGGCTGCTGGGCGCGGGGCTGATACACCCGCGCGACGCCGCCGTGCACGTGGCCGACAAGCCGCGCTTCAAGCCGTACCTGAGCGGGGTGAACGCCACGGGCATGAGCCGCGCGGGGAGCACGGCAGACCTTGCGGATGACGATTTCTGAGCGGCGGCCCTCACGGGTGCCAAGGCTCCCATGGTTCTCTGAGGACATGACATGAATTATCTTGAATTGCTGGGGCTTTCGCGCGAGCCATTTTCCACATCGCCAGACCCGCTCTCGTACTACCGCGCCCCCGGCCACGAACTGTGCCTGCACCGGCTGGAAATCGCCGTACGGCTGCGGCGCGGGCTGAACGTGGTGTTGGGCGAAGTGGGCACCGGCAAGAGCACCCTGTGCCGCTGCCTGCTGCGCGCCTTTGCCGAACAGCCGGAAGTGACCGCCCACCTGATACTGGACCCCGGCTTTGCCAGTGCCGAGGCCTTTGCCCTGCACCTGTCCGACCTGCTGGCCGGGCCGGATGGGGGGCCGGATGCGGGAGAGAACGCCGGGGATACAGCCGGGGCGGGTGCCGTCCCTGACGCCGCCGAGCCCGGCCTCCTGGCCGCCAACATCACGGCCGGCAGCGCACCCGGGCAAGGCTCGGCGTACGCACTGGGCGACACCCCGCGCACGGCCCCCGGCAGCGAGCTGCGGCGCCAGGCAGTGGAGCGCATCCAGACCGCCCTGCTGCGCCTGACGCAGGAGCAGCCCGCTCTTCCCGACCAGCAGGCTCAGCCGGGCCAGCGGGAAGGGGGCCGCATCGTGGTGCTGTGCATCGACGAAGGCCAGAAGCTGCTGCCCGAATGCCTGGAAGTGCTGCGCGAGTTGCTGAATTTCGAGACCAACACCGAAAAGCTGCTCCAGATCATCCTGTTCGGCCAGCGCGAGATGGAAGACACCATCGCCGCCCTGCCTAACCTTCGCGACCGCATCAACGAGTACCTGCCCCTGCGCCCCCTTTCGCGGCGCGAGACCATCCGCATGGTGCGCCATCGGCTGCGCCTTGCGGGCGGCCCCGCCGGGGAACGGCTGTTCACCCTGCCCGCGCTGCTGGCCGTGCACCACGCCACCGGCGGCTACCCGCGCAAGATCATGCGCCTGTGCCACCAACTGGTCATGAACCTGCTGATCAACAACCGCCGCCGGGTGACCTGGCGCGAAGTGCTGGCCTTTGCCCGACGCGACGCGGGGCTGGGCGGCAGGCTGGATACCGGGCCTGCCGGTTTTGCGGGACGGGCGTCCGGGGCGGGATTGCTGCGCGTGGCAGGGTATGCCGCGCTGGGGGCGGTGCTGCTGGCCGGGGTACTGCTCGCTGGCGGGTTGCTGACCGGGCGCATGCCGTCAGGCGGCGATCCGCGCCTGCCGTGGACATCCGGAGGCGGACGGGCGTCCGCGCCCGTCGAAGGCCGTACGGACATTGCGACAAAGGATGACACGGGGGGGATGCTCCGCCCGTTGCTGGCCCTGCTGGGGCTGTCCGGCCAGGGGGCAGCATCGGATACCGGCGTGGCGATGGCGCAGGCCGATGTACCCGGCTCACCCAATCCGGCCAGTACGGCCAGACCGGCCACGTCGACCAATCATGAAAGCCGTGCGGGCAGCGCGGCAACGCCCGTGGCGCCGTCTCCGGCGGATTCCCCGGCGGCCACCGCCCAGACCACCGACCAGTTCACCACCATGACCGCGCCACCCACCCGGCTGGGGCTGGTGGTACTGCCGCGCGGCGAAACCCTGCTCGAGCTGCTGGACACCGTCTATGGCCGCGCCGCCTCCGTGCTGGATGCCGTGATGCAGGCCAACCCCGCCATCACCACCCCCAACCGCCTGCCCACGGGCACCATTCTGGCCCTGCCCGCCCTGGTCATGGAGCCGGGCATGGAACGGCGCGGCCAATGCGCCCTGCTGCTGGAAAGCCACGCCACGCTGGAGGAAGCCTACCGCTCCCTGCGCGGCAAGGGGGGCAACAAGCGTGAAATGGTGCTGGCCCCGGTGTGGAAGCCTGACCGGGGGCTGCGCTTCTACCTGATGCCGCCGCGCTTCTTCGCCCAACCCGCCGAGGCCCGCGCGGCGGCGGAACGGCTGTTCGCGCGCTTTCCCGCCGCCACCGTGGAGACCGCCTTTGGCGACGGCGCGGTGTTCTACCACAATTTCGACTGATGCCGACGGGAAAGGGCCGCCCCCTGCCCGTCTGATCGCCCTCCTCTCCGCTCATCCGCTCACCTGATCGTCTGATCGCCTGATCGCCAGCCCCCCGAATTCGTGACGCGACCAGTGGCCCGGCCCCAGCGCCGGGCCGCTGTGTTTCCGCCATGTTCACTCCCCACGCTCCCGGCTCAACGCCATCGCCGCCAGTCCGCCGCGCCCCGTTCATTTCCGCCGCCCGCCCCCTGCCTCCCGCGCCTCCGCCACGGGGCCGCAACGCCCGTCACGCCGCCGTCACCGTATCCTCACGCAACCCACTCCGGGTGACACTTCCGTATTTCCGCAAAGCGCGCTAAAGAATTTCTAGAGTTCTCAGACAACGGAGCGCACGTCGCCCCGCCCAATCCGCCGCGAGGCCCCCGCAACAGAGGAGCACCCATGGCGAAGAAGAAGGTGGACGCAGGCAACGGCAAGCGCCGCAAGGAACGGGCAGCCCCCGTCACCGGCGCCACATCCGTCCCCGCGCCTTCTGCGATGCAGGAAGAGGCCCCGCCCCTGCCGGAACGCAACGGCAAGATCAAGCTCACGTCACTGGAGGATTTCGAGGAACACCGGCAGTCGCATCACGCCGACCTCAAGAACGCCGCACGCACGGCGCCCCGCCCCCCCGGCAAGGCAAACGGCAAGACCACCCGCACGCCTGCCGCCCCCGCGGTGTCCGCCCCGCCGGGCCGCCGCAAGCCCGCCACGCGCACCCCCAGCGGCGAAATCCGCAAGCATTACGTCATCGACACCAACGTCCTGCTGGAAGACCCCGGCTGCATCGAGCAGCTGCGCAGCGACAACGAGAACGCCTGCTACCTGCCCCAGACCGTGCTGCAAGAGCTGGACAAGCTGAAGCGCCAGCCCGCCAAGGCCCACCTGGTGTCCCGCGCCGTGTCCGCCGTGGAGGCCGCCGTCACCCTCGGGCACCTGCGGGTGGTCACCGGCGATTATCAGGCCCTGGCCCTGCCCTCGTCCGCGCCGGAGGTCAAATCCTCTCCCGACCAGTACATCATCGCCGACGCCCGCTCGCTGCTGGCCACCGTGCCGCGCGAGGAGCCGGTGGTGCTCGTTTCCAACGACCGGCTGCTGCGCATCATGGCCGACACCAGTTCCGGCCTGCGCAGCGAGGAATACCGCTGCTCCATCCCCTTCCGCTCGGAATCGGAACGCTACACCGGCTTCGTGCCCCCCGCCGACGTGGTGCCCAACAGCTTCACCTGGGAAGGGGCGTACCCCGTATTCCACGACCGCGCCCTGGAAACGCAGGAGGTCAAGTTCGCCCCCACCCCGTGGAACATCATACCGCGCGACGTGTACCAGGCGCTGGCCATGCGTTTGATGCTGGACCCGGACATCCCGCTGGTCAGCCTGCAATCCACGGCGGGCAAGGGCAAGACCTTCCTGGCCCTGGGCTGCGCGCTGGAAATGGTGCTGAAGGAAAAGCGCCACAAGCGCATCTTCATCTCCAAGCCGCTGGTGGAAATCGGCCCCAAGCTGGGCTACCTGCCCGGCGACCTGACCGAAAAGACCGACCCGTACATGGAATACATCGTGGACCTGATGCTGAAGCTGCACAACGAGCACCGCCGCGCCCCCAACGCGCTGGCGGCCACGCCCAACGGCACCAGCCTCAGCCGCCTGAACCCCAAGGTGATCCAGGTGCTGCCCATCAACTACACGCGGGGCCGCAACCTGGAAGACTGCGTGGTGATCCTGGACGAAACCCAGAACCTCTCGCGCGAGGACCTGCGCACCCTGCTCACCCGCATGGGCCGCAACGTGAAGGTGATCTGCATGGGCGACACCCAGCAGGTGGACGCCCCCTTCAACAGCCCGGAAAACAACGGCCTGAACTGGCTGGTGCGCCTGCTGCGCGGCAACCCCGGCTACGCGCATCTGGTGCTGCGGGGGCGCAAGAGCCGCGGTCCCATCACCGACATGGTGGTGGCGGCAGGGCTGTAAGGCTGAAGGGGGCGGAACGAAGCGAAGCAGGGCACGGGAGACGCCCCCCGGCACTGTAATGCAACAAACCGGATACGGCACTCAACACGAAGGGCGGATGCCGCAAGGCGTCCGCCCTTTGCCACGGTGGTGCCCAGCCCGGCGGCGAAGGGCAAAATGGCGTCACGGGTACCTTGCGCGCCCGGTGCGGCACGGATAGCATCCCCACATGTCCAGTCACCACACTCCCCACCGGCACCATGCCCCTGCCACGTCCGCAGCCGATCTGCCGGATATTCAGTTGCCCGCGCCGCAACCCGAAGGCGGCCTGACCGGTCGCGCGCTGCACGGCGTGGGCTGGCTGGTGGGCCGCGTGCTGCGCGGACTGGCGTTGGGCCTGACGCTGGGGGTAACGGCAACTGGCCGGGGGGTGTTCGGTGCGTTGCGCTGGCTGGCCGTGTCGGTATGGCGCATGGCGCGCGGCTTGTGGGCGGTCATCGCCCATGTGGTGGGTGCCATGCTGGGGCGCAAGGGCAGCAAGGCAGCGAGTACGCCGGGTGCGACTGGCCCCTCTGATACATCCGGCTCGGCAGGCTCAACTGGTCCGGCTGATCTCGTGGACATGTCGGGCACAGCTGGCCCTTCGGGCAGATTATCAGGCTCCAGCGGAGGGCCGGAAACCAATCCGCATGAGAAACCCGGCGCATCTCCGCAGGACGCGGACCGACGCGGCTCCCCGTACCTCAGCATGCCGTCGTCCTCCACGCCATCCACCCCATCACGAAAAACGCCGCAAGGTCCCACACGCCCGCGCGCGCCCCGTTCCGGCTGGCCGCTGGCCGTGCGTCTGGTACTGCTGGTGGTAGTGCTGATGGGTGGCGACATTGCCCGCTACGCGGTGTGGCCGTCCGTGACCACGCTGGCGAAGCAGAATCCTGCCGTCACCTCGTTCATGGAATACCGCCAGGGCCAGTGGGCGCGGCAGGGGCGCGGCCCCAGCTACCGCCAAACCTGGGTGGGGCTTGGGAATATCTCGCGGTATCTGGTGCTGGCCGTGACCATCGCAGAGGACGACAAGTTCTGGCAGCACGAGGGGTTCGACCTCGACGGCATGGAAGAGGCCTTCCTGCGCAACATCGAAGAGGGGCGCATTGCCGCCGGGGGCAGCACCATCACCCAGCAGCTTGCCAAGAACCTGTGGTTCACCCCGGAAAAGAGCCTGTCGCGCAAGGCCAAGGAGGCTATCATGGCCTGGCGGCTGGAGCGCGAACTGTCCAAGAAGCGCATCCTGGAACTGTACCTGAACGTGGTGGAATGGGGCGACGGCGTGTTCGGGGCAGAAGCCGCCGCGCGCCATCACTACGGCAAGTCCGCCGCCGCGCTCACCTCGTGGGAGGCGGCCCGCCTTGCGGCGGTGCTGCCCAATCCCCTGCGCTGGTCGCCCACGGGCACCTCGCGCGGGGTGCAGGTGCGGGCGTCGATCATCCATTCGCGCATGGAGCGGCGGATGGGGGACGGGTAGCGGTTCTTCCCACGGACGATAAAAAGCGCGACGGATACCCGCCGCGCTTTCCATTTCTTTCCTCTTCCCTTTCCCCTACTTCCCCAGCCACTCCTTGACCAGTTCGGGGTGCTCCTTCATGAACCGCCGGGCGTTGGCCATCAGGTCGGCACCCTTTTCCTGATTCCAGGCCATCAGTGTTTCCAGCTGGTTGGCGTCGGCATAGCGGAAGCGGTCGAGAAAGGCGTAGACGTCGGGCATGTCCTTGTCCAGGCCGTTGCGCACCACGGTGTGGATGCGTTCCTCTTCACCCAGCACTTTCCTGGGGTCATCCAGGTAGTGCAGCTTCCAGCGGCCGAACATCCAGTGCGGCGACCAGGCGGTGACCACGATCCATTCCTTGCGGCGGATGGCGTCGTCCAGCGCGGCGGTCATGGTGGCCCCGCTGCCCTCCACCAGGGTCAGCCTGTTCAGGCCGTATTCCTTCATGGCCTTTTCGGACAGCTTCATCAGGCCGGAACCGGGGTCGATGCCGATGACCTTGCCCTTGAACTTGTCCGCGTTGGCGTTCAGTTCCTCTATGGATTGCAGCGGCACATAGTCCGGCACCGCCCAGCCAAGTCGCGCCCCGCCCACCAGCGGGCCAAGGTCCTGCACCTTGCCTTCCACCTTCTTCAGGTAGTCGCCGTGGGTCACGGGCAGCCACGCGGTGACCATGCCGTCCACGTCGCCCGTGGCCACGGCCATCCACATGGCGGCGGCGCTGACGGGCAGCACTTCCACCTTGTGGCCCAGATTGTCCTCGATCACCGCCTTGGCCAGATGGGTGCTGGCCGTGGCGCAATCCCATTCCACGTAGGCAAGGCGAACGGGCTTGCCGTCAGCCGCAACGGCCTGCGTTGCCAGCAGCAGGACCGCCAGGGTCATCAGCAGTATCTTCTTCATGTCGTGCTCCTCTGTTGGAGGTTATGCCGCGCACTGCGGCGATGTGATGCGGGGCGTACGGGCGGGGTTTAGCTCCCCACCCGCTTCCCCACATGCTGCAATATACGATCAAGGCAGATGGCCACGATGACGATGCCTATGCCCGCCTCGAAGCCGTTGCCCATTTCCAGCCGCTGGATGGCCTTCCACACCTCGCCCCCCAGGCCGCGCGCGCCGATCATGGCGGCAATGACCACCATGGACAGGGCCAGCATTACCGTCTGGTTCACGCCGGCCAGCATGGTGGGCGCGGCCAGGGGCAGTTCCAGCTTCACCAGCCGCTGGAAGCGCCCGGTGCCGAAGGCCTCGGCGCATTCCACCAGTTCGGCGGGCACCTGCCGGATACCCAGGCAGGTGAAGCGGATGGCGGGCGGCATGGCGAAGATCACCGTGGCGAACACGGCGGCCACCTTGCCAAGGCCAAAGAAGGGGATGGCGGGAATCAGGTAGACGAAGGCGGGCATGGTCTGCATCACGTCCAGCACGGGCATGACCACGGCGCGGGCCCGGTCGCTCATGGCGGCGGCGATGCCCAGCGGAATGCCCACCAGCACGGCCAGCAGGGTGGCCACCAGCACCAGGGCCAGGGTGCTCATGGTGGCCTGCCACAGGCCCATGTTCCAGACCAGGGCCAGCCCGCCTACGGCGAATGCGCCAAGTCCCACCTTGCGGGTGACCCGCCAGGCCGCCAGCCCCACCAGGGCGATGACCAGCAACGGAGGCAGCGCGTCCAGCCCGGCCTCCAGCAGGTTCAGGCCGCTTTCGGTCACGGCGGAAAAGGCCCGCGTGGCCGGAGCCAGATGGGTGACCAGAAAGTCGATGGCCGCTTCCAGCCACTGTCCAAGGGGGATGCGGGGGAAGTTGCCCGTCATGTCCGCAAGGCCCGGCAGGCCCATCATGTTCGGCACGCCCGTCATGTTCATCATGTTCGTCACCTCCATCAGGCGTTCCCTCCGCGTTCGGCCAGCGCGCCCAGCAGCAGCCCGCGCACGATGACCCCGGCCAGCCGCCCGCGCTCGTCGGTGACGGCCAGCGGGTGCGGCAGCCCGGCCATGAGGGGAATGAGTTCGGAGGCTGGGGTATCCGTGGATACCGTGGTGATGTCGGTGCGCATGATGACCGCAAGGTCGCGCTCGCCGCCCGCCATGTGCTCGGCGATGTCGTCGGCGGTGACCAGCCCCACCAGCTTGTGGTTGCGATCGAGCACGAACAGTGTGGCGATGGCGTGGTTGCGCATCTTGCGCAGGGCCGTGCGCGGGCCGTCCACGCCCAGCACCGCCACCGCCTCGGACCGTTTCATCACCGTACCCGCCGTGAGTACGCGGGCAATGTCCACGTCGGCCACGAAGCGGGCCACGTAGTCGTCCGCCGGGCTGGTCAGGATGTCTTCCGGCGTGCCCACCTGCACCACGGCCCCGTCGCGCATGAGCACGATGCGGTCGCCGATCTTCAGCGCCTCGTCCAGGTCGTGACTGATGAACACGATGGTCTTGCGCACGTCATCCTGAAGGCGCAGCAACTCGTCCTGCATGTCGCGCCGGATCAGCGGGTCCAGCGCGCTGAAGGCCTCGTCCATCAGCAGGATGTCCGGGTCCAGCGCCAGGGCGCGGGCCAGGCCCACGCGCTGCTGCATGCCGCCGGAAAGCTGGCCGGGCCGGGCCGCTTCCCACCCGCCCAGACCCACGCGGGCCAGCGCCTGCGCCGCCTTGTCCCGACGGGTCGATTTGTCCAGGCGTGGGGGACCCATCACCTCCAGCCCGTATGCGGCGTTTTCCAGCACGGTACGATGCGGAAACAGCGCGAAGTTCTGAAACACCATGCCGAAGGTGCGCTGGCGCAGGGCGCGCAGGTCCTTCACCGAAAGGGTGGTCACGTCGGTGCCGTCGATGCGCACCGTGCCGTCGGTGGGTTCGATGAGCCGGTTCAGGCAGCGCACCAGGGTGGACTTGCCGCTGCCGGAAAGCCCCATGACCACCACGATCTCGCCCTCGTCCACGTCGAAGGTGGCGCGGTTGACGCCCACGGCGTGTCGGGTGCGCTTGTATATCTCGTCCTTGGGCCTGCCATCGCGGACCATGGCCAGCGCCTTTTCCGGCGCCGGGCCGAATATCTTGGTCAGGTCGCGGATCTCTATCTTCGCCATGTTGCCTCCCGTGCTGCGCGCGCCGTGGACAACCGGCCCACGGGACCGGGCAGCGCCGCCAGCAGGGACCGCCCGGCGGCGCTGCCGTGCACCCCCTGAAAAGGGACGGGACACGAAAGACCGGCGCGCGGCACATACCATCGGCACACACCCGGCGAGGGCGCGCGTCATGTTGTCATCGTCATGCTGTCTGGGGATGCACGGGAGGGAGACACGGAACGGGATGCAGACTGGCTGGCGCACGATTGCGCCGCATGGTCATGACCACTCGCGGGGCAGGCCGGAGACGGCCCGCGAGGACTTCTCCGCCATGCACGCCGCAAGCCTGCCCGGCCCGTAAACGACGGGCGTCCGAACCTGCGGCACTGGCTGCGGCACTGGCTGCTCGCGGCCATCATCCTGCCGGGCCGCAAGGGCACACCAGAGGAGAGACAAACCGCGCACAGCAACTGCATCCGTAACATTGCGCACCGGAAAATCATGTTATTCCGGCGACAAATATCAGACCGAACTCATATGCGCACGGGCAGGCATTCCTTGGCCCTTGCCCGCACGCTCAATATCCTCCCGGACATCGAAGCATGCTGTTCACATCCGGCACAGACTCGTATTTCATTCACGCAATGAATCCGCCTGCCCATGCCATTTTGACAATATAAAGCAAAAAAATTCTTGTGTCCACCGGCAATGCATTTTCGTGACAATCCCCGGCATCCCGGAACGTACGGTGCCTTGGCCGCAACCTGCCGCATGCACACGCGGGACCGTTGCACCCGGACGCAAAACATGCCATCCATGAGAGCAGTACGCTGCGGAGGTATGCATGGCCATGGACAGTTTTTCCTTGCGGCAAGCGGCGTTACGATGGGGGGCGAGCCTGTTCGGCGTGGCCGACCTGGACCGTCTGCGCACCCTGCCCACCCAGCCGGAAAACCTGCTGGATGGCTGGACGCGGGCCATCAGCCTGGGGGTGCGCCTGGCGGACCCGGTGCTGGACGACATCGTGGACGGCCCCACCCCGCTCTACGCCCACCATTACCGGGCCGTGAACATCCGCCTGGACGACACCGCCCTGCGCCTGGCCCTGCTGATCCAGGAAGCGGGTGGGCGCGCCCTGCCGCTGCCCGCCTCGCAGGCGGTGGACCCCGTGGCCTGCACCAGCATGATCTCGCACAAGGCCGTGGCCGTGGCCGCCGGACTTGGCTGGCAGGGCAAGAGCCTGCTGACCGTTTCGCCGCTGTACGGCCCGCGCATCCGCCTGTGCACGGTGCTTACCGATCTGCCCCTGCAACCGGGCCGCCCGCTGATGAACCGCTGCGGCAACTGTACTCGCTGCGCCGATGCCTGCCCTGCCGGGGCCATCAAGGGGACGGCGCTGCCCAACGAACCGGGCGCGCACTACCAAAGCCGCGACGAAGCCCTGCACTTCGAGCGCTGCCGCACCCTGCTGCAAGAGGACTTCGCCAGGCGCCCGCTTATCGGGCATTCGGTGTGCGGGGTATGCATCAAGGTGTGCCCGTGGGGCGGGCGGGGCAAGGGCGTGCTGCACGGGCGCGATGACGTGCCCATGACCATGATGGACGACCAGTTCACCCTGTTTCCGCAGTCGTCCTGAACGCATTGCTCCACTGACGCTCCGGCCCGGCAAGCGGGCCGTTTGCCCCGCACCGCAGCCAAGGGAGGCCCCATGGTCCGCTCCATCACCCCCCGTGAACTCGACGACGCCCTGTGCGGCGAAGCGCGCATGCTGCTGCTCGACGTGCGCAGCCGGAGCGAACACGAGTTGCATCCCGAGGCCATTCCCGGTTCGCGGTGGCGCGACCCGGCCATGGCGGACACGTGGTTGCCCTCCATCCCGGAGGGCACCAGCGCCGTGGTGTATTGCGCGGGCGGAGGAGAGGCCAGCCGGGGCATCCAGTCGCGCCTGACGGCGCGTGGGGTGGCCGCGCGCTATCTGGAAGGCGGTCTGGCCGCATGGCAGCGGCAACACGGCGGCGAACACGGCGAACAGGGTGGCCCCGCCGTGCGCGCGGGCGAAGGCTGTGCCCATGCCCCGTTGCGCGGCGAACCCGGCGGGCATATCCCCGCCGGGGGCGAAAGCGGGCTGCACCGCCCGGCGGGCAACGGCACTGGCGGCCAACCAAGACAGGGCGACAGCGAGGCCGGAGGGCACGAACACGCGCGTGGCGGCCGGTTCGAAGGGACAGGCGGCGCGGGAGGCCGCAGTGGCGGCGAGGGTGGCGGAACCCGCTGAAGCGTGCCCCCCCTGCGGGCGGCAGGTTCGCCAACCGCGCAACGCCCCTCCCCCTCGCAACAACACCCCGGTGCATCCTGATCAAAAGGCACCGCCAGCCTGACGGCCGCGCTGCCGCATCCCACCATGTTCCCCGCACGCCCCCGTGTCCCTCACGCCCCGCACCTGCCTGTCCAGACCACACGGCTCCGCGCCCGTTTACCCCCACCCCGGCGCGTGCTATGCCCCTGCTTCGGCGCGGCCACCCGCGCGCGGCACCTTCCGGATGTCCGCGCGGCATGCCCGCCCCCAGCCGCACATCCGGAGTGATCATGAACACAGCCCGCCGCATCGCCGCGCGTTTTCGTCCGTCCCTCGTTCCCGCAGCCTCCAACCGGCAGCCCGCCCCACGCCGTGCGGCACGCCTGGCGCTTGTGGCCCTGCTGGCGGCGGGCCTGCTGCTGGGCGGCTGCAAGCCCCCCAAAAAGGGCACGGCAGCCCTGCCGGAGCGCCCCACCTACATCCGCGAAGCCACGGACCAGGAAACTTCCGCCACCGATACGGGCACGAGCACTACGGGTACGACCGGCACGACCGGCACAGACACGGCAGGCACCGCCACGCCCGATACCGGCGCCAGCGCCGCGAAGCCCGCCGCCCCCGATCTCGTGGTCGCGCCGGACAGCATGGCCGACAACCGGCAGCCCGAACCCGCGCCGCAACCGCAAGACCGCGCATCCGCCCCCGTGGGCGAACTGGTGGAACTTTCCGACGGTACCAGCATCGAGGCCCCCACCCGCCCGCAGGACCAGTTTGCCTTTGCCATGGCCCTGTTGCAGGGTGCCGACGGCCAGCCCGATCCGGCCCGGGCCGCGACCTGGCTGGAAAAAGCCGCCGCGCAGGACTTCGGCCCCGCGCAGGACGTGCTGGCGCGCCTGTACCTGGACGGCACCGGCGTGCGCAAGGACGAGGCCAAGGCCTTCGCGCTGGCCATGTCCGCCGCGGAACAGGACATCGTCAACGCGCAGGCATTGGTGGGCGTGCTGTACACCTACGGACGCGGCACCCGGCGCGACTTCATGCAGGGCGAGAAATGGCTCTCGCTGGCGGCGGAACGGGGCCACCCCCAAGCCTGCGACCTGCTGGCCGAATACCACCGCAAGGGCCTGGCGGGACCGGAGAACCAGAAGGAAGCCTTCCTCTGGACGGAGCGCGCCGCCGCCCTGGGCGTCGTGCGCGCGCGCTTCTGGCTGGGCGTGCACTACCGGTACGGCATGGGCACCCCGCGCGACGACGACAAGGCCCTGCAACTGCTGCGCGAAGCCGCCGACGCGGGCAACCCCGACGCCATGGGGCTGGTGGGCGAAATGCTCTACCGGGGCCAGGGAAGCGAGCCGGACATGGCTGGCTCCGTGCGCTATTTCCAGATGGGCGCCAAGGCGGGCGACCTGCATTCGCGGCTCAACCTGGGCATCCTGCACCACGAGGGCACCGGCGTGCCCAAGGACTATCCGCGCAGCCTGCAACTGTTCGGACAATGCGCCGAGGGCGGCCACCCGCGCTGCATGACCCTGCTGGGCAGCATGCTGGCGGAGGGGGAAGGAACCGAGGCGGACATGGTCGCCGCCCATTCCTGGCTGACCCGCGCCGTGCTGTTCGGCGACGGCGACGCGGCGCCGGTGGCGGCAGAAGTGCAGCAGCGCATGACGCCCGACCAGTTGGTGCATTCCAAGAACATGGCCGCGCAATGGATGCAGGCGCACCCGCAGTTCCAGCCCGGCGTGCCCGCGCAACTGGACCCGGAAGCATCCCCAACGGTGCCGCAGGCAGCGCCCCAAACTGCTCCCCAAACTGTGCCGCAAGCAGCCCCCCAGTCCGCACCGGAGTCAGCCACCGGTGGCGGCACGCCCGCCACGGCCACGGAGTCAAACACACCCGAAGCCGCCACGCCGCAGGTGTCCTCCAACGCCACGGCCCCAGCTACCCAGACCGGCAAGACGGGCAAGGCGGGGACCACCACTGCGGCACCCGCGAAGAAGAAAACCACCAAGGCCGCCAAGAGCACCCGCACCACCAACTGATACGCGCCGGGCACGACGACGCAACGGACGCAGCATGCCGCCCTTTCCCGATCACAACGCCCCGCACGCCCCCGGCCCGCTGCGGGTGTTCCGCCACCGCAACTACCGGCTGTTCTTCGCCGGGCAGACCATTTCACTGCCCGGCACGTGGATGCAGTCCATGGCCCAGTCGTGGCTGGTCTACCGGCTGAGCGAATCCAGCTTCGTGCTGGGGGCACTGGGCTTTGCCGCGCAGTTGCCCCTGTTCGTGCTGTCCGTGTTCGGCGGTGCGCTGGCCGACACGCGCGACAGGCGCGCCATCCTCGTGGGCACGCAGGTGGCCTCCATGCTGCTGGCGCTGACGGCCGCCGCGCTGACCATGACCGACGTGGTGCAGGTGTGGCACGTGTTCGCGCTGGCCACGGCGCTCGGCATCGTCAACGCCTTCGACGTGCCCACGCGGCAGTCCTTTATCATGGACATGGTGGGGCGGGACGACCTGCCCACGGCCATCGGCCTGAATTCGTCCATGTTCAACGCGGCGCGGGTCGTCGGGCCTACCCTGGCGGGCCTGGTGGTGGCCGCCGCGGGCGAAGGATGGTGCTTTCTGCTCAACGGCATCAGCTTCGCGCCGGTCATCGCCGGGCTGCTGCTGATGCGCCTGCCCGCCCACGTGCCCCCTCCGCCCGGCCCTTCGACAGTGCAGCGCATCCGCGAGGGACTGGGATTTGCCGCGCGCCACGAGGGTATCCGCACCACTCTGCTGCTGGTGGGGGCCACCAGCCTCATCGGGGTGAACTATTCGGTGCTGATGCCCGTGGTGGCCGACAAGGTGCTGGGCGGCAACGCCAGGACACTGGGCCTGCTGCTGGGGGCTGCCGGTGCGGGAGCGCTGCTGGGCGCGCTGTGCCTTGCCCTGCGGCGCAGCAGCAACGGATTGTCCCGCTGGGCGCTGTATGCAGCCGTGGGGCTGGGGGCCAGCCTGACGGCATTCGCGCTGTGCCGGTCGGTGTGGACGGCGCTGCTGGCGCTGGTGCCCGTGGGCCTGTGCATGGTGGTGCTGATGGCGTCGGCCAACACGCTGCTGCAAATCATGTCGCCCGACGCCTACCGGGGCCGGGTCATGGCCCTGTATTCCATGATGTTCCTGGGCATGGGGCCGTTCGGCTCGCTGCTGGGAGGCACGGTCGCCCATGCGCTGGGACCGTCGCTCACGCTGCTGCTGTCCGGCATCGTCTGCCTGGGCAACGCGCTGTGGTTCGGGGTATGGCTGCGGCGGCACGGCCCGTCGCTGGATGGCGTGGTACACGAGGGCGACTGAAGTCCGCTCACGTCATGCCGGGTGGCGTTCCGGGAGCGATGCCCAGCCCGACACTCGCGACTACAAAGGTGCAATGAACAGGGGGAGAAGGCAGCCAAGGCAGCCCTCTCCCCCGTTGTTTCGGCACACCAAAAGGCGCAGTCAGCGGGTCCTCAACCGCTCCAGCAGCGCGGGCAGCAATGCGTCGTTGGCGGCGGCAAGGCGGTTGGCGTGCAACGGGTCCGGATGGCCGTCGATATCGGCCACGGCGCCCCCCGCCTCCTGCACCAGCAACGCCCCGGCGGACAAATCCCAGCGCTTCAGGCTGACCACGAAGAAACCGTCCAGTCGGCCGGCGGCCACATAGGCCAGGTCCAGCGCGGCGGCACCGCCCCGGCGCATGCCTGCCGCGCCGCGCGCCACGGTGCAGAACTGCGCCAGATACCCTTCCATGCCCGGCCATTTGGGCGGCGGCACCACCGTGCCGATGACCGCCTCGTCCAGGCGGGTTCGCCGTGCCGCATGCAACGGGCGCCCGTTGCAGAATGCCCCTTGCCCGCGCACGGCGGTGAAGAACTCGCGTCGGCTCGGGTCCGCCACCACGCCCAGCACCGCTGCGCCATCCACTTCCAGGGCCACGGACACCGCATAATACGGAATCCCGTGCACGTAGTTCACCGTGCCGTCCAGGGGATCGACGATCCAGCGATAAGGTGAGGCGCCGGAATCGCCCGCGCTGTCTCCCGACTCTTCGCCCAGACGGGCATGGCCCGGGTAGGCCTGCCGGATGCGCGCGAAGATGGCAGCCTCCGAGCGGGCGTCCAGTTCGGTGGTGATGTCGCCGGGGCTCTTGGTGGTGGTGTGCAAGCGGGCAAGACGCGAACGGCCCCTCGCCAGTATGGCGCACCCTGCCTTGGCGGCATCCAGCGCCACGGCCAGCGCGGCGTCGAGGTCAATATCCGCGAATCGCTGGATGCCAGTGGACGGTGCGGCAGACATGCAATCCTCCCGAAGCTGAAGTGATGGGAACGGGGCAAGCCCTCCAGGGATGCCGCCCGTGGCGTGTGCAGCATGCCGGGACACGCCGGTCCCGGCGGCGCTCCCCCTTCCCTAGCACTGCAACGCACAAGGCAAAAGCTCCGCAGCCCGCGCCTCCCTGGCGCGCATGTGCCCGTTCCCGCCGCTCCCGCCAGTTCCGCCGCCCCCTTCCTCCCCTCCCACACGCCCCTCCAGACACTGGCCTTGCCGGCCTGCCGTCACCGTGCGCGCCGGTGCGAACATGCCACGGGCACGCGCGGTTGCCGGTGCCCCGCATCCAGCACAGCGTCCGCGCCTCCGACGCACCGCAGGACGGCAGCCTGCCGATGCATCCGGAGCCCTTCCAGATGGAAGGCGCACGGTTGCATGCAACGCCCGAACACATCGGAAGCATTCATGTCCACTATTGGACTCTTTTGACCGATAGCAACCAACAATGCCCTATTTGCGCCCGGATTTTTTCAATCTTCCGATCAAACAACATTTTTATGAATTAATTCACAATCATATGCCAGGAGAAAATATGGCACAGCCATTGCTTTTGGAAATGCAGGACATGCACCACGGCAAGCCCCCCATTGCATTGCGCGGTTGTCACCACGTCTTCCGGAAAGACGCAACAGGATACCGACTATGAATCTCATGGAACTTTCCACAATAGCGGCGGCGGGATTTCTCTCCGCCCTCATCAAGAACGGCGTGGGTGTCGGCTCGGGCATCTTTCTGCTTCCCGTGCTCACGCTGGTGTTTCCCGCAAAAACGGCATTGGGCATAGGCGCGCCCATCATGCTGGGGTCCGACATCATAGGCTTGCGCAATTACTGGAGGGAATGGGCCAGCACGCGGGAGTTGCTGTGGTTGCTGGTGCCGGCCGTGCCCGGCCTGCTGCTGGGGACGTGGCTCATTCCCGTCATCCCCGGGCATGTCTTCCGGATAGGCGTGGGCGTGTTCGGCATGACCTATGCGCTGGGCATGCTTTTTCCCCGGTCCCGCATCGTGACGGCATGCACACGCCTGCTGCCGCGCCCCCGGCCCGGCGCCAGAAGATGCAGCGCCGTCTTTTACGGCATGCTGGGGGGAATCGCCACGGTCATGTGCCATGCCGGAGGGCTGGTGTGGTCCCTGTACCTCTTGTCGACGCAGAAGGATCGGCGCGTATTCGTGGGGACCATCGTTTTGTCGTTCGCCATAACCAATCTGTACAAGACATTCGCCTACCTGCACATCGGGATACTCGACACACAGACGCTGCTGATAATCGCGTTTTCGTTGCCAGCAATATACCTTGGATCATTTGTGGGAAACATCCTGAACAAGCGTTCGCACCATCGCATGTTCAGAATCTCTGTCCTTGTCGTCATATTCATCGTGTCGCTTCTTCTTATGAAATAAATATCCCTTGTCATGGAAAATCAAGATTTCAAAATACATGCAAAAAAATCACGTGCGCAGCACGAAGTGCATACTGACACGAGAGATGCGTTGACCTGCCTTCATGAACATCCACCAGAAAGGAGACTGATGCAACACCTGTGAGGATATTCCACAACAATCATTGAAGCCAACAACATTTCACATGAGGAGCATTTCATGTCCAAAGGCAATTTCTATTCAAGGATACCATTGCCCATCCTCGTTGTGGGCTATCTGATCGTAGGTCTGGGTCTTGGATACGCATTTCCGAAAAACGAAATCATCGGCGCCCTGCACATCAGCGGAACATACTTTCCCAAGACCATCGTCACCTTCGCGGCATTGCTGATTTTCAACCTGCTGGCCGCGGCCATGGCCAAGCTGATGCTGTACCACAAGGAACAGGCCGGCAAGCTGTTCGGCCTGATTTTCGGGGCGTACCTGTTCATGGGATGCGTCTCCCTGCTGTACGTCACGGGCTGGATATCCGTGCTCTCCGACATACCCATGTTCCTTCCCGGCCTGGATGTGCCCGGCCCCATGGCGTGGGTTGCCCAGATCGGGCACACCTTCGCCAACGTCCTTACCCAACAACCCCTGTTGCAGGCGCTGGTGGGAGCCATGCTGCTGGGGTGGCTCGCCGCGAAGTTCGAGCAACTGCATCCCATTGCCCACGGCTTCATTGCCGTCGGCGACGCGATTCTGTGGTTTTTCAAGAAGTTGTTGTGGTACTACCCCATCATGATCGGCTGCCTCGCCATCGGCATTCCCATGAAGTTCGGGGCCAAGGGGATGGCGCTGTATGGCCAGGGGGTGCTGTGGGTCATGATCGTCACCTGTACGTGGGTGGCCCTGATGATCCTGCTCTGTAAATTCTCCACCAAGCGCACCTGGAAGCAGATACTCTCCTATTACGGCGCGGTGTGGCCCACGGGATTCGGCACCGGGGGATCTTACGACACCCTGGCCGTGAACATCATTTCCGCCGAACGCGACCTCGGCCTGCACGAAGACATAGCGGAGGTCTCCATCGTCTTCGGCACGGTGCTGAACAAGAATTGCAGCACCATGTCCGTGCTCATCGTGACCATCATCGTCTCCCAACTGCTGGGCATTCCCATTTCCCTGTCCGAAATACTGATGCTCATTCCGCCGGTCATGATCCTGGGGCTGGAATCGCCCGGCATTCCGGGCGGGGCGGGATACTTCATGTCGCCCATCATTGCCGTGCTGCTGGGGGCTCCCGACCCCGCGACCTACGTCACGACGTTCGTCGCCGTGTTCAGCGGGCTGATCCCCATGTTCTCCACCGCAGGCAACACCACCGATGACGGCGTGGTGGGCGCGTTCCTGCAGGATCACTTCGGGCACTGGATTTCAAGCCACTCGCTGCAGAGGGAGAGCGCATGATGAAAAAGACACTCGGATATGCACTGCTTGCGGCCGGATCATGGATGCTGCTGTCCCCCCAGTCGCTGACGGGCATCAAGTACCTGAAATGGATGTACGACTACGCCTTTCCGGGCGAGGTTCTGCTGGGCATGGTGGTGCTTGGTGCCGCCTACTACTGCCTTGGCTTCCCGCCCAAGAAACAGGAAAGGCCCAGCCACTAATCCCCCCTACGCCGCATGACGGCAGGCTGTGCTGCCCGTGCATCCACAGCCCGGCCTGGCCGTCATGCGGCCTTTACCCCGCCCCGCCCCACGCCCCACGCCTCACGCCCTGAACCGCGGCATAACGCTGTCCCCTCTCCGGCATTTGCGGCAGACCTGCGACCCCGTGGGCCAAAGCGCCTCTCCGGCGCGTCTCCCAAAGGCGGTCCTCGCGGCATCTCTTCAAGCTCCCCCCCCCAACGCCTTCCAGATGACCAATGACCGTCAGCAACGCCACGCCTGGACAAAAAAGACCAATACTGGACACCACCAACTGCGCCACCCCGCCAAGCATGAAGCAACACCCCGAATTTCAAAACGATATAACTTGCACATCATTGGCACCATCCTTGCTGATATCTGCGTGGAGACTGCGAAGGAACTGTATAACCTTCTAACAAGCGCGGTTGGACATGATGCAAACGCACAAAGTCGATCTTCTCATACTTGGAATGGGAGCCGCGGCAGAGCTTGCCGCAATATACGCGCACGATGCATTGCCGTCACTGAATATCCTGATCGCCTCGAAGGCGCTGAAAGGGAAGGGCGGATGCAGCCGAATGGTGCAAGGCGGGTTCAATGTCGTCCTGAACCCCGAAGACTCCCATGAAAAGCACCTCATGGATACGCTCAAGGGCGGTCAGTACATCAACAATCAGGATCTCGCGAAGCAGCTCGTCGAGGAGGCCACCCCGACGGTCAAGGAGCTGGAGACCATTTGCGGGTGTTTTTTCGACCGTTTTCCCGATGGGCGCGTCCATCAGAAGCCCTTCGCGGGACAATCCTTCGACCGCACCGTGCACAGGGGCGACCTGACGGGCATCGAAATCATCAGCCGGACCACGGAGCAGGTCTTCAAACGGCGCATTCCCGTGCTGGAGGAAACCCGCGCCGTGGAACTGCTGCTGGACGCCACGGGCAAGACGGTCACCGGCGCCCTGCTGTACGACATGCGGCGGGGTGAATTCCTGGTCGTGGAAGCCGCGGCCACCTTGGTGGCCACGGGCGGCGGCCCCACCCAGTACCGCTTCCATGCCCCCGGCCCGGAAAAATCCGCGGACGGCATCGCCATGCTGTACAGGGCCGGCGTCCGCATGCGGGACATGGAAATGATCCAGTTCCACCCCACCGGGCTCATCGTGCCGGGCAGCGTGGTGGCCGGCGCACTGCTGGAAGAAGGGCTGCGCGGCGCGGGAGCGCACCTCTACAACGGCGAGGGCGAGCGCTACATGCAGCGCTACGCCCCGGACGTGGCGGAACGCGCCACCCGCGACGTGGTGAGCCGCTCGGCCTACATGGAAATGATGGCCGGCCGCGCGTGTCCCGAGGGCGGCGTGCAGATCGACGCCGCCCACATGGGCGCGGACTTCGTGCTCAAGTCCTTCCCAGGCATGGCCGAGCGCTGCGCGCAGTTCGGCTACGACCTGGTCCGGGGGCGGGTTCCCGTCTCCCCCACGGCCCACTTCTTCATGGGCGGCGCAGAGATCAACACCGACTGCCAGGCCAGCCTGCACAAGCTCTTTGTCGCGGGCGAAGACGCCGGGGGCGTGCATGGCGCCAACCGCCTCGGGGGCAACGGCATCGCGGAATCCTGCGTCTATGGACGCCTGGCGGGCAAATCGCTGGCCCGGTTCCTGTCGAAAGACCGCGGCATCGCGAAGACCGCCCCCGGCCTCGTGAAATCGATGGTCGCCCGCCTGCGGGAACCACTGTCGCGCATCGGCGGGCGGAGCCCGCTGCAAATCCGGCATGACATCCAGGAAACCAACTGGCTCAAGGTAGGCATCATCCGCAACCAGAAGGACCTGGACGAAGCCCTGCCCATCTTCCGCAGCCTGGGCGACGACGTGGAACGCGCGTCCGTTGCTCAAAGCAACGCCTGCAACATGGTCTACAACGTATGGCTCGATACGCGCAGCATGATCGACGTCTCGATCATGGCCGCGACCTCGGCGCTGCTGCGCGACGAAACGCGCGGCGCGCATACCCGGCTGGACTTCCCCGAACAGCGCGACGACTACGGCCTGTTCAACACGTTTCTCTGGCGCGGCGAGGACGGCATGCCCGTTACGGAAAAGAAGCCCGTCGAGTTTACGCACAAGCCTGTTGAAGCCTGCCAGAAATGGAAAAAATGATTCTTCACCGACATATCAACGCAGCACATTCCGGAGAAAACAACATGGAACAACAGCAGAAGTTCGAGTACCGCACGCCACTGCAATGGGGAGACCTTGACCCGTACCGGAGAGGTCGCGCGCACGTCGGCATGTGGGCCTGGCTGATGCAGCGCATCAGCGCGGTATTCATTGTCGTATTCCTCACGTTGCACCTCTTCTTCACCTACAAGCCGTTTCTTCAGTTCATGCTGCTGGTCGTGGTGGCGTTTCACGCGGCGCTGGGGCTGCGGGTCATCCTGCTGGACTTCAATCTGGCGGACATCAAGCGGCAGCGGAACCTGGCCTACTGGTTGCCGGGCATGGGCCTTGCCGTGGTGCTGCTCGTCTGGGGCATCATCTACTAACCGGAGGCCGTCATGACATCCCAACCGACATCCCGCACCGTCAGGGTGTTCCGCTACGACCCGGCCGAGGGCGGGGATGGGCATTTCGATGCCTACACGCTGGACATCCCCGCGCCGGAAACCACCACGATACTCGACGTGCTGCTGCGCATTCAGCGCGAGCAGGACCCGAGCCTCTCCTTCCGCTTCGCCTGCCGCGTCAACATGTGCGGTTCCTGCGGCATGGTCATCAACGGCCGCGAGGCCCTGGCCTGCAAGACCAACGTCGCGCACCTGCCCCCTGCGCAGGACATCACCATCCGTCCCTTGAACCACTTCCCCGTGATCAAGGACCTTGTGGTGGACATGGACCCGTTCTTCGCCAAGTACGAGGACGCCCTGCCGTTCTTCGAGCCTGCCGTGGAACACGACGAACCCTATGCCATCAAGCCCGACAACCAGGCACGCATCGACATCGGCATGGCCACGGACTGCATAGCCTGCGGCTGCTGCGTTTCGAGCTGCACCATGGTCAATCATCACGCGGGGTACGCTGGACCGGCCGCCCTCAACCGCGCCTTCACCCTGCTGGCCGACCAGCGTGACGGGCTGTTCGAAGCCCGCCTGACCCGGGCGCTGGACTCCTGCTACGCCTGCCGCACCGAATTCAACTGTACGGAAGTCTGCCCCAAGCAGATTAGCGGGACGCGGGCCATCAAGTACATCCAACGTCTGGCGCTGAAGCACCTGAAATCGCTCAAGCCCCTTTCCGCCCATCCGGTGGAGGAAGCGGCGAAAGAAAGGGCGAAGGACGCGCCGCAGCCCGTCGCCACGGGCTGCTCCTGCGGGGGGCATCACCATGACGCTCCTGCGGCTTCTCCGGCTGCCGCAACGGCATGCCCCCCCGCCGGAGCGGAAGCGGCGTGCGCCTCGCGCCGCACGTTCCTGACGGCCGCCGTGGGCGCAGGGGCCGTGGCCGTGCTCGGCGGCATCCTGGGCACAGCGGCGGTGGCGCCGACCCAGGTCCGCACACCGGCGCAATGGGTGCCCGTGGCCGCGCTCAAGGACATCCCCGTGGGCGAGGTCAGCACCCTGCCGCTCGGTTACACGCGCACCCAGGCGTTCCACAGCGAACAGGTGCAGTCCACTCTGCTGGTGCGGCACGACGCCCCCGGCCAGGTGCTCTGCTTCAGCAATGCCTGCCCGCATCTGGGCTGCGCCGTCAGTTGGGATCCGCTGTCCTCGCGCTTCAAGTGCGCCTGCCACGGCGGTGCGTTCGACAGGGACGGCAACGTCATCGCCGGCCCGCCGCCCAGGGGGCTGACCCGCCTGCCCTGGAAGGTCGAAGACGGCATACTCAAGGTCGAGGTGGTGTAATGAACATCGGCAAACATATCGGATGGGAAACGCATCTCAAGCCCTTCCTCTACAAGAGGCTGCCGGACGGCACGGGCTGGAGCGCCGTTCTGGGCACGCTGTGCGCCCTGGTCTTCCTGCTGATGGTGGTCACGGGCATCGTGCTGGCCTTCTACTACGTGCCCTCCCCTGACAAGGCGTGGAGCTCCGTCCGCTACATCTCGAACGAGGTGCCCGCCGGGCAACTGCTGCGCGGCCTGCATCACTGGGGGGCGGGCGCCATGGTGCTGCTGGTGTTCGTGCACCAGATGGTCACCTATTTCCACGGCGCATACGTGCATCCGCGCCAGGGCACGTGGATCACCGGGACCTGCCTGTTTCTGGTGACGCTGGGCCTCGGCTTCACCGGCTACCTGCTGCCGTGGGACATGAAGGCCTACTGGGCCACCGTGGTGGGGGCCAACATTCCTAGCCAGTACCCGCTGGTGGGCAACGCCATCACCCGCTTCATCCTGGGTGGGGACGGCATGTCGGGATTCACGCTGACGCGCTTCCACTCCATCCACACCCTGTTGCTGCCCTGCCTGCTCGTATTCTTCCTGGCCATACACATCTACCTCATCCGCCTGCACAACCTCTCCGACCCGCGCGAGAGGCTGGGCGGCGAGCCTCTGCCGCCCCCGGCCGAAGGCACCCCGCCGTATCGTTTCTATCCCGAGCACATGCACCGCACGGCCATCGCCTTCGGCATCCTGTTCTGCGTCCTGCTGGGGCTGGCCGTCTGGGCTCCCGCGCCGCTGGAACAGAAGGCCGGCACCTTCATCGCCGACTACCTGCCCCGGCCGGAATGGTACTACATGTGGATATTCCAGTTGCTGACCTACTTCACCGGCACGTGGGAGGCCGTGGGCAGCCTGGTCATTCCCGTGGGCGGCGCGCTGCTGATGCTCTGCGTGCCCTTCATGAGCGAAAGCCGCATGAAGGGGGTGGTCAACAGACCGGTATCCATGGGCATCGGCCTGACCTTCATCGTCTGCGTCGTCTACCTGACCGGACAGGCCTATTCCGAGGCCGCGCCCTACAACAAGGTCGTGCTCACGCCCCCCGGCGCCCCCGGTTCCCCCGGTTCCCCCGGTTCCCTCGGTTCCATGACGGAAGAGGTTCGCCAGGGCCTACGCATCTACGTGGAACGCGAATGCGCATACTGCCACAACATTCAGGGCCAGGGCGGCCACCGCACCGGTCCCGATATGTCCAACATGAAGGCAAAGGGGCGCACGGTCGACTACCTTTCCGCCTACATCAAGGACCCCAAGTCCAAGATGGCCTCCACCTCCATGCCTTCCTACGACCTTCGTCCCGATGAGCTGAAGGCCCTCGCCGCCTTCCTGCTGGCCCTCGACTTCAGCCGGGGCTCGGCGGTGCCCATGCGCACGGAAGACGTGCGCGACAGCATTCCCGACACCCTGACCGTTCCTCCGGCCATCCGCTGACCGCAACGTCCAACACAAGGAGTTGGCACATGTCTTCATTCGACTACCGCATCGTGGAAGAGGCGGCCAAGCAGAGCTACATCAAGGCCCTGTGCGACCTGCCGCCGGACGTGCGCGCCGCCCTGCGCAAGGCGCGCGACCGCGAGACCGTCCCCACCGCCCGCGCCATTTTCGAGGCCATGTTCAAGGCCATCGACATCGCGGACGCCAAAAAGACCCTGCTCTGCCAGGACACGGGCCTGCCCATCTACAAGGTCCGGGTGGGGTCGCGGTTTCCCTGGAACTGTGCGGCCATCAAGTCCTGCCTCTACGAGGGCGCCCGGCGGGCCACGCAGGAATTCCCCTTCCGCAGCAGTTCCACGCACACCCTCACCCGGATCAATCCCCAGACCTCGGTGGGTCCGGGCCTGCCCGTAATCTACTGGGATTTCGTCGAGGACAGCGACGCGCTGGACATCCTGATGGTGCCCAAGGGCTCCGGCTCGGAGAACATGAGCAAAATGCAGATGTTCTACCCCCAGCACGGAATCAGGGCGGTCAAGAAGTTCATTCTGGACACGGTGGTGGAAAGCGCCGCCAACCCCTGCCCCCCCGGCGTCATCGGGGTGGGCCTCGGCGGCACCTCCGACCTGGTGATGCGGCTCGCCAAGGACGCCATCTGCCGCCCGGTGGGCCAGCGCCACCCCGATCCGCAGTTCGCCGAGATGGAGGAGGAACTGGAAGAGGCCATCAACGCCACCGGGCGCGGCCCCATGGGGCTTGGCGGCGACGTGTCCTGCCTGGCCGTGCACATCGAGCACGCCTACACCCACATCACCCAGAACCCCGTGGCCGTGAACACCCAGTGCTGGCCCGCCCGGCGGGCGCGGGCGGTGGTCCTGCCCGACGGCTCAACGACCTACGGGTACTAGGAGACAACCATGAGCACCACGCACCATCTCACGTCCCCGTTTTCCGAAGCGGACATCCGCGCGCTGCACGCCGGCGACATCGTCTACTTCGACGGCCCGCTGTTCGGCATCCGCGACCTGACGCAGATCTACATCTTCGACCAGGGCAACAAGCCCCCGGTCAGCCTCGAAGGCATGCCCTGCATCCATACCGCCCCCAGCCTGCGCCAGGTGGACGGCAAATGGGAAAAGATCTGCGTGGGCACCACCACCAGCACGCGCATGGACCGCTTCACGCCGGGGCTGATCGGCACCTACGGGGTGCGGGCCATCATCGGCAAGGGCGGCCTGTACCAGGGCAGCCTGGACGCCATGCACACGTACGGGGCGGTGTACCTGGCCATCGTCGGCGGTGCCGCGTCCCTGGAGACGGAACAGATCGAAGAGGTGGAGGCCGTCTACTTCGAGCATCTGCACCCCGAAGCCCTGTATCGCTTCCGGGTGAAGAACTTCGGCCCCCTGACCGTGGCCATGGATAGCCATGGGCGGCACCTCTACGACGAGATCGCCGCGGAAGCCCAACGGAGGCTGCCGGACATCTATGCCAGGCTCGGCGTGGCCTAGGGGCCGACGCGCCACGGTCCCGGTCGGAAAAACAACGGGAATGCACCTTCACAACCCCTCAAGGAGGAAGACATGTCCATCGATTTCCTGGTTCACGAAGCGGCCGACGGCGTCGGCGTCGTGGTGGTGGAAGGCCTGACGGCAGGCCACGAATGCACGGGATGGGTCATGCAGGAGGACAAGACCGTCCACATCACCCTGCGCAGCGACATTCCCATCGGCCACAAGGTGGCGCTCAAGGACTTCGCCGAGGGCGACACCGTGTTCAAGTACAACACGGACATCGGCAAGGTGGTCGCGCCCATCAGGAAGGGCGAACACCTGCACGTCCACAACGTCAAGACCAAGAGGTGGTAGGCCATGGAAAGAAAATTCTTCGGATACCGGCGTGAGAACGGCCGCGTGGGCGTGCGCAACCACGTGGTCCTGCTGCCGCTCGACGACCTGTCCAACGCGGCGTGCGAAGCCGTGGCCAACAACGTCAAGGGCACCCTGGCCCTGCCCCATGCCTACGGCCGCCTTCAGTTCGGCGAGGATCTCGACCTGTATTTCCGCACCCTGATCGGCATGGGGAGCAACCCCAACGTGGCCGCCGTGGTGGTCATCGGCATAGAGCCGCAGTGGACGCAGAAGATCGTGGACGGCATAGCCAGAACCGGCAAGCCGGTGGCGGGTTTCTCCATCGAGCAGAACGGCGACCACAATACCATCTGCAACGCCTCGCGCAAGGCCAAGGAGTTCATGCACTGGGCCACCGAGCAGCGCCGCACGGAATGCGACGTGAAGGAACTCTGGGTGTCCACCAAGTGCGGCGAATCCGACACCACGTCGGGGCTGGCCACCAACCCCACGGTGGGCAACGCCTATGACAAGCTGTGGGAAGACGGTGTCACCCTGCTGTTCGGCGAAACCACGGAACTCACCGGCGGGGAACATCTGGTGGCCGCGCGCTGCGCCAACGACGAGGTGCGCAAGAAATTCCAGTTCTTCTTCGACCGTTACGCCAAGGTCGTGGATGACCACAAGACCGACGACCTTTCCGATTCGCAGCCCACCAAGGGCAACATCGAGGGCGGCCTGACCACCATAGAGGAAAAGGCCCTCGGCAACATCCAGAAGATCGGCCGCAAGGCGCCCGTGGTGGGCTGCCTGGACAAGGCGGAAAGCCCCACCGGCCCCGGCCTGTGGTTCATGGACTCCTCGTCCGCCGCGGCGGAAATGGTTACCCTGTGCGCCGCCGCCGGGTTCGTGGTGCACCTGTTCCCTACCGGGCAGGGCAACGTCATCGGCAACCCCATCCTTCCGGTGGTCAAACTGTGTTCCAACCCCCGCACGCTGCGCACCATGAGCGAGCACTTCGACGTGGACGTCTCCGGCATCCTGCGCCGCGAGATCAACCTCGACCAGGCCGGGGACAAGCTCATTGACATGATGATTCGCACATGCAACGGCAGAAGGACCTCCGCCGAGGTGCTCGGGCATCGCGAATTCATCATAACGAGGCTATACGAAAGCGCATAAGCATTTCACGCTACGGGTGGGGCCAGCGCGGGCTGCCCCACTCGAACGCATGGCGCTGCATACCACGTACCCTTCAGGTGGCATACGTGAGGGAACGATGAGCGACCTTCCTGACAGGTTTTACCAAGCGCTGCTGCTGATCAACAACATTCTTGTCCGCGAAGTCACCCAAGAGGGTCTTTTCCAGAGTCTTGCCGCCACGCTGCAACCCCTGGTCAACTGTGACCGATGTAGTCTCAGCATCTACAATCCAGCCAACGATTCGCTGGAATGGTTCGCGCGGGCCGAAGGGGTCACCGTCACCTGCATGGACGATACGCCCATCCCGCAGCGGGGCCCCCTGGCCCATGAGGCCATCCGGGCGAAAGCGCCGTACATCGCCCAGGACATCAAGAATTTCGCGTCGTTCGACGCAATACGCAGCATGCACGATGCCGGATTGCGTTCGGCCATCGCCCTGCCGCTCATGAGCCGTTCCCAGCCCATCGGCGCGCTCGTCGTTTCCTTCAGGCGGCCGCTACGCAACGACGACACCGACCTGGTGGCGTTTCTGGAAAAAATCTCCGTGCAGGTGGCCCTGGCCGTGGACAACATGCTTGCCCACGCCAAGCTCCAGAAGATGAATGCGGAACTGCAACAGCGCGTGGGCGATCTGCTCTATCCAGAAGAGACGAGCTACTCCGAACCGCGCTTTTTCTACCGGTGCGAGAGCATGCGCATCGTCATGGAACAGGCGCAACTTCTGGCCTGTAGCAACGTACCGGTCCTGATACGCGGCGAGACGGGAACGGGAAAGGAATTCATCGCCCACATCATCCACCGGTACAGCGCCAGAAAAAACAACAACTTCGTCAAGGTCAACTGTCCGGCCCTGTCCTCGACGCTGTTCGAAAGCGAGTTGTTCGGCCATGCCAAGGGGGCGTTCACCGGCGCCAACAGCCATCGCGTGGGGCGCTTCGAGATGGCGGACAAGGGCAGCATCTTTCTGGACGAAATCGGCGACCTGGACAAGACGCTCCAGGCAAAACTGCTGCAAGTATTGCAGGATTCCAGCTTCGAACGGGTCGGGGAAAGCCGCTCCATCCGGGTGAACGTGCGCTTCATTTCCGCCACCAATGCCGACCTCGGCGCGCTGATCCAGCGCGGCCAGTTCCGAAACGACCTGTATTACAGGCTGGGCGCGGCGATCATCAATATCCCCCCCCTGCGGGAACGCCTCGGCGAACTGCGCGCCATGCTGCAACACCTCGTGGGCATTCTTACCGAAGACATGCAGTGCAAGCCCATCACCTTCTCCCGCTCCGCACTGCGCCTGCTGGAAGAGTATCATTGGCCGGGCAACGTGCGGGAACTTTCCAACATGGTCAAGCGGCTGCTCATTCTCAATTACGGAGGTGAAGTAGAGCCGGCCATGATTACCCCCCTGTTCCAACAGGATGCGCATCATCCGGGCATTCGCGACGTGTCCGCCGCGCCCCTGCCTCCGCCTCCCGTAGTGGCGCCCGGCTATTCCCTGGCGGATACCGAGCGGCTGGTCATCGAGAAGGTGCTGACGCTGACCAATGGCGTCATCAGCGGAAAAAAAGGCGCTGCCACGCTGCTCGGCCTGCCGCGCTCCACCTTGCTCTACAAGTTGAAGAAGCACGGGATCGAAATCAGCCGGTACACGCACAGCGTCGCAAACCTCGCGGCGGGCATCACCCACAAAGCGCTCTGACAACGCCCCCACGCCCGCCCCGCTCCCCATGTCCTGCCAAACGCACGAAGGCCCCGGTGATTGCTCACCGGGGCCTTTTCGTGATGGGTTGGGATGCGGTTACGCATCCCTTTGAGAATAAGTGCTGGCATCGGCCTACTTTCCCACGCAAGAGTACGCAGTATCATCGGCGATGGAGGGCTTAACTTCCGAGTTCGGAATGGGATCGGGTGTACCCCCTCCTCCATGGACACCAGCACAAATTTCTGGTCACCGTCCGGGAAGGCTGGCTATTGTGCGCCGCCACATCGTCCGGGACCGAAAGATGTAATCAAACAGGGTGGAAAGGAAGTGTAGAGAAGAAAACAAGGCGCACGGGCTATTAGTACTGGTCAGCTGAATGCGTCACCGCATGTATACCTCCAGCCTATCAACCGGGTTGTCTACCCGGGCCCTTCAGCTCCGAAGAGAGGGAGACCTTATCTTGAGGCAGGCTTCCCGCTTAGATGCTTTCAGCGGTTATCCCTTCCGCACATAGCTACCCTGCTGTGCCACTGGCGTGACAACAGGACCACCAGGGGTGCGTCCATCCCGGTCCTCTCGTACTAGGGACAGGCCCTCTCAAGTCTCCTACGCCCACAGAAGATAGGGACCAAACTGTCTCACGACGTTTTAAACCCAGCTCGCGTACCACTTTAAACGGCGAACAGCCGTACCCTTGGGACCTGCTTCAGCCCCAGGATGTGATGAGCCGACATCGAGGTGCCAAACCGC
>JAITSV010000083.1 GCA_031287575.1 Desulfovibrio sp.
TGCAGTTGCCAGACCGCAGGCCTTTCATAACAAATCAAAAGGAGTTTTTCTTACACCACCATAGCTGTAAGCTTACGAGAACCCCGCGCATAGCGCGGGGTTTTCTACATACAAAAAAAGCGCCCGGTCATACCGACCGGGCGCTCTCTTCTCACATCAGACCGCGTGGCGACTCGCAGCCGCCCCGCGACTAGAAACCGAAACCGTCGTCGCTGGCGCCGGAGGCGCCAAAGCCGAAGGTGTCGGGCACGCCGCCGGTTTCCTCGGCGGGCGCATCGAACCCGGCTGCGGCATCGCCTTCGGCGGCAGCCGCGCCAGCGGCACCGGCGGCGGCCACGGGCAGGGCCTTCAGGGCGTCCTTGACGGCGCGGGAAACGATGTCCTTCACGCTGGACTCGATTTCCTTCTCGTCAATGGCCACCTTGCCGTTGAAGGGAGCCAGCTCCTTCTTCAGGTTGGCGACATCGCCGGTCAGGCTCTGGACCTTCTGCTCGGACTGGCCGAGCTTCTTTTCGAAGTCGGCGGCCTGGCCCTTGAACGGGGTCAGTTCCTTCACCTGAGCCTGAAGCCCGGCGATGGTGCCTTCCAGGTCGGCCACGTTGGCCTTCAGCGCGGCGATCTTGTCCAGCACCACGCTGATGCCGGCCAGTTCCGCGGCGGAAATGGGCTGAAGGGACACGTTGTCGCCCAGGCGGCCACATTCCTTCTTCACCCAGTCGTCGTAATTGCCTTCGGCTTCACCGCACTGCATGAACGCGGGGTTCTGGCTGTACAGCCAGCCCTTGGCCATGGGCGCGACGGCGGCTTCCTCTTCGGTGGCCAGGGCGCGCTGGGCCAGGTAACCCAGCAGGTCGGACACGTCGGCACCGGCTTTCCCGGCGACCAGGCCGAGAACGGTTTCCATCTTGAACACTCTGCGACCTTCGTCAGACATTGCAGCCTCCTGATATCGGAAGAATGACTTCTCGGTTCGTTGTTCCGGCCGGGCGCGCACCTTCGCGCGCCGCCTTCTCTGCCGCTAGCGGCGGCCCATGGCGCGCACGTAGGTGAGCGCGGCGGTACGGTACACAAGGTGGCCGAGCTTCGACCACGGCAGGTAGGCGAACAGCATCCACACCGCCACCAGGTGCACGTAGTACACGCTGTAGGCGACGGGAGCGATGCCCGCGAGGCGGAACAACTGGCTGAGCACGCCGGTGACGGCTACCACCCAGATGACGCCGAGCAGATACCAGTCGTAGTAGTTCGAGCTGGTCTTCTTGGGATCAAGCGCCTTGCGGCGCACCGTAAGGATGGCCAGGCCCACCAGCAGCATCACCGCGCCGATGTTCGCCAGGATCTTCACGGGGAAGGTCAGCGGCATGGGCGTGTGGATCTCGATGGCCGGAATCACCTTGCCGCCCCAGTGCCCCACGGCCACCACGCCGGTGACGAAGGCCAGGATGACGAAGGAGTACATGAGGGTCATGTGGCCCACCTTGCGGTCGGACTTGTCCGCGCCGCAATCCTTGAACTTGGTGTGGGTCAGCACTTCCTCGAGGATCACGTCCACCAGGTGCAGCGTCCAGTGCTTGGTCTTGCCGAGCATCATGGTGCGGCCTTCCGGCTGGAACGAGGCGATGAGGTTCTTCGTCCCCTTGAACAGGATGCCCACCGCCGTGAAGAAGGTGAGGATGAAGATGGGGTCGATGGTGAAGTCACCGGGGAACAGCTTGCCGAACACGATGTCGCCCTGGGGGAACACCGAACCGTTCACGCCGGCCATGATCACCCAGATCACCGCCCACAGGATGGCCGGAATGGCCACCAGGATGGGCAGGTACTGGGCGGACGACAGCCACTTGCCCACGATGGAGGGCTGGGTAAGCCGCGAGTAGGTCATGTTGCGCAGCGCGGACAGAAGGTCGCCGGGCTTGGCGCCACGGGGGCACAGGTCGGAGCAGGTGCCGCAGTTGTGGCACAGCCAGATGTCCACGTCGGACAGCAGCTTGTCCTTCAGGCCCCACGAGGCCCAGACCATCTCCTTGCGGGGATAGGGGTTGTTCGTGGGGGAGATGGGGCAGGCCACGCTGCAGGTGGCGCACTGGTAGCACTTCTTGAGCGATTCGCCACCGACTGCCTGCAGTTCTTTGACGAACTCAAGATCGGGTTGAATCCTGACGGGTTGAGCCATGTTCCATCTCCTCCTAGTACCCCTTGAACGGGTTCGGACCCTTCTCAAGGATCATGTTCATGAAGTCCTCGATCACGCCGGGGAGCTTGTCGTACTCGTCAATGGCGACTTCGTACTGCTCCACGCGGTCCGGTTCCACGCCAAGGCGGTTCAGCGTCTCGGCAATGTTCTCCTTGCGGCGCTTGCAGATTTCCGAACCCTTGACGAAGTGGCACTGGTAGTCGTCGCCGTACTTGCAGCCCAGCATCATCACGCCGTCGATGCCCTTGGACATGGCGTCGGCAACCCAGATGGCGTTGACCGAGCCAAGGCAGCGCACGGGAATGATGCGCACGTACGGGCTCCAGTGCTTGCCGCGCAACGCGGCCATGTCCAGCGCGGGGTAGGCGTCGTTCTCGCAGGCCAGGATGATCACGCGGGGGCCGCCCTTCTTCATGTCCGGCGGCACGTTGATCTCGCGGATCATGGAGCCGATCTGGTCGATGTTGTAGTTGGCGAAGGAGATGACGCGCTCGGGGCAGGCGCCCATGCACGTGCCGCAGCGGCGGCAGCGGGCCGGGTTCGGCTTCGGCGTGCCCTTTTCATCGTCGTCCAGCGCGCCGAAGGGACATTCCTCGGTGCAGCGCTTGCACTGGGTGCAGCGGACGAAGTTGAACAGCGGGTACGACAAGTCGCCCGAGCGGGGGTGCACCGCAACGCCCTTGTTGGCGGATTCGATGCACTGGATGGCCTTCATGGTGGCGCCAACGGCGTCTTCCTCGGCGGCATCCAGCATCATGGGCTGGCGCACGCAACCGGCGGCGTACACGCCCGTGCGGCGGGTTTCGTAGGGGAAGCAGATGTAGTTCGAGTCGGCGTAGCCTTCGAACAGTTCCAGGTCCGGGAAGGCCGGGCCCTGGCGGTAGTCGAAGTTGACGATGGGATCCTTGGCGGTGGCGGGCACGATGCCGGTGGGCAGCACCACCATGTCCACGTTGATCTCGATGTCGTCGCCGATCAGGGTGTTGTCGCACAGCACGTTCAGGCTGCCGTCGGCGGCCTGGGTGATGGAGCGGATCTCCGCCTTGGACATCATGACGCCCAGGCGATCCTGCGCGGCCTTGTAGAACCGCTCGTGGATGCCCTGCACCACCATGCTGTCGTACAGGATGAAGGCCTGGCCGCCGTCGAAGGCGTCACACACGTAGCCAGCCTGCTTCAGGGCAACAACGCTGCTGATGGCGTTGGAGATGGGCAGGTGGCGCACGCTTTCGTGGTCCTTCACGGCCGGGGCGGCGGCTTCGCCTTCCGCCGGGGCGGGGGCTTCGGCCGGGGCCTCGGGCGCGCACAGTTCGGCGTAGGGGTCGGCGGGTTCGGCCAGCGAGGTATTCAGGATGAAAGCCACGCGGCGGGCGGTGATGGTGCCCGTCTTGGCCATCTTTTCGAACTCGGCGGCGGTGACCACGTTCTGCAGGCTGCCGTACCCGAAGGGCTCGAGCACCTTGGTGTCCTGCGGCTGCCAGCCGGTGGCCAGCACCACGGCGCCGACCTTCACTTCCTGTTCGCCGGAAGCAAGGGCGATGGTGGCCGTGAAGTCGCCGGGCTGCCCGGACAGCTTGGCCAGCTTCGCCTTGGTGTACACGGTGATGTTGTCGTCGGCCTGCACGGCGGCGATCTTCTTTTCGATGCCGGTGTCGTGCACGTCGGTGTACGGGTGGCTGAGCGGCACGGTCTTCAGAAGGCCCAGGGCGCGGCCGCCGAGGGCTTCGTCCTTTTCCACCAGCACCACTTCGTGCCCGGCCAGCGAACCGTTGACGGCCGCGGTCAGGCCGGTCCAGCCGCCGCCCAGCACCAGGATGCGGCGCACGCCCTCGGAGGGCGAACCGTCGGGCGCGGTGGTCTTCTGCAGCCGCACCACGCCCATGTTCACGTAGTCGGTGACCAGCAGTTCAAGCAGTGCGGGGGCCGCTTCGGGGTCGGCCAGCGAGCCGTCGGGGTTCTTGTAGCTCATCACGCCCTGCTCGCGCAGGTTCACGCGGTCCACAAGCACGCCGTCGAAGTCATAGAGGTCCCAGTCCACGCGGGGCGAGGCGCCGCACAGCAGCACGCCGTCCAGCCCTTCTTCCTCGATGTCGGCAGCGATCTCGTCACGCGCCTTCTTGTCGGCAAGGACGGGAAAGACCTTGCAGACCGGCGTGAGATCGCCCCATTTGCCGCCAACGGTGTCGGCAAGGGACTCAAGGTCGAGACCGCCGCCGATGCTCGACTGGTCGAAATAGACGCCAATTTTGGTGGCCATTCTGTATTACCTCCCTCTCACCGTTTGAATCGCCTTCAGGGCGGCGCTGGTGCCGGACTGGGCGGTGCGCATCACGTCGAGCGGCTTCTGGGCGCACCCGGCGGCAAAGATGCCCTTTTCCTCGCCGCCGACGATGAAGCCTTCCTCGTCGACGGGCACGTCGAAGGGCAGCTTCTGCCCGGCAAGGCTGGGCTGCATGCCGGTGGCCAGCACGACGAGGTCGTAGCGGTGCTTGCGCTTTTCGCCCTTCACCGCGTCTTCCACCTCGACGATGACGTCGCCGGTGGCGGCGTCTTCCTCGACGCCCGCGACCTTGCCCTTGACCAGGGCGATCTTTTCGTCCGCCTTCACCTTGCGCAGGAACTTGTCATAGCGGCCGGGGGTACGCAGGTCGATGTAGTACACCGTCACTTCCGCGTCGGGGTACTGCTCGCGCACGTACAGGGCCTGCTTGAGGGAGGCCATGCAGCAGATGTAGGAACAGTAGTTCAGGTGGTTCTGGTCGCGCGAGCCCGCACACTGCACGAAGGCCACCTTCTTGGGGGCCTTGCCGTCGGACGGGCGCTTGATCTGCCCGGCGGTGGGACCGCTGGCCGAGGCCAGGCGTTCCAGCTGCATGTTGGACACGCAGTTGGCGAACGCGCCCGCGCCAAGGTTGGAAAGCTTGGTCACGTCGTACGGCTTCCACCCGGTGGCGACCACGATGCTGCCCACATTCAGCTCGATGTCGCGGGGGGCTTCGTTCATGTCGCAGAACGCGCTCTTGCCGACCTTCAGTTCGTCGGCGCGGGAAAGCGCGGCCTTGTCGAGCACGAAGCGGCTGGGGAAGGCGAACGGCACGCTCATGTACAGCGGCTTGCGCTTGGCGAGGCCCAGTTCGAACTCGTTGTCGACGTCGCTTTCAAGGGAGGAGGCGAGCAGGGAAAGATCGGCGCTGCTCGGCACGGTGCCGCGCGGCTCGATGTGCACCTTTACGGTGTAGTTGCCGGCATCGCCGGACACGGCGGTCACTTCCGCCTGGGTGAAGAACTTGATGCGGGGGTTCTTCTTGATGCGCTGGAACTGGATTTCCAGACCGCAGGAGGGAGGGCAAAGCTTGGGGAAATACTTGTTCAGCTGCGCAACCCGCCCGCCAAGAAATGGTGTTTTCTCGACGATGTACACTTCATAGCCGACTTCCGCGGCTTCAATGGCGGCCGTAAGTCCGCTGAAACCGCCTCCGACGACGAGTATGGAGTTCGACATTCTCGCTATCCTCCCTACAGTTTATCGGGCCTTCGTCAAAACGGCCTAAGCCCAGACAATAAGGCATGCTTACTGCCCCGGCTTAGGCCGTCCGGGTGAAAGGAGAAAGGGGCGGTTGCGGCTTGCCGCAACCGCCCCTGAAGCTCACCTATTCGGTGGGAATGATCTGGTAGTAGGGCTTCTTGAAGATCTTCGTTTCGCCCTTCTTGGGATCATGCTTGGAGTTCACGAAGCATCTCCACTTGGAGTCGTCGAGGCCCATGAAGTCGGCACGGTAGTAGAAGCCGGGGTAACGGGACTCTTCGCGGAAGCGGATGTGCTGCATGTGCAGGCGCACGGTCCACAGACGGTGGTAGTTTTCCCAGCAGCGCAGCAGTTCGTGCAGGTCACGAGCGGCCAGCTTGAGGGAGTCTTCTTCCATCATGTCCATGAGCGCGAAGCCGGTGTCCAGCGCCGCGGCGGAGGTGGTGTAGTAGGTACCGCAACCACCGCCGTATTCATCGGTGCACTTCACGAGGCGCATCATGAAGTTCTTGGGGCTGATGTAGGTCGGGTTCACCACCGGGTCGGTGGAGGCGTCCTTGCCAGCCAGGTAGTTGTAGTAAGGACGGTAGATGAGCTGCTTCAGCTCTTCGGCCGTTTCCTTGATGGCGGGCTTGAAGCCCTTGTGGTCGATGCACCAGCGGACCATCTGCTTGCCGCAGATACGGCCTTCGGCGTGCGAACCGGAGGAGAACTTGTGGCCGGAAGCGCCCACGCCGTCGGCGCAGGTCCACAGGCCCATGACGGTGGTCATGCGGTTGTAGACCTTGCCGTTGTCCGCGCGCACCTTGTAGTCTTCGGGCACCCAGGCTTCGTCCGGACCGGACACCCAGATACCGCAGCAGCCGGAGTGCGAGCCGAGCAGGTAAGGTTCGGTGGGCATGATTTCCGAGCCGCGTTCTTCGGGCTGGATGTTCATGCAGGCCCACAGGTTGGCCTGACCCACGCACATGTCGAGGAAGTCTTCCCAGGCTTCGGACTCGAGGTGCTTCTGCTGTTCGGGAGTCATGCTGGCGAAGGTGTTCTGCAGGGCGGTCTTGGTGTCCATGTAGATGGGACCGCGACCTTCGCGCATTTCGCGAAGCATCATGTGGTTACGCAGGCAGGTCGGAATGACGTGACCCTTGGCGTAGCCGCGATCTTCGTAGGGCTTCAGCATCGCGCGGTTGGTGGCGCAGTAGTCTTCACCCTTGTAGTTGGTGGCCTTCGCCTTGAACAGCAGGAACCACGCGCCGACCGGGCCGTAACCGTCCTTGAAGCGGGCGGGCACGAAGCGGTTTTCCATCATGGTCATTTCGGCGCCGACCTGGGCACACATGGTGTAGGTCGAACCGGCGTTCCACACGGGGTACCAGGCGCGGCCCATGCCTTCACCAGTGGAGCGGGGCTTGTACACGTTCACCGCGCCGCCGCAGGCAACCATCATCGCGTTGGTACGGAAGATGTGCACTTCGTTGGCGCGCAGGTTGAAGCCCACGGCGCCGGCGATGCGGTTGTCGGTGTTGGCGTCGAGCAGCAGCTTCACGATGAAGATACGTTCCATGATGCGGGCTTCGCCAAGGGCGTTCTTGGCCGCTTCGGCCACGATGCACTTGTACGATTCACCGTTGATCATGATCTGCCAGCGGCCGGAACGCACGGGTTCGTCACCGGCGCGCAGCGACTTGCCGGCGGCCTTGGCCTGGCCACCGTCGAGGTTGTGGCCGTGTTCGTCCTTGATCCAGCAGGGCAGGCCCCACTCTTCGAACAGGTGCACGGAGTCGTCGACGTGACGGCCAAGGTCGAAGATCAGGTCTTCGCGCACGAGGCCCATGAGGTCGGTGCGGACCATGCGCACGTAGTCGTCGGCGGGGTTCTTGCCGAGGTACGTGTTGATGGCGGACAGGCCCTGCGCAACGGCGCCGGAGCGCTCGAGGGTGGCCTTGTCCAGCAGCATGATCTTCAGGTCGGGAGCGTACTTGTCGGCCCAGCGAACGACTTCGAACGCGGTGCCGCAAGAGCCCATACCACCGCCGACGATGAGGATGTCGACGTCATGTTCCTTCACGATGGGATCGGCGATGGCCACACCCTTCGGCTGTTCCTTAACGGGAATCATCGGCATAGCTAAATCTCCTTATCGCAATGACTTGCGGTGGGTTCCGAACTAGCGGTTGCCGCCTTCGCAACCGGTTTCATACCAGCACTGGCTCAGATCGGCGTCGCTGATCGCGGCCTTTTCGCCCAGGGCAACCTTGGGAGCGATGAGCGCCGTTTCGGTGAACAGCAGTTCATTTTCCAGGTCGCCGGCTTCGGGCTTGCCGTCGAAGGGCTTGATGGAGCCTTCGGGGGTGGTACGAATGGGGAACTTGAAGCGCTTCACATTCCCGTTGCGGAACTTGACGGTCCACATGATGGAGTCGGCCGAGCGCATGGGGATGCAGGTGCCGCCCATGGGCGCGAAGTCGGCGTAGGGGCGGGCCGTGATGGCGCCCTGGGGGCAGATCTTCACGCAGGAGTAGCATTCCCAGCAGGCTTCGGGCTCCTGGTTGTAGGCCTTCATGGCCTCGGGGTCGAGGATCATGAGGTCGTTGGGGCAGATGTACATGCAAGCGGTCTTTTCGCCACCCTTGCAGCCGTCACACTTGGACGGATCAACATAAGTCGGCATACCTTATCCTCCAACTCAGCGAATTAAGGGGTTATACCTTGTCAGCCTCAACCCATGCGGATCCCACCATCATGTCGATGGAGGCTGAAAAAGCAGGTTCGGGAGCCTGCCTTTTCGGACTGCATCGCCCTCTAGCGGCCTGATCGTGTTGCTTGTGACCGATTTAACAATGTGGCCCGATAGTGTCAAGCAACTTGTTCAAACCCTTCACAAGGATACGCCATGGCCTTGTTTTTTCGGGGTTTATTTGGTAATTTCACCATGTTGCGCCGCCCATGGGGGGCGGGACACGCCGCACTGCCCCTTGCGGTGTATCGTGAAGCAGGCAGAGTTTCAAGACCGTCTGGCGCCGTTTCCCGGCCTTTTATCCATTTTTTCACGAAAGACCATCCCGAACGGGTTTCCGGCAATGGAGGATCGGACCAATTCCGGACCGGAACTCCCGTCTATGACTGTTCAAACAAGCAGTTACACGCCACCGCTACACCCTTGCGACGCCCTTGTGACGGTATGCGCATGAAGCTGAAACGTCACGAGGGGAGAGGACTACCGCCGCGCCGTATCGCGGACAAAACCGCATGCCGCATCCACAACACCGCGAAATTAAAACACACACCATCACAACGCAGCCTGTTACAGGCATGTGCGTCTTGTCTCAAGCAGATGA
>JAITSV010000014.1 GCA_031287575.1 Desulfovibrio sp.
CCGCGAATACAGCAGCGCGGTGTACTGCGAGGTGAGCAGGGAGATGAGCAGGGCCAGCAGGAAGGTGCCCGCGCCGATGTCCGCCGCCTGCTTGGAGCCGAAGCCGGTGACGGAAACCAACGCCTGGTAGGCGCCGCCGAGAACGTCGAAGAGTGATTCAACCATGGGAGCGAGCCTTGTCCGGGGGCTGGACGTTGTTCGGGGGGGATCCGGTGGCCGGCGGTGCTTGGGGGCGTCCGGGAATGTGTGGTTCGTGATCGTGTGGCCTGGCGATGGGCCGACCGGTGTCGCCTTCAGTGGTGCCGTGCGCGGGGGCACGCGGTCCGGTGCGCAGTGCCGGGTGGGGCGTCAGGAGTGGCATCGGGACGGCACGGGCGCGCATCAGGCCTGGTCGCGGGGCGGCGTGGCAGGCGCGAAGCAGGTGTATCCGCCGGGTATCCCGGTGGAGCAGAACAGCATGTCATGGCATGCGAGGTACTTGGAAAACGTTTCCCGCCGGAAGTGAAAGGTGCTCACGGCATGCAGCGAACGCGGCATCTCGCGCAGGCTGCCCTTTACCTCCAGCACGGCCACGGGCAAAGGCGTGGGGTTGTGCCGGGCAATGAAGGTCTTGTTGGTGCGGGGCACGTGAATGCCCGTGTCCACGGCGATGCGCGCCCCGGTTGCCGGATCGATGAAGCGGTGGCGGGTGTAGCGCAGGATGAACATGGGAAAGATGGGCCGGGGAAAGGGAATGCCCGCTTCGGCCAAGTGTTCCGGCAGGCGGCACAGCAAGGGGTCCGTCAGCGGGGTGTTCCACAAGATGTCCCCGTTCAGGGGCAGCAGCACGCGGGCCTTGTCGCGCGCGGCGCCTTCCTTGCGTTTGGCCTCCAGGAACACCGCGCGCTCCATGGCCGTACCCCGCACGGCGCCGTACCAGCGGCAGCGTATCTTGGTCTTCAGGTAGTCGCTGTTGCGCTTTTCTTCCAGCAGGTCACGCGCGGGCGTGTCGTAGTACAGCGAAAAGACGTCCGCCGCGGGAAACTCGGGGTCGGGGCGGCACACCGCGCCCAGCAGGTCCACGACCGCACGGGCGAAGGCCGGGGCGAAGGTGTATTTTATCTCGTTGCTCACGATGGGAACCGCCACGGATGCGAGAGGATGATGGTGCCGGAGCGGGATGCCATGCCTATGTAAAGGCGTGTGGCGGGCGCGCCGAAAGGTTGGCGCGGCTCCGGATGGTGACGCACCCGTGTTACGGGATATCGTGCGGAAAGTCCATTTCGCCGTGCGGGGGGGGCGCTCGGGGTGCCTCGTGGGTGGTAGGGAGACGCAACGCATGGATCATGCGTCGGGGGTGCGGCTACGGTTTCTCTTGCATCGTCACATGAAGCGTGGTGGACAATGCGGTGATGTGACGCGCCAGCCTTTCGGTGTCGTTGTGACGGCGAACCTGCATTCTTATATAGCCATGGGGCATGCCGGGTATGTTGTCGCAGGACCGCACCAGCATGCCGTGGCGCAACAGTTCGCGGCGCACCTTTTCCGCCGTGACGCCGCTCCGCAGTAACTCGTCGGACAGGCGGCAGGTCACGAAGCTGGGTCCCGCGTTGCTGGCGTGGGGGGCGAACAGGCCTGACCGGCGCAGGCCGTCGAGCAGCGTGGCGCGGTCGGCACGCAGGGTGGACAGGTGCGCCCGGTAGTCCGGCAGGGCGCGCAGAAAACGCCTGCCCATGGCCTCGGCAAAGGGGGACACCATCCACGGCGGGCGTCGGGACTGCAAGATATCCAGCAGGTTTTCCGGCCCGGTCAGGTAGCCCAGGCGTATCCCCGTGCAATGAAAGAATTTGGTGAAGCTGTGCAGGCACAGCAGCGTGCCGTCTGCCAAGGAGGCCGAACAGGCCGGACAGGTCGGGGCGAGGGCCGCGTGACGGTGGGCGTCGTGCTCCGGGGTGCCCCACAGAAAGTCGCGGTAGGTCAGATCGGCCAGCACGGTGCGAAAGCCGGACCGGAACAGGGCAGCCACCAGGGCGGGCAGGTCGGGCGCGGTGACCGGGCAGGGGTTGCCCGGCGAGCAGAGCACCACCAGTTCATCGCCTTCCCCGTCGGCGGTGCCGGGTCGGAAGTCCGGCGGGGGGGCATCCAGCGCGCGCAACGGATCGGTATGCAGCACCCGCCACGGGATGGCGTGGGCTTCACAGGCGCGGGCATATTCGGAAAAGGTCGGGCCCAGCAGGGTGACCCGGCGGGGTTGCAGCACGCGCAAGAGCAGCCAGATGAGTTCGGACGAGCCGTTGCCCACCATGATGCCGCCGGGGGCACATTCCTCGTGGGCGGCCAGTTCCTCGCGCAGGGCGGTGCTGGAACTGTCCGGATAGTGCTCGAAGGGGTGGGGCAGGGTGTCGACCAGTTCGCGGGTCAGTTCCCGCACATGGGCGAAGCCGTTGCTGCTGCAATCCAGGATGTGCTCCGGCTCCACGCCCAGTTCGCGGGCCACGCGGTAGATTTCGCCGCCGTGCGCGCCCTGCTCCGAAGCGGAATGCGGTGCGGAATCAGGCGCTGCATCACGTGGGGCCGCGGGTTGCGGCGCGGGCGCGGCGGGGGGGGGCGATCCGGCATCAGGCATCGGACAGTCCACGGCGTTGCAGCAGCGTGCGGTACAATGCCTCGAAGCGGCTGATGCGCGCCTCGGTGGAGAAGCCCGGCGCGATGGCGCGGCTGGCCTCTGCCCAGGTGGCGCGCTGCCGGGCATCGTTCAGGGCCGTGGCGAGAGCGCGTGCCAGCGCGGGCACGTCGCCGGGCGGCACCAGCAGGCCGTTGCCCCGCACCAGTTCGGGCACGCCGCCCACCTGCGAGGCAATGGCCGGCAGGCCGGAGCAGATGGCTTCCAGCAGGGTGTTGGGCATGGATTCGGACAGCGAGGGCAGTACGAAGGCGTCGAGCAGTTGCAGGTAGTCGGCCACGCAGTTGCTGTGCTCCACCAGGCGGACGCGGCCCGTGATGCCCAGTTCCGCGCACAGCGGCTGCCACCGGCCGGGCGTGACCCCCACCACGACCAGATGAGGGTTGCCGTTGGCGGGTGCGCCGCCGTCTTGGCCACCGTTCGGGCCGCAAGCCAGGGCAAAGGCCCGCAGCAGCGGATCCACGCCCTTCACGTCCTTGTCACCGGCCACGCAGCCCAGCAGCGTGGAGCCTGCGGGCAGGTCCAGTTCCGCGCGCACGGTCTCCGCCCCGCGCCGGGGCGCCAGCCGCGCGGCGGGAATGCCGTTGTGGATGACCGCAAGGCGCCGTTCGCCCACGCCCATGCCGCGCAGCACCTTGGCGCAGGCGTGCGAATTGGCCACGAAGGCATCCAGCCCCGGCGACCAGTAGGTCAGCGGGTTGCCGGGGCGGTAGACCACCCCCCGGTAGCCCACGCAGACCACGCCGCGCCGCCGCCAGAACAGCCCGTGCCAGGCCAGGCGCTTTACCGCCTTGTTGTGGAAGGCCTGCACGATGCAGGGCCCCTGGCCCGGCGCGGGCATGGCGGCCTCCAGCGCGGCCTTCCATCTGCCGGGTGATTCGGGCAGGTCGGCCCAGGCCATGGTGTCCGACAGGGTGCGCAGGGTGGCGTTGGACGGGGTGAAGAAGGTGACGTGGTGGCCGCGTTCCATCAGCCCTTCGGCAAGGTACAGGGCCTGACGGGCGCCGCCGCTGCGGGTGGAAGACGAGGTGACGAGCAGTATGTGCATTTACGTGCGGTGGGTGGGGTGTTGCAGCAGGCGGTGGTACAGGGCGCGGGTGCGGTCGGCCATGGCCTGGATGGAGAAATGCGCGCGCAGCCGGGCCGGGTCGGGGCGCGGGGCGGCCAGCGCGGCGGCCAGTTCGTGCGCCGGGTCGCAGTCTTCGGTGATGAAGCGGACCCCGTCGTACCATTCGGCCATTTCTTCCAGCGTGTCGGTGCGGATGGCCACGATGGGCATGCCGAACGAGGCCGCTTCCAGCACCGCGCCGGGCATGCCTTCGGACCCCGGAGGCGAGGTGAAGAGGAAGGCGTCGAAGATGTTGTAGTAGTCGCCGGGGTGCGGGGTTTCACCGGGGAAGATCACCTTGTCGGCGATGCCCAGTTCCGCCGCCTGGCGGAGCAGCCCTTCGGCGTGGCCCGCTTCTCCCCCCACGATGACGAAGACCATGTCCGGGTGCCGGGCCAGGGCCTTGGCGGCCATGGACAGCAGCATGTCCAACCGCTTGCAGCCGGTGATGCGCCCCACGTTGCCGATGACGCGCGCCTGGGGCGGAATGCCCAGTTCGGCCCGCAGTTGCCGGGCGTCCTTGCGCGGGGCCAGCGCCGCGAAGTCCACCCCGTTGTGCAGTACCTCGAACTTGGCGGCCGCAAGGGGCATCCGGGCCGCGAAGTAGTCGCGGCTCTCGCGAGAGACATGCAGCACCCTTGTGGACAGGGCGCGGTGGATCAGCATTTCCTCGATGCGTTGCTTGGCGCGGTGGGCGGGATTTTCGTACCAGTGGCTTTGCAGCGTGTGGATCTGTCCGATGCGCACGGGCGTGCCCGCCAGCGCCCCGGCCAGCGCACCGGTGACATTGGCGGAAAAGGAGTGGTTGTGCAGCACCGAAGCGCCGTGCCCGCGCAGCAGCCGCGCCAGACGGGCGATGCCCGTGGGACTCCATTTGGTGGGGATGGGCAGGTGGTGCACCCGCACGCCCTTGTCGGCCAGTTCCGGCGCAAAGGCGCCCGGCGTGCGGTAGGTGACCACGTGCACCTCGAATTCGTCGAGCAGAAGGGGCAGCACGGCCCGCAAGCGCGAGGCGACGCCGCCGTAGTGCAGGCTGTTGGTCAGGCGAAAGACGACGGGGCGCGTGTGCATGGACGGGATACTTCCGGCGGGGGGCCGGGGGTTGGGCGTTTGAGGTGCGGTACGCGGTACGCCCGGATACGTGGCATGCCGCAGGTGCAAGTGGCGTCAGGAGGTGGAGCGTGTCTGGCCTGTCTGGCCTGTCTGGGCCTGGCCGGTCAGGTCGGCCAACCACGCTTCCAGTTCGCGGGCCTTGCCGTCAAGCTCGCAATGGGTGGCGCAGGCCTGGCGGGCTGCGCGTTTCATCCCGATGAAGTCCTCGTCCGGCAGGGTCAGCGCCTTGCGCAACATTTCCGCGAATTCCGCAGGTCCGGCGGCATAGGGCAGCAGCCAGGGCAACAGTTCCGGGGTGTACACCTCGCGCACGCCGCCCACGTCGCGGGCCACGGGCAGCAGCCCCTGGGCCAGCGCCTCCTGCAGGGTGTTGGGCAGTCCCTCGCTGAGCGAGGCCAGCAGGAACACGTCGGCGCGTTCCAGCAGTTCCGGGACCCTGGTGGTGAAGCCATGCCAGCGGATGCGTTCGGCAATGCCCAGCGAGACGGCAAGGTCCTTCAGGTACGCTTCGTGCGAGCCGGTGCCCGCCACGTCCAGTTCGAAGGGGATGTCCAGGCTGGCCAGGGCGCGCAGCAGCGTCTCGTGCCCCTTGTCGGGGTTCAGTTGCTGCGTGGCCACCAGCCGCCGGGGCGTGGACACGGACAGCGGCCCGGCGGCCACCCGCTTGGCGGTAAGCACCACGTGCAGGTCCTCTGCCCGCAGATACGGCAGGCTGGTCAGGAACCCGTCGGCTATGTACCGGCACGAGCAAAGGAACTTGGGGGCGATCCAGGCGTGCAGCAGGCGGGTCTTGAGGCGGTGGGGGATGTCGCCGGGCAGGCCGATCTGCTGGACCACGGGAATGCGCAGCAGGCGGGCGGCAACCCCGGCGGTGGCGAGGTCCTTGCCGATGTTCAGGATCACCACGTCGGTGCGGTGCTCGCTGAACTGGCGGCGGAACCAGGCGATGGCGGCCGGGTTGAGGTCGAATCCGAAGCTGGCTGCCTCGCCATGGCCCATGCGTCGCCTGGCCTCGTCCACGAAGGCCTGCTGGCGTCCGTAGACGCGCACGTCATGCCCGTAGGCGGAAAGCCGTTCGGCGAAATCGAGGATCCAGGTCTTCACGCCGCCCCATTTGCGGGTGCTGTTGACGAAAGCGATGTTCATGAGGATTTCCGGTTTTCGTGGGGGGGCGCACCCACGAGTGTGGCGGGAGTGTTGCCGGCATTGACGTCGGCATTGACGTCGGCATTGACGACGGCGCCGATCATCACGCCCAGATGCCCCATGGAGACGGCCAGCCACCATGTGCGCAGAAAGTCGTGCGCGAACAGCGCTTCCACCAGGTAGCACAGCCAACCGGCCAGGAAAAACGCCGCCATGGTCCACATGTCGTACGGCGCGCCGGAGCGCGGGACGTTGCGGTATATCCGCCGCAGCCCCCAGGCCAGCATGCCGAACATGAAGGCCATGGCGATGGCGAAGCCCACCACGCCGGTGTCCACCAGGAACTGGATGTACACCGAATGGGGGTGCTGGATGCGCGGGGAATTGATGACCGGATACAGTCCCAACGCCCTGAACGCCGGGCCGAACATGCCCATGCCCCAGCCGGTCAGGGGGCGGGCCTGGATGACTTGCCACGCGATGTCCCACAACTCGATGCGGCCGTCGCGCAGGGCGGTTTCCAGGGTGATGCGCTGCGGGCCGAACAGGGCGCCCAGAATGCCGATGCCTGCGGGCACCAGCAGATACACGGGTTTCGGGCGGGTGAAAAGGTACCACAGCAGGAGCAGCGCGGCGGCCAGCCCCAGGTAGCCGCTGCGGGCCTGGGCGAAGATCCACAGGTGGATGCCCGGCGCCAGGATCAGCGCGGTGGCGGCGGCCCTGCGCCATGCGGCCCGGGTTTGGGGCAGCATGGCCCACAGGCCGAAGGCGGGCACCAGGACGAGCGCCATGTAGTCGCCCACGCGGTAGGTGGACATGGAGCCGGTGAGCCGCCCGAATATGGTGGCCGTGCCCTTGATGAGGTCGTGACCGGTGATGTGCTGGTAGATGCCGTCCAGTCCCTGGTAGATGCCCGCCAGCGTGAAGGCCCAGACCAGACGGCGCATGTCGCGCATGTCGCGCGCGCACTCCATGGCCACGAAGGGCAGGGCGAATCCCTTCCAGATGTTGGGCAGCACGTAGACGAGGCTCTGGCGCGGGTCCAGCGACAGGGCCGTCTTGACGCAGATGAGCCCGTAGAAGGCCACGAACAGCCACTTGCGCGGAAAGCGGCGCAGGGTGGACTGCCGGTAGCCCCAGTAGTGATAGGCGAACAGGGTGGCCAGGCAGAGGATGGGGCCGGTCTCGCGAAATGCCTGGCCCAGTGAAAAGGTGACCACGGACAGCCAGAACAGCCAGAACAGCACGGTACGCGCCCATTCCGCCTTCTGCGGGTCCGGGGCGGCACGGAAGGCGCGCAGGGCTGCGGTCACGCGGGCCGTGGCGATGCGGGGATGGAGGTCGGACATGCGGGAAACCATACTCCACCCTGCGGCTTGCGGGAAGTAGCGCATGCGCATGGCGGCGAAGACGTGGGCCAAGGGGAGGGTCACCGTGCCTGCCCGGCAAGTTTTTTCGCCGGCAGGCCGGCATAGAAGGCCAGCAGGCGCTCCGCGTAGCGCGGCATGGTGAGCGGTTCGATCACCCGGTGCGCGGCTTCGGAAAGCCGTGCCCGCAGCGTGTCGTCGCGCAGGATGGAAAGCAGCTTGGCCGCGATGTCGCCGGGTTCGGTTTCGCACACCAGAGAGGCCTCGGCCGCCACCTCCAGCGAGGGAACGTGGCGCGAGACCACGCACGGCAGGCCACAGTACAGGGCCTCCATCTGGGCGATGGGAAAACCCTCGAAATCCGAGGGCATGGCGAAGATGTCCGCTGCCCTGAAAAAGGCCGCCACGTCCTGGCGGAATCCCGTGAGCACCACGTGCCCGCCAAGGTCCAGACTGTCCCGCAGCGCCTCCAGGCGGGCCCGTTCCACCCCTTCGCCCACCAGCACCAGCGATGCGGGCATGTGCTGGTCGTGCAGGATGCGCACGGCCCGGATGAGCAGGTCGAGGTTCTTCTGCCGCACGTACCGGCCCACCGAAAGAATGACCGGGCCGGAGACGCCGTAGGCGGCCTTCAGGTCCAGCGGGGGCATGTCGCAGCGTCTCGGGTCGATGGCGTTGTAGAAGACCTGCACCGGCCTGCCCGCCCGGTTGTGGTCGGCGGCGACCACGTCGGCCACGGCCTTGGACACCGCGAGGTACGCGGTGGTGGCGTACGAGAGCAGTTTGTCGGAAAGCCTGCGGTGCAGCCGTTTTTCGCGTTTGACGTTATGCAGGTGGGTGACCACGGGAATTCCCAGGCCCAGCGCGGCAAGGCGCCCGTGGTGGTTGGCGCTGATGTGCATGGTATGGATCACGTCGGGCGCGTAGTCGCGCAGCATGGCGCGCAGGCGCAGCGTGGTGTCCAGTCTGTGCGAGGCAATGGCGCGGATGCCGGAGCCCACGGACCGTACGTCGAGCCCCTGTTCCACGAAGCGGCCGTGCATGTCGCCCGTGCCGGACAGGTTGAAGATGCGCGCCTCGGCAAGGCCGCTACGGCGGTATTCCGCCGCAAGGTCGCACAACCACGTTTCCACGCCGCCGAAGGGCAACCCTCCGACGAGATAGGCTATCTTCATCCTGATGCTTCCGGCTGATGGTTCCGGGGCCTTGCGGCGTGTCTGTCGGCATGTTTGGCTGACATGCCTGCCGACGTGTCAGTCCGGCGAATGTGGGCGGCACGCAACATCAGCGTGTTCGGAGCAGCGTTTTCTCGGGCCGGCCAGTTCCGCACGGGGGGGCGAATGCTGAAAGCTCCTACCCGCAGCCTGCCGCATGGTCAAGGATTACCGAGACACGGGCTGGGCGCGGATACCGTGCCGCCCCGGTGGGGTGTGCCTTGCGGGGTGCGAACCCGGCAAGGTGGGCGAACGCGCACGCGGCCTCCGTATCCCCCCTGCCGGAGGAGGTCATCGGAGCCGCTGGCGCCCCCCGTGTTCCATCAGTTGATAAAGCTTAAGGTTGCGGGTACAAGGTTCCAATGTCCGCCCGGCGCATACTATTCCTCGCTCCGGCCACCGCCGTGACCCGAATCTTCCCCAAGCTGCGCGATGCGGGATTCGAGGTCGGCATCGCCGAGAACCTCAAGGGTGCCTCCGCCTTCATCCGCAAGTCGGGCCCGGCCGTGATCTTTTCGCGACCCAGCCTGCCCGGATACAAGGTGGACGACCTGCTTGCCGTGGGTGCCGACGACCCCGCGTTTCCCCCCGTCATCGTGTTTGCCGAAAAGGGCTCGGCGGAAGAGGCCGAACGGTGCCTGTCGCTGGGTGCGCGCGACTACTGGCTGGAACCGCTGTTGTTCGAGAAGGTGGTGGCCGCACTGCCCGCGCCGCGCCGCGCCGCTGCCCCCGTGCCTCCTTCGTCCACCCTGGGCGGCCGCACGCCCGAGCAGCGCCCCGGCGTGCCGCGCATCGTGGGCGACCACCCCGCCGTGCGCCGCGTGCTGGCGCTGGCCCGTCAGGTGGCGCCCTCGCGCGCCACGGTGCTCATTTCCGGGGAATCGGGCACCGGCAAGGAAATGTTCGCGCGGTTCCTGCACGGCTGGAGCGACCGGGCCGAAGGCCCCTTCGTGGCCGTGAACTGCGCCGCCCTGCCGGAACACCTGCTGGAAAGCGAGCTGTTCGGCCACGAGAAGGGCTCCTTCACCGGGGCCATCGCCCGCAAGCTGGGCAAGTTCGAACTGGCGAGCGGCGGCACCATCCTGCTGGACGAAATTTCCGAGATGGACCTTGGCCTGCAAGCCAAGCTGCTGCGCGTGTTGCAGGAAAGCGAGATCGACCGCGTGGGCGGGACCGAAACGGTGAAGGTGGACGTGCGCGTGCTGGCCACCACCAACCGCGACCTGGACGACTGGGCGAAGCAGGGCAAGTTCCGGCAGGACCTGTACTTTCGCCTGAACGTCATCCCCCTGCGCCTGCCCGCCCTGCGCGAACGCGGCGACGACGTGGTGGTGCTGGCCCGGCATTTCGCGGCCACCTACGTGCGCGAGTACGGCCTTGCCCCCGCCGAGTTTTCGCCGGAGGCCGAGGAGTGGCTGCAACACTACGACTGGCCGGGCAACGTACGCGAGTTGCAGAACCTCATGGAACGCGCCGTGCTGCTGGCCGGGGGACGGCCCATCACCACCCGGCACTTCCTGCTCGACCCCGACACCTGGCCGCTGTTCGAAGAGGGTGACCTGCCCTCCGGCGGCGACGAGGGCGGTGCGGTCGCCCCGGCAGGGGCGGACGGCGTCGGTGATGCGTCCGCGTTCTCCGTGGATGGCGGACAGGCGGGCGGTCCTGACGGCGCTTCCGTCCCCGGCGGGGTCATTCCGCTGCACGAGATGGAACGCATCATGATCCTGAAGGGGCTGGAGGTCACCTCCGGCAACCGCACCCAGGCGGCGGAACTGCTGGGCATCTCGGTGCGCACCCTGCGCAACAAGCTCAACGAATACCGCGGAATGGGCATAGAAGTTGCCTGACGCCCCTTGCGGGCCGCGGTGATGTGCACTACACCGGACAAACCGCCCGGAACCCCACGCGCGGGTTCGCGGGCGGTTGCGGCATGATGGCCCCGACACCGGGAATCGCCACGCAGGCATGTAGCGGCGTGATGCCCGGTGGTTGGCGTGGCGTCTTGCATGTCCTTAGTGCCGACGTTTCGCGGCTGCCGGATCGGCATCCGGTCCGCAATCATGCGATGCAGTGTGTCCCAGGGACCTTCGGCCCGCCGGACGAACCAGCTTACGGGCGGCGCGGGTGCGCACGCCATACCGGCAACGCCGAATCCACGAGGGGTAGCATGTCCATGAACCTTACGCAGAAGATCATCGCGGCGCATCTCGTCAGCGGCGAGATGGCCCCGGGGGCCGAAATCGGCCTGCGCATCGACCAGACCCTGACCCAGGACGCCACCGGCACCATGGCCTATCTCCAGTTCGAGGCCATGGGCGTTGACCGCGTGCGCACCGATCTTTCGGTGAGCTACGTGGATCACAACACCCTGCAGATGGGCTTTCGCAACCCGGACGACCACCGCTTTCTGCGCACGGTGGCCGCGAAACACGGCGTGATCTTTTCGCCCCCCGGCACCGGCATCTGTCACCAGTTGCATCTGGAAAATTTCGCGCTGCCCGGCGCGACGCTTGTCGGCTCCGACAGCCACACCCCCACGGCGGGCGGCATCGGCAGCCTGGCCATGGGAGCTGGCGGCCTTTCCGTGGCCCTGGCCATGGCGGGCGAACCGTACTTCATCTCCATGCCCCGCGTGGTCAAGGTGCGCCTGGAAGGCCGCCTGACCGGCTGGGCGTCCGCCAAGGACGTCATCCTGCACCTGCTGGGCCTGCTCACGGTCAAGGGCGGGGTGGGCAAGGTGTTCGAATTCACCGGGCCGGGCGTGGCCACCCTGAGCGTGCCCGAACGCGCGGTGATCACCAACATGGGGGCGGAACTGGGGGCCACGGCCTCCCTGTTCCCCAGCGACGGACGCACCCGCGCCTTCCTGGCCTCCATGGACCGCGAGGGCGACTGGAAGGAACTCCGCGCGGACGCGGACGCCACCTACGACGACGAGATCGTCATCGACCTTTCCGCGCTGGTGCCGCTGGTGGCCCAGCCGCACATGCCCGACCGGGTGGTGCCCGTGGCCGAACTGGCGGGCCTTTCCGTGGACCAGGTGGCCATCGGCTCGTGCACCAACTCGTCCTATGCCGACATGCGCATGGTGGCCGAGGTGCTGCGCGGCAAGCTGGTGCACGTGGGTACCGACACCATGGTCTCGCCCGGCTCCAAGCAGGTGCTGAAGATGCTGGCCGCCGAGGGCCTGGTGGAACCGCTGCTGGACGCGGGCGTGCGCATCCTTGAATGTTCGTGCGGGCCGTGCATCGGCATGGGCGGCTCGCCCGTGTCGGGCGGGGTCAGCGTGCGCACCTTCAACCGCAACTTCGAAGGCCGCAGCGGCACCAAGGACGCCAAGGTGTACCTGGTCTCGCCGCTTACCGCCGCCATGGCCGCGCTGCACGGGCAGTTCACCGACCCGGCCACCTGGGGCACCCCCCCGACCCAGCCGGAACTGCCCGCCAAGGCCCCCTCCATCCGCCACCTGTTTGCCTTCCCGCCTGCTGACGGCAGCGGCGTGGAGGTGCTGCGCGGGCCCAACATCGTGGCGCTGGAGCAGTTCACGCCCATGGACGACACGGTGACGGCGCCGGTGGTCATCAAGCTGGGCGACGACATCACCACCGACCACATCATGCCCGCCGGGGCGGAGATCACCTCGTTGCGCTCCAACGTGCCCGCCATCGCGCAGCACGTGTTCGGCCGGGTGGACGCGGACTTCGTGGCCCGCGCCAGGGCGGCGGGCACCGGGGTCATCGTGGCCGGGGACAACTACGGTCAGGGCTCCAGCCGCGAGCATGCCGCGCTGGCCCCGCGGCACCTGGGCATCCGGGCGGTCATCGTGCGCTCGCTGGCGCGCATCCACCGGGCCAACCTGGTGAACTTCGGCATTCTGCCGCTGATCCTGTGCGACCGGGCCGACTACGACAGGCTGGCCGTGGGCGGGACGGTGACCATTCCCGCTTCGGCCATCACCGCCGGGGGCGAGGTGGACGTGCAGGTGGAAGGCATGGGCGCCATCCGCGTGCGGAACGATTTGACGCAGAAGGAATTGGATATTATCCGGGCAGGCGGATTGCTGAACCACGTCCGCCTTTCCAGAAAACAGTAGGGTGTCCTTGCCGGGGTTCCGCATGGAGCCTCCGGCACCCCCGGCCCCCCGACGCGACCGCGCGCAACCGCGCGCAACCGCGCGCAACCGGCGCGCAACCGGCGCAGCCGGACGCACCGGGGGGCATTGGCGCACACCGCAATGGAGTTTTTCAATGCTTGAACTGATCCGTGCCCACGCCCAGTCGTGGGGCGTGAAGATTGCCTTCGGCATCATCATCCTCGTATTCGTCTTCTGGGGCGTGGGCTCCATGCACAACAGTTCGTCGGGCGCCCTCGCCACGGTGAACAAGAAGCCCATCCTGCTCCAGGAGTTCGGGCGCACGTACGAGCGCCAGGTAGAGGCGCTGCGCAGCCGCTACCCCGGCATCACCGCCGAGGACATGAAGCAGATGGGGCTCAAGCGCCAGGTGCTGCAATCCATGATCACCGAACGCCTGCTGACCGACGAGGCCGCGCGCATCGGGCTCTCGGTGTCGCCGGTGGAACTGCGCCGTTCCATCGAGTCCATAACGGCCTTCCGCAACGGCGACGGCAAGTTCGACGCCGAGGTGTACCGTTCCGTGCTCAAGGGCCAGCAGACCACGCCCGGCCGCTTCGAGGACGGCATTCGCCACGACATGCTGCTGCAGAAGCTGCGCGACCGGGTCACCGCGCCCGCTTCGGTCACCGACGAGGAGGCCCGCGCCCTGTTCGACTATGGCCGCGAGCGCCGGACCATCGAATACGTGCTGTTCCCCCTGGAAGACTACGTGCTCAAGGTGACCCCCACCGACGAGCAGATCGCGGAACGCTACAACGAGAACATGGATGCCTGGCGCAACCCGCAGCGCATCAGCCTGGACGCGGTCTCCCTGACCCCGGCCAGCCTGGCCGCCAGCGTGGAAATTCCCGAATCGGCCGTGGCCGCCTTCTACGCGGACAACGCCGAAACGTATTTCGTGGTGCCGGAGCGCGTGCGCGCCCGTCACATCCTGTTCATGGCCCAGGAAGGGGCGGGCAAGTCCGAGGACGACGCCGCCCGCGCCAAGGCCGAAGACGTCATTGCCCAGTTGAAGAAGGGCAAGGACTTTGCCGCACTGGCCAGCAAGCTGTCCGACGACAAGGGCAGCGGCGCGCAGGGCGGCGACCTTGGCTGGTTCACCAAGGGCCAGATGGTCCCCCCCTTCGAGGAAGCCGCGTTCGCCCTGAAGCCCGGCGAGATCAGCGCCCCCGTGCGCACGGCCTTCGGCTGGCACGTCATCAGGCTGGAAGCGCACGAAGCCCAGCGCACCCGCGCCCTGGACGAGGTGCGCGGTGAAATCCGCCAGCGCCTGGGCGAGGAGAAGGCTTCCGAACGGATGCACGAGGCCCTGGACACCGCCCTGGAAATGGCGGGCGCGGGCAAGTCCATCGATGACATCGCCAAGGCGCTGAAGCTGGAGCACAAGCCCACCGGGCTGTTCTCCCGGGCCGACGCGGGCGTTGCCGTGGGCCTGAAGGGCCAGTCCGTGGGCACCGCCTTCTCCACCCCGGCGGGCACGGTCATCGACACCCCGCTGGAAATCGAGGGCGGCTACATGATTGCCGCCGTGCTGGAATCGCAGCCGGAAAACGTGACCCCGCTGGAAAAGGTGAAGGAAGAGGTGGCCGCCCAGGTGCGCCGCATCGAAGGCGCCAAGCTGGCGGTAAAGGCCGCGCAGGAAGCCGGGCCCAAGCTGGCCGACGGCATGCCCGCCGAGCTTGCCGCCAAGGTGAAGTCCGCAGATCCCTTCGGGCGCAACGGCGTCATCGCCCCCTTCGGCCAGAGCCGTGCCTTGGTGGATGCCGCCTTCGCCGCCGCCCCCGGCACCTGGCAGCCCGCTCCGGTGGATACCCCGTCCGGCGCCGTGCTGTTCCGGGTCAAGGACGTGCAGCGCCCCACCGACGCCGAATGGTCCGCCGCGGCTGAAACCGTGCGCGCCACCGTGCTGTCGGCCAAGCGCGAGGAAATGTTCCGCGTGTTCGTGGGCGAGCTTTCCGCCACCGCCAAGATCGAACTGCGCAACACCAAGATACTCGACGACTAGCCGTCGTCCGCCAACCGGAAAGACACAAGGCCGCCCCTCCTCACGGAAGGGCGGCCTTTCTCGTTGCACGCAGTGCCAGTCGGCCGCGGCGCTGCCGTCGTCAGCAGGTACAGCCGGGGCGCAGCAGTTCCTGGCGCACGCAGGGGGTGATGTCGTTGGCGTAGTGCAGGAACAGGCCTTCCACGCCAGCGAGAGGTGTCCAGTAGGCATCGACGAAGCGGCTTCCGGCCTCGGTGTAGCTCAGGCTGCGGGCGCAGGCGTCGTCGCGCACGGCTTGGTTGGCCTTGCACGCGGCGCAGGGCTTTTCCGGGCCGCACAGGGTGAAGCACTTGCGCCCCGGCTCGATGCCCACGGCCAGCGCCGCCGCGTTGGCGGCCACGATGGTGCGGTTGGGCCGGGTGAGCATGACCGGGGATGGGTGCTTGTCCCACATCATGTGGAAGGCTTTCAGAATGTCGGGTGCGACATTGTCGGGTGCGGCTGTGGCGTGGGGCTGGTCGATGGGGTGCATGTGTCCTCCGATGTCTTGCGGGTGTTGCCGGGGCAGAGGCCGGGGGCGCCGGTACAGGTGCCGTGGCGCGTCGCGGATGGCCGTTTGCGACGTGGCTGCCCGTTCGGGGCATTGTCCGTTGCCATGAATGCCATGCTATGCAATGCTCAGCAGAGAGTGAATTGCCGATTGGCCATAATGCTTACCTGATCGGACAGAAGATGTTCTGGAGCTTTTCCCTTACCCTCGCGGAATCCACCGCATGGCATGCCCACGACGTGTACGAGTTCGTGCTGTGCCGTTCCGGCAGCGGCCTGCTGTTGCTGGACAACGGCGAGGTGGCGCTGGCAGGGGGGCGTACCGTGCTGGTGGCCCCGCGCGTGCGGCACCGCTATGCCTTTGGCCGTGGCGAAACCGTCGGGTTGAAGGTGGTGTGTCTGACCCAGGGGGACATGGTCACCCAGCTTTCTCCCACGCAGATTGCCGCCCTCATGGCACCGCAACCGGCGGGCTGTTCGATGGTGGCGCACCAAACCGACGTCGCCCGGTTGTGGGATATGGCGGACATGATCCCCGACGGCATCGGACGGGACGAAGGGACGGAGGTTCCCGTGGCGTGGGGGGCAATCGGCCTGCTGCTGGCCTTCCACGTGCGGGACATGCAGGCGGGAGGCGATGCCGGGGCGCGGCATCACGACGCCATGCGCGGGGTGCGCGGCTGGCTGGATGCCCACCTTGACCAGCCGGTGGACCTGGACGGGCTGGCTGCCCGGTTCGGCCTGTCGCGCAGCCTGCTGACGCGCGAATTCCGGCGCCATGCGGGCGCCAGTGTGGTGGCGTACGTGAACACACGCCGCCTGGAAAAGGCTGGCGGCGAACTGGCGGAATCGGACCGGGGCATCGCCGAGGTGGCGCTGCGTTGCGGCTTTGCCAGCCTGCCGAACTTCTACCGCAGGTTCCGCGCGCTGTACGGGGTGACCCCGGCGGAGTTCAGGCGGGTCGTCGCCGAGAATGCCGGGGGCAATGCCGGTGTCATGCCCGGCATGCGGCCCGGCATGCGACCCGGCGTGCGGCCAGACGCGGAAGCGGCCCAGGAGGCGGACAGGGGGTGAGCCGGAGGGAAGGACCCGACGGAGCCCGGTTGTTATCCGGTTGAAATCCAGTCGGGCTCCCGTCAGGGCCGCGTCGGCCACGCCCCGGCCGGGGTAAGCGCTTGACAGCGCGGGCGGGGCAGGGCAAGGGAGGCGTCACCCGCAACGGGAGCAGGAAGATGCGCCGCAAGGCAGGCCGCGTCCGCCCCGGCTCCGCAACCCGCAGGAACCCCACGTGCGCACCGCAGACTCCTACCGCAAGGTCTTTCCCGTCACCTGGGAACAGCTTCACCGCGACGCCAAGGCGTTGTCGTGGCGGCTGCTGGAGAAAGGGCCCTGGACCGGCATCATCGCCATCACCCGCGGGGGGCTGGTGCCCGCCGCCATCATCGCCCGTGAAGTGGGGGTGCACCTCATCGATACGGTGTGCATCACCAGCTACAAGTGGCAGGACCAGTCCAGCCGCCTGGAAGTGCTGAAGGGCGTGCAGGGCGACGGCGCGGGCTGGCTGATGGTGGACGACCTGGTGGACACCGGCCGCACGGCCAAGGCGGTGCGCGAAATGCTGCCCAAGGCCCACTTCGCCACCGTGTATGCCAAGCCCGAGGGACGCCCCCTGGTGGACACCTACATCACCGAAGTCAGCCAGGATACATGGATTCTCTTTCCGTGGGACTCGGAAGTGCAGTACGTGCAGCCCCTTGTCAACCAGCGGGAAGCGGGCTAGAAATCTCCTTTCCATATCAGCGTCGGCCTGCTGCCCCCAAGGCACCGGGCTGCGGTCCTTTGTACTTTGGCGGACGGGTGTTCCCGTTCGCAGCGGCATACCGTTCCATTCACCAAGCCCGAGGAGGCTCCCGATGCGCAAATCCGTATCCGCGATGTTGCTGGTTGCCGCCATGCTGCTCATGGCCGCCCTGACCGGCTGCGGCGAAGACAAGAAGCCTGCCGAGGCCCCCAAGGCCGAGCAGAAGCCCGCCGCCGCCGCGCCCGCTCCGGCTGCCGCCCCGGCACCCGCTCCTGTGAAGGAAATGCAGGTCGGCTTCGTCTACGTTTCGCCCGTGGGCGACGTGGGCTGGTCCTGGGCGCATGACCAGGCCCGCAAGGCCATCGCGGAAATGCCCGGCGTGACCACCTCGTTCGTGGAATCGGTGCCCGAAGGGGCCGACGCCGAACGCGTCATCCAGAACATGGCGCGCAAGGGCTTCGACATCATCTTCACCACCAGCTTCGGGTACATGGACCCCACACTGAAGGTGGCGGAGCAGTTCCCCAACATTACCTTCATGCATTGCTCGGGCTACAAGACCGCGCCCAACATGAGCAACTACTTCGGGCGCATGTATCAGGCCCGTTACCTGACCGGCATGGTGGCCGGCGCCATGACCAAGTCGAACGTCCTCGGCTACGTGGCGGCCTTCCCCATCCCCGAGGTGATTCGCGGCATCAACGCCTACACCCTGGGCGTACGCGCCGTGAATCCCAAGGCCGAGGTGCGCGTGGTGTGGACCAAGACCTGGTACGACCCCGCCACCGAAAAGGAAGCCGCCAAGAGCCTGCTGGACGTGGGCGCCGACGTCATCGCCCAGCACCAGGATTCCCCCGGTCCGCAGGAAGCGGCCCAGGAACGCGGCGTGTACTCGGTGGGCTACAACTCGGACATGAGCCACTTCGCCCCCAAGTCGCTGCTGACGTCCGCCGTGTGGAACTGGGCTCCGTTCTACAAGGACGTGGTGGAAAAGGTCCGCAAGGGTGAATGGAAGTCCGGCGCCTACTGGCCCGGTATCGAAACCGGCATCGTGGGCATCGCCCCCTATGGCGACATGGTGCCGCAGGACGTGCGTTCCAGGGTGGACGCGCGCAAGGCCGAGATCGTGGCGGGCACCTACAAGGTGTTCTCCGGACCGGTCAAGGACCAGAACGGCGCCGTGCGCGTGCCCGAAGGCCAGGTGCTTTCCGATCAGGACATGCTGGGCATGACCTGGTTCGTGGAAGGCGTGGTCGGTTCCACCCAGTAGCCGCGTCCAAGAACCGGAGCCCCCTGTCCATGTTCCTACCCAGAGTCGTGAAACGGCAGGAGCCCCTTCAATGGGGCTCCTTTTTCATTTTCGCGGTGGCCCTCGTCGTTTCGCTGGGGGTCAGCTGCGCGTTGCTCGCCGTGCATGGCAAGCCGCCGCTGAAGGCGCTGGCGGTCCTGTGGTCGGGCGGTTTCGGCGGTCCCTTCGCGCTGGAAGACACGCTGCTCAAATCCATCCCCATCTTCCTGTGTTCGCTGGGCGTGGCCGTGTCGTTCCGCATGCAGGTGTGGAACATCGGCGCCGAGGGGCAGTTCGCCCTGGGCGCGGTGGGCGCCACGTGGGCGGTGCTGGCCTTTCCGGGCCTGCCCCTATGGGCCATGATGCCGGTGATGTTCCTGTGCGCCGCCATCGCGGGCGGGCTGTGGGCGGCGGTGCCCGCCGTGCTGCGCCTGCGCTTCGGCATGAACGAGATCATCTCCACCCTGATGTTCAACTACATCGGCATCCTGTTCCTGCAATTCCTGGTTTACGGCGCATGGAAGGATCCGGCCAGCTTCGGCTTTCCCATGACCCCCATCTTTCCCAAGGCCGCCATCATCGGCCCCATAGCCCCGGCCACCCTGGGCCGGGTGCACTGGGGGCTTGCGGTGTGCGTGGGCGTGGCCGTGCTGCTGGCCGTGTTCCTGAAGCGCACCCGCCTCGGCTTCGAACTGCTGGCCGGGGGCGAAAACCCCCGCGCCGCACGCTATGCCCGCATGCCCTACAACCTGCTGGTGCTGCTGGTCATGTCGCTGTGCGGCGCGCTGGCGGGGTTTGCCGGGTGCATCGAAACATCGGCCACGGTCAACCGCCTGCAACCCAGCATCATGGTGGGCTACGGCTACACCGCCATCGTGGTGGCCTGGCTGTCGCGCCTGCGGGTCAGCTCCATCGCCTGTTTCGCCTTTCTGCTGGCGGGGCTGCGGGTGGGCGTGGAACACCTGCAACTGGATCTGCAAGTGCCCGCCGCCTTCGGGGGCATTCTTGAAGGCATGATCCTGCTTTCGGTGCTGGCCGGGCAGTTCTTCGACCGTTATCGCTTCACGCTGAAGGGGAGAAGCTAGCATGGACATGGATACCGCGCTGCTGCTCTCCATCCTGGCCGCCACCGTGCAGTCGGGCACGCCCATCCTGTACGCCACCTTGGGCGAGATGTTCACCGAACGCTCCGGCGTGCTGAACCTGGGCGTGGAAGGCATGATGATCGTGGGGGCGTTCACCGGGTTTCTGGCCACCCACCTTACCGGCAACCCGTGGGCCGGGGTGCTGGCCGCCGGGCTGTGCGGGGGCGGGCTGTCCCTGCTGCACGGGGTGGTCTGCCTGATCTTTCAGGGCAACCAGGTGGTGTCCGGCCTGGCGCTGACCATTCTGGGGCTGGGGCTGGCCGACTTTCTGGGCACGCCGTACGTGGGCATCACCACCACCGGCTTCCAGGCCTTCGCCGTGCCGGTGCTGGCGGATATTCCCGTGCTGGGCACCATATTTTTCCGGCACGACGCGCTGGTCTACCTGTCGTACCTGCTGCCGCCGCTGTTCTGGCTGTTCATGGCCCGCACCCGTCCTGGGCTGGCCCTGCGCGCCGCGGGCGAGCACCCCGCCGCCGCATCCGCCGCCGGGCTCTCGCCGGTGCGCATCCGCTGGTGCGGCATCTTCACGGGCGGCTTTCTGGCCGGCATCGGCGGGGCCTACCTGTCGCTGGCCTACACCCACCTGTGGACCAACAACATGACCTCCGGGCGCGGCTGGATTGCCGTGGCGCTGGTCATCTTCGCCTTCTGGCGACCTGGGCGCGCCGTGTTCGGCGCGTACCTGTTCGGCGGGGTGATGGCCCTGCAACTGCGCTTGCAGGCCATGGGGGCCAACCTGCCCTCGTCGCTGATGCTCATGCTGCCCTACGCGCTGACCGTGCTGGTGCTGCTGGCCTCGTCGGCGCGCGGCGGCGGGCGTGCCGCGCCTGCCGCGCTGGGCGTGAACATCGAGCCCGAGGAATGATGCCATGAGCGATACGCCGCATACCCCCGCCGCCGTGGCACCGGAAACGCCCCGCCGCGCCCGCGAGGCCCACGCCCACATGCCGCCCGTGGTGCGCCTGGACGGCATCTGCAAGTCGTTCGGCAAGGTGCGCGCCAACCACGACATCACGCTGGACATCCGCCCCGGCTGCATCAAGGCGTTGCTTGGCGAAAACGGCGCGGGCAAGTCCACGCTCATGTCCATCCTGGCGGGCAAGCTGCGCCAGGACGCGGGCGCCATCATGGTGGACGGTGCGCCCACGGTGTTTGCATCGCCGCGTGACGCCCTGCGCGCGGGCATCGGCATGGTCTACCAGCACTTCATGCTGGTGGATTCCATGACCGTGGCCGAAAACGTGCTGCTGGGCCAGTCGCCGCACATGGTATTGCGCCCCGCGCGCATGCGCGACGAGGTGGCCGCCCTGGCCGAACGCTACGGCCTGGCCGTGGACCCGGCGGCCCGCGTGGGTGGCCTGTCCATGGGCGAGCGGCAGCGTGTGGAAATTCTGAAGCTGCTGTACCGCGACAGCCGCGTGCTGATCCTGGACGAACCCACGGCGGTGCTGACCCCGCGCGAGACCGACCAGTTGTTCGAAGCCATGTGGCGCATGGCCGAGCAGGGCAAGGCGCTGGTGTTCATCAGCCACAAGCTGCAGGAAGTGCTGACCGTTGCCGACGAGATCGCCATCCTGCGCCGGGGCGAGGTGGTGGACGAGTTCAGCGAGGCGGACGTGCCCAACCAGACCGTACTGGCCAACCGCATGGTGGGCCGCGACGTGGTGTTGCAGGTGGACGCCAAGCGGCTGACCCCGGTGGATACCGTGCTGTCCGTCGAGCATCTTTCCGGCTCCGGGCTTTCCGACGTCTCGCTGGAGGTGCGGCGCGGCGAGATCGTGGCCATCGCCGGGGTGGCGGGCAACGGGCAGAAGGAACTGGTGGAAGCCATCTGTGGCCTGGCCCGGCCCGAAACGGGCGAGGTGCGCATCCTTGGCCGCCCGTGGCGCGAATTCTTCGCCGGGCCTCCCGGCAGGCGCGGGCTGGCCTACATCCCCGAGGACCGGCAGGGGCTGGCCACCTGCCGCCATCTGGACCTTGTGGATAACTTTCTGCTGACCACGCGCAACCTGTTCGCCAAGGGCGTGTTCCTGGACCGGGCCGAAGCCGTCAACGCGGTGAAGCGGGTGGTGTGGGAATACAACGTGCAGCCCGGTGACATCACCGCGTCCGCGCGGGCGCTTTCGGGCGGCAACCTGCAAAAGCTGGTCATCGGGCGCGAGTTTTTCCGCAAGCCGGAAGTCATCGTGGCCGAAAACCCCACCCAGGGGCTGGATATTTCCGCCACCGAGGAAGTGTGGGGCAGGCTGCTGGAGGCGCGCTCCACCGCCGGGGTGCTGCTGGTCACCGGCGACCTGAACGAGGCGCTGGAACTGGCCGACCGCATCGCGGTGATGTACCGGGGCCGGTTCATCGACGTGTTCGACAAGAACGACACCGCCAAGGTGGAGGCCATCGGCCTGATGATGGCCGGGGTGCGCCCGGATGAGACGGGCGAGGCGGAGACGTCAGCGTAGACCGCGTGCCTGCATATTGCCGACGATTCAATGACGAAACGGCGGGCCATCCCGATGGGGTGGCCCGCCGTTTCGTCATTGGTGGGGGAAAAGGGGGGAGGGAAGGAGCGAGGTTGTCACAGCCTTAGCTGGAGCAACCGCACCCGCCGCCATTGCCTCCGCCGCAACCGCCCGGCTTGGGCGCGGTACCGCTGGCGCAGGCACAACCGGAAGCAGGAGTGGCGGCAGCACTGGCACAGCCGCAGCCCGTGGCGGCCCCGGCCCCGGCGTTGCGCGGGGTGCTGGTGAACGGGCTGCCCGCACGTAGTTTGGGGGTGGCGGCGGACATCATCCGGGTGCCCTGTCCGCCGCAGGCGGGGCAGGCGCAGGTTTCGGCATCGCGGGCGCACAGTTCCTCGAACACGGCGCCGCACCCCTGGCAGGAAAATTCGTACATGGGCATGTGTGTGACCTTTGCGTGTCGACCGGTTTTCGACCGGGCGTGATGTGTGGTTGCGGTTGTAAGCAGCCGCCGAACGCGCTATTGATAGAATGCGCAAACACCTCCGCGCGGTGCGTCGGCATCCATGTGCCCATCCATGTGCCCATCCATGTGGATGGACCGCGAGCCGCTCGGCGGGGAACAATCCTGCGGCGTCCTTTTGGCTAGGCACTTCAATAATCATTTCGCGCGGGGACGCAAGCCGAGGCACAAGCGTTGCGCCGCACCGGCGCTTGCATCCCATCCCAACCCCCGACCGGCACGCCCGGCGACGGTCCGAAGACTCGCCACCGAGCGCGTCGGCTGCAAAGGAGCACGACATGGCCGTGAAGAAGATTCTGTTCCTGGTGGGCGATTTCGTGGAAGACTACGAAGTCATGGTGCCGTTCCAGATGCTGCTGATGGTGGGGCACGACGTGCACGCGGTGTGCCCCGGCAAGAAGGCGGGCCAGCAGGTGCGCACTGCGGTGCACGACTTCGAGGGAGACCAGACCTATTCCGAAAAGCCGGGCCACAACTTTACCCTGAACGCCGACTTCGACGCCGTGAACACGGCGGACTACGACGCGCTGGTGATTCCCGGCGGCCGCGCCCCGGAATACATCCGCCTGAATCCGCGCGTGGTCGAGATCGTGCGCGAGATGGCGGCGGCCAAGAAGCCCATCGCCTCGGTGTGCCATGGCCCGCAGTTGCTGGTGACGGCGGGCGTGGTCAAGGGGCTGTCCTGCACCGCGTATCCCGCCGTGAAGCCGGACATCGAAGATGCGGGCGGCACGTGGTGCGCGGTGAATGATACCTTCACCAATGCCTGCGTGGACGGCAATGTGGTCACCGCGCCCGCGTGGCCCGCGCACCCCGAGTGGATGCGCAAGTTCTTGGGGGTGCTGGGTTCGCGCATCGAACCGTAGGGGACTGCCCCAAATAGTCTTTTTGCCCGTTGGCTGCGTCAAACTTCGCCTGCCATGTCGGTCGAATACGATAAGAGTATACTCCCTCATGGCAGGCTCGTTTTCCTTGCCAACGAACAAAAATCCTAATTTGGGCCGAGTCCCCAGCGGAGCAGGCTGCTCAGCGTGCTTGCCCGCACCAGTTCCCGCGATGGAAGACCGTCGCGGGGTCTGGTGAAGCAAGGCATAATCGATCTGTCGTATCTCGCGGAAGATACTCGTGTAGCGCGACGTCCGGCGACCCCGCCGGACGTCGCTGCATATGGCGCGTGACCGCCACCGGGGAGGCTTGATGGACACGAAGGATGCCGGGATGGGCGCGTGGAGCGGAGCCGTCGGGTTGTTCGCCGACGATTCGCTGGCGTGGGCGGGCAGGGCGGTGGCCTATGCCGCGCCTGCCAGTTCTGCCAACTTGGAAGGTGCGGCGGGACCGGATAGCGGTACGGTGGACTGCGAGGGGCGCCTGTTTTTGCCGGGCGGGTTCGGGGTTGCCGCTGAAGAAGGGCAGCCCGGCGGCGTGCCCGGCGTGCTGTTGCTGCACGAGTACACCGGGCTTGGCGGCTATCTGTTCCGCAGTGCCGCGCGGCTGGTGCGGGCGGGGTATGCCGTGCTGTGCGCCGACCTGTACGGCACCGCGTTGCGCCCCACGGACATCGGGCAGGCCCGCGCCTGCCTGCGTCCCCTGCGTGACGACCGGGCGCTGCTGCACCTGCGCGCCCGGGCCGGGCTGGATGCGCTGGCCAGCGTGCCCGGCGTGGACGCGGGGTGCCTGCTGGCCATGGGATTTTCACTGGGCGGCGGGGCCACGCTGGAACTGGTTCGCGCTGGCGCACCCCTGCGCGGCGCCGCCAGCATGTACGGCTACATTTCCTCGTCGCAGCCGGTGGCGCCCGGCGCGGCGCATTGCCCGGTGCTGGTGCATCTGGCCGGGCACGACCATGTCATTCCCCTGCGCGAGGTGGAGCCGTTCGTGCGCGAAATGTCCGCCGCCAACGTGGATTGCCGGGTGGTGCTGCACGCGGGCGCGGGCCACGGCTTTTGCAATGCGGCCCACGGGACGGCGTTTGACGCTGCGGCATCCTGGCACTGCCCGCGTACGGAGGCCAGGGCCTGGGACGACGTGTTGCGCTTTTTCGCGGAGTGTCTGGAGGACCGTTGACCCCGTGGCCGTGACCATGTTCGTGACCGGGGGCGGAGAAGGGCGGTTGCGGCGGTGCCAGCCCTAGAACTGCGGCATGGGCCGTTCGCGGCCGTCGGGGAACAGGCCGGGCTGCGGCGGCGTGGCCTTGCGCCGCGCGCCCAGCACGTTGGGCAGGGGGGCAGCCGCGTTGCCGCCGCTCCAGAAATCGGCCATGTGGCGTCCCATCCAGATGTCGGTGCGCACGGGGGTGCGCAGGTACAACCCGGCCTGCGGGCCGCCCTCCACGTACATCACGTCGCGGATGTCGATGGGCAGCGCCAGCAGGATGGTGGCGAAGCGCCACGCCGTGAGCGGTTCGCGGCAGTGCAGGAACAGGATGGCCCCGCTGCCGTCCTGGCCCACGGCGGCCACCGAATACAGCGGTCCGCCCCGCGGCCACAGGATGCGCCGGTTGGCCCCGATGAGCCGGTAGTTCTGCACCACCCCACGGTATTGCGGCAGCAGCGTTTCCCATGGGTCGACGGTACGGTCCAACAAATCGGCCTGGGGCAAATCGGCCTGGGGCAGATCGGGCGACAGCGGCCCGAACACGAAGAACGCCCCCAGGTTGCCCCCGATGCGCGGATTGTTCAGGTGCGCGCCGTTGCGCAGGTAGCCGGTGCTGGTGCGTGCGTCGGGCAGGTACATGCTGGCGTTGATCACCGCGTTCAGGTCGTGGCGGCGGGCCCATTCGGCCAGCGACAGGGCGGGTTCGCCTTCTTCCGACGTGGTGTGCAGGCTGAATTCGTAGTAGGCGGGGTCGATGCGCAGGGCCACGATGCGTTCGGGGCCGTCGGGTGCGTCGGGCGCGGGAAAGATGCCCAGTTGCAGCCCGGTGTCCAGTTCCGTCCAGCCGGCACCCTCGTCCGCCCGCGCCGTGGCCGCCGACAGCAGCAGGCCCAACACCGCCAGCATGGCAGCCGCCTTGCGCAGGGCGCGCGTGCAGCCTCCCGGGCGGCGGATGCCGGACGGGACTGGGCGCGCGGGCGTGGCAGGGAGCGATGCGGTGACGGTCATGTCGGTATGGAGGGTGTGTCTGCGGTGGGTGGCCGGACTCCTTGGCAGGTGCGTCGTGGCGGCATCCGGGCGCAGGAACGGTGCATGCGGCGAGGCCATACCAGGCCCACTCGGGCCGGCCAACTCGGGTCAGGAAGGTCCCGGACGGGCCCCCCCTTCCGGTGCAGGCTGGCAGTGTAGGGGAAACCCTTGCGTGGCGCAACGGGCACCGCATGCCCGGTCAGGGCTGGCAGGAACTGGGCAGGAACTGGGCAGGAATTGGGCAGGACTGGCAGGGAGACGGAACAGGCGGATGCCGACAGTGACGGATAGGTGTTGCGTTCCGGCGGACATTTCAATATTGACATATCAAGATAGCTTGATATAGAACGGCCCCATCACGTGAACGCGAGCGGAAGCGGTTCGGCCAGAACAGGCCAGAACAGGCCAGAACAGGCCGAGACAGGTCAGCCAAGATCGGACCAGCGTCCATCAGTCCCCGGCATGCGCGGCCCTGTGCGCCGCCCTCGCACGACAGCACCCGCAGACGCCAGCCCCAGGCAGCAAAGGATACACCGTGAAGATCAGAGACAGCATCGCCGCCAGCACCCGGCCCTTCTATTCGCTGGAATTCTTTCCCCCCAAGGAACGGGAGAACTGGCCCGGCTTCTTCGCCACCGTGGAGCGGCTGAAGGCCCTGAATCCGCTGTTCGCTTCGGTCACCTACGGGGCGGGCGGTTCCACCCAGGACAACACGCTGGAAATCACCTCGCACCTCAAGAACGTCATGGGTCTCGAGCCCATGGCCCACCTGACCTGCGTGGGCGCCACGCGCGAACGCATCGCCGATTATCTGCGCCGCCTGCGCGAAGTGAACGTGGACAACGTGCTGGCCTTGCGCGGCGATGCCCCCAAGGGGCAGGACATCGACTGGGACACGGCGGAATTCCGCTACGCCGCCGACCTGGTGCGCTTTACCCGCAGCGAACAGCCCGACATGGGCGTGGGCGTGGCCGGATATCCGGCGGCGCACCCCGAATCGCCCAGCTTCGCCAGCGACCTGCGCCACACGGCGGACAAGGTCAACGCCGGGGCGGACTTCATCGTCACCCAGCTGTTCTTCGACGTGCGCGAATATTTCGACTTCGTGGAGCGGCTGCGCGCCATGGGCGTGGATACGCCGGTGCTGCCGGGCATCCTGCCCATCCAGAGCCTGGAGTCGGTGCGGCGCATCCTTTCGCTGTGCGGGGCCAACATTCCCGGCAATCTGTATCTGGAACTGGACGCCGCCAACGAGAAGGGCGGGGCGGAAGCCGTGAAGGAAGCGGGCATCGCCTTTGCCCAGCAGCAGATTCGTTCGCTGCTGGACGGCGGTGCCCCCGGCATCCACCTATACACGCTGAACCGCGCCGATACCTGTCTGCGGATTGCCGAGGCCGTGGGCATGAAGTAGCCGCCGGGTGCGGCCGGACAAGCCGCACGGTCCGCTTGACTTTCCGTGCGGCTTCGGCAATATGGATGAAGTTGATTGATTAAGCAGTTCGTCCGCGCCGCAGGGCACCGAAACGGCGCGACGGACCTCACCGCACTTTCAGGCGAGGCACGGCACGGATGGCACCCGCGCCGGTCCGCGCAGGGCAGGGAACATTCGGTCATGGTACCGGCTGCGCAAGAGGGCTTGCCAGTTCCCGTCCGGCGCGGCGCGCCGCCGCCAGCGGTCCAAGGCCCCCGGAGCCGCCAGGTTCTCCGGGGGCTTTTTCCGTGCGCCGTGCCGGATCATGCCATGTCGGACCGGGCCAGCCGGATCATACCGGACCGGATTATACCGGACCGGATCATACCGGACCGGGCCATGCCGGGCCGGGCCGGGCTATGGCGCCGCTCCCCCCCATTTTCGCCAAGCCCGGCACTTCCTTTCCGGTTTTTCCGTTTCCCCGCTTCCAGTCTTCCCGCCCCCACCGCCCCGCCTGCCCCTCTGGTTGACGCACCGTGCGCAAGACGGTAGCACGGCACCATTCCAGACCGGAGCACCCGTGAACAGCACCTCCTCCTCCCCCCTTCGCGAAGCTGAACAGCTTCCCCCCGCCGGGTATTCCGGCTCCCCCGTCCGCCCGATCATCGACCCGGCCAGCGTACGGCGCATCCTGGTCTGCCAGTTGCGGCAGATCGGCGACGTTCTGTTGGCCACCCCCTCGCTGGAACTGCTGCACCGCCACTTTCCCGATGCGGAAGTGCACGTGCTCACCGAGCGCAAGTGCACCCCCATGCTGCAGGGCAACCCCGCCGTGCATACGGTGTGGGCCATCGACAAGAAGGATTTGGGGTCCCTTGCGCGCGAGGTGGCCTTTTACTGGCGGGTGGCGCGCACCGGCTTTGACGTGGTGGTGGATTTTCAGCAGTTGCCGCGTTGCCGGTGGGTGGTGGCCATGTCGCGCGCGCGGGTGCGCCTGTCGTACACGCCCGCGTGGTACAACCGATGGCTGTTCACCCACTGGGTGCGCCCGCGCGACGGGTATGCCGCCATGGCCAAGGCCAGCGTGCTGGAGCCGCTGGGCGTGCGCTGGAACGGCGAGCGTCCCCGGCTGTACCTGAGCGACGCGGAGCGTGATGCCGCGCGCATATTGCTGGCCAGACTGGGGCTGGCCGAGGGGCAGCGGCTGATCACCGTGGACCCCACGCATCGCCGCGTCACCCGGCGCTGGCCCGCGGCTCATTACGGCAGGCTGCTGTCGCTGGCCGCCGCGCGTGATCCCTCGTTGCGCTTCATGCCGCTGTTCGGCCCTGGAGAGGAGGACGACGTGCGCGCGGTGATCGCCGCCTGCGACTGCCCGGAAAAGGTGCTGATGCCGGACCGCATGCTGTCGCTGCGCGAAATGGCCGCCTGCATCGACCAGGCCGTGCTGCACGTGGGCAACTGTTCCGCGCCGTGCCACATCGCCGTGGCCGTGGGCACGCCCACCTTCGTGGTGCGCGGGGCCACCAGCGGGGCGTGGTCGTTCCCCGCGCCGGAACATTTCCACATGGCCCTGGGGCTGGACTGCCAGCCCTGCAACCGCAATGAATGCGTCAACCCAGACCAGTTGGCCTGCCTTGTGCGCCTGACGCCGGAAACCGTGTGCCAGGCCATGCTGGATCATCTGGCCGCCGTGTCGCGCTGAGGCGCGGGGTGCCCGTTCGGCGGGACGTTCGCGGTGGGCGCGGCCCCTTGGCGTCCGGTGTCGCGGCTTCGCCCGGCGGCTTTCCCTGACATTATAAGGCAAAGGGTGTGTTCGGGCTTTCGCGGCGGTGGGAAAGCAGCTACAATGCCGGAGTTGCCCTCCGGTCCGTTTGTGCGGGATGTGTCGGGAATGCCCTGCGTGTCGCACGCGGCGGACTGCGTCCGGTTTGGCGCACGAACGTTTCAGGCCCCGCATTTGGCTTTGCATGTGGCGCCGCGACATCGCGCTGCCGGACCATACCTCTGTAACGTCATGCAGCACGGGGCAACGTGCACGTAAACATGTGGGGAATTCATGCCGCGCCACTGTCGCTTTTGCCGCCATGCAACGCAAAAACCCCGCAGCGGGTTTCCACTGCGGGGTTTCTCTTGCTCTGGTGGGCCATCAGGGACTCGAACCCCGAACCAACTGATTAAGAGTCAGCTGCTCTACCAATTGAGCTAATGGCCCAGCGCCTCAACGCGAAGGGGAAACTAAAGAGAACCCGCTCTGAAGTCAAGCGGATTTTTTCAAGGCTTTCAATATTTTTCGAAATTATGAAAAAAGAAAATAAAATCAAAGTATTAACTGCGGCATTTTTCGGTGCGCGAGTGCCTGCGGCAGTGCTTGTCTGGCTGCTTTGCGCGGCCTTTTCCCTGCATGCGGCCGATCTGTCCGCTCCGGATGGCGGCGCAACGGGTCTTGGACCTCGTCCCGAGGTGAGCGCCGAGGCCTTCCGCGAGGTGCGGGCGGGCGAGGACGGCGCACTGGTGGTGATCTGGCTGGAAATGCCCGCCGGGTACCACGCCTATGCCAACGACGTGGACGGCAGCCGCGGCAAGGGAAGCGGCGTGGGACTGCCCACGGTAGTCACCGTGCGCGCTGCCTCGTCCCCGGCTCAAATCCCCGATCTGGCGGGTGCCCCCGGCGTCCTGTACCCGCCGGGCCGCGAGATCATGGACCCGCTGGCCCCCGGCCAGCGGGTGCGGGTGTACGAAGGGCGTGCGTCTGTGTTCGTGCGCCTGCCGCAGGACCATCTGGACCGCGACCTGACGGCCTCGGTGTCCCTGCTGTTGTGCTCCGACCGCAACTGCCTGCCGTATCGCGGCGGGGTGGCGTTCCGCGTGGATGGTGCCGCGCTTGGCGCATTGCCCCGCGCCGATGAACAGCCCTGGGCGGAACAACTGCGCGCGGCGCGTCCTGGGGTGCAACCGGCACCCACCCGCTCCGGAGAGGATGCCGTCACGGCCAGCCTGCCTGCGCCTGCGGCAGCCGGGGCGGGCGCTTCCCCCGTCGCTGCCCCGGCCATCGGCGCGGCGCCGGTTCTGGACGCACGGGGCGCACAGGATGCACGGGGCACGCAGGAGCAGGGCGACAGGGTGACCATTCCCTTCGGCAAGGGCGGGCGCTCCGTGCCCCTGCCGGGCATGCCGGACGCACAGGCCGCCGCCAATGCAACCGAAGGGGCTGTGTCCGGTTTCCAGCCCGGCACCATCCACTGGAATTTCGCGCCGCGCTACCAGGTGCCCGAACTGGAGGTTTCCGGCCTGGGCAAGGCGCTGCTGCTGGGGCTGCTGGCGGGCCTGCTGCTGAACCTGATGCCCTGCGTGCTGCCGGTGATCAGCCTGAAGCTGAGCGGCTTCGTGGCCGTGGCGGGGCTGGGCGGCGACGATGCGCGCCGGGCGCACTTCCGTGAGCACAACCTGTTGTTCGCGGCGGGGATCATGGCCTGGTTCCTGTTGCTGGCCTTCATCCTGGGCGGCGCGGGGTTGGCCTGGGGGCAGCTGTTCCAGCGGCCCGGCGTGGTGCTGGGCCTCTTGCTGGTGGTGTTCGGCCTTGGGCTGAGCATGTTCGGGCTGTTCACCCTGCCCGTGCTGGACCTGAAGGCCATGGGGGCGGGCGGCCCAAGCCGCGCGCAGCCGTTCTTCACCGGGCTGGTGGCCACGCTGCTGGCCACCCCGTGCAGCGGCCCGCTGCTGGGCGGCGTGCTGGGCTGGGCCTTTCAGCAGCCGCCGGAGATCATGGCCTTCGTATTCACCTCGGTGGGCATGGGCATGGCCCTGCCGTACCTGCTGCTGGCGGCCCGTCCGGGGCTGGTGCGCCATTTTCCCCGGCCCGGCGCGTGGACTGGCACGCTGGAGCAACTGGTGGGCTTTTTTCTGATGGGTACCTCCGTGTACCTGCTGACCATCCTGCCCGATGCTTGGCTGATGCCCGCGTTGGTGACGTTGCTGGCGGTGGCCTTTGCCGCGTGGATATGGGGGCGCTGGGGCGGGCTCGATGCCTCGCCGCGCCGCCGGGCGGCGGTACGGCTGGCGGCTCCGGCGTTGGTGGCCGTGGCGGTGTGGCTGGCCTTTGCTCCCTCGGCCCCGCCCGCCCGTTGGGAACCCTTTGAACCCACCACCTTCCGGGCCATGCTGGGGCGCGAGCCGCTTATCGTGGACTTTACCGCCGACTGGTGCCCCAACTGCAAGCTGCTGGAGCAGACCACCCTGTCCAGCGCGGCGGTTTCGGAATGGGCGCGCCGCCATGGCGCCCGGCTGGTGCGCGTGGACCTGACGGCGGAGTCGCCCGAGGCCCAGGCCCTGCTACGCTCGCTGGGCAGCAGCAGCATTCCCGTGGTGGCGCTGTTCCCCAAGGGGTTGTTGTCCGCCTCGCCGGTGGTGCTGCGCGACCTGTTCACTACCGGGCAGATGGAGCAGGCCTTGCTGGAGGCGTTCGGCAAGCCGAAGCAGGACTGGACCGACTGATTCGACGGATGTGCCGCGTTGACCGGGTAGGGCAACGCGGCTGGCCTGAATGCGATGCGCCGTCCGGGGAATTCCCCGGACGGCGCTTTTTGGCGCCCCCCGAGAGGTGGGGCGCATGGGTGCGGCGATTGCGGCAGGCTCGGTGCCGTACTGGCTATTCTCTCACGAAGGTGCGGTACATCAGCGACATGCCCAGCATGTTCGCGGCCGTCTGTACGGCGTCCACCACGTCCGACTCGCGCCAGCCCTGGGCCAGCAATTCCTCGATGTCGGCGCGGGTGACCGTGGCGGGCTCGTTGACCGCCTTGGTCACGACTGCCAGCAGGGCGCTTTCGGTTTCATCCAGCGGGGTTTCGGCGGGCTTGCAGGACAGGCTGGCGATGTCGTCCTCGCTCATGCCCTGCATGCGCAGCAGATCGTGGTTGAACACGGCGCAGGGCGCGTAGGCGAACTTTTCCGAGGCCACGTAGCGGATGGACGCCAGCAGCGGGGGAGAAAGCCGGTCGTGATGGCGGAAATAGCGGATCATGTTGGCCTGGCGCTCCATCAGGCCGGGGCTGACACTCAGAAGGCGCATGGGCACGGGAATGTCGATCTGCGAGGGAACCAGGGCGTACGTGTCGGCCACGATGCCTTCGGCCTTGTCGCGTTCCACGGTGTTCACCAGATACATGGGGGGCTCCTTTGTCTCGACGGGTTTTGTAGTAGACCGGTCGTCTATGGAGATGGCCGGATGTTCCCTGAAGGAGGATGCTGCCGCCGTGCTCGCGGGCGGGCGGTCATGTTTCGTGCGGTACGGTTTTCTGTCCGGTTGCGGATTTGGCCAGATGGGCTGCTGGATCAGGCCGGGGTGGCCCGCGGATCGGAGAGGATGCGCGTGAAGACCATTTTTTCCAGCCGCAGCAGGGGCTGGACGTTCTTTTCCGCCTTCATGCGCAGGATGGCCCCTTCCCAGGCGTCCATGACGAAGGCGGCTGTCTCGTAGGGATCCAGGCCGGGGGCCAGTTCGCCCCGCGCGGCGGCTTCGTTCAGGACATCGCCCATGGCCCGCGACAGGCCGCTCAGCACCTCGCGCAGTTTTGCGCAGATGGCCGGGGAAAGGTCGCACATTTCCTGGGCCAGGTTGCCGAAGGGACAGCCTCGCTCATAGTCCCATTCCTGGTAGCGCTGGCGGGCCAGTTCGAAGAATCTGCGCAGCCGGTCCAGCGGCGGCACGTCCGCGTCACGCAGCACCTGGGCCAAGGCCGGGGTGCGCACCTCGCGGTAATGGTCGATGAGCGCGAGGCCGAACTCTTCCTTGCTGGGAAAGTAGAAATAGAACGATCCCTTGGGGACCTGGGCCAGGTCGAGGATTTCCTTGATGCCGGTGTTGTTGAACCCCTTGCGGTGGACCAGTTCGGCCCCGGCGTCCAGGATGGCTCGGCGTGCGTCGCGTTTCATACTGCTACTAATAGACCAGTCGTCTAGTGGCGGTCAAGCGGAAAAAAGCCCTGCCGCCTTTGCGGTGTACGCAGGCGGCAGGGCGGTGTCGTTACGGGAAGTCGTGGCGGTGGTGAATGCGGGCAAGGGGCGGGGCGTTACACGCAGACCATGTCGCAGGCCGTGCCGGTCAGGGCGCGTCCACCCCCGGCGGCAACCTCGAAGGTGTTCTCCACCCCCACCATGCCCACCCCGGCAATGCCCATCTTGGGTTCCAGGGCGATGGTCATGCCTTCTTCCAGCGGCTCGTCGAAGCGGTGGGCGATGACCGGGTATTCGTCGATGGTCAGGCCGATGCCGTGCCCCAGAAAGGTGACCTTGTTGGTGCCCAGCCCCATGAACCCTTCGGACAGGCCCGCACATTCCACCATGTCCAGCGTGGACCGCCAGATTTCCGAAGGGATCTCGCCGGGGCGCAGCCGTTCCGCCGCGCGGGCCTGCACCTCGATGCACAGGTCGTGGGCGCGGCGCACCGCGTCGGGGATGGAGGCGGCGTTGCCCGCCCAGTACAGTTGGGTCTTGTCGGTGTGGTAGCCTTCGAGGCAGAAGCCGATGTCCAGCGCCAGCGGCGTGCCATGCCGCCACACCGAGCCCGCGTAGCCCATGAACGGGATGGCCGGGTGCTCGCCCTTGAGGCCCAGCGGGCCGTTGAAGTGGCTGGGGTAGTTGCCGTTGTCCCCGGCGGCGATGTGCCCCAGAAAGCATTCCTCGCCCGGTGCGCCCATGCGCATGAGTCCGCCGTGCCCCCGGCTGAAGAACACCTGCCACGCCAGGTGCGAAATCTCACGCTCGGTCATGCCGGGGCGCAGCAGGCCGGGCAGCACGTCGTGCAGGCATTCGTGGTGGCGGGCACCGGCCAGGCGCAGCTTGACCAGTTCCCATTCGGTCTTGCGGGCGCGGGCACGGGTAAGCATCGCGTCGCCCGGCACGAAAGTGACCCCGGTCAGCCGTTGTTGCAGCATGGTGGCCAGCGACCACGGCAGGCCGGACATTTCCGCCGCCGCCACCCGGGTAAGCGGGCTGCCCGCGTCGGCGCACAGGCCGGTCAGGTCGCCGTAGGAACGGAAGGAAACGATGTTGGCCAGCGGGCTTTCCAGCCGGGCGCGTTGCTCGCCCTTGCGCACCAGCAGCACCGGTTCGCCCTCGCGGGGCAGCCACAGCACGCCGTTGCCCGCCGTGCCGGTAAGGTAATAGATGGCCACGCGCGAGAAGGCCATCAGGCCGCCCGCATCGGGGGCGTGCGCGGCAAGGATGTCCAGCGCGCGGGACTGGCGCAGCCGGGCTTCTTCTGCGGGCAGGCGTTCGGCCGCCGTGAACGGGCGGGGAGTGGGGGCGTGCGAAGCGTGGGCGTGGGACATGGGGGTGGGGACTCCTTTGCGGCTGCGGTTCCGGCGATGGGCACAGGGTAGGACAAGGCGAAGCCGGGTGCAACCGGACGCAGCGGGGCGAGACTGGGCAGGGCCGGGCGAGACTGGACAGGGAAGGGCTGGGCTGGGCGCGTTCATGACGGCGTGGGCGGCAGGCACGTCCGGCGCGATGCCGACGTGCACCATCACCGGCGGGCGGTTCCGCACCCGGCGCCACGCAACTACAGTGGCCGGGCGCGGCGATTGCGCTTGGCGGCAAGGCCGGGTAGAGAGGATGTTTCCGGATTGTTGCTCGCGGCCGACAACGGCGGCGCGACCGTAAAAGAGGCAGGGGCCGCGCCAGCTTTTGGGGGCGTGCGCCTTCGGCTTTGGCCGTTCATGTGGTTTCAGGGGTACAGGATGCTGCTCGACGCCAAGCTTCGCACCATACTGCGCGAATCGCGCACCATTGCCGTCATCGGCGCCAAGGACAAGCCCGGCCAGCCCGTGGACATGGTGGGCCGCTATCTGATCGAGGCCGGATACGACGTGCGCCCGGTGCATCCGGTGCGCCGCACCGTGTGGGGCATGCAGGCCTATCCGACCATCGGCGACGTGCCGGTGGACGTGGACATCGTCAACGTGTTCCGCGCGCCGGAACATTGCCCGGCCCACGCCGTGGAGGTGCTGGCCCTGCCGCGCCTGCCGCGCCTGTTCTGGATGCAGTCGGGCATCACCAGCCCGGAGGCGGGGCGGATGCTCTTCGAACGCGGCGTGGCCGTGGTGGAGGACCTGTGCCTGATGGTGGAGCATCGCAGGCTGATGACCGGGGGGCTGCTGTGAGCGTCAACGATCCCGCGACTTCCACATCTGGCGCGACTTCCGCATCTGGCGAGTCTTCCACACCGTGGGATGACGCCTTCGACTGTCGCATGTGCGGCCAGTGTTGCCAGGGCGAGGGCGGCATCGTGGTCAGCCCCGCCGATCTTGCGCGCATCTGCGCCTTTCTGGGCATGACGCCCGAAGCCTTCGAGGCCGCCTACGGCGAGCGCCGCAACGGCAAGCTGAAGGTGCGCACCGGGCCGGACGGCAACTGCGTGTTCTTCGCCGTCGGGCGCGGCTGCACCGTGCACGAGGGCAAACCGGACATCTGCCGGGCCTGGCCGTTCTTTCGCGGCAACCTGGTGGATGCGGACAGCCTGGGCATGGCCAAGGAATACTGTCCCGGCATCCGGTCCGACGTGCGCCACGCGGAATTCGCCGCCGCCGGGCGGGCCTATCTGGCCGCGCGGGGGCTGCTGGCCTGCGACTGTACGTGCGAGGCCAACGCCCTGGTCCTGGACAGGGACAGGGACAGGGACAAGGACGGCGGCAAGTAGCCGGTCGACCGGCCAGCCGGTCATAAAGGACGCGGCGGCGGTAAGGTTTTTCGCCAAAACAGCCGAAAGGGCTGCGGGCAGGGTAAATGGGGGCGCGGAGGTCGCGTGACGCTGAGGGAATGCTACCGGATACTGCAAGTCGGCAACGGCGCGTCGCTTGACGAGGTCAAGAAGGCGTACCGCAGGCTGGCGTTCGAGCTGCATCCGGATTTGAACCCCGGCAGGCCCGACGCGGCCCGCCGCTTCCAGCGCCTGAACGAGGCGTACGTGCTGCTTTCGCGCACGCTGGACGCCGCGGGACCCGGCGGCAACGGGACGGGGGCGACAAACGGCGCCGCGGAGCGCGAATCCGCCGAGCGGGAGGCCACCCGCGCCTACGAGCAGGCCCGGCAACGCTTCGGCGATATGGGGACCGGCGGGGGTGGTGGGACTGGCGGCGGCAACGGCCCTTCCGCATCGTCGGCATCTTCTGCGACTGGCGGGGCTGGCGCGACCGGTGCGTCATCTGCCACCGGGGCACCCGGCGCCACGGCATCGGGCGGTGCATCCGCAACGCGCGGCGCAAGCGGGGCCGACCGCAACCGGCGCAGGGCGGAGGCCACCTATCAGGGCCGACAGGACGAGGTGTTGCAAGACATCCTGCGCGACCCGTTCGCCCGGCGGGTGTTCGAGGACATCTACAGCCAGATACGCCGCGACGGCGGCGGGCTGGCCGCGCGTCCGCCCAAGAAGCGCAAGCTCAGCCTGGAATGGGGCGGCAAGGCCCTGACGCTGGACCTCACCCACGGCATCGGCGGGGCGGTGAAGGGCTGGCTGCGCCGCCAGATCGACGACGAGCAGACGGTATACCTGCCCGCGCCCAGCATCGTGCCGGGAGCGCGACTGCGCTTGCAGGTCACCCAGGGCCTGTCCGGCGAGGTGCGCACCGTGGAGGTGGCCCTGCCCCCGGACTACGTGGTGGGGCGGCCCATCCGGCTCAAGGGGCTGGGCAAGCGCATCGGTCCGTGGCAGGGCGACCTGTATCTGCGCATTCTCGCCAAGACCGCGTAGTGCCCCCAACCGAGGGTGCCGCGTTATCGGTGCGCGTTTTCCTGACGGTATTCCCCTGACGGCAGCCTGACGGTTTTCGATCATTCCACGGGCATGTGCCCGCGCGCGAGGCCGGCATCTTCACCGGCCTCTTTCATTTCCGGAGATTCGGTGACACCGGCGGCGCGGGACACGCCCCCGTCACGCTTGTCACCTCCGCGCGCGCCGTCCAGCACCACGCAGAACACCGCCGCGATGACCAGCCCGGCGCCGATCCAGCCCGAGGGCGGGAACAGTTCGTCCCACAGCCAGTAGGCCAGCAGGGCAGCCAGCACCGGCTCGAAATTGGCCACCACGGCCACGCGAGTGGGTGAAAGGCGGCGCATGCCCTCGCAGTAGGCCATGTACGCGCCGTAGGTGGTCACCAGCCCCATGCCCAGCACCAGCAGCGCCCAGGCCAGCGGCCCCTTGGGGGCAAAGGTGACGAAGGGCAGCAGGGCCAGCGCCCCCACGGGCAGGCAGAACAGGTACAGGGTGACCGGCGAATGGCGGTGCAGGAAGTGGCGGCTGAACACGTAATGCAGCGAATAGGTGAAGCCCGCCAGCAGGCCGAAGCCGATGCCCGCCGCGCTGGCACCGCCCTGCAAGCCCCCGCCCGAGCGGCAGATCAGGAAGGCCCCGGTCATGGCCAGGCCCAGGGCCGCCAGCTTGGCGCGGGTCAACGGTTCGGCGAAGCACAGCCGCGAAAGCAGCGCCACCCACGCCGGGGCGGTGTACAGCAGGATGGAGGCCAGCGCCGCGCCGCCTTCGCGCACCGCCAACTGGTACGAGCCGAAGAACAGCGCCACTCCCACCAGCCCGAAGGCGGCAAAGGTGGCCGCGTCGCGCGCGGGGGCACGCCACAGCCCGTGCCGGGCCGCGTGCAGGCCGAAGAACAGCGCCCCGAACGCGGCGCGCCAGAAGGCGATTTCCAGCGGGGTCACCCCTTCGGCAAGGCAGTAGCGGGCCAGCGGGCCGATGAGCGCCCACAACCCGGCGGCAAGCAGCACGAAGCCGTATCCGGCCAGCGGCATGGCATCCTCCCGTTGTTGTCGTACCGGTGTTGTGAACGATGGCGGGGGGGATGGCAAGCGGGGAACATACGGAAAAACGGCTGCATGGCCGCGTGATGTTTCCTTAACCCGACGGCGACTTCACAGTGGCCCCCGGCGGTGGTACATAGCGCGAAGGCATGCCCGTCGAAAGCGTGTGGGCATGCCGCACCGGACACGCTCACCCGATTTCGCCCGACCACGCAGACCATGGAGCCCGCGCCGCAAGGCCAGCGCCCGCAGGAGGATGCCACGGATGGCCCCCGATAAGCCCGATACACCCGATACGCCTGACACGCCCGGCCCGGCTCCCGGCCAGACCCCCGCCCGCGATACTTCCGGCCCCATTCGTCAGGATGGCAGCCTGCTCGACATGCCCCGCCCCCCCAAGCGCACGCGCAGCAAGCTGGTGTGGGTGTTCCTGCTGGCCGTGATCGTGGCGGGCGCGGCCCTGTGGCAACTGCGCGACCTGGTCCTGCGCGATGCCGTGCCCGACCGGCAGGCCAACATGACCGGTACCGAGGCCGCCATCCTCGGTCCCAACGCCACCAACGGCACGTTGCCGTCCATGGTGCCCATGGACGGCGACGCGGCAGCCGGTGCCGCCGACCAGGCCAACGCCACCGCCGCCGCGCCGGGCGTCAACGCCACCAGCCCGGACGGGGCCTTTGCCCAGGACGACGCGGTGGTGCGCTTCGCCTTCGTGGAAGACGTGGCCAACTGGCTGGTGGAAGGCTACTACCCCAAGGGCACCCACATGGAGGCGCGCACCTCCGGCTGGGTGGCGCCCAGCCTGAAGTCGGCCAACATGCGCTACGGCGTGAGCATGACCGGGCTGTCCTGGTCCGGCGACGACATTTCCGCCGGGCGCGCCAGCGTGCTGGACTACGCCTTCACCCCGGCCATGCTCGAAGCCCTGCAACGCCTGTACGCCGACCGGTTCATGGCGGCCATGGCCACGGCGGCGACGGCCGCCAAGGTCACGGACAAGGGCAAGGAGCGGGCGCTGACCCCCGCCGAGGTGGCGGAAATGTATACCCTGTACGCCACGCGACTGCGCGGCCTGTCCGGCGCCCTGCGCGAGATCGCGGGCATGACCGACGCCGTGGTGCGGGTGAACGCCTGGCTTACCGCGCAGCAGACCGCGCTGGAGGCCAACGCCAAGTATCAGGACGCCGTGTTCGCCTACGACACCGCGCGCGAGGGCAATTCCGCGCATCTGGCCGAACAGGCCCGGCGCATCATGGAGCTTTCCGGCAAGGCGTACCAGCAGGCCATCATGGCCCGCGAACGCGCCCGCGAAACCCTGGCCGAATCCATTCGCCGCAACCCCGACGCCCGCAGGCTGGACGACGACACCCTGGTCTACACGGCCGGGTGGGTGTACCGCCGGGCCAACGGCAAGCCGGAAAAGATGGATGCCGTGCGCATGGCCGCCACGGTGCTGGCCGATACGGCGGCACGGTTCGACAAGGCGGCGCAGGCGTCCCGCCAGTAGGAACTGCCCCAAAATAGTCCTTTTGCCCGTTGGCTGACCGACCCGAAGGGCGCGTAGCGTGCCTGTTAAGCGAGCTTGCGAGCTTTACGGGCATCGTGCGCAGAGCGGCCAAACTTTGCCTGCCATAGCTCTGCTGTCCTTATCCGTAAGGTTCGCAAGCTCACCTAACGGCTAAGGCTCGGTCGGATACGATAAGAGCGCGTTGCGGTCCTCATCCGTAAGGCTCGAAGACTCGCCAACGGCTGAGGCATACTCCCTCATGGCAGGCTCGTTTTCCTTGCCAACGAACAAAAATCCTAATTTTGGGACAGTCCCTGATACAGCAAGACAAACTTACAACAACGACGCCGCGAGGGGGCAACCCTTCGCGGCGTTTTGCGCGGGAATGAGTGGGGAAAGAGGGAAGCGGGGGAGGGCCGTCAGAACTGGCGGTCCAGCAAGAGGTGCGAGAAATATCCCAGCGCGGCGGCCACGTACCACGGCGCCGCCGCCTGCCACGCCCAGCCGTACAGCAGCACCGGGGCCAGCAGCAGGGGCAGGGGCACCAGCAGCATGGCCCACCAGGTGTGCGTCCACCCCCGGTGGCCGTCGATGGCGGGCAGCATGGCCAGCAGGCCCAGCAGGGCTGCCCACTGGTAGCGCCGGGTGGCGATGAGCGCCACGTCGGCCACCACCAGCAGCCCGTAGAACCAGGTGCGCCCGCGCGAGTGGGTGTCCACGTCCGGGGCCAGGGCAAAGGCGGTGGATACGGCCAGCAGGGCCGCCTGGGTGGGCAGGCCGGGGGAATACACGCGCAGGGCCTGCGCGGCAAACAGGGATCCGGCGGCCAGCAGGGTGCCGCCGATGATGTGGGTGCGGTATCCGGGCATTGATGATGTGGATTGGGGTGCGGGTTGGGGTACGGGTTGGAGGGGGCGGATGCCGTGACACAAGGCGCGGCCCGTTGCGTGGGGCGGAAAGGTGCAGCAGACGGCACGGCGCCGGGGCGACCATATGCCACCCCCGGCCCGGCGGGCAAGCGGGGCGCGCTGGATAGGCCGGGGCGGCTCGTGGTATACGGACCGGGCTACATGGGCGGGGTTGCATGGCAGGGGCTGCATGGGCCGCCCGTACCGCCCCCCCCCGCGTAGGCCCTTGCCCCCCTTTGTTCCCTTTGTCCTGTCTCGTGCCGTCCGGCGCAGGCCTGCCACCGCCAACCGTGGAACCCGCCATGCCCGAATCATCGCCCGCTACCCTTGCCGCCTCCATCTCCTCTGTCGATGCCGCACCCGCCCGCACCATCCTGTTCACGGGGGGATGCCGCAGCGGCAAGAGCGGTCTTGCCCAGCGCTGGGTGGAATCGCTGGGGACGGCGCGGGTGTACATCGCCACCGGGGCCGCCCGCGACGCGGAAATGGCCGAGCGGGTGCGCCGCCATCAGGCCGCGCGGGGTACGGGGTGGCGCACGGTGGAGGAACAACTGGACGTTTGCGCGGCCCTGCGCGGGTGCATGGGGCCGGGCGCGGGCCAATCGGCCCCCCAAGCCGCCCCGCAATTCCCCCCGCAGTCCGGCCCGCCCGGGGTGCTGCTGGACTGCATTACCCTGTGGCTGACCAACCGCATGCTGGCCGGCCATGACGATGCGGCCATCCTGCGCGGGGTGGAGGAACTGGCGGCACTGCTGCGCGCGGCCACCGTACCCGTGGCGGTGGTAAGCAACGAGGTGGGCTGGGGCGTGGTGCCGGAAACCCCGCTGGGCCGCCGTTTCCGCGACCTGTCCGGCGAGGCCAACCAGCTTTTGGCGGCTGCCTGCACAGATGTGATTCTGGCCGTCAGCGGGCTGCCCCTTGCCGTGAAGGGCGGGGTACCCGCCGCCTGCGCGGGGTAAGCACTGGACCCCGGCCCCCCGCTGGGGTAGAAGCCGCATGAGCCGCCAGTGCGGCTCCAACCCCAGAACAGGAAGCTTCACATGCCCGGATATTTTCGTCGTTTTCGTTCGTCCAGTTTGATTTCCTTTGGCTCGATTCCGTTCGGCCTGCTGTTGGCCGCCGCCCTGCTGGCCGTTGCCGTCTCCGTTCCCGCCCCCTGCCTGGCCGCCGCCGAGGAAACCCCGGAAGCCGCCCTGCGCCAGGTGCAGACCGCCATCGACACCAACGACGCCGCCCTGCTGGAGCGGTACGTGGACGTGGGCCGCATCGCCCAGCGCGGGGTGGACGCCTTCATGTCCGACCTGGTGGCCCGCCCGCCCAAGGCCGTTTCCGGCAGCGCGGAAACCCTGCCCCTGCTGGCCATGCTGTCCAGCGCGGTGCAGTCGGGCGCGCAGTCGCAGACCGCCCAGACCATGAAGCTGCTGGTGGCCGAGGAAACCCGCAAGTTCGTGGTGTGGGGCGTGGCCTCCGGCAATTTCTCCGGCAAGCCGGTCAAGAAGGAACGCAAGGCCACCGACGGCGGCCTGTTCTCGCCCCTGTTTTCCGATGCCTCGGTAGGCCGCAAGGAATTGCGCGGCGTGAAGTCCGTGACCCGCGACGGCGACAAGGCCACCGCATCCGTCACGCTGTTCGACCACGGCAGCGAACGCTCCTACCCCGTGGACCTGGCCCTGACCCGGCGCCAGGAGGGCAACTGGCAGGTTACCGACGTGACCAACGCCGCCGCGCTCATTGCCGCCATCCGCAAGGAAGCGGAGAACCGATAGGGATTCGGCGCACGCAACCGGGTTGCCTTTTCGCGGGCTGCGGTTCGCAGGAGCCCCCTTCCGGGGCAGGCCTTCGGAACCGTGCAGCCTCTTCCACCTTTCGTTCCTTCCGTACTATCGGGCCGCATGCGATAATCGCGTGCGGTCCTTTGCGTTGCAGCGTCTTGCGAAAGCGCACACCGCACGAGACGCAAGCGCCGTCCGAACGTCATGCACGCGTCACATGCATGGGCGACATGATGGGCATTCGTATCGCCCGTCCGCCGTGCCGCCGGTATCCGCCCCCACTCGCACGGATGCAGCATCGGCCCAGTCGACCCAGTCGGGCACCCCACCTTGTCCCACCATGCAGGAGGTCCGGTCCATGAACTGTTCCCGTTGGCATCACGCGGCACGGGCGGCCATCGCCCTGTTCGCCATTCTGCTGTGCTGCACCGTGGGCGTTGCCCATGCGAAGCAGGCGGCGCAGGCAAAATACGTCATACTGCTCATCGGCGACGGCATGGGCATGGTTCAGCGCAACGCCGCCGAACTGTATCTGGCCGCGCAGAAGGGCGACACCACCCCCGGCATCGTCAAGCTGAACATGAGCCAGCTGCCCGTGCAGGGCGCCACCACCACCTATTCCATCGACTCGCTGATCACCGATTCCGCCGCCGCCGGAACGGCCATGGCCTGCGGGGTGAAGACCACCAACCGGGGCCTTGGCGTGGACGGCAAGAACGTGCCGGTGACCTCCATCGCCGAAATGGCGCGCGACAAGGGCATGAAGGTGGGCATCGTCTCCACCGTCTCGCTGGACCACGCCACCCCCGGCGCGTTCTACGCCCACCAGCCCAGCCGCAAGAACTACTACGAAATCGGGCTGGAACTGGCCGCCAGCCGCATGGACTACTTCGCGGGGGGCGGCTTTCTGGACCCGGCGGGCAAGAAGTCGAAGCTGGAGGGCGAAAAGCGCAACGTGCTGGACGCCATCCGCGCGGGCGGCTTCCGCTACATCAACGACGCCGGGGAGTTCCGCGCCCTGAAACCCGGCAGGGAGCGCGTGGTGTTCGTGAACCCGCGTCTGCAGGACGAGCAGGCCATGTCCTACGCCATGGACGCCGCGCCCGGCGACGTGACCCTGGCCGAAATGACCCGCAAGGGATTTGAACTGTTGGATAACTCCAAGGGTTTCTTCCTGATGGTGGAAGGCGGCAAGGTGGACTGGGCCTGCCACGCCAATGATGCCGTCAGCTCCATCACCGACGTGCTGGCCTTTGACGCCGCCGTGGCGGAGGCCATGCAGTTCCAGCGCAAGCACCCCGCCGACACGCTGGTCATCGTCACCGGCGACCACGAGACCGGCGGCATGTCCATCGGCTTTGCGGGCACCAAGTACGATTCGTACCACACCCGCCTGAAGCACCAGAAGATTTCGTACATTGCCTTCGACGAGAAGTTCGCGGCGTTCCGCAAGGCCAACCCGCAGGGCAAATTCGAGGACGTGCTGCCCATGGTGCAGGAAAACTTCGGCCTGTCCGTGCTGTCCGACGCCGAACTGGCCGCCCTGCCCAAGGAAGGCGACGCGGCGGGCATGGTGCTGAAGCCCCATGAGGCAGCGGAACTGCGCGCCGCCTTCGACCGCAGCATGCAGGGCGGCGAGGCCAAGAACCAGTCGGAGCAGGACTATCTGCTGTACGGCGAATACGAGCCGTTCACCGTGACCATCACCCACCTGCTGAACCAGAAATCGGGCATTGCGTGGACGACCTACTCGCACACCGGCGTGCCGGTGCTGACATCCGCCGGTGGGGTGGGGGCCGAACGCTTTGGCGGGTTCTACGACAACACCGACATCTTCACCCGCATGGCCGAAACCATGGGCCTGAAGGTTGGCGTGAAGGCTGCGGCCAAGGCGGACGCGGGTGGTGCCGTGGCAGGCCCGGTTGTCGGGCAGGCCGTCGGGCAGCCCGCGCAGGCCGTGGCCGCCAACTAGGCAGATCGGGGCAGATCGGGGCAGATCGGGACGAACCGGCAAGGACCGGCAAGGACCGGGTTGAACCGGCAAGGGCGACCGCACTGCGGGCCGGGCGGCGGGACAATCCCGTGGCTCGGCCCGTTCCCGCATGGGCGGCGGAGATGCGGGGCGGCGGGGGGGGGGCGCGGGACCAGATTGGTGCTCGCCATGAACAGCGGGTAGGTGTGGAATGCGGAAGAACGCACACGGTGCGGTCAGCACCGCGCGGGAGAGCATATGACCAACGGGCTTGAAGGAACGATGAACGGGATTGTCGGAACTGGCGGATCTGGCGGGACTGGCGCAACGGGCGGAACTGGCGCAACGGGGGCGGCGGGAGGGGCCGAAGTCTTGGGTATATCTGGTTCGGAACAGGGCGCGGAGCAGGCGGCGGCAACGGTGTCGCCTGCAACTGCCTCAGCTGCATCTGCGCCGGCAGTTCTGGCGCATCCACACATTCCCTTGCGCTCCACCCGGCGCGATACCCTGCTGTGCGTGGTGCTGGCCCTGGCCTGTCTGGCCCTGTACCTGCTGCCCACCGGCTTCGAGGACCGCCTGCCGGATAACGCGGTGCGCTGCCGGGCCACGGTGGTGTCCGTGGACAACGAGCGGGTGCATCAATACGGCATCGTCCGCATGGGCACCCAGTACGTTACCCTGCGCGCGCTGGACGGCCCCTACGCCGGGCAGACGTGGCAGGCGGGCAACGAACTGGTGGGCAAGATGGAACTGGACAAGGTGTTCGCCCCCGGCGACACGGCCCTGCTGGTGCTTACCCTGCGCGATGGCAAGGTGGCCGACGCCGTGGCCCAGGACCACTACCGCCTGCGCACCCAGGCCGTGGCCTTCGGCGTGTTCGCCCTGCTGCTGGTGGTATTCGCCGGGCCGACAGGGGTAAAGGCGCTGCTGTCGTTCGTGTTTTCCGCGCTGATGATCTGGAAGGTGCTGGTGCCCGCGCTGCTGCGCGACGTGGACCCCATCCTGCTGGGACTGGGCGTGACCACGGCCATCACCGCCGCCACCATCCTGCTGGTGGGCGGCATGAACCGGCGCGGGCTGGCCGCATGGCTGGGCACCCTGCTGGGCATTGCCGCCACCTGCGGGCTGGCGCTGGCCTTCGCCGGGCCGTTCCAGTTACACGGCGCGGTGCGCCCCTACGCGGAAACGGTGCTCTATTCCGGCTACCCGCACCTGCACATGACACGCATCTTTCTGGCCAGCATCTTCATGGCCTCGTCCGGGGCGCTGATGGACCTGGCCATGGACGTGGCCGCCAGCATGGCCGAACTGGTGGCCCAGAACCCCGGCATCTCGCGCCGGGCCGCGCTGGCCTCCGGCCTGCGGGTGGGCCGGGCCGTGGTGGGCACCATGACCACCACGCTGCTGCTGGCCTATTCCGGCGGGTACATCGCCACGCTGATGCTGTTCATGGCCCAGGGCATTCCGCTGGAGAACGCCCTGAACCTGCCCTTCGTGGCGGCGGAAGTCATGAACACGCTGGTGGGCAGCATCGGGCTGGTCACCGTGGCCCCGTTCACCGCGCTGACGGGCACGTGGTTGCTGGTGCATGGGGAAGGTGCCGCGTTTCGGGCTGGTTGACGCCTGGTGGCATGATCCCCGCCGCCGGTACGTTCCTTACGCGGTGGCCTTCGCCGTGTCCGCCACGGTGCCGGACGGACGCAGCAGCAGAGCGGCCAGCGCGGCAGCCAGCGGGCACCATGCAAGCAGGGTGATTGCCGGAGCGATGCCGACGTGCTCGATGAGCATGCCGACCAACCCCACGCCAAGGCCGCCAATGCCGACGCCGAAGCCCAGCGTCAGCCCGGAGGCGATGGCCGCGTTGCGGCTGATGAGTTCCTGCGCCATGGCCACGGTGACGGAAAACGAGGCCAGCAGCGCCGCCCCGGCCAGACACAGCAGCACGATGGATCCGGGACCGCTGGAGGCGAGAAACCACAGGAAGAGCGGGGTGCTCAGCGCCAGTGACGTGCCGGTCACTGCCTTGCGCCCCACGCGGTCGGACAGGCTGCCCCCCACCAGGCCCCCAACGGCGCCGGCGAACAGCATCAGAAAGAGCAACTGCCCGCCTTGCGTGAGCGGAATGCCCCGCTCCTGCAGATACAACGGCAGAAAGGTGATGAGCCCGAAGTAGGCCAGCGAACGCAACGACACCACCAGCACCACCTTGAGCAGTTCCGGCCAGACCTGGCGCAGCACGGGCAGCAGCGGTTCCGCCGCCTCGGCGGCACGGGAGGGGATGCGCGGCGCGGCGAACCGGAGCATCACGGCCACGGCGACGCCGGGAATGATGAACAGGGGCGTCATGCCGAGGCCAAGGCTTTTCACCAGCGGTACCGCCAACAGCGGCGTCACCGCCCAGCCCACGTTACCGGCGGCCGAGAAGACCGAAAGATGGAAACCCTTGCGGCTGCCCGCCAGGGAGCCGACCATGGCGGCCGCCTGCGGGTGGAAGGCGGCGGTGCCGAAGCCGGAAAGCAGCGCCAGCGTGAGCAGCAGCGGGTAGCTGTCGGTCACCCCCAGCAGGCCCAGCAACAGCGCCATCCAGGCCGTACCCACGTACACGATCCAGCGCTGTCCGTGTCTGTCCGCCAGATAGCCGAATACGGGTTGCAGGATGGAGGACGTGGTGGTGAAGGCCGAGACGAGGAACGCCCCGCGCCCGATGCCCAGACCCGCCGCCACGAAGAAGGGCAGCAGCGTCTGGATGAGGTTCATGTACGAGTCGTTGATGAGGTGCGCCAGCGACAGGGCCGCAATGCGACCGTTGTGCGTGGTGTTGCCGCCGTGTTCAGTCATGTCCGGCCTCCCCGGAATCGTCCTTGTCGTGGTTGCGGGCGGCCAATGCCGCCACCTTGTCGAGAAAGCCCAGGATGATCTCTTGTTCCTGCCGCGTGTAGGCGCGAAGCAATGCGTGTTTTGCGTCCCGCGATGCCGCGTGGCAGCGCAGGTGCGATTCGAACACCCGGAGTCCCGCAGGGGTGAGGACGAAGCGCAGTTCCTTGTTGTTGTCGGGGGGGCGGCGCGTTTCCAGCAGCCCCTTTGCCTGCAACTTTCTGGTCATCTTGCTGATGGCCCCGCGCGTCATGCCCATGCGCCCGGCGATGCGCGTGACGTTGGCGTCGGCAAGGGTTCCCGCCCAGTGCACACAGTGGGTTTCCGCCAGCGAAAGCCCCCCGTGCACCTCGTCGCCGCCATGGCGGATGAGGTCGGCATGTTCCTGGATGCGGGTCAGCGCCTCGATGATGTGGTCGGCGGTATCCATGCGTGGCTCCATTTTGATTCCGTGGCAACAAAATCCGGGTAGGCGCATTTTGATTCCATGTAAACAAAAAAGAGAGTCCCCGGCGAGCAGATGTCGGGGGGCCGACACGTTGCGGGGCGGATGCCTCTGGCCGGAACTGGTTGTGGGAGAGTGGGACAGGTGTGGGGCAAGGGGGGGGGGGCGGGAAAAGGCACAGCGGCCCGCGCGCATTTCTTGATGCACGCGCAGGCCGCTGTTTCATTCTGGTACCGGGAGCGAGACTCGAACTCGCAAGGTGTTGCCACCGGCGGATTTTGAGTCCGCTGCGTCTACCAATTCCACCATCCCGGCAGGTGTAGGGAAAGGGCTATGGCACAGCGGGCACGGTCCGGTCAAGGGCAGAGTTGTGCTGCGCCCGGAAGGGTGTCCGCTGGCGGCGGGGCCGGATCGCCCACGGGGTCAGCCCGCAACCATGCACGGCTGGCCCTCAACCGCTCAGGGGCAGCCTTGGCCATGCAGGGGCGGACTACTGTTGTGCAGGCGCGTTCTGGACACGCGGGCAGACCGCAATATCTCAAGCCTAACCCCAAACCACGCAGGACCGCAAATTCCCCCGCCCCTCGCGACTTCCCTACTTTCCGTCGGCGGGCAGGATCACCTTGGAAAAGGCGCTGCCGTTCCAGCGGTACAGCACCTTGTGGTCGAATTTTACCTGCGCGAGGCCGGTGGATGTCCACAGCAGGGCGCGGGCTTCCAGGCCGTCCTCGCCAAGACAGAGCATGACGGACGGGCTGGTGCCCGGGGGCAGCTTGTAGCCGGGAGCGAAGAATTCGGCGATGTCCGGCTCTTCCGGCGTGGCGGCGGGGGCCAGCCTGCCGTCGGGCTTGCGGCGCCACAGTTCCAGCGCGCAGGCCTCGCCGTTCTTCACGCCCATGGCGGCCAGGGTGTCGCCGTTGTCGGCGCGGAACACCCGCACCGAAACGCGCGTGTCCAGCATGGGCAGGGCGCCCACTTCGTAATGTTCCGGGGTGCTTTCGATGACCGCCCAGAAATCTGTTTCGCCTTCGTCGGCAAGCTGCTGCTTTTCTTCTTCGTTCAGCCCTTCGGCGGTATTTTCGAAGATGGTTGCGGGCAGCATCCGGAACATGTCCAGCGCGGTGACCTGTCCCCCGGCGGCATGGGCCGTTGCCGCGCCCATTGCCGTCACCGTCAGTGCCGCCAAAAGGGCGGCAGCGCGCAGAATGCGATGCATGGTGAACTCCTTCCTTCTTTCGATGCGCCGCCAGCCTGCGGCGGCGTTGCCATGATACGCGGGCCACGGGGCCGTGTCCATTTGCAGGGTGCCCGAACCGTGGGGAATTTCCGTGAGCGGGGTCACGCCATGGACGGCGGCATCCCGGTTTTGTCACGGCAATTTCGATGCATGCCGTCAGGCGGATGTCATGGGGCAGCATGGCGCCTGCTCGGGTGCCGTATGGCTGGGTGCCGTTTGACCGATGTCTTCTGACTGGATGCCTTCTGGCCAAATCTCGTCTGGCCAAATTTCGCTGGCCGGATGGAGAAGAACGGCATGTGAAAGGCCGCACCCCGCACCGCCACGGTGTCGCGCACTCGCGCAGGGTGAAGCGCCCGCTGTGAAATGGCAGGTAAAGCCGCTTCCAAGTCCCCGTGGTTTCCGGTATCACGGTGCTCCAACAAACGGAGCATATCGTGACTCTTCCCGTCGGTTCACTCATCAACATGGCCGCCGTTGTCGGCGGCGGCGCGCTGGGCATGCTGCTGGGCGCGCGCCTGCCCGACCGCGTGCGGGCCATCGTGTTTCAGGGGCTGGGGCTGTGCACCATGGTCATCGGCATGCAGATGGCCTTCAAGACGGCCAACCCGCTGATCATGATCTTCAGCATTCTCAGCGGGGCCATCATCGGCGAACTGCTGCGGCTTGAAGACGCCTTCGCCCGCGCGGGCGAGGCCCTGAAGGCCAAGCTGCGTTCCGGCAACCCGCGCTTTACCGATGGCTTCGTCACCGCCACCCTGCTGTTCTGCATCGGGTCCATGGCCATTCTGGGGCCGTTCGACGAAGGCCTGCGCGGCGACCGCACCATCGTGCTCACCAAGTCCATCCTCGACTGCTTCGCGGCCATCGCCCTGGCCTCGGCCTATGGGGTGGGGGTGCTGTTTTCCGCGCTGCCGCTGTTCCTCTACCAGGGGTCGCTGACGCTGTTCGCCGGGGTGCTCCAGCCGCTGCTGGGTCCGGCGGTGATGAACGAACTGACGGCCACGGGCGGGCTGATGGTCATCGGCATCGGCATCAACCTGCTGGAACTGAAGCGCATTCCGCTGGCCAACATGTTGCCCGCGCTACTTACGGCGGTGCTGCTGGCCTCCATTTTCATGTAACGCGGCGGCGGGGCGGGGCGGCGCCCGGCGTGCCCGGTGCGGGCAATCCGCACCGGTGAACGTTGCACTAACGTTCCGCGCGGCATGGCATTTTTCCGGCGCGTTCGCGTACCCGGCAGCACCGGGTACACGGCGCGCCGGACGCCGTTTGGCGCGGGCACGCGGCTGCCGGGCTGGGCACGGACAGGCTTCGGACAGGAATCGGTCACGCGATGGTAACCGGACCATCTTGCGCCGGGTACTTGCCCCGCGCGCCGGATGTCGTATCTTACCCCCTGCTGCGTAATGTTGCGTAATGCCGCGAACAGTCGCGCCCGTGGCCCCGTCCACGAGCCCCGGTCCTGTGATCCGGTCCCTTGGCCTGGCGCTCGTACCCGTTTCGACCGCCGCGTTTCCGCATCCCCGTCACTCCAACCCCGCGTCCCGCACGACGCTTCGGCGGTTCCGCCGCCCGCCCCACACGAGACCCACCGCATGAGCAAGCCCTGCATCCATATCGAGGGAGCGCGCCAGCACAACCTCAAGAACGTCACCCTCGACATTCCCCGCGACGAACTGGTGGTGGTCTGCGGCCCCTCCGGCTCGGGCAAGTCCACCCTGGCCTTCGACATCGTCTACGCAGAGGGCCAGCGCCGCTACGTGGAATCGCTGTCGGCCTACGCCCGCCAGTTCCTGCCCCAGATGGACAAGCCAGAGGTGGAGAAGATCGAGGGGCTTTCCCCGGCCATCTCGCTGGAACAGCAGACGGCCACGCGCAACCCGCGCTCCACCGTGGGCACCGTGACCGAGGTGTACGACTTTCTGCGCGTGTTCTGGGCGCGGCTGGGGCGCATGTACTGCCCGCAGTGCGGCCTGCCCATCGAGGCGCGCGCGGCGGACGAGATCATCGCCGACATCCTGGCCCTGGGCGAAGGCACCCGGTGCATCGTGCTGGCCCCGCTGGTGGAACACCAGAAGGGCACCCACCTCGACCGGTTCAAGAAGCTGAAGGCCGAAGGCTTCGTGCGCGTGCGGGTGAACGGGTCCATCATGGGCATCGACGAGGTGCCCGCGCTGGACAAGAACCGCAAGCATACCATCGACCTGGTGGTGGACCGGCTGGTGATCAAGGACGGCATCCGGGGGCGGCTGGCCGATTCGGTGGAACTGGCCCTGCGCTACGGCGACGGACGGCTGGTGGTGCATCTGCCCGCCGAGGGTAAGGACGGGAAAGACGGGAAAGAAGTCGGGGACGGCAAGGATGGCGGCACGGGAAAGGGCGGGGCCAACTCCGGGCGCGACATCGTGCATTCCACGGAGTCGGTGTGCCCGGCCTGCCGCATCAGCCTGCCCGCGCCCAGCCCGCAGCTGTTCTCGTTCAACAGCCCTCAGGGGGCCTGCCCGCGCTGCCTGGGCCTTGGCAGCGTGGAATATTTCGAACCCGCGCTGGTGGCGCCCAACCGGGGCCTGTCGCTGAACACCGGCGCGCTGCTGCCGTGGAAGAACACCAAGCTGTTCGAACGCCACAAGGACGCCCTGACGGCCCTCGGCAAGCGCTGGGGCTTCACCCTGTCCACGCCGCTGGCCGCCTATTCGCCCGATGCCTTGGACGCGCTGTTCCACGGCGAAACCGAGGACGGTCGCCCGGCGGGGCGCGGCGCGGGCAGCAACCTGCGCCGCAACTGGCTGGGCGGGTCCGTAGTGGTGGGCGGCAACGGCCAGAACGGGAACGGCGAGAACGGGGGGAGTGGGAGCCACGACCACGGCCCGGCGCTGCCCGTGGCCCCGATAGCCGCCAACGGCGGCATGGTCACGGCGGACCGCTGGCCCGGCGTGGTGTCCATCCTCGAACAGGGCATGCAGTACGGCGATGCTTGGCGCGAACTGTTGTCGCGCTACCGCCAGAGCATGGCCTGCCCGGTGTGCTCCGGGGCGCGCCTGCGCCCGGAATCGCTGTCCGTGCGGGTGGACAGCCTGAACATCCACGAATTCTGCTCCATGTCCGTGGCCCGCGCGCTGGACTGGCTGCGCGAACGCCGCTTCGAGGGGCGCCACGCGCTGGTGGCAGAACCGCTGATGAAGGAACTGCACCACCGGCTGGAATTCATGGTCAACGTGGGGCTGGACTACATCGCCCTTGGCCGCAACATGGCCACCCTGTCCGGCGGCGAGGCCCAGCGCATCCGCCTGGCCTCGCAACTGGGGTCGGGGCTGGTGGGGGTCACCTACGTGCTGGACGAACCCTCCATCGGCCTGCACCCGCGCGACAACGAGCGGCTCATCAAGACCCTGCGCAGCCTGCAACGGCGCGGCAACACCGTGCTGGTGGTGGAGCACGACGAGGCCACCATCCGCGAGGCGGACACGGTCATAGAGCTTGGCCCCGGCTCCGGCGCTCTGGGCGGCGAGGTGGTGTTCCTCGGCCCGGTGGACACCCTGTTGTCCTCGTCGCAAAGCCTTACCGCGCAGTACCTGCGGGGCGACATGGCCATTGCCCGGCCCCAGGCGCGGCGCGCCCCGCGCGGCTGGATGACCCTGCACGGGGTGACCACCAACAACCTGCAAGGCATCGACTGCCGGGTGCCGCTGGGCGTGCTGACCTGCGTGACCGGGGTTTCCGGCTCGGGCAAGAGTTCGCTGGTCATGGATACCCTGTACAAGCATCTGGCGTTGGCGCAGGGCATCCGGGTGGACCAGCCGGGCTCCATCGAGGGCATCGAGGGCGCGGAGACCATCGAGCGCATCGTGTCCATCGACCAGACCCCCATTGGCCGCACCCCGCGGTCCAACCCGGCCACCTACACCAAGATATTCGACGAGATACGCGGCATCTTCGCCATGACGCCCGATGCCCGCAAGCGCGGCTACAAGCCGGGGCGGTTCAGCTTCAACGTGCGCGGTGGGCGCTGCGAGGCCTGCGGCGGCGACGGGCAGATCCGCGTGGAAATGCACTTCCTGCCCGACGTCTACGTGACCTGCGACGTGTGCAAGGGCCGCCGCTACAACCACGAGACGCTGGAAGTGCGCTACAAGGGCCTGAACATCGCCGAGGTGCTGGACCTTACCGTGCGCCAGGCGCGCCAGTTCTTCGAGAACTATCCGGTGCTGGAACGCCGCCTTGGCGTGCTGGAGGACGTGGGGCTGGAGTACCTGCGCCTTGGCCAGCCCGCCACCACGCTGTCCGGCGGCGAGGCCCAGCGCATCAAGATATCGCGCGAGTTGGGCAAGCGCAGCCTGCCCGGCACCATGTACATCCTGGACGAGCCCACCACCGGCCTGCACATGCACGAGGTGGGCAAGCTGATCACCGTGCTGAATCAGCTGGTGGACCGGGGCGCCACGGTGACGGTGATCGAGCACAACACCGACGTCATCCTGGCCTCGGACCACGTGGTGGACCTGGGCCCCGGCGGCGGCGAGAACGGCGGGCGCATCGTTTCCGCCGGTACGCCGGAAGAGATCATGGACGACCCCCACTCGGTGACCGGCAGCTTCCTGGTGCAGGAACACGCCACCCGCCACCCCGGCGTGCCCATGCCGCGCGTGCCCGTGGCCGCCACGCCCGCGCCCGTCCAGGTTCCCGGCCTTGATGTCCCGGGCGTGGGTGACGCGGACATCGACGATTCCGATCCGGAGGATACGGCCGTCACGGAGGGTGCAGCCGACACGGGGGGTGCGAACGGCACCGGAGCCACGGCGGCCTCCGCCAAGCCGGGCCGCAAGCCCAGGGCTGGCGCGGCAGAGAAGGGCGGCACGTCCGGCTCATCTGATACGTCCAGCAAGCCCGGCAAGTCCGCCAAGCCGGGTGTGGCAGCTTCGGGGTCCAATCCCCCCGCCACCACGGATGCCCCGCGCAAGCGCGGCAGGCCCCGCAAGAATCCTTAGGCCCGTCGGGCCGCGACGCCGTCAGGGCCGTGCCGGACCGGTGGGGTTGGTTCGGTAACACTGGTCCGGCGGCACTGGGCCGGCAGCACTGGTTTGGTAGCGCTGGTTCGGCAGCGCCCGCCCCCCGGCGGATGCTTTGACCCCGTGCGCGTGCGCACGGGGGGGCATGTCTGCATTTCGGCATGACTGGACATGACGGGACACGCCCAGGTGCGTTCCGTGCGGCACGGGTCAGACGTGTGTGAAGAAATGTCAGGCCGTGCACTTTTTTCTGGTCCGGCGTGGTAAGCGCCTACTCCGCTCCTGCCATGTTTCCGTTGCCGCATCCTTCGCATGGGTGTAAGCTGCCCAGCGAATTGACCGTACGTTTTCCCCCACAGGAGATGCACATGGGCCGCTTTACCGGCTTTGATGAAGTATATGCCGCGCTGTACGTGGATTTCGACAACATCTATTCCCGGCTGCGCGAACAGGACGAAGACATCGCCCGCGCCTTTGCCACCAATCCGCAGCGCTGGGTGAAGTGGATAGAAGGGCATGCCCTGCGCATGCTGTACGGCGACGGGGTGCGCCGCCGCATCCTGAAACGCATCTGTTACATGAACCCGCAGTGCTTCCATGAGTTCCGCCCGTTCTTCATCCGTGCCGCGTTCCAGGTGGTGGACTGCCCGCCCCTGACCAATCAGGGCAAGACCAGCGCCGACATCCATCTGGTCATGGACTGCATGGACGCGCTGAACCATTCCACCCGCTTCGACGAATTCATCATCCTTTCCGGCGACGCGGACTTCACGCCGCTGCTCATCCGGTTGCAGGAACACGCCCGCCGCCCGCTGGTGCTGTCCGTGGGCTATACCTCGCCCGCCTACACCGCCGCCGCCTCGTGGCGCATCCGCGAAGACTGGTTCGTGCAGCAGGCCCTGGAAGACGAACGCCCGGCGGAAGCCGCCCCCGCCCCCGCCCCGTATGCCCCGCGCGGCAACGGTGAGCGGTTGGCCCGCGTGGCCGAGGTGGTGCGTCGCACCGTGGCCGATGCCCCCGCCCCCGTGGGGGTCGCCTCGCTGGCCCAGACCCTGCAACGCGAGGTGGACCCCGGCGCGGACTGGTTCGGCTACGGTCGCCTGCGCGACTTGCTGGACGTGCTGGACCTGAAAGGGCTGGAATTTTCGGCGGTGCCGCCCGGTTACCTGTACGACCCGGAACGCCATGAACAGCCCGAGGAACGCGACGCCCACGACGACTTCCGCTCGCGCTACCCCGACCTGTACGACTTTGCCCTGAAGGTGCACCGCCTGACCGACATGCCCCTGCTGCGGCCCGACCACTTCCGGCAACTGCTGGGCATCATCGTGGAAGAGGTCAACGCCAACGGGTTCTTCATGACCACCACCTCGCGCAACGTGCGCGACCGGTGCGTGGAGGCGGGCCTGCCCATCGCGCGGGGCCACGTGAACTTCGTGCTGGTGGGCATTGCGCGCGGGGGCTACCCCCTCAACGAGCAGGACGGCGTGAACCTGCGCGAGGTGGGCAAGGCCTTTCTGCGCAACGCCTACGACCTGTGCCGCATGTCGCAGATCGACCTGACCAAGGCGGAACAGCAGATGTTGATGGTGTGGATACTCCCCAAGGAGTCCATGGGCGACTAAGGGCTGTCCCCCGAATTGTCCTTTCGCCCGTTGGCTGCGTCAAACTTCGCCCGCCATTTCGCTCGAATACGAGAAGAGTATACTCCCTCATGACGGGCTCGTTTTCCTTGCCAACGGACGAAAATCCTAATTCGGGAAACAGCCCCTGAAAGGCAAAATACAGTAGTGCGCAACAACGAACCGGCTCCCCGCGAGGGGAGCCGGTTTTTGTATGTAGAAAACCCCGCGCTATGCGCGGGGTTCTCGTAAGCTTACAGCTATGGT
>JAITSV010000029.1 GCA_031287575.1 Desulfovibrio sp.
CAAACCCCTGTACCGACCCTCCTCGTACGATCTTTGCCGGACGGGGTATTCATGTTCGATAGTCTCTCGGACAGGCTGACAGGAGTTTTCCGGAAGTTCACCGGCACGGGCCGCCTTGACGAAGCCAACATCCAGGATGGCCTTCGCGAGGTGCGTCTGGCGCTGCTGGAAGCCGACGTCAACTTCAAGGTCGTCCGCGACTTCATCGAGCGCGTGCGCGAGCGGTGCCTCGGCCAGGACGTGCTGAAAAGCCTTACCCCTGCCCAACAGGTGGTGAAGATCGTCCATGACGAACTGGTCGAACTGCTGGGCGGCGGCACCACCCAGCTCGACCTGCGCGGCAGGCAGCCCTACGTCATCATGATGGTGGGCCTGCAGGGCTCGGGCAAGACCACCTCGTCGGCCAAGCTGGCCAACCTGCTGCGCAAGCAGAAGATGCGCCCGTACCTGGTGCCCGCCGACGTGTACCGCCCGGCGGCCATCGACCAGTTGCACACGCTGGCCAAGCAGCTCGACATCCCGGCCTACCCCTCGGCCCCCGGCATGAACCCGGTGGACATCGCCGTGGCCGCCGTGGAAGACGCGCGCGAGCAGCAGTGCAACGTGGTCATCGTGGACACCGCGGGCCGCCTGCACATCGACGAAACCCTGATGCAGGAGCTGGTCTCCATCAAGGGCCGCGTCGAGCCGCAAGAGATTCTGTTCGTGGCCGACGCCATGACCGGCCAGGACGCGGTGACGGTTGCCGAATCGTTCAACGCAACGCTCGACATTTCCGGCGTCGTGCTCACCAAGATGGACGGCGACGCCCGTGGCGGCGCGGCCCTGTCCATCCGCTCCGTCACCGGCAAGCCGGTGAAGTTCGTGGGCATGGGCGAGAAGCTCTCGGACATCGAGGTCTTCCACCCCGACCGCGTGGCGGGCCGCATTCTCGGCATGGGCGACATGATGACGCTCATCGAGAAGGCGCAGTCCACCATCAAGGCCGAAGAGGCCGAGGAACTGGGCCGCAAGTTCCAGAAGGCGGAGTTCGACCTGGAGGACTTCCGCACCCAGATGCGCCGGCTGAAGAAGCTGGGCTCGCTGGAAGGCATCCTGAAGCTGATTCCCGGCATGGGCGCGCTGCGCGAAAAGCTGGGCGAGATGAACGTGCCGGAAAAGGAGATGGGCCGGGTAGAGGCCATCATCAATTCCATGACCATGCAGGAACGCCGCAACCCCAAGGTGCTGAACGGCAGCCGCCGTCAGCGCATCGCCAAGGGGTCCGGCACCACCGTGCAGGACGTGAATCAGCTGATCAACAATTTCGAGCAGATGCGCGGAATGATGAAAAAGGTCATGGGCGGGGGCAAACCCGCGCCAGCCGGAAAGATGCCGCGCATGCCCAAGCTGCCCGGAATGGGCGGCATGGGCGGACTTGGTGGAATGGGGGGACTGGGAGGACTGGGAGGCCTGGGCGGACTGGGTGGCCTGGGCGGCATGCCGGGAATGCCCGGTGCGGGTGACGGCGAAGCCGGACCCGGCGGTCCCAACCCCGTTTCCAAGACCGCGCTCAAGAAGAAGAAGCAGCTGCGCAAGCAGCAACGCAACAAGAGCAAGAAGCGCTGAGGACGAAAAGTTGTCGGGTGGGAATTCTCGCCCACTTGCGCTTTTCCCTAGATACCATACTATACACAGACTAGTTGGAGACCAAATCATGTCCGTGAAGCTGAGACTCGCCCGCATGGGCAACAAGAAGCGTGCCTTCTACCGGATCGTCGCCGTCAACAGCGCTGCGCGCCGCGACGGCCGTCCGCTGGAATTCCTGGGCTTCTACAACCCCATGGTGAACCCTGCCGAAGTGAAGATCGACACCGCAAAGGTGCAGAAGTGGCTGGACCAGGGCGCCGAGCCCACCGACACCGTCCGCGCCCTGCTCAAGAAGCAGGCCGGGTAGTGCGGCGCCGGTAACCCGGTATCCCGTCGCGGAGGCGCCTCGCCGGAAGCTGTAATCCTGCGGAACATCCTGTGGAGGTGGCCATGCTGAAGGATCTGGTCGAATACATCGCGAAATCCCTCGTCGACAAGCCGGAAGACGTGCATGTGACAGAGGTCGAGGGCGAACAGACGTCCGTTCTCGAACTGAAGGTAGCGAAGGAAGACCTCGGCAAGGTCATCGGCAAGCAGGGCCGCACGGCGCGTGCCATGCGCACCATCCTGGGTGCGGCATCCACCAAGGCGCGCAAGCGTTCCGTGCTCGAAATCCTCGAGTAGCCGTCAGCCCCTCTGGCACGTAGTGACACGGCCGGACGGGGCGGACACGCGACAGCAGCCCATCAGAACGACTAGCCCGGACGCGCAAGCCGAAGGGCTCTTGTCGCTTGGGCGACCGTGCACGCGCACGGCGGGCCGAAACCCGCGGCGCCTTGCCGGTCGCCCCGCGAGCATCACCTTCAATCCACGCAACGGGCGCACATGAGCGACGACACCTTCATCGAAATCGGCCTCGTCGGCAGACCCCACGGCCTGCGCGGCGAAGTGGGCGTGGACTTCTGGGCCGAATCGCCCGAGCTTCTGCGCGGCACCCTGTGGCTGCGCCCCGGGCGCGGCGCGCCCCGCCCTCATACGGTGGCCGCCGTGCGGCGTCATCAGGGCCGCCCGCTGGTGCTGTTCGAAGGCATAGCCGACCGCAGCGCGGCGGAAACCCTGCGCGGCATGCACGTGCTGGTGCCCAAGGACCGCCTGCCCGAACCCGCCGAGGACGAGGTGTACCTGCACGAACTGCTGGGCCTGCGCGTGCTGCTGCACGACACGGGCACGGTGCTGGGCACCCTGGACGACGTGCAGATGCCCGGCGGGCAGGAGGTGTGGTCCATCCGCACCGCCGACGGCAAGGAAGTGCTGCTGCCCGCCGTGGAGGAATTCGTGGCCTCCATCGACCTTGATACACGCGAGGTGCGCATCACTCCGCCACCGGGGCTGATCGAGCTGTATCTGGAGGCGCCGGAAAAATCCGCCGCCCGCAAGCCTGATGCGGATGCCTCCAGACCGAACGAGGCCGGGGAACCAACAGGACCGGACGGCGCATAGCGCCCGGGCAACCGCCATGCACTTCACCCTGGTCACCCTGTTCCCGGAATTCTTCGACTCGCCCCTGTCCGCCGGGCTCATGGCCAAGGCGCGCGAATCGGGCACCGTGGGCTTTTCCTTCCGCAACCCGCGCGACGCCACCACCGACCGCCACCGCACCGTGGACGACCGCCCCTACGGCGGCGGCCCCGGCATGGTCATGCTGCCGGAACCGCTGGCCGTCACCCTGCGCGCCCTGCGTGAAGACGCCCCCAGGGCCCGCATCCTGATGATGGCCCCGCGCGGGCGCCGCTTCACCCAGCAGATGGCCCGCGAACTGGCCCGCGAAGAACACGTGGCCATCCTGTGCGGCCGCTACGAGGGGTTCGACGCGCGCATCGAGGAACTGTTCGACATCGAGCCGGTGTGCGTGGGCGACTTCGTGCTCAACGGCGGCGAATCGGCGGCGCTGAACGTCATCGAGGCCGTGGCCCGGCTGGTGCCCGGCTTCATGGGCAAGGAAGAATCGGGCGAGGACGAAAGCTTTTCCGACGGCCTGCTGGAATACCCGCACTACACCAGGCCGGAAGTGTTCGAGGGGCTGCCCGTGCCCGAGGTGCTGCGCTCCGGCGACCATGGCCGCATCGCCGCGTGGCGGCGCGAGCAGTCGCTGGCGGCCACCCTGCGCTTGCGGCCCGAACTGCTGCCGGAAGCCCCGCTGACCGAAACCGACATGGCCTTCCTGCGGCACAACGCCGCCGAAACCGTGGAACGGCCCGGACGCAACCTGCATTGCGCCCTGGTGCACTACCCGGTGCTGAACAAGGAAAAAAAATCGGTGGCCGTGTCTTTGACAAACCTCGACATTCACGATATAGGCCGCTGTTCCTGCACGTATGGACTCGGCGGGTATTACATCGTGACCCCCATCGAGGACCAACGGCGACTGCTCGGCGGCATTCTCCGGCACTGGACGGAGGGTCCGGGCCTGGCGGCAAACCCCGACAGGGGCGAGGCGCTCGGGCTGGTGCGCGGCGCCGATACGGTGCAGGACGCGGTGGACGACATTACCCGCCGCACGGGCCAGCGCCCCCTGGTTATGGCAACCAGTGCGCGCGGCGCGGGCGACACGACCGTCGGTCAGGTAAGGTCCATCCTCGCGGAACGCCCGGTGCTGCTGTTGTTCGGCACCGGCCACGGCTTGTCGCCGCATCTCGTGGCGGCGTGCGACGGCACCCTGCGGCCCGTCCGGTGGATGGACGGGTACAACCACCTTTCGGTGCGCACCGCCGCCGCCATCATCATGGACAGGATTCTCGGCGACTGCTATTAGGCGGAACCGGCGAACCCACGATAGCGAAAAACTCCGGTCCAAGGGAGACACGATCATGAATATCATCAAGAAAATCGAAGGCGAACACCTGCGCCTCGACCTGCCCAAGTTCAAGTCGGGCGACACCATCAAGGTGCACCTGCGCATCGTGGAAGGTGAAAAGGAACGCATCCAGGTGTTCCAGGGCAACGTCATCCGCATCCACCGCGGCACCACCGGCGGCACCTTCACCGTGCGCAAGGTGTCCGACGGCGTGGGCGTGGAACGCGTGTTCCCCCTGCACTCTCCCTTCATCGACCGCGTGGAGATGGTGACGGAAGGCCGCGTGCGCCGCAGCCGCCTGTACTACCTGCGCGAACTCAAGGGCAAGGCCGCGCGCATCAAGCCCAAGAACCGCTTCTAGGCCAGACTGCTTCATGCAAGGGGGGTCCGGCACGCCGGTCCCCCCTTTTTTTCGTTGGCGCGGCACACATCCCCTGTCCGGGTAATGTGCCGCGAACGCCCAGCCGGGCCGGACGCATCCACCTCCGGCCACGCACCTTGCCTTTCGTTTCGGCCCGCTCCACCTGTCCCGTCATCCGCAGGAGGCCGCATGTCACCGCCCGCTCGCCGCGCCAGTGCCCCCCGCGCGCGTTCCGTGCGTGGCGGAAGCGGTGTACCCGGTGCGCCCGGCATGCTTCAGGGCCTGCTGGCGGACCTTGCTCCCCCCCACCCGTCCACGCCATACGTAGGCATCGACGAGGCCGGGCGCGGCTGCCTTGCCGGGCCGGTGGTTGCCGCCGCCGTCATCCTGCCTTCCCACGCCGACGTGGCCACCCTGGCCGCCCTGCTGCCCGACCTTGCCGGGCTGACCGATTCCAAGAAGCTCACCGCCGCCAAACGCGAGGCCCTGGCCCCGCGCATCCGACAGCACGCCGTGGCCTGGGGCTTGGGCGTGGTCTGGCCGCGCGACATCGAGCGCATCAACATCTTGCAGGCCACCTTCCACGCCATGTGGCGCGCCGTGCGCTTCCTGCGTCCCGGCCACGCGGCCCGAAATGGCGAGCTCGCCTCCGGCTGCGTTCCGGCGGCCCTGCATGATATGCGTGTCCTGCCCGATGTTCCGCTGATCATCGACGGGGACAAGATCATCCCCGCTGCCGTGTTCGCGGGGCTGCCCCCCTGCCCGGTGCGCATGGCCCCCGCTGCCGCCCCATGCCCCGCGCCCATGCAGCGCGCCGTGGTGGGGGGCGATGCGCTGGTTCCGGCGGTGTCCGCAGCATCCATCCTGGCCAAGACCTTCCGCGACCAGCTCATGACCGCCCTGGACCGCCGCTTTCCTGGCTACGGTCTGGCCGTGCACAAGGGCTACGGCACGGCGGAGCACATGGCGGCCATTGCCGAACGCGGCCCCTGCCCGCAGCACCGGTCCACCTTTCGCGGTGTCCGACCGGAACCGTCCCAGACGCAGGGTTCCCTGCCGTGACGCCGCGCCGCGCCGCCCCCCCGGCCACATCATCCGCCACCGCCACGGCTACCGACAAGGCCGCCATAGGGGCGCGGGGCGAAGAGGCGGCGGCCCGACTGCTGACCCAACGCGGCCTGCGGGTGCTGGCCCGCAACTGGCGGCACGGCGGCCTTGAACTGGACATCGTCTGCGACGACCGGGGCACCCTGGTGTTCGTGGAAGTGAAAACCCGCGCCGCCAGCGGCCCCGCCCGCCCGGACGAGGCGCTGACCCCGGCCAAGCGCGGCAGGCTGGTGCGCGCCGCCCGGCAGTATCTGGCCGCCCACGACGCGTGGGACAAGCCCTGCCGTTTCGACCTCGTGTGCGTGGTGCACGACGGGGCAACCCTGACGCTGGAGCACTACCCCCATGCCTTCGACCTCACCGCGTCTCTGGGTGGTGGCGACACCGCTTGGCAACCCTGGTGACCTTTCGCCCCGCGCCCGCGACGTGCTGACCGAAGCCGCGCTGGTGCTGGCGGAAGACACCCGGCGCGCAGGGCAGCTGTTTGCCCGGTGCGGCCTGTCCGCCCAGCGGTTCATGAGCTTTCACGACCATAACGAGGAAGAACGCCTGCCGCGCATCCTCGACGAACTGCGCGCCGGGGCGCACATCGCGCTCATTTCCGACGCGGGCATGCCCCTGATGGCCGACCCCGGCTTTCGGCTGGTGCGCGCCTGCCGGGCAGAGGGCATCGACGTTTCGGTGCTGCCCGGCCCCTCGGCCCCCATCACCGCGCTGGCTGGCAGCGGCATTGCCCCGCAGCCGTTCACCTTTCTGGGGTTCCCGCCGCGCAAGCGGTCGGACGTGGAAAAACTGTTCGCGGAATACGCCGCCGTGCGCACCACCCTGGTCTTTTTCGAACGCAAGGACAGGCTGGCCGATACGCTGGACGCCGCCCATGCCGTTCTGGGCCCGCGCGAGTGCTGTATCGCGCGGGAATTGACCAAGCCTCACGAGGAGTTTATCCTTCTACGGCTGGAAAACAGGACGCAGCTGACCCGTGAATTACTTGGAGAAATCACGGTAGTCATCGGTCCGCCGGAATCCGTGACCGCCACCCCGCGCGCGGAAGTGCTGGCCCTGCTGGCCGACGAGGCCAGGGCCGCTCCCAACGAGAAACCGCGCGAACTGGCCCGCCGGGTACATGAAGCAACCCGTGGCTGGACGGTGAAGGATATCTACAAGCTGTTGCAGGACGACAGGTAGAACGGCCCCGGTCGAACGGACGTTCCGTTCCGGCGGAACCCGTCCTGCCCGGCCAGCCGACCAAGCAGGCAAACAGGCAGGCCCCGTCAATCGGACAGTGCCGCCGATCAGGCAGACCAATCCGACCGCCCCCGACAGGTCCACAACACCACAACGGCCTTGCCACGGTGCCCCATGCCCACGCCCGCCACCACCATGCCCGACGCCAAGACGCTGCTGCTGTGCTTTCTGCGGTCGTATCTTGTCGGCGCGGCCTTCAACACGCGGGGGCACCAGAACATCGGCATCGTGTTCGCCATGGAACCGGGGCTGGCCGCCATCTATCCGGACCCGCGCGCCCGGCGCGAGGCGCGCAAGCGCTATCTGCGCCATTTCAACACCCACCCCTTCTGGGCGCCGCTGCTGGTGGGCACCTTCCTGTCGCTGGAAGCGCGCATCGCGCGCGGTACCTTTCCGGCAGAGGTATTGCGCACCCTGAAGGACACCACCGTGTACACCCTGTCGGCCATCGGCGATTCGGTGTTCGGCGGCAGCATGCTGGTGTTCTGGTCGCTGACCACCTGCGCGCTGGTGGTTTCGGGCAACAACGGCGCGGCGTTCCTGTGGAGCCTGATGCTGTTCGTCTCGTTGCAGGTGTTCAAGCTGTTCACCTTCGCGGCGGGCCTTCGCGAGGGGCTGAAGGTGCTGCAACGGCTGAAGCAGTGGGACCTCATCAACTGGGGCGAAAAGCTGAAGCTGTGCAACGCCGTGGTGTTGGCGGGACTGTTGTGGCTGATCTGGCCGCATCATCAGCACGCCCCTCGCTGGACGCTGTCCGCGCTGCTGCTCATGCTGGCCTCGTGGCTGATCGGCCGCTTTCACGTTTCGCGAATTTTCCTGGCCGTCTGCGCCACCGCCGCGGCCTTCGCCCTGCCGTGGGCCGATGATTGGATGCCGTTGCCCTGGGGCTTCTAGGAGCTGTTTCTAAATTGTCCTTTCGCCCGTTGGCTGCGTCAAACTTCACCTGCCATAGCTCTGCTGTCCTTATCCGTAAGGTTCGCAAGCTCACCTAACGGCTAAGGCTCGGTCGAATACGACAAGAAGTATACTCCCTCATGGCAGGCTTGTTTTCCTTGCCAACGAACGAAAAGCCTAATTTGGAAACAGCCCCTGGCAGCACTTCTGAACGCCGCCCGCATCACGAACCATACCGACGCCATAGCCGACAGGATACACGACGTGCAGGAACCCATCGAAGAGACGCAGGAAGGACTTACCGTGACGGTGTGCGTGGCCAACGACCAGGGCCTGCACGCCAGACCGGCCGCCCGCCTGGCTCAGGAAGCGCAGAAGTTCGGCGCGGAACTCTTTCTTGCCATGGACGGCATGGAAGTGGACGCCAAGAGCATTCTGGACATCCTGTCCCTGGCCGCCGCCAAGGGCACGTGCCTTACCCTGCGCGGCGTGGGCGCCGATGCGCGCCACGCGCTGGAACACCTTTCCTCCCTGTTCCGCAATCGCTTTCGAGAGGAGTAGCCGGTGGCGCGCGAGATTCTGCAAGGCATAGCCGTTTCGGCGGGCGTTTCCATCGGCAAGGCGTTCTTCACCAACCGCCGCCGCAGAAGCGTCTCGTTCGAAATCATCCCGCCCGGCGCGGCGGATTCGGAGGTGGCCCGCCTGGAGCAGGCCGCCGCCGACGTGCGCGAGAACCTTGCCCGCGCCCGCGACAACGTGCCCGCGGAACTGCGCGACCACGCCGCGATCATCAATTCGCACATGATGATCTGCCAGGACCCCAAGCTTATCCGTTCCGCCTCGCAGCGCATCCGCGACCACCACATCTGCGCCGAATGGGCGTTGGACCAGGCGGTGGACGCCATTGCCGCCGCGTTCTCGGCCATCGAGGACCCGTACATCCGCGAGCGCGTGCAGGACGTGCGCGCCGTGGCCGAGCGCATCCAGGCCCGTCTGGTAGGCCAGCACGCGGAACCGCTGCGCACCCCGGACGAGCGCATCGTGCTCATGGCCCACGACCTGACCCCGGCGGACGCCATGGGCCTGCCCACGGTCAAGATCATGTCCTTCGCCACGGCGGAAGGCGGCAAGACCTCGCACACCGGCATTCTGGCGCGCAGCCTGCAAATTCCCGCCGTGGTCGGCGTCTCGTCGCTGGAAGAGTCCGTGGGCGACGGCGACCTGGTCATCGTGGACGCCCTGCGCGGCCTCATCGTGGTGGACCCGGACGAGGCGGAACTGGCCGACTACACCGACCTCAAGTACCAGTTCGAGAACTACCAGAAATCCATCCGCCGCCAGTCCACCCTGCCCGCGGAAACCCTGGACGGCTACCGCATCGACGTGCAGGCCAACATCGAACTGGTGGAGGAAGTGCCCCAGGTGCTGGACGGCGGCGCGGACGGCGTGGGCCTGTACCGCACCGAATACGCCTTCCTGAACCGCCGCACCTCGCCCACCGAGGAAGAACTGTACGACGAGTATTCCCAACTCGCCGGGCTGCTTTCGCCCCGGCGGGTGGTGTTCCGCACGCTGGACGTGGGCGCGGACAAGATGCTGTCCGAGCAGAGCCAGTTGGAGGAACCCAACCCGGCCCTGGGGCTGCGGGCCATCCGCTTCTGCCTGCGCCATCAGGAGGTGTTCCGGCGGCAGTTGCGGGCCATCCTGCGGGCCAGCGCGCACGGATCCGCCTCGCTGCTGTTCCCCATGATCTCGGGGCTGCACGAATTGCGGCAGGCCAAGCACATCCTGAACGAGGTGCGGGCCGAACTGGACGCGGCGGGCCTGCCCTACGACCCGGACATGCCCGTGGGCATCATGGTGGAACTGCCCTCCGCCGTGCTGATTTCCGAGGCGCTGGCGCAGGAAGTGGACTTCTTCAGCATCGGCACCAACGACCTGATCCAGTATTCGCTGGGCATCGACCGGGGCAACAAGCACGTCTCGTACCTGTACCAGCCGCTGCACCCGGCCATCGTGCGGTCCATCAAGTACGTGGTGGATTCGGCCCACCGCATGGGCATATCCGTGTGCGTGTGCGGCGAGGTGGCGTCCGACCCGTACTGCCTGCCCATCCTGCTGGGCATGCAGATCGACGCCATATCCATCGCCCCGCAGGCCATACCGGGCATCAAGCACATCCTGCGGCGCACCAACATGGAAGAGTGCAAGGAACTCTTGCGCGACGTGCTGAGTGCGTCCACCGTCTCGACCATCAACCGCATGGTGAAGGAAACGATCTACAATCGGTTCCCGGAAGAGCTGACGTTCTTCTCGTCCATGCTGGACCAGGATGATTAGCGCGGGGCGCTGAGGGCCTCCGGCGGGGGGGGAGGGGGCATAGCTCCAACGGGCACGGCCTTTACGAAGGCGGTCCTGCCCTGCTGAACACCCTCGATTTCGTTATGTCTCCGACGGGTTGGATTTAGGTTCAGCGCTGCTGCACCCGGCTCCTACGAAGACACTCCAGCCCTGTTGAACACGCCCGATTTCGTTATGTCTCCGACGGGTTGGATTTAGGTTCAGCGCTGCTGCACCCGGCTCCTACGAAGACAGTCCAGCCCTGTTGAACACGCCCGATTTCGTTATGTCTCCGACGGGCAAGGGGCCATTGAACGATGGCCCCTTGCAACCCCGCGTTCCAGGGGGCGCCGCCCCCTGAACCCCCGACGCTTCCTGCGCCGCATTCTTACGCCGGGCAGCATCCCTGCGGCGCTGGCGCGCCTTCGGGCGATCTGCCCGTCTGAATGCGTATGCGCGCAATGCTCTCGGTATCCCGGCATAGCTCCAGTGCCTTTATCCCCACTCTTCCTGCACCGCATTCCTTTCGCCGCCAGCTTCCCTACGGCGCAAAGCGCCTCCGGGTGATCTGGCGATGGGAATGCGATGTGCGCGAATCTCCCGCAGCCTTGGCCTACAGGATACGTTGTGCCTGTGCACCAAGTAGGTTGTGCTGCGCTTGCGGACACGGGGGGGGCGGTGGAGTAGCCCCCATTTGGACCGGACACCCCGCCAACGATAGGAGATAGGTCTAGCCCTATGTCCAGACCTAGTGCTAACGGGGGAGCAGTGGTGGAAGTGCTGACCACAGCCCAGCG